>NZ_KV917381.1:3943284-4546499 GCF_002019795.1 Bacillus alkalicellulosilyticus | reverse complement strand
TCCGCTCGACTTGCATGTATTAGGCACGCCGCCAGCGTTCGTCCTGAGCCAGGATCAAACTCTCCATAAAAGTGAGTTGATTAAGCTCATAAAAGTGTTGCTTTCGCAACTTTTTTGTCATTTTACAATGACGGGTTTGCCATTTTGCAACGGCAATGAGATATCATGTATCTCTTTCGCTTGGCTTTGTTCTGTTCAGTTTTCAAAGAGCTATTTTGCCAACTGCCGTTTACGTCAGCAGCGACTTTAATAATATAACAAATCAAATTCGAAAAGTCAACATCTATTTTAAAGATGAATTTCACAAAAAGAAATTTATGTTATTCTTCTCTAAACAGAAAACTCTATTAGGTAATTATACTCCGTTTCTAAACAAAGTATAGTGTAATAAAAATAGAAAAAAGCCCAGTATTTTCTACTGAGCTTTTTCATTCTACTCTTCGCTAATTTCACGATGTCTCATTTGAGGAAATAATAACACATCACGGATTGAAGGAGAGTTCGTCAATAACATAACAAGGCGGTCAATCCCAATTCCAAGTCCACCTGTTGGAGGCATTCCATACTCTAAAGCTTCAATAAAGTCTTCATCCATCATGTGGGCTTCATCGTCGCCTTGCTCTCTTTCTTTTAATTGCCCTTCAAAACGTTCTCTTTGGTCAATAGGATCATTTAATTCAGTGAAGGCATTTGCATGCTCTCGACCAACAATAAATAATTCAAAGCGGTCCGTGAAACGTTCATCTTCAGGGTTTTTCTTCGCTAATGGCGAAATCGCTGTAGGATGCCCATAGATAAATGTTGGTTGTATTAATTTTTCTTCAACAAAATGCTCAAAGAATTCATTAACAACATGTCCATACGTCATTGTCTCTTTGACATGAACATTATGTTGTTTTGCAATTTCTCTCGCTTCTTCATCCGTCATTTCCGTCCAGAAATCTACACCAGCATATTCTTTTATAGCATCTACCATATGGAGTCTTTTCCATTCTGGTTTTAAATCAACTTCGTACTCACCGTATGTTACCGTTGTCGTTCCTAATACTTCTTGTGCAATGTGAGCAACGAGTTGCTCAGTTAAATTCATAATATCGTTATAATCAGCATACGCTTCGTACAACTCTATCATCGTAAATTCAGGATTATGTCTTGTCGAAACTCCTTCATTTCTAAACACTCTTCCAATTTCATAGACCTTTTCTAATCCACCCACGATTAGACGTTTTAAATGTAACTCAATCGCAATTCTCATATACAACTTCATATCTAACGCATTATGATGTGTAATAAACGGACGAGCAGATGCTCCACCTGCAATCGAATGCATCGTCGGGGTTTCTACTTCAAGGTATCCGCGACTATCTAAATAGCGTCTCATCGATTGTAAAATACGACTACGCACAACAAAAGTATCACGTACTTCCGGATTTACAATTAAATCTACATAGCGTTGACGGTATCTTTGTTCAATATCTTTTAATCCGTGGAATTTATCTGGTAATGGTCGTAATGACTTAGATAGTATTTGAAAGTTTTCCACCTTAATAGATAGTTCACCGACTTTAGTTTTAAAGGCAACTCCAGTAATTCCTACAATGTCACCTATATCTATCGTATCGAATAGTTGATACGCGTCGTCACCAACAGCATCTTTACGAACATAAATTTGTACTTGACCCGTCAAGTCTTGGATATGAGCAAAACCTGCTTTTCCTTTTCCTCGTTTTGTCATAACTCTACCAGCTAAAATAACTTGATTTTTTTGTTCTTCTAACTCTTCTTTAGATAACTCACCAAATTGATTTTGCATTTCTTTTGCTGAATGGGAACGTTCGAACTTTCCACCAAACGGATCAATCCCGCTATCCAATAAATGTTTTAACTTTTCTCTTCTTACCGCTTGCAAATCGCTCATTTCTACTTCCTGACTCATGTCTTCAACTCCTAAAATTCATTTCTTATGTAAAGCTTCGTTATATGTATTAGAAAAACTGCCAGCTTCGACTGGCAGTTGTATACTCTAGTTGCTACGCTTCTATCTTATCCGCCTCTGGTTGTCTTGCTTCTACTTCTTCAACAAAATCATAAAGAGCAGACGATACATCTTCTCTTGTTTCAAAGTAATTTACTTTATCACGAACACGAGCATTTCCACGCATTCCTTTCAAATACCAAGCGGCGTGCTTTCTCATTTCTCTGACTGCTACCTTTTCACCTTTTAAATCAATAAGACGGTCTAAGTGAATCATACAAACATCGATTTTTTCACGTGGACTTGGGTCTGGTGAAAGTTTTCCCGTTTCTAAGTAATGAACGGTGCGATACAACATCCAAGGGTTTCCTAACGCCGCTCTTCCTATCATGACTCCATCTACGCCCGTTGTATCTAGCATTCTTTTTGCATCTTCAGGTGTTTTAACATCTCCATTACCAATAACGGGAATCGAAACCGATTGTTTTACTTCTTTAATGATATCCCAATTTGCAGTACCTTCATACATCTGAACACGAGTTCTACCATGAAGAGCAATCGCACTTCCGCCAGCGCGTTCAACCGCTTTGGCATTTTCAATAGCATAAATATGTTCTTCATCCCAACCCATTCTCATTTTTACAGTTACCGGTTTATCTACCTTCTCAACAACGGCGGATACCATATCATATATTTTATTAGGGTCTAGTAGCCACCTCGCACCAGCATCACATTTTGTGATTTTCGGTACTGGGCACCCCATGTTAATGTCAATAATATCTGCATTTGTATTCTTATCAACAAACTCCGCAGCGGCGACCAACGTTTCTTTTTCACCACCAAAAATCTGTAAACTCAATGGTTTTTCGCGCTCATCTACAAATAGCATATTTAACGATTTTTCATTTTTATGAAGGATGGCTTTATCGCTTACCATTTCTGCACAAACAAGTCCTGCTCCGAACTCTTTTGCAATTAATCGGAAGGCTGGATTACATACTCCGGCCATAGGTGCTAAGACCACTCTATTTTTAAGTTTAACATCACCGATTTTAAACACTTTTTCACCTCCACTGAAGAAAATTTATTTATCTTCTAACTCGCTAATATCCACTTTTAATAATGAGGCCACTTTTACTACAAACTCTTCATTAGGCATTCTAGATCCTCGCTCAATTTCTCCAAGTAAAGAAACCGAAACACCCGCTGTTTTTGCAAAACTTTCTTGTGTGTAACCCTTTAGTTTGCGAAAAGCTCTAATCTTTCTTCCTACGTTTGGATTTTCCATACGTTTACACCCTCTTTATCTGGTAACGTTTCGTAAATGTCTTTTACCGTTTTATTTATCCCCGGAACATAAAGGAGTGGATTGATCTCTTGTAATGGGACGATTACAAAAGCACGCTCAGTCATCCTTGGGTGAGGAATTTGTAAATCATCCACCTTAATATTTTGTTGATTAAATAACAAAATGTCAAGGTCTAACGTTCGAGGACCCCAACGAACCTCTCTTTTTCGATCTGCACTTTCTTCTATTTTCTTCAACGCCTCCAATAGTTCCCGTGGTTGGAGCGATGTTTTTACTTCGACAACCATATTTAAAAAGGAAGCTTGTTCTACAAAGCCAATAGGTTCGGTTTCATAAATAGAAGAACACCTACTTACCGCGCAAAAGTCATGGTCTTCAATGGCCTGAATGCCCGCGGCTAAATATCGCTCTCTATCTCCTAAATTCGAACCCAAACCAACATATGCTAAATTATTCAAACTTACCTACTCCTCTGAATTTCAACCGCTACCGACTTATAGTGACCTTTGATAGGAGGGTCTGGTTTTACCAATTTTACGATACAGGAAGTTACTAACGGATAGCTTTCAAGTATCGAACTAGACACTTTTTCTGCAACTGTTTCAACTAGCTTATAGGGCTTACCTTCTACTATTGATTCTACAAGATGATAGACCTCCCCGTAGTTTACAGTGTCATTCAAGTCGTCTGATTGCCCTGCCTTATGTAAGTCAATGATTAGTTCAACAGACACATAAAATCGTTGTCCAATTTTCGTTTCTTCAGGCAAGACTCCATGGTAACCATAAAATTCCATATCGTTTATTAGTATTTTATCCACGATTGTGATTCACTCCCTTTGCCAACATTGCATCCATCATTTTAGCCATTCTACTCATCTCAAGTACGTCATGAACACGGACGATATTACACCCTTTTTGGATTCCTAAGCATACTGTGGCTCCCGTTCCTTCTACTCTTTCATCTACTGGTAAATCTAGAGTTTTTGCAATAAAAGATTTACGAGACGTACCTAGTAGAAGAGGATAGTTCAATGTGGCTAACTCATCAAGTCTTCTCATTACCTCTAGATTCTGCTCATAAGATTTTGCGAATCCAATTCCTGGATCAAGAATAATTTGTTCGTCCTGTACACCAGCTTCCCTACAAATCGATATACTTTCAAGTAAATCGCTTTTCATGTCTTCCATTAAATCACCGTATAAGCGATTCTCCCGGTTATGCATTAGGACGATTGGAACGTCAAATTCAGCAGCGACTTTTGCAATTTCAGGTTCAGCTTTTGCCCCCCATACATCATTTATAATCGAAGCTCCCGCTATAACAGCTTGTCTTGCCACTTCGCTTTTATACGTATCAATTGAGATTGGGACATTAACAGCTTTAGAGACTGCTTCAATTATCGGGATTACACGGACTAATTCATCTTCTTCACTAACTTTCTGCGCCCCTGGTCTTGTTGATTCTCCTCCGATATCAATGATATCTGCTCCAGCCTTTACCAATTCCTTTGCACGGGCTACAGCAGCATCCACGTGATTAAATTTACCACCATCAGAAAATGAGTCTGGTGTCGCATTTAAAATACCCATAATATAAGTTTTATCTTTATATTGATTGTGCCTTCTATTTATTGATTTTTTTGACGTAGACATGTTCATAGCTCCTTTTTGCTCCAAAGCTTTGTCGTATATTGAGAATACAAAGCTTGTAGCTTCGTTGCAAGAGATGAGTCCGAAAAGAAGGTATCATCTACTGAAATGATTGGGACTATTTCTTGGATTGAGTTTGTAATAAAGACTTCATCCGCTTCCTTAAGTTCATTCTCATGGAAAAAACCTTCTTTTACAAATACATTTTCTTTTTTCGCCAATTCAATTACAAATTGACGAGTAACTCCATTCAATATACCGGTATCTATATCCGGTGTATAAAGGACATCATCCTTTACCCAAAACACATTAGACACTACACCTTCTGCAATGTGACCTTTTTCCGTTAAAAAAAGACCTTCCATATGTATATCATTACCTAGTTCTCTTTTCCCTAAAATATTATTTAAATAATGATGTGATTTTAGCCGGTGTTGACCTTCAGGGGTATTTCTTTTCGTTTGTAGAATCCTTACTTTTTTAGTTATTGGCGCTTCTTGAGGTAATTCTTTCATATAAACGATAGTTGTTGGACTATGATACGATTCCGTTTGTAATCCTAAAGGTCCAACTCCTGCAGAAACATTCCATCTTACATATGCATCTTCTAGTTCATTCGCTTGTAATAAGTCGTTTACATGTTGGACGATATACTCTTTTGATTCATTCCACTCTATACCTAACTCAAGTAGACTTCCTCGCAAACGTTGAAAATGGTCATCCAATAAGAATGGATGACCTTTATAAATTCGAAACGTTTCAAAAGCTCCTAAACCATACATAAATCCATGTTCGAAAACAGAAATCGTCGCTTCTTTCTGTTCAACTACTTCACCATTTAATGAAAGGTACATTTATACCTTACTCCCTGCGTACTTATCAATAAAGTTTTTTAGTAAGCGTCTACCATCCTCTGTCATGATCGACTCTGGATGAAACTGAACTCCTTCAATCGGCAAGGTTTTATGACGAAGCGCCATAATTTCTCCTTCTTCCGTCTCAGCAGTTATTTCTAAACAATCTGGTAATGTTTCTTTTTTGACGATAAGAGAGTGGTATCTCGTTGCTGTAAAAGGATTTGCCATTCCCGAAAAAATAGTTTCTCCATCGTGATTCATTTCAGATGTCTTACCGTGCATTAACTTATCCGCTCTGACAACATCGCCGCCAAATACTTGTGCAATCGATTGATGTCCAAGACACACTCCAAAAATCGGGATTTTCCCTGCAAAATATTCAATGGCCTCCATACTTATTCCAGCTTCATCAGGACTGCATGGACCTGGAGAAATCATCAAATATGTTGGAGAAAGTTCTTCTATTTCAGAAATCGTAATTTGGTCATTTCGTTTAACTATCAACTCATGTCCCATTTCACCTAAATATTGCACTAAATTGTACGTAAACGAATCATAGTTATCAATCATTAAAATCATCTTAATTCCTCCTCAGCTCTACTTTCTGATTTGTTACCTCTTCTTCACTCAACTCTTTTGCTTTCCACAGTGCTCTTGCCTTTTTCAACGATTCTTTATATTCTGCTATCGGATTTGAATCGATGACAATACCAGCTCCAGCTTGCACATAGGCCATACCTTCCTTAGCTAGCAAGGTTCGAATGACAATATTAAACTCCATATCTCCATTAAAGTCAATCCACCCTATAGACCCAGTATAAATGCCTCGTCGCACAGGTTCAAGCTCTTCAATAATTTCCATTGTCCTAACTTTAGGAGCACCAGTAATAGTTCCACCTGGAAATGTAGCTTCAATGATATCAAATAAGTCATGCCCCTGAGCGAGCGTGCCTTTCACATTTGAAACAATGTGCATCACGTGTGAATATTTTTCAATCACCATTAGTTCGTCGACTTCAACCGTCCCGTACTCACAGACACGACCAAGGTCATTTCGTTCAAGGTCAACTAGCATGATGTGCTCAGCTCGTTCTTTTTCATTTTCAATCAGAGACTTCGCTAGGCGTTCATCTTCAGCTTCATCTTTTCCTCTTGACCTTGTTCCTGCAATAGGACGTGTACTTAATACTTTTCCGTCCTTTTTAATCAGCAATTCAGGAGACCCACTGACAATTTGAAATTCATCACTATGAAGATAGCCCATGTAAGGGGAAGGATTAACCTCACGTAATTTTTCGTAGATGTGCAAGGGCTCCGTGTTAAGCGGTTTAGCTTGTCTTACAGAAAGATTTACTTGAAAAACATCACCTGAAGCAATGTAATCTTGAATTCTTTTGACAGCCTCCGTGAACTCTTGTTCCGATAACGAAGCTTGCCAATCATCTTCCTTAGTTGTTTTCTGTTCCCACTGCCATTCTGGCCACTCTTTAAGCCACTGTTGTTTACATTTCTCTAATCTTTCTTTCGCACGATGATGGTCACCTTTCTCATAATGAGTAATAAGCGTCATCTCGTTGTACTGATGATCATAAATACAGACATCATTAAAGACAAGGAAATAAAAATCATACGTTGCCAAATCATCTTGTGAGGATGTGGGTATTCTTTCAAAGTGGCGAACCATGTCATAGCTAATAAATCCGATCGCTCCTCCTTGAAATGGAGGTCCATCTTCTATAGAAGGAGACTTGAACTGTTTTAGCCATTGTTGTAATAGGAAAAACGGTTCTCCTTTTTCAGTTTTCGTTCCTTCGCTTGTTGTGATTGTAAAATGATTATCTTTTCCTTTTATAATGGCATCTGGATGTAAACCAATGATAGAATAACGACCTCCTCTACCACTTTCTAATAAACTATGGCGAGGCATATGTTTGGTCATATGTTTATACGAATGAAACCACTTATTGTTGTCAATTGAAAAAGTGGTTGTTGCTTTGTAACGGTGAACTTCTACTGAATTCGTCGTTGCATGTCCATCTTTATGCAATAGACTCACTCCCAACATTGATTGCATACCGTTTATTTTACAACAAAGTTCAACATTAAAAAAGCAGACTCTCTTATTGCTAGAGAATCTGCTTATATTTTTTTGGGATTAGTCTTCGAATTGGTATAAAGGAGTACTTAAATAACGCTCTCCATTACTTGGAATGATAGCTACAACTTTTTTGCCTTTTCCAAGTTTTTTAGCTACTTTTAGTGCGGCTGAAATCGCTGCACCAGATGAAATTCCTCCAAGAATTCCTTCTTCACGAGCTGCACGTCGAGCATATTCAAACGCTTCGTCATTTGAAACTGTGATGACTTCATCATATACTTCTGTATTTAAAATACTTGGGACAAATCCTGCACCAATTCCTTGGATTTTGTGTGGTCCCGGGCTTCCACCAGAAAGAACTGGAGAATCAGCAGGCTCAATTGCATAGATTTTTAAATCAGGGAAGTTTTCTTTAAGTAGTCCACCTGCACCTGTAATTGTTCCACCTGTTCCAATACCTGAAACAAATCCGTCAATTTGTCCTTGTACTTGCTCAAGTAACTCACG
Organism: Bacillus alkalicellulosilyticus; assembly: GCF_002019795.1. GTDB lineage: Bacteria > Bacillota > Bacilli > Bacillales > Bacillaceae_F > Bacillus_AO > Bacillus_AO alkalicellulosilyticum. The sequence continues at coordinate 4,538,101 of NZ_KV917381.1, read as the reverse complement.
ACCTGTTGTTTCTCTGTGGATAATAGGGTTTGCTTCGTTTTCAAACTGCTGAGGCATGAAGTACCCTTCTTCTTGAGCTAGTTCAGTTGCTTTACGGATAGCTCCACCCATACCTTCTGGACCTGGAGTTAGTACTAACTCTGCTCCATATGCTCTTAAAAGGTTACGACGCTCTAAACTCATTGTTTCTGGCATAACTAACTTAGCTTTATAGCCTTTTGCTGCAGCTACCATCGCAAGACCAATTCCAGTGTTTCCACTAGTAGGTTCAACAATCGTTACTCCTGGTTTTAGTTCTCCACTTCTTTCAGCAGCTTCAATCATGGCAAGACCAATACGATCTTTAACGCTACTTCCTGGATTGAAAAATTCTAATTTTAAATATACATCAGCTGAATCGTCTTCAACAAGACGGTTTAATTTTACTAACGGTGTTTGTCCGATGAGGTCAGTTATTGTATTTGCTACTCTCATATTCAAATATCCTCCCTTAATCCCAAGTAAATTTATTGGTTTTCTTAAAATTATAGTATCAGACCGTATTTTATCCGTCAACTTTTTTTTTTGTAAAACATGGTATTTATTATTGTGATGTTTGTTCCAGCAATTCCGTTAAATCTTCTTTTGAAAAATGGTATTCTTCATTACAGAAATGACATCTCGTTTCCGCTCCGCCGTCCGTCTCAATCATATCTTTTAATTCATCTTTTCCAAGACTAATGAGTGCATTCGAGATTCGTTCCTTAGAACATGGACAAGAAAACTGAACTCCCATCTTCTCAAGAATTTTCAAATTGTCATCTCCAACGATCGCAGCAAGCATTTCTTCTGGTGGCATGCCAGCTTCGATTAACTTAGAGATTGGAGGAAGTGTACTTAATCGCCTTTCAACTTCATCAATGACCGCATCATCTGCTCCTGGTAACATCTGAATAATAAATCCACCTGAGGCCGCTATGGTCTCGTCAGGATTTACAAGAACTCCAACCCCTACAGATGAAGGCGTTTGTTCAGATGAAGCAAAGTAATAGGTGAAATCTTCTCCTAGTTCTCCAGAAACAAGCGGGACACTTCCCGTAAAGTTATCACGCATCCCTAAATCTTTAACGACTGATAAATAGCCACTCGTTCCTACTGCTCGTGCCACATCTAGTTTCCCCTGAGCATTTAACTCAAAATGAACACTAGGGTTGGTCACATACCCTCTTGTCTCTCCCATTGCATTGGCATCAACAATAATGGCTCCAATTGGGCCACCACCTTCAATTTTCACCGTTAATTTACTATCGCCTTTAAGCATGGCACCCATCATCGTAGACGCTGTCATTGCTCTACCCAATGCCGCAGAAGCCGTTGCCCAAGTTTTTTGTCTACGAACCGCTTCATTTATCATTACGGTAGTTGTAATTGCATACGCACGTACCTTTCCATCAAACGCAAGAGCTTTTATTAAATAATCACTCATATGAATCTTCCTCTCTATACTACCCTTTATTCTTCATATAAATCATTTGTAATCCTTTAAGCGTCAAGAACGGGTCAACTGTATCAATTGTGCGTGATTCTTCAGCAATTAAAGTGGCCAATCCTCCCGTAGCTATAACTTTTGGTTGTTCTGGTGATTGTTCTTTCATTCTTGATACGATTCCATCCACTTGCCCAACATAACCATAAAAGATACCGGACTGCATCGCATGTACAGTATTTTTACCTACCACTTGTGGTGGCTTAGTAATTTCAATTCGTGGAAGCTTCGATGCCCTTGTATATAAAGCCTCCGTTGAAATTCCAATTCCAGGTGCAATGACTCCGCCCATGTATTGTTTATCCTCGTTGATATAGCAATATGTTGTCGCTGTTCCAAAATCAACTATTACTAATGGAGATCCATAGAGGTGAATGGCTGCAACCGCATTTACGATTCGGTCAGCCCCAACTTCCCGAGGGTTTTCATATTTAATATTTAATCCGGTTTTAATCCCAGGTCCAATGACAATCGGAGCCTGTCCGAAGTATTTAATACACATTTGTTCAAGTGCAAACATGATTGGAGGAACCACCGATGAGATAATTATTCCATCAATTTCTTCAAAGCTAACACCATGATGCGAGAATAAACTTTTGATGACCATACCATATTCATCTTCTGTTTTTTCACGACTAGTTGCAATTCGCCAATGGAATTTCAATTCGTCACCATCGTAAACTCCTAATACTATATTTGTATTCCCCACATCCACAACAAAAATCATACTATCACCCATTTATTTTTTTGTTTTCACCCAAATTATAAACATTTAACACATCACAACCAACTAAAAGGAACTAATGCTATTTATTTTTTGATTTCTTAGTAAAAAATAGGATGCCCATAATTGAGCATCCCATCTTACACCAATTATTATTGGTCTTTTTTATCATCTTTAGAGTCATTCTCTTCAGTTACTTCTTCCTCTTTTTTATCGTAAACATTTTTGGAAATTGTGTTTTCTTCATCGTTTTCCTTTTTGTTAATGTTTACTTTTACATCTGAATCGTTATCATCAGGTGTATCCACACGGTTTGTATGGTGGTCCATCGGAAGTTTTCCTTCGTTTACTAACGACTTGATTTGTTCCGCATCTAATGTTTCTAACTCCATTAACGTGTTTGCAATCAAATCTAGGCTGCTACGATTATCAACTAGGATTTGCTTACAACGTTCGTAACATTCTTTAATAAAACGTTGTACCTCCAAATCAATCTCGTATGCAATTTGGTCACTATAGTTTTGCTCGTTTTGAATGTCTCTTCCTAGGAAGACTTGACCTCCACTACTTGACCCGAACTGCATTGGTCCTAACTTGTCGCTCATTCCGTATTCAGTAACCATCTTACGAGCAATACCTGTTGCACGTTGGAAATCATTATGTGCTCCGGTACTTACTTCTCCAAATGCAATTTCCTCAGCCACACGTCCACCAAGTAACCCGATAATTTTATCAAGTAACTCTGGTTTGGTCATAAAGTATCGGTCTTCTTTCGGTAACATTACAGCGTAACCACCTGCTTGCCCTCGAGGAACTATCGTTACTTTATGTACCATATCAGCGTTTTCTAACTTCACACCAACAACGGTATGACCAGCTTCATGCCATGCCACGATTTTCTTTTCTTTTTCCGAAATCACACGACTCTTTTTCGCAGGCCCAGCGATTACTCGGTCAATCGCTTCTTCGATATGAGTCATATTCACTTTTTTCTTATCTTGACGAGCAGCTACAAGTGCCGCTTCATTCAGTAAATTTTCTAAATCAGCACCAGAGAACCCTGGAGTTCTTGTTGCAATCGTCTTAAGATTAACATCATCAGCAAGCGGTTTATTTCTTGCATGGACTTTAAGAACCTCTTCTCGACCTTTAACATCAGGGCGACCTACCATGATTTGACGATCAAATCGGCCAGGACGTAATAAGGCAGGGTCTAATATATCCGCTCGGTTTGTGGCTGCAATGATAATAATTCCTTCATTCGCACTAAAGCCATCCATCTCAACGAGTAATTGGTTTAAGGTTTGCTCACGCTCATCGTGTCCTCCACCAAGACCAGCTCCACGTTGACGACCAACAGCATCAATTTCATCAATGAATATAATACAAGGCGCATTTTTCTTTGCATTCTCAAATAAATCACGTACACGAGATGCCCCGACACCGACAAACATTTCAACAAAGTCAGAACCACTAATAGAGAAAAATGGCACTCCCGCTTCACCAGCAACTGCACGTGCTAGTAACGTTTTACCTGTACCAGGAGGTCCTACTAGTAATACCCCTTTTGGTATTCTAGCGCCGATTGCCGAGAATTTACGAGGGTCTTTTAGGAATTCAACAACCTCGACTAATTCTTGTTTCTCTTCGTCTGCACCTGCTACGTCTTTAAACTTTGCTTTCTTTTTATCATCTGCTACCATCTTCGCCTTGCTTTTCCCAAAGTTCATCACACGGCTACCGCCGCCTTGAGCTTGACTTAACAAGAAGAAAAACAAAATAAAGATAATAATGAATGGAATAATTGACGTAAAAAATGTTACCCAGCCGCTTGTTTCATCAGCCTGTTCCATATTCCATAATGACTCTCCACCAGGTGCTTGCGCGGCCATAATTTTCTCAAAGACTTGCTCAGTCCTTGGAATATTAACCTCAAAATACTCACCTTCAGGTTGACCTACTAATTGGCCTCTTACGACATACACTTGACGTTCTGGTTTTACAGAGAAAGAAACAACCTCACCATTTTCGAGGTGCTCTAGAAACTGGTCAGTTGCAAGGGGTTCCGTTTGTGTTTGGTCTCCACTGAAAAAACTGACAATTGCTACTATCACTAAAAAGATTAATAAATAGAATATTGTGTTACGAAATATTCGATTCATTCCTGACCTCCTCCCACGAACAATAAAAGCTTTACTTATAGTATCATAAATGTTTCCTTATTCACAATATTTACTCACTGTATATCTCGGGCTTTAGTACCCCAATATACGGGAGATTTCGATATCTTTCAGCATAATCCAAACCATAACCGACAACAAATTCATCTGGTACGATGAAACCAGCCAAATCAGGAGTTAAGTCTACCTTTCTCCCCTCAGGTTTGTCTAATAGTGTAACCACTTTTACAGATTTTGCTTTTCGATAGTGAAATAACTGAACCAAGTAGCTTAATGTCAGTCCACTGTCAATAATATCCTCTACAATAAGAACATCTCGACCTTCCACTGACGTATCTAAGTCTTTGACAATTTTCACTTCACCAGTGGAGACAGTTCCAGCTCCATAGCTAGAAACATCCATAAAATCCATTTCAATATACGTATCAATTCGCTTTGTTAAATCTGCCATAAAAAGCATGGCACCTTTTAAAACACCAATCACAAGCGGATTTTTACCTTCATATTCTACAGTTAGCTGTTTCCCTAACTCCCGAATCTTAGTTTCAATCTCTTCTTCAGAAATAAGTATTTCTTTAATGTCTTCTCTCATTCCTATGTTTAAGCCTCCTGTATGTATTACTATGAAGATTCTAATCAAAATATCTTTACTGGTACGCTTCAAAACTTAGCAAAAGGAACGAGGCTGTTTGCTCAGATACTTTTGCTTTTTTTGACCTTATTAATCCAGGCACCCAGAGTATTTCACCTTCACCATCTACAATTACCGGCCAAATTTTTCGCTTTGACATATCTACTTTATTATCGATAAACACACGACTTACTTTTTTACTCCCCGACAACCCCATTGGTGAAATTCGGTCTCCCTCTTTCCATGACCGAATGGTTAAAGGAAAAGCAATATGTTCACTATCACCGATATATATAGAAGATTGTAGATTTGATTTTTTATAAGAAGTTGTTATTCCAGCTGTAATCTTCCCAATTCCTACATCCACTTCTCCTGAAATCGACAATTGGTGTTCATATGTAGTAACCTTTTCCGTCCGCCCTTGCCTGATAAAAGAACAAATATCATATGAGCGAACCACTTCTACCCCCTTCGGTAGATTAATCTGACCAGACGGGTGAGAGGAATGTAAGATATTCGCAATGTGTTCAATATGTATCATTGAAATAATTGGATGATTTTTCCCGTAAAGATATTTTAATATTAGATGAATCCCTCTCCTTTGTAAAGCTTTTGGCATTTGTCTTGCTGTCAAAACGTCTATTACAACACTACCAACTTTTTTATCAATAATTACTTTTTCCAAAGCTTGTTGTGTAAGATTTTCAAGAAAAGACTGATCCTCGATAACCCATTCGCTTTGCTTTTGAAACTGGACATGTACGTTTTTATTTTCTTCTTTTAAGAAGGGAAGAATGTTTTGCCTAAAGCGATTCCTTGTATAGTCTTGTGATTGATTGCTTTTATCGAGCCTTGGTGAAAGTTTTTCTTCTATACAATATTGCTCAATATCACCTTTAGTTATTCCTAAAAATGGGCGAATGATGTATCCAGTAGAAAAATCTCTTCGAAAAGGAATACCAGCTAACCCAAATCCATATGCTCCTCGAACTTGTTTCATCAACATCGTTTCCACTTGGTCATCACCATGATGTCCAAGAGCTAACATATTTGCACCATACTTAACCATTGTCTCGCTAAAAAATTGATACCTACACTCTCTAGCGGCTACCTGAGCACTTAGATGATGTTTTTTTTGATAGGCTTTCACATCTATTCTTTTTCCTTCAAAGGGAATGTTTCTACTATGACAAAAGTTTTCTACAAAAAGAAAGTCCTCATACGACTCTTCTCCTCGAAACTGATGGTCTACATGTGCGGCAACAAGTTCAACGGAATAGTCATCTTGATGAGTCCATAAAAAATGGAGCAATGCTAACGAATCGGGACCTCCCGATACCCCAACTACAACGATACCCGGTTGTAAAAGCTGATGAGTTTCAATGAACTCTTTAACGATTCGGTTCATAGCGGTGGCCGATTCCTCCTTTCTTAAAGGAAAATACGGATAACGCAAAAACAAGGCCTGCAGCAATTGCACCAGCCTGAAACATGGTATCTATTCCTAATTCTAGCCCTAGTAAATATTCTCTTTCAACAAAGGCTCTCATCGTAAAATAGGCTTTACTTCCTGGCACTAATGGGATTATCGCAGGAATGGTAAAGTTCGTCACCGGAATCCGGAAGCGTTTTGCTAGAAAGTGAGATACTGTAGCAGAAAGGAGTGAAGCTATTGCAGTCGCTAATATTATAGAAACTCCAAGCTGCGGCAAAGCTTGAAAGGTAATCCATGAAAAACATCCGACTAAAGCTCCAATATATAGAGCACGTAGTGGTACATTAAATAAAATACCGAAAGAAAACGTTGCTAGATAACATAAAATAAGACCAAGCCACATAATAATCCCCCCTTATTACCCAAGAAATAACCCTATTGCTAATGCAATCCCGGTTGCAATCGATAAAGCCGTTAAAATAGCTTCAGCTCCTCTACTTACACCTGCAACATAATCACCTGACATTAAATCACGAACAGCATTTGTTAAGGGTACTCCCGGTACTAGAGGCATTAATGTTCCGATAATAATTTGGTCTAAATTGACTCCTAAGCCGATATACACGAGTAAAATCGCTGTTCCTCCACCAATAAATGCTGAAAGAAATTCAGCAAAGAACTTAACCTTCAAATACTCTTGAAATTTAAATAAACAAAGACTTACCACCAAGCCAGCAATAAAAGCGGGTAGCATATCTCTTATCCCTCCACCAAACAAATAAGAGAATCCTGCGCCTGCCACACCAGAAGCTAAGTGTACTAGCCAAACAGGATAATATAGGGGTGCTTTGGCAATTTCCTTAAGTTTATCATAAGCTTCTTTGTCAGTGATTTGACTACTGACAAATTCTCTTGATACTTGATTAACTAACGAGACTTTGTTTAAATCATAAACTCGGTCATCTATTCGAACCATTTGCATTGTATCTCCTCTCCCCTCATCACCGAAGGAAAGGAAAATCCCTGTAGTTGTTACAAAGCTATGTACATTTTTTAAATTGGCGGCTTTGGCTATTCTTTCAATCGTTTCTTCAACTCGATAAGTTTCTGCGCCGTAGGTAAGCATTATTTCTCCTGCTAGCAAACAAACATCCATAACCTGGTCTGCTTTGGCCATACTCATCCCCTCCAAGCTCTCTAATGGGCCCCTCCTTGTTAAATACATCTTTTTTTCTACTGCGATATAGAAAAAGGGAGGTGACTAAGTGCGCTTGTTTTACATCATTTGTCCAAATAAGTATAGGATATATGCCAATAGAAGAAAAGAGGAAACAAGAAAGAAATCAAATATATACGATCCTTTTCCTTTTTGTTTTTTAGTCTCTTTATGTGTTTTTCGAGTTTTTCGTTGTGGCTTATGGGTATATGTCTTTTTATTACTTATAAGCTCAACAACATCTTTCCTCATTAATTGAGCATCGACGTACTTTCCCAGAATGGCGTTCATTAGTACTTGTCGGTAAGGAAGCAGTGCTGGTTTCGCCTCGATGGCCTTTTTTAATTGAAAGTGAGGCTTATCTTCATTTTTATTAAATCGCTTTGGGTAATAGCAGTTAATCATAATCATCGCCACAGCAAACAAATCATAGCTTGGTTCGGCTTTTCTAGTTCCTAAGTTCCAGTATCCTCGGTCATAGAACTCCGTATATTCTTTAATGGACCTTCCTAATAATGTTGTTCCTCCTACATCCATCCAACGAATTCGAGAAGGTGGTCCTACGACTAATAAATTGTCTGGCTTTAGATCTCCAAATGCCCACCCCGCTCGATGAAGACGGTCTAAGTCTCCTAAAAGTTGTACGATAAATATCCCTAACCATTCATCACCACGTTTTCTTATAAAAGGGAGAAGCTCCTCTCCTTTTAAATATTCCATAGCATAAAAAGGGAATGTACCCTCGTTAGTACTATAATCATCTACATCTAATAAAGAAGGCCCAAGTATTTGACCTTGGACCTTTGAAAAATGCTTTAGAACATTCACCTCTGATGTAATCGCCATATTGTTCACACCGATTTTTAGCGCGATGTCTCCGTGTGCTGAATCTGCCAAATATACCGTTCCAGTTGCTCCTGATCCTAACTGCTTCACAATTTTATATGGTTTTTGGTGCCATTTTCCTACCAATCTTGTACCAGTGGGAAGATTACATACCGGACTCTTCGTAGAGTTCATCATCACGAGAAATCAGACTCCTTCTTGAGCTATTCTTCTCAAATTTATGTAGCGCCGTCTGTAACGCCGGTCCTGTTGGGGTAATCCCTCCCGACGAGAGCTTATGAAAGATTCCATGTAACGAATCTAACTTTGGCGTCCAGTCTAATAGACGATCAATTTCACGACGCTTCCCTGGGAATGAATAGAGTGAAAACTTATTCGCTCCCATTCTAGACGTTAAGCTAATAGATAAGTCGGTTAATGCTTCTTGTACCATTGGTAGTTTATTTTTCATACTAGCACTTGTATCAACTAGAATTAGCACTTCAAGGTTAATGGTTTCTCCTAGTTCATCAACGACTTCCATAACTTGTCCTCGTTTTTCAGGAGCCAAATCTTCCATTTCTTGATCTTGCCCTAGTATTTGTTGAAGTTCTTTGTTTACAACGCCATATAATGTTTGAGTCATTGCTTTTCTAGTAACCATCTGAACCGTTTTTGCGAGTTGTTGTGCATAAACGATTTGACTAACGCCTCCACCAGCTAAAGCAATTTGCTCTACTTCCTTTATTCCTTGTTCACTCATATGATTATCATCTACGACACCGATTACATTTACTGTAATTCCTTGCTCTCTTGCTAGAGATGCAATTGCGATTGGGTCTTCCCCTTGGTTTGAACAACCGTCTGTCAGTAACAGAATTTGCTTTAACGTTCCTTTGCCCATCATATCCCCTCCAAAATGTATGAATGGTACCATGATTCACACTTTTAGTAGGGAATATACATTACTATTCTATTTTATTGGGCTTTCTTTTTTATAATCCTTGGAGATTTATACATCGGAATTGCCGCCCACTTTGGAATGTTTCTCTTAATTTTAGTTACTAGAATGGTCATATCATCATTTATCTCATTTGAGCTTGAACGAATGACACGTTCAAGTAACGAATCGGCGATATCCTGTGGGTCATCTCCTTCAATCTCACTGATGATTCTCTTCATCCATAAATCCTTGTTTTCGACATGCTTAGGCGCATCGAAGATTCCGTCACTCATCATGATCAATAAATCTCCAGCTTTCAATTGCTCACTTACAACATCAACATCAAATTCTTGGATAATGCCCATTGGCAAATTACTAGCTTCTACTTTCATCACTTCGTCACTCCGTTTGATAAAACTAGGGATTGACCCTATCTTTAAAAATTTGGCGCTTGCATCTTGTAAATCAATCATTGCTAAATCTAGTGTTGAAAAAATCTCATCCGTTGTCCGTAAAGATAAAACGGAATTAACAGACTTAATCGCTACCGTTTCTTCTATTCCTGATTGAAGTATTTTTTGAAGAAGCTGCAAGGTCTCATTGCTTTCTAAATGAGCTCTTTCTCCATTCCCCATTCCATCACTAATTGCGATTGCATGCTTTCCGGAACCTAGATCGATAGTTGAGTAACTATCTCCAGAAATCCAACCTCCGCCTTTTGCTACATTGGCAACACCAACATCTACTTCATACTTTCTAGCAGAGCCAAAAGATATATGACTATATCCATTTGGATAAAAACCTTCTTCTTCGTTCTTTACGACAATCGTTTCATGGAGTATATCTGATAGCATTGGAGCGATTATTTTCTCAGCTTGTCCATGTCCGCCATCCCCTGGCATGCTCATATCAATTTCAATATTCCCCTCTTCTAGTCGGTATATATCAACGTGACCAATTTCAAGTCCTACTCCTCGTAAAGCATCAAGCATTTGTTCCTCTTGAACAAAATGAGCTTCTTTTTCCTTTTGAATTTCTTTTGCAAAGTCACCCATTACCCTAGAAACTCCAAGTAATTGGTCTGCTACTAGTCTTCTGCTTTCCATTACTTGTTTTTTTAGTTTTATATTTGCTTGGAACTGACCTAGTTCCTGTTGAATGGTTTGTAACACTTTATCTCCTTTATTACAAAATTTCTTAAGATCCATTAGATTCTGAGGACTTTTTACGACTCCATTTTGCTCGGCATCGTTCATTAACCGATGCATTGTATCATACGTTTTTTCAAAATTTTGTGCCCAACAATGTTCTTTTTTAAAGCATGTTTGGCACGTTTTCTCCGTGACATTACTTAGGAAATAATCGACCTCTTTCCCTTTATCTTCACCATCTAGTTCAAGTTCTTGTGCTTGAAAACTATTCGATAGTGTGTGAAATAAACTTGAAAACTGCTCGACACGTCCAGCTGTAACATCTCGAATTTTTCGTAAGTATTGTTGTTGTTCTTTAGAGTATTCCGTTGTACCAGGGATATAACGAGCTAATTTTACGATCCATGACCTAGGTGTCATCATGAATAGGAGAATGGCTACCATTGTTTCCATAACAGTAATCGATAACTGGCCACCACCCTCTCCGTATAGTCCGATTAGCAATGTACCGATTAGAAGACCAATACTGACTCCTACTTTTTTTCCATCCTTCAACAAACCACCCAGTAATCCAGCAAAAGCCAATAAACTCATTTGGTACAAGCTTGCAACACTTGCTAAGCTCAGTATCAAACCTGTCACCACTCCAACGGTCGATCCAATGGCAGCTCCTGCAACAAAAGCAAATAATAATACTAAATACCGTGCTAAAATGTGTTCGACTGTCATATCATAGAACATCCAGCCAATTGTGCCTGTCATTACAGAAGCTAAAAGGATGATTAAACAAACAATCTCTTCATTCTTTAATGGCTGTTGTATCTTTTTTGTTGTAATCAAAGGAACAGATTGTAAAAAAATTAAGGTGAGTATAAAACTTAAACCAGACTCTACGCCTGCCATCATCCAGGCATAACTTGTAACCGTCCCTGCTCCCAAATATGTAAGAATTGCTTTTCCACTTAGTGATGCTATAAAAACAGCGTAGGGCAGTGCTTTTACTGGTTGTTCACTAAACATTAAAACAACTCTATATAAAACAACAAATAATAAAATAGAAAAGGCCACAAACCACCCCGTTGCCACCACATTCGTAAGGGCACCGGCCAAAACAGCAATCGAAGCTAAACCAAACTTTTCCCGTTTTAGCACATAGACTACAGCTACAAACGGTAAAATAAACGGTGTAATTTCAGACAGAATCATGGCTCGTCCAAGTAAAAATCCTACAATTAGTAATAGTAAACCCCATTGGAAGAGCAGAGCATCTAGCCACCGTTTTACTCGTTCACTTGCCGTTACAAACATCGAGTACATTTGCTCTAAATATACTAAATCTCGAAACGGCTCTATTACTCCTCTAGTCACTTTACGAATCATCTATAACACCCCATCTGATTTTTTTCGTGTCCCCATTATAAACAGAAGAAGGTTTATTATTTTGTCAAAATTAGCAACCAATAAAAAAAAAGTGTTCGACTTGTTTCGTCGCAAACATCTCTAGACTCCCATCCTTGAACATAAATCTGTATAAAATGAAGCAAAAGAACGAACATTACCCAAAAGTTTGTAGGAATTTTTGTTTTATCTAAGAAAAGACCGCTTGCAGTCTTTTCTTAGAAGCGATGTGCGAAGCCACTGCCTTGTTTTAAGTGCTTTACAAGTGTCTTTCTTGTGAAACACGCGCAGTGTGCGAAGCACTTGCTCTCCTGAGTTATCCTGCAGGGCTTCTCTTTCATTGATACACCCCAAAGCTTTTTGTTCGCCAACCTTTACATTTTCTAACGGACACAGAAGACCTTATTTCACGTTTTTTTTAGTTTTTATTGTTGTAGCGGACACCAGGTGCCTTATTTTTGAAAAATTTAGCAAAACTAACGTCTTTATGCATAAATAAGGGGTCCTATGTCCGATACGCTTACAAAATCCCATTTTTAAAGGAAATAAAGGAACGTATGTCCGTTAAGATTAAGACGAACAACCCATACAAAAAACCTACACCATAGAAGATGTAGGTTTAGATTATGTATTGGTAGCGGCGGAGGGGATCGAACCCCCGACCTCACGGGTATGAACCGTACGCTCTAGCCAGCTGAGCTACACCGCCAAGACTTTGTCGATTAATGCGACATTTAATAATATACAATATAAACTATCCAGTGTCAACTAACTCTAACATGAAAACTTCTAGCACAAAATGAAAGACAAGCGCAACACACGCCTGTCTTCTTAAATTATTATAAAAAAAGTGAGCCAGCAAGTCTAGCCACGACGCGCTCCACGACCACCTCGTTTAGATTCTGTATTACGTTTAATAGTCGATAACCGTTCTTCACTATCTTTTAAGAATCGATTCATCTTATCCTCAAATGATAACTGTGGTGGACGTTGGTTTCGTTGCGGTCCTTTTGAACCTCCGCCAAACTGACCTTTCGGACGCGGTGGACGTGGGGGTCTTGTATTGCTTGTTTCTGCAGGGCGATCTTGAGCTTTTCGAATGGATAAACCAATCTTGCCATCATTCTCTACGTTAACAACTTTAACGGTTACCTCATCACCAACTTTGAGAAACTCGTTAATATCTTTTACGTAATTATCCGCGACTTCACTAATATGGACAAGACCAGTTGTACCACCTGGCAGCTCCACAAATGCCCCAAAATGGGTAATACCTGTTACTTTCCCTTGCAACTTGCTGCCTACTTCGATTGACATGAAAAAATTGCTCCTCCTTAAAAAAATAAATATATTTAATTTTAATTTATTATACCTGATGGAAAAAAAGAGTGTCAATCAGATGAAGCATTTGGCAATTTAAATAGGGTTTCGCCCTCTTTCGAAAGAAAATAATCTCGACGAGCCACTTCAGCAATATATTCTAAATCATTATAATTTATCACTTCTTGCTCTAAAAAGCTTTGCTCATCCTCTAGTTCCTTAAGTTTCGCTTGTAGTTCTTGTTTCTGCTCTTCTTTTTCTTCAAGAGCTTTAACTTGGGTGTGAATTGCCATAGTAATCATTGTACCCACTACAGCACCAATTAAAAAAAGAGCGGTCAACCGACGAATGAGGCCTTTTTGTTTGCGAATTTTTTCATCAGACACTTGTTCATATTGTCTAATATAAGAAGAATCTAGCTCTCTTACTTTCCTTTTCCGCTCCATTACTCATCCTCCTTGTTTCCCTTCCTAATTCGCTGAATAAACGAACGGACAACTTGAATTGTTTTTGTATTCATAACAGTATCTACTAGCCTATCAAGTCTCGTTAGTTTATACAACCCCATCCCTAGCCAAGATAGTGGCTTAAGGATTAGATTAAGCAAAAATAGGACTACCGTTATCAATGCAGTTATTATCATCATACATAAGCTGTACAACAGTTTCAATAACCATTTTAACGGATTGTATAAAAGTGTAAAGAAAAGGGAGCGAAAAATTCGAAATAACGAAATAAAAAATTGAATACATTTCTCTAAAAAACGTTTATAGTAACTTTCTAAAAGAGCACGGTAACCAGCATAGCCACAAACCAGTGCTAGAAAAACATAAAAACGAAGCTCTCCTTGGTTTACTTTTAGCAGAATGTAAAACACGAATAGACCTTGAATGATCCAAAAAAGGACATCGTTACAAGCTGTAAGCCAGTGGAAAGCTCGTCTTTGTTTTGTGAAACGGCTATATGTATCTATAGCCGCTCCTAACCAAATTCCCATAGCTATCATGGACAGCATCGTATTTAATTGTATAGTTAAGGTCACTTGAACAACTTCCCAAAGAAGCCTTTGGATTTGTCCCCTTGAGCTTGGTCAAGATATACTAAATCATATATTCTACCTTCAATAGAAACTAACCCTTGCTCAACATTTAAATTTTTCATGTGTAGGTTTTGGCCACGGATTGATAGAAAACCCATTTCAGTTTCAAGTAAGAATTCTTCATTATCAAAGCTTTCCACTTGCTTAACTCCTGTAATATCAAGCTTTCTTCTACCCCTTAGCTTTATATCATGCTCTTTTGTTGTTCGTCCTTGGCCCATTGGTGTCCCAAACTCGTAATTATCCATATATACTCCCCCTTGAAGGCTTTTACCTCAATTCTATGATGGGGAGATCGAGAATAGAACAAGCCTTAAAAAAGTTCGTCCACTGGATCCTTAATTGCCTCTTCTTTTACGACTGTATACATCTGAGACGCTTCTTCTTTCTTCGATGTTGCCTTTAACTCATTGACAACTACCGTTATTAATTTATGACCGAAGCGAATGACTAGTTCATCTCCCGTCTTCACCTCTGTTCCTGCTTTTGCTACATTTCCGTTTACTGTAATTCGACCTTGATCTGCAATTTCTTTAGCAACCGTTCTTCGTTTAATAATACGAGATACCTTTAAAAATTTATCTAATCTCACCGACTACACCTCATTTATATTTTTTCTTCGTTTCTTCCCATATTTCGTCAAGTTCTTCTAAGGTGACGTCTGAAAACGATAGATTTCTACGTTGTAATTCATTTTCAATTAGCTGAAAACGTTTTGTAAATTTTACGTTTGTCGCTTGTAATGCCTCCTCAGGGTGAATACCATAATGACGCCCCAAGTTAACGACAACAAATAAAAGGTCACCAAACTCTTTACCCATCTTTTCTGTATTTCCCACTTTAATTTCTGCAAAAAACTCAGCAATTTCTTCTTGGAGCTTCATCCAAATCGGTGCAGGTTCATTCCAATCAAACCCTACTTTAGCTGTTGCTTTTTGTAGCTCATATGCCTTTAGAAGAGAAGGCATCCCTTTTGGAATCGAATTAATAATGGATTCGTCGTTTGTTTTACCCTGTTTTTCGGCTTTCTTAATGTCATCCCAATTCTTTACCACTTCATCAGAATTGGAAACGTCCACTTCTGCAAATACATGTGGATGACGACGAATCATTTTTTCTGTTAACGTGCGAATGATGTCGTCTACAGAAAACCAACCTTCGTCCTCCCCAATTTGAGCATGAAGCATCACTTGAAGAAGAACATCTCCTAACTCTTCTACGAGGTTATCATCATCCTCTTCATCAATTGCCTCTAAGACTTCGTACGCTTCTTCAATTAAATAGCGCTTCAATGAAGCATGAGTTTGTTCTTTGTCCCAAGGACAACCATTCGGTCCTCGTAGCGTTCGGATGACGTCACGTAACATTGAAAAATCTTGGTATAACAACGAGTTATCTTTAACTGGTGGTACATAAACTGCCGTTAAGTTACTTAATGGTACATTTCGGTCAAGTTCAAATAATTTAACGCGTTGTAGGTGTTGTTCCGGCAATCCTACTGCCGTAGCCACAACGACTTCATAATCATCTGGCAAGAGTTCCATTAGTGTTAGTTTCACTTCAGAGGCAATGAACGAGTCATATACCTGACAAATGACAATGTGTTGTCTAACTTGCAACGTTTCTTTCACTAAGCTTGTCCCGTCTACGACTTGACAACCCTCTATCGGATCAATTTGAACCGCTGTGAACATAGGATCTAAAAAGCTTTGACCACCTATAAACTCTAAAGAAAATGACTGTTCTTTCGCGGCTTGAACTAACAGTTGTACCGTTTGCTCCGCAACAAAAGGATGACCTGGTACTGCATATGTAATGTTTCTTTGCTTCGCCTGCTTTACTAACTCTTCAACAATAGACTCATACACCGTTTCAAACTGAACGTTTTTTTCATACAAGTCATCAAACGAAGTAAACTCGACTCCTTCTGTGACAAGCTCTTCTAGAACTGGATGATCTTTGGTTCTTACAAACAAAGCTGCCGATTGTTTGATTTCTCTGTATACTCCTAGCGGCATTTGGTCTAAATTTCCTGCTCCTAACCCAATGACAGTAACTTTATTCATTTGAAATTCTCCTTTTTTGAATGACCTTTGCTATCTTTACTAGCGTAGAAGAAGACGCTAACTCCTCTTCAGAAAATACCTGCCATCGCAACAACAAGAAACCTAAGCAAATAGCTCCGACCATAGAACTTGTCAAGGCTATCACCCCATCGTATAATCTTACATTTAGTTCATATGGGATTGGGATAAGCTCCATCCCTTCTTTCCAAAAGGTTGTGACTAATACCATGAAAGAAACGGCACCAATAATACCGTATATTTTTCTTTTCTCGGTAAAAACAGCCCCGCGGCTGACCAGTATTAATCGACTATTTAAAAATGCGATAAGTGCTAAGCCGAGAACCGTACTTACGGCTGCACCCATTGTATCTAAAAATGGAATAAGTATAATATTTAAGATAATTTTACATAGCAAACCAACGCCTATATGTACTGCTGACTGTTGTATTTTCCCGTATCCTTGTAGAACAGCAGCTGTAATAATAACTACAGAGCTAAAGACAATGCTTAACGATAATATCGCAAGAACTTCGGACCCAGCATCGTTTGTAAAAAGCATTCGATTTGTCGGTTTTATGATGATAAATAAACCAATTGAAGCGGCTAATCCGATGATTACGGTTAGTCGTAACGTTAACTCAGCTTGTATTTGGGCCGCTTTTTCCATCCCTCGGGCCATTGCTGAGGCAATAGCAGGAACAAGTGATAAAGCAATTGATGTAGCAATAATTGTACCAAATTGAATTAAAGGCTGTCCTCGGTCAAAAATACCTTTTGCTTCCTTCGCCGTTTCAATGTAAACTCCACTGCCTTGTAACAAACGCAGAATCGTTAAAGAATCAACTAATTGAAATGATAAAAGTATTAACGCAGACAAGCTAAATAATACGCCGTCGGCGATGACTGTTCTGGCTATTTTCCAGTTGCTTTTAGAAAACGAAATCGAAAAGAAACTTCGAATTGAATGCTTTCGTATGAAGAATAAAAATAAAAATAAAATACTTACAAAGCTTGCAAGAACAGAGACAATCATGGCACCGGTTCCAGCCGCATAAGCACCAAACCCATTAGTGACGAAATAATATGCCAACAACAGAATTAATACAACTCTTATCGCTTGTTCAATCACATGAGACAAAGCGGTTGGCAACATATTTCCTTCTCCCTGAAATACACCCCGTAATACCGATAAAAAAGGTACAAACAAAAACGATAAAGCTGCAATTTGTAGTGGTACTACTAGCTTTGAATCCCCCATAATAGTCGCTAATAAACCTGCCGAAAGAAAAAATAGCCCCCCTGTTACCACAAATACTATAAAAAGGATTTGAAAGGACAAACCCATAATATGATTTCTATTTGATAATTGCCTTTCTTCAGACATTAATCTCGAAATGATGACTGGAAATCCATACATTGACAGTGTAAAAGCTATACCATAAAAAGGGTACACCTGTTGATACACATAAAACCCTACATCACCTGCAATATTTTGGTATGGAACTCTATAGATGGCACTCATAACTTTAGCTATAAGTGCAGCAATCGAGAGCAATAGTGCTCCCTGCCAAAATTTGCGGATATGTTCACTCTCTGCACTCACATACCCTTCCCCTTCCATCCTTGCTAACTTCCGCCATTATACCATATCAAAAGCTACAACGTCCCATGGATAGGGCAATAGCAAAGGCGCCTTGTATTACACTCGATGAAAAAAAGGGAATGAGACGTAACTAGCATCTGCAATAGTATACTCTCTACAAAGCAAGTTGTGAGAAAAACCACTCACTTCAGCAAGTTGTGAGAAAAACCACTCACTTCAGCAAGTTGTGAGAAAAACCACTCACTTCAGCAAGTTGTGAGAAAAACCACTCACTTCAGCAAGTTGTGAGAAAAACCACTCACAACTTGCTTTAAAAGATAGTGGCGGTTCTCTCATTACATAAAGGGTGTGACAAAAGGTAAAAAACACCTTTTGTCACACCCTCTTGTTAACATCTTACTGTTCCATTTGTCTTGCTAGGAATCCTGCAGCTGTTTCTGCAAGCTTTTGTTCAACTTCTCCGGAGAATTTCTCATCCTTATTGACCATGACAACAGCACCTATAGGATCTCCGTTTGCAATGATTGGGGAAATAACCATTCCCTTCACATCTTCTTTGTGGTCGCCTACAATATTAAACTCTCCGCCTCCTGCTTCTACACGAGACTTTCGTTCATCCATTGTAGATTCAACCAACTCACCAATTGCTTTGTTGTGATACTCTTTCTTAGAACCACCAGATACAGCAATGTATGTATCTCGGTCAGCAATCAGAACCGTGTGATTCAAACTATCGTAAAGGGCTTCTGCATATTCCTTTGCAAAATCACCCAGTTCAGAAATTGGTGAATATTTCTTTAAAATAACTTCACCATCTCTGTCGACAAAGATTTCTAATGGATCTCCTTCGCGTATACGTAGAGTACGGCGAATCTCCTTTGGGATAACTACACGACCTAAGTCATCAATACGACGAACAATTCCAGTTGCTTTCATACCTCGATGCCTCACTTTCTAATGATGTAGTAGCGTTGGAAAATGGTAATTTGAACAACTATCTTCAATTTGTTTCCGTCTTGTCTATATTATCTATAGTTAGGAAAGAACTATTCACCAAAATTGAAATTCCGTATTGTTCCAATTGACCTATATCCACCAAATACAACGATTAGAGGTAGTGAGGTTCCTGTTATTTCCCTACTTGAACAGGATGATTAGTAACCTTTTTAGCAGTGTGTAACTGATTTATTATTTTTTCACAAGTCGTTAGCAGCTGTTTGTCATCGACGTTTTTAGTCTTAATATTTATTTTTATTTTTTTGCCTGCTGTACCGAGTGATACGTTTTTTCCAATTTGGTCAATGATTAAAAATAATTTTGCTCCATCTATATTTTCACTTTCTTCTTCTGAAATCAAAAGAGAGCATTGGTCTTTAGTTTGAGTTATTTCTTCAATTTTTTCTTTTATCGCTAAGAGTTTAATTTTTGCAATATGAATTAAATAGTCAACTTCTTTCGGATAATCACCAAACCGATCCACTAACTCCTCTTGAAGCTCAGAAATATCTTCCACCGACTCGATGGCTTTAAAACGTTTGTACATTTCAATTTTTTGTTTTGAATCTTGAATGTACTTTTCCGGAATATAGGCATCTATTTGATAAGCAATTTCAACAGTGAACTTTTCCTCTTTTGGCGTTTCACCCTTTCTTTCATCAATCGCTTCTTTGAGCATTTGTGAGTATAAGTCAAAGCCAACGGATTCAATAAATCCATGTTGTTGAGCCCCAAGTAAATTACCCGCTCCCCGAATCGAAAGATCACGCATTGCAATTTTAAAACCTGAACCAAGCTCGGTAAATTCTTTTATGGCTTGTAATCGTTTTTCAGCTACTTCTGTTAATACTTTATCTTTTTGATAAGTAAAATAAGCATAAGCTACTCGATTTGACCTTCCTACACGCCCTCGAATCTGATACAACTGGGATAACCCCATTCGATCGGCATCGCAAATAATTAGCGTATTTACATTTGGAATATCAACACCTGTTTCAATAATCGTTGTTGTAACCAATACATCACTGTTCCCCTCAAGGAAATCAAGCATAATGGATTCAAGCTCACGTTCATTCATCTGTCCATGAGCAAAACTTACTCGCGAATCAGGGATAAGGCTATTAATCTGTTCAGCCATTTGGCTAATCGTTTCAACACGATTATAAAGGACATACACTTGCCCACCTCTAGTTAATTCACGCTCAATCGCTTCCTTCACTAGACTAGCATTATACTCTACAACATACGTTTGAACTGGGAAACGATTTTCTGGTGGTGTTTCAATAACCGATAAATCGCGCACCCCTAACATTGACATGTGTAATGTTCTCGGAATCGGCGTCGCCGTTAGTGTAAGTACATCGATATTTGCTTTCATTTGTTTTATTTTTTCTTTATGTGTCACACCAAATCGTTGTTCTTCATCGACAATCAGAAGACCTAAATCTTTAAATTGTACATCTTTAGATAACAGACGGTGTGTACCTACGACAATATCAACTGTCCCATTTTTAATGCCCTTCATTGTCTCGGTTTGTTCTTTTTTCGTTTTAAACCTACTCAAAACACCGATACCTATGGCGTGTTCAGCAAAGCGTTCACGGATGGTTTCATAATGCTGTTGGGCCAGGATGGTAGTAGGCACAAGGATGGCGACTTGTTTTCCATCCATAATTGCTTTAAATGCTGCACGGATGGCTACCTCTGTTTTTCCATACCCTACATCGCCACATAGGAGTCTGTCCATCGGTCTTTCCATTTCCATGTCTTTTTTAATTTCAGATATGGCTCTAATTTGATCTTCAGTTTCTTGGTAGGGAAATGAAGCCTCAAATTCAATTTGTTCTGGCACATCCTTGGAATATGCATACCCTTTACTTGCTTCTCGCTCAGCATAAAGTTTAATTAAATCGTCTGCAATATCCTCGACTGAAGAACGAACTTTTCGTTTAACTTTCTTCCAATCATTACCGCCGAGTGCATAGATTTTAGGATCTTTATCCTCTGAACCTACAAATTTTTGTACCTGGTCAATTTGTTCTACTGGAACATAAAGTTTATCATTTCCGGCGTATCGTAAGTGTAAATAGTCTTTATGAACTCCATTAATTTCTAACGTTTCAATTCCTAAATATTTTCCTACTCCATGGTTGGCATGTACGACCAAGTCACCCACTTGAAGTTCAGAGTAGCTTTTAATGCGTTCCGCATTAGAAATCTTCTGTTTCCTTTGCGTCCTCTTTACCTTTTTTGTGAATACTTCCTCTTCTGTAATGACTACTAACTTTTGATGAGGCAGTTCAAAACCACTATTTAAATCTCCTATCATGATTTGCGTCGCTTCTGGCAAGGTTCTACCTACTCCATCAAGTAACTCTGCATTAATCTTGTAATCTTCTAAAACATGTCGAAGTCTTTTAGCTCTTTCTTTATTAGCAGCTAAAAAGACGACTTTATACTTTGATTTCTCCCATCTCTCACTTTCACTTTTCAATAAATGTAGTTGACCATGGAAGTTTTGCATCGATTTACAGTTCATACTTACAATGTTTAATGGATTTGTTCCTGGTACATGCCGTAAAAATAATGACATATAGATGATTGGGTAGTTGGATTGATGTATGATTTCTGAGAATTCTTTTGATATATGAATATCTCTTACCATTTCTCCCTGTTCAATTAGAGTCGTTAACCACTCGCCCTCTTCTTTATCGAGACTTTGAGCCATTTCCTGAACTCTACTGATTTCATCTATGACCATGACAAAATGGTCACTTAAATAATCGGTTATACTAGTTAACCGGTCATAATAAAGTGACATATATTTATACATTCCTTGAAAGGTTGCATTACCTTTAAGTTGTTGGACTTCATATGAGATATGTTGGGTCATTTTTTCTTTAACTGTTTTATTTTTTATCTTTTGCAGGCTTGTAGCCAGCTGTTCTTCTAATCTTTTTGCTCCGTGCTGAAAATCCTCGTTATATAATATAACTTCACTTGCAGGACCAATAGATACTTCTGATATTTTATCGTGGGAGCGCTGATCTTCTACACTAAAATATCGTATGGAGTCAATTTCTGTATCAAATAATTCAATACGTAGTGGAAGTTCCTCCGTTAGCGGGTAAACATCAATAATGCCTCCCCTAATGCTAAACTCTCCTGGAGCTGAAACCATATCAACTCTCACATATCCTATAGAAACTAAATGTTTTAATAGTCTGTCAATTTCAATCTCACTGCCGACAGAGAATTTAATCTGACTTTTTTGCCAAAGTTCTTTAGGTGGCAATAGTCTTCGAAGCCCTGCCATAGGAACAATAATAATTCCTTTGAAATCACCTGTTAGTTTATTTAGAACCTCTATCCTTTGAGCTTTCATTTCAGGACTGGCAATCGCTATTTCTGCTGAGATGAGCTCATTTACTGGATATAGGTAGACTTCGTCATTTTCTAGTAATGAGGTAAGATCTTCATATAGTTTTTGTGCTTGAAATAAATTATGAGTTACGAGTATTTGCGGTTTTTTCGTATCTCGATAGAGCGCTGCCATAAATAAGGTTCTAGCAGACCCTGTTAACCCAGCAATCAATTGTTCCTTTAAGTTTGCTTCTACACTATTGGAAACCGCTTTAAACTCATCGTTCTCTAATAAGTAGTGCTGTAAACCCAACATCGATGTTCCCCCTACAATCATATGTAAAAACCGAATAATCCACTTTGTCTCCTATGGATATATTGTTTTCCCTCTCATCTAAGAACAGAAAAATGCTTTGGTACTTCTACCAAAGCTCGAATTCTGCTAAGAAACACGTTTTTTTCATTGAATGAATGTTTCTTGTTCATGAAATAACGGGTTTCGGTCAAGAGCTTCTTGACAATCTTCACAAATCACCTTTACATGAATATCACCGTTGCCTTCATACGAGATCATTTCTTGTCTTTCTGTTGATGATAACCCATCAAAACCTAACTGAGTTGTTGAAACCTGATGTTGATCTATGCTTCCTACATTATGATTACAATGTCTGCAACGATAATATATAGTCATTATAATGTTCCCCCTTGGAAAAAATGCAAGTTTTTATTCGTTAGTTTAACCTGAACGGGGGAGATTATTCATGACTTTCCTATTAATTATACTTATTCATTACTTGAATAAAATCTTCTGAAATCCAAGATTCACAAGCTTTTGCAGCTTGTTCGATTGCCATATGTATATCTTCTTTTTCATCAGGTCGAAACGTTCCTAACACATAATTGGCTACATTTTCACCCTGTTGTGGTCTGTCGATTCCGATACGTATCCTTTTAAAATCCGTTGTTCCGACATGTGCAATGAGCGATTTAATCCCATTGTGACCTCCATGTCCACCTTTTTGTCTTAATCTTATTTTCCCAACAGGTAAATCGAGGTCATCATAGGCTACAAGGAGTTCTGAATCATCAATTTTATAAAAATCCATAAGCGGACGAATACATTCTCCAGAAAGATTCATATATGTAAGAGGCTTTACTAAAAAGACTTTTTCTCCGTTTATCGTTGTAAAACCGTATTGGCCTTTCCATTTCGATTCTGATAATGTTATCCCTAACAGTCTAGCACAATAATCAATGACTTCGAAACCAACATTGTGCCTAGTTTGGTCGTATTTTGTTCCAGGGTTTCCTAAACCAACAATTAGCTTCATTTTATCCTCCTACTCAAAAAACAATTTAGTCTTACTGTTTACTATACCACGAATAACAAGAAGACGGAGCATTCCCTTTATTAGAAACACTGCGTTTTGTGCTACCCTCTTTTAAAGTCAAGTAGGGTATATGGTTAGCGTGAAAATCCAATGCTCTTCTTTTTTGACCCTATCCATTTTTTCTGTTTAAAAAAGGCATAGCCGTTTCAGGCTACACCTCATCTAGTTTATTCTTGTTCTGTTGTATTATCTGTTTGTGCCTCTTCAGCAGCTTCAGCTTCTTCTGCATCTTCTTGACCTTGGCCTGGTTCTTTTTCTGCAGCTGCATGTAATACAGTTACAATCGTTTCATCTGGCTCATTAAGGATCGCCACAGAATAATTATTAATAATTTCACCAATTGATATTGAATCGCCAACGTTGAGGCCAGAAATATCAACTTCAATTGATTCTGGAATGTCTGCTGGTAAGCAGCGGACAGAAACTTGATGTAATAAATGAGAGACGATACCGCCTTCATTCACTCCAGGAGCTTCACCTACAAGAGATACACGCACATCGGCATCAATTTCTGATTTCATATCTACTTCGAAGAAATCAATATGAACAAGGTCTCCTCTTAAAGGATCTGATTGTATTTCCGTCACAATAACCTGATGGCTATTATCATTTACACCTAAGGAAATAATTCCATTTCTACCTATTTCCTTAATTGTTTTAATGAATTCGATGCCGTTTACAGCCACAGGTTGACTTGCTGTTTTCTTGCCATAAACTACAGCAGGAACTTGTCCATTCAAACGATATTTGCGAGTTGCTGAATTCTTTAAGTCTTTTCTAGCTTCTGCTTTTAGTACTGTACTCATATGATCACCTCTATTAATTTTCAGCTCTTTATAAACTGTTCCCTTAATAGAGGTTTTTAAACATACATCTTAATCAAATAACGTACTTACAGACGCATGTTCATGTACACGAATAATAGCATCAGCCATTAATTTACCGACTGACAGTACAGTAATTTTATCAATTTTTCTTTCTTCTGGCTGTTTGATTGTATTGGTAATGACTAACTCTTTAATTTTTGAATTTTGAATTCTTTCAATTGCTGGACCTGAAAGAACTGCATGTGTACAACATGCATATACATCTTTTGCCCCTTGCTCGACTAATGCATTAGCAGCAAGTGTTATTGTTCCAGCTGTATCGATAATATCATCAATAATAATACATGTTTTTCCTTCAACATGACCAACGATGTTCATTACCTCTGATACATTTGGCTTTGGACGTCGCTTATCAATAATAGCAATAGGAGCTTTTAGTCGGTCAGCCATTTTTCTAGCGCGAATAACTCCACCATGGTCTGGAGAGACAATTACGATATCTTCTAAATCTTTGCCTTTAAAATAATCTGACAAAATCGGTACACCCACAAGCTGATCAACAGGGATATCAAAGAATCCTTGAATTTGAGTAGCATGCAAATCTAGCGTTAAAACTCTGGTTGCTCCGGCTTTTTCTAGCAAGTTTGCAACAAGCTTTGATGTAATCGGTTCACGTGCTCTAGCTTTTCGGTCCTGTCGCGCATATCCATAGTATGGTATGACAACATTGATTGTACCAGCTGATGCACGTTTAAGAGCATCGATCATGATAAGAAGCTCCATAATATGTTCATTAGCAGGAGCTGACGTAGATTGCACTAAATAAACGTCAGCACCACGAATACTTTCTTCTATGTTGATTTGAACTTCTCCATCACTAAAGCGAGAGACGGAACTTTTCCCCATTGTTACACCTAGATGTTCTGTTATTTCATGAGCTAACTCTGGATTAGAATTTAATGTAAAAACCTTTAAATGTGGATCACCATTTTTTGTCATCTTTAAGTATTACCTCCAACTAGTTATCTTCTTTCTTTTTCTTTATCTTTTTTACATACTGATCTTTGTTCGTTTGTCTTGTTCTCGCAATGGAAAGCGCTTCTTCTGGTACATTATCAGTAATCGTTGAACCAGCTGCGATATAAGCGCCTTTTCCGACTGTTACTGGAGCGACAAGATTCGAATTGCAACCAACAAATGCGTTATCTCCAACTTTTGTTTTGTGTTTATTAGTACCATCATAATTTACGGTAATCGAGCCACAACCTAAATTAACGTTTTCTCCGATTTCAGCATCACCAATATAACTTAAATGAGGAGCTTTGCTGCCTTTACCAAAGTTCGTTTTCTTAATCTCAACAAAGTTACCAATCTTTGCATCGTTGTTAATTTTAGATTCTGGTCGAATATGCGCAAACGGACCAATCGTAACAAAATCTCCTACTTCACTATCACGTACAACTGACTGTTTAATCTCTGTCCCACTTCCAATCGTACTCGAAATGATTTCAGAGTTGGGACCAATCATACAATCCGAACCAATTGTAGTCTCTCCACTAATCACTGTGCCTGGATAAATAACCGTATCTTGCCCGATATTTGCAGATTTAGAAATATACGTGGATGTAGGATCAATGAATGTAACTCCTTTTTTCATCCATTCTTCATTAATTCTCGCTCGTAAAATTCGTTCCGCTTCGGCTAATGCGACTCTATCATTTACTCCAATTGTTTCATCAAAGGAAGGCGTTTTGTACGCAGCGATCTTTTCACCTGCTTTTTGTAGTATCTCAATTACATCTGGCAGATAATACTCTCCTTGTGAATTGTGATTTGTTACTTTAGTTAATGACTCAAAAAGATACTTATTATCAAAGCAGTACGTTCCTGTATTGATTTCTTTAATCTTTACTTCTTTATCATTAGCATCCTTTTGTTCAACAATTCGTTCAACTAAGCCATTTTCATTTCGAACAATTCTTCCGTATCCTGTAGGGTTATCAGCATGAGCTGTAAGTACAGTTGCTTTAGCTCCTTCATTTACATGATGTTCTACTAATGAAGCCATTGTTTCTTTTGTAATTAATGGCGTATCTCCGCATAGAACAAGAGTTACACCTTCCTTGTCACCTAACACTTTAGATGCTTGCATGACTGCATGACCGGTTCCAAGCTGTTCTTCTTGTAGTGCATAGGAAACTGTATCTCCCAATTGCTCTTTTACCTTCTCTGAACCATGCCCAACAATAGTTACAATGCTCTCCAATCCAAGAGCTGACACCTCATTTACTACATGTTGAACCATTGGTGTACCACAAACCGGATGAAGAACTTTATACAATTTTGACTTCATACGCGTGCCTTGCCCCGCCGCGAGAATAACTGCAAACTTATTGCTCATATATACCTCCACAGATCTTTTTCCCTTACGAATATATCTCAAAAAAGCAACCATTTCAAGAATATTAAGACTTGAAATTTATTGAAAAAGCAATTAATTAAATGGAAACGCATACAAAAATAAAATAACGGCCATGTCGTTTGACAAGACCGTTATTTTTTATTCATACTTTAAGAAGCACCCGCTTCTTCATATTCGACTTTTTCAATATCCCCAGCACGCTCGTATTCAGCTAGAACAGCCGATTGAATCTTTTCTCTAGTTGAAGAAGAGATTGGATGAGCAATATCTCTAAATTCTCCATCTGGAGTACGCTTGCTAGGCATAGCAACGAATAGACCATTGTTCCCGTCAATTACACGAATATCATGAACAACAAATTCGTTGTCAATTGTAATTGAGGCAATAGCACGCATTCTTCCTTCCGTGTTTACACGGCGTAGTCTCACATCTGTCACTTCCATGATTGTCACCACCTTTATTCTTAAATAAATCATTATAACAATCAATTCTATATAAATTTTGTTATTCCTTCTTATTAAACAAGAAATTTCAACATTTTTTTATTTTTTTTATATTTTGTAAGATTTGTCAAACAAACTTTTAACACTTAACCATTTTTTATGTTTATAAAGACTAGTAAAAAAGATAACTCCTGCGACCAATAGTAGTCGTAGGAGTTATCTTTCATTTATTTCACAAGCGCAATAACTTCAATTTCAACTAAAACATCTTTTGGTAGTCTAGCAACTTCTACACAAGAACGAGCAGGCTTATGTAAAGAAAAATATTCGCCATATACTTCATTCAGCAGTGGGAAATCATTCATATCCTTAATAAATACAGTTGCTTTAACTACTGTTTCTAACGTAGCTCCTGCCTCTTGTAAGACAGCTTGAAGGTTTTTAAACACTTGATGCGCCTGTACTTTAATATCACCTTCTACTAAGTCCCCTGCGGCATTTAAAGGGATTTGTCCCGAAGAATAAAACATGTTGTTCACAACAATTCCTTGTGAATACGGTCCAATTGCAGCTGGCGCATTATTCGTTTGTACTACTTTCATATACATCCTCCTTAAGTTCTGTTTTCAATAACCTAATGAAATTACCAGGTTCTACTGATATTTCTTTACCTTTTACATCAACCTTATCCAATCGAGCGATGGAAATATAATCATCTACTAACCGTTCTTCGGCTTCCTCTGATTCTACGAGAACCCCTATTCCAATTACATTAGCTTGGAACTCCTCTAGTAAATCCATCATCCCTCTTACCGTTCCGCCCGCCTTCATAAAATCATCAATGATTAAAACATTTGCACCGGCCTCTAAGCTTCTTCTAGCTAATGACATCGTTTGTATCCGCTTTGATGAACCAGATACATAATTAATGCTTACCATCGACCCTTCCGTTACTCGATGATCCCGACGAACAATACTAACGGGTACATCTAAATAATGACCTACAGCATAGGCAATCGGAATGCCTTTTGTTGCTACTGTCATTATGGCATCAATTTTATGATTAGCAAAAAAACCAGCAAACAATCGGCCTACTTCGTTCATTAATTTAGGACTACCTAAAATGTCCATCATATACAAGTATCCGCCAGGAAGAATCCGATCAGATACAGCCAGGGTTGTACATAATGAAGAGATAATTTTCTCAGCCTCTTTTTTATTAACCATCGGAATATATTTTACCCCACCACTTGCACCAGGGATAGTTAACAACGATCCAATGCTTTGACCTTCAAAAATTTCCTTAATAATTGCTAAATCTTCACTTATAGACGATTTAGCCGATTGATATCTTTCAGAAAAATGAGTTAAAGAAATGAGTTTATGAGGATTTTGCAACATAAAGTTAGTCATATCAACTAACCGACCGCTTCGCTTTAATTTTTTCATTGCGCCCTCCATCAAAATCCGAATATTTACATGTAATATACCATTTTTGTACGTATTTTATCAAGAGTGAGGCTGATTAATTAAACGAACAGCGTAAACATCATGACAAAATCCTCTTAAGCCATTGTAAACTCGATTTAATCTTGATTCTTTGCTTACTAAACCAAAAACTGTTGGTCCACTTCCACTCATTAAGACACCATCTGCACCAAACTTTTTCATTTGATCCTTAATATTTTGGACTTCAGGATATAGAGAAAAGGTTACATCCTCTAATACATTATGTAGATTATTGCATATTCCCTGAAAATTTTTTGTTTCAATAGCTCGGATCATTTCTGTTTCATCGCAATGGCTAACCTTATCTACTTGAAGACGACGATATATATCCGCTGTAGAAACTCCAATTGGCGGCTTCGCCAAAATGACCCAACCGGGCGGCGGGGACGCAATAGGTTCTATGATTTCTCCTCTACCAGTAGCTAAAGCCGTTCCTCCATAGACACAGAAAGCTACATCTGAACCAATTTCCCTTCCTACACTCGCAAGCTCTTCAATTGAAAGACCTAAATTCCATAGTTGATTTAATCCACGTAAAGTCGCAGCTGCATCACTACTACCACCAGCTAGCCCAGCCGCGACAGGGATGTTCTTAGTGATATAAATGTAAACACCTTTGGTAATGTTATATCGTTGCTTTAGCTTTAACGCTGCCTGGTATGCCAAGTTACGCTCATCACTTGGAACAAAACCTTCTGATACTTCAACCATAATCTTATCAATATCGAGCTCCACCAAATCAATTCGATCTGATAAATCAACCGTTGTCATAATCATTTTAACCTCATGAAATCCATCATTACGTTTATGAAGAACATCCAAAGTTAAATTGATTTTAGCCGGGGCTTTAACTGAGATTTTCACTACTTTTCCACCTTCTACTGTTCCTTTTGCTTACGCTATTTTATCACTTGATCGTTTTTCATACAATATTCTTACATATATTGTATCATAAGAGTTTATGAAGAGGAAAAAGCATAATAAAAACCGCAAAGCGGTATTTATTAATTGCGATGCGCGAAGGCACTGCCCTCTTTTTTAAAGTGCTTTAATAAGTGTACTTCTTATTAAAGCACGCGCAGTGAGCAAGCCATCGCTCTTCCTGCTCTAGCATACAAGGCCTCTATGAGGAACTACATTTTTTTACTTTCCTTATACTCAAATGATGATTGGTACTTCCAACACAAAATAAAAACCGAAGCGATTGGCTTCGGCTGTCGTAACGTCTTCTTTATTATTTTTGTTGTTGAACTAGTTGTCTTTCGGCTATTTCGATAGCTCTTTTAACCATGTTACCTGCATCACGAGCACGAATTCCGCCCCAGCCTTCTTTTTGAACTGTATCATAAAATCCCAGCTCTTTTGCCAACTCTTCTTTAAAGCGTTCTGACATTATTCCTCGTCTTCTGCTCAAGGACCAACAACTCCTTTGTAAAGAATTGTTACGACACTGTTAGTATGTGTTACCTTCTATAGAAGTACAAAACCAATTTATCCCTGTACGATATTATACACTAACTAACGGATTTTCATCATCAAATACCGTTAACTCTACAGTTTCTGTTAAGATGTCTGCATAGCTGTATGAAACACGTTCGAAAGAGTTTTGTTGCTCGTCCAATTTAATGATAAACACCGATGGATACGTTTCTTCTAGGAAACCTGAGCGCTCGACTGTCTTTCTTCGACCACCATTGGCCTTAATGGAAATACGCTTTCCTACATTTGCGTCTAATTCACGTTTAATTTCAATTAACGTTTTACCCATTTATACACCCCACCTCACTGTTTCTTTATTATAGCATGAAACTGCGAAATTTGTCAAATAAACTAAGAATTATATCAACAATACAAGAACATTGTCAATGAGAAAGATTAATTTTGAATTTTTTTCTATTTTCATGCTATTTCCAACTTGTATTATTCCTAAAAACATGTAAAATATGTATCCTTTTTTTATAAAGACTATCAACGGCACCGACAAAAAATGACTCAGTGGCTATAAGACACTGAGTCATCATCATATATATCGCTATTCATCATCTTCCTGTAGCGGCATACCTCTTCGCAAGAATCCTTTTGTTTCAATGCCACCAATCCCTTTTTCACCGGTAATTGTATTCCTAAGTACTTCCCAAATACTTACTCGGTCCATAAAAGAAGTTAAACTAATTTTTGAAACTAAATAAACGGGGTCTAACGCATGAATATTAATTCGTTCTGGTGAACTTGCAAAATTAGCACCTGCTTTAATAATCGATTCAAAATGTGATTGGCAGGCACCGGCAAATATTGCTAAGCCATCAAATTGAGGGACAACCTGTCGTGCTTTACGAACCGTTTCTGCAAAATATTTAGAATGTCGATAGGCTTTTATATCTTTTCTTGATCCTTTTGATTTTGAGAATGCATCGTGTCCAGTGATGACAAGAATATCAGGTCTTACCATTTGTAATAAAGACTCTATTTGTTGTGGCATTTCCTTTTCAGAAATATGAACTCCATATACAGGAACTCCTAACTTATTATATACATCCGTACATTTGCGTAAATAATTGGGGTCTCCATCAAGGTGAAGTACCCGACCTCTTATCTCAAAGTAAGGCTGATCCGTGGAATACCCTGAAGTTGCTTCATATTCTCCTCGTTGCTTTTGAAGTTTGGAATCTTGCCTGAACAAATGATAACAACTTTCTTCTTTTTCTATTTCTTGTTTCTTTCGTTCTTCTCTTTCATTCTCAGAAATCACGACAAGATCATCTATTGGTGCATCAGCTAAAAGCCTAATGTCTTCTCCGCATAAATCAACTTTAGTATCTGATAACGCTACAACACGAAAAAGCACGTCACATTTATATGACTTTCTACCAACAATATCTCCAATCATTAACGCCATGGGAACTCCTCCTCACCTCATACAATATGTAAAAGTGAGGTAAACGGTGCCTATGGATTCACGATTCGTAAAAGCTTATTACTCAATTCTGCAAATTCTTGTATAGACAACGTCTCTCCACGACGTTTTGGATCAATCTTACTTACAGTTAATACTTCTTCTAACGCACTTTTTTGTTCCTTCAGAGAAAGGTTGTGAATTAAATTGTTAAGTATCGTCTTTCTTCGCTGGGCAAAACTGGCGCGAACGACTTGAAAAAAGAAATCTTCATCATCAACTTCCACTATCGGGTTTTCTCTGATCGTTAAGCGAAGCACAGCCGAATCCACATTAGGTTGCGGAACAAATACGGTTTTTGGGACTGTTAACACAGTTTCAGCTTTTGCATAATACTGAGCAGCAATTGATAAAGAGCCGTATTCTTTAGTTCCTGGTTTTGCTGCAATACGCTCCGCTACTTCTTTTTGAATCATCACTACAATTCCTTGGATAGGTAACTTCTCTTCTAATAATTTCATTAGAATAGGAGTTGTAATGTAGTAGGGAAGATTAGCGACAACCATCACATCTGAGTCTGGACCAAATTCTTTGTGAATGACTTCGTGAACATTAGCTTTTAAAATGTCATTATGAATGACTTGTACATTTTCATAGTCGGCCAGAGTATCTGCCAAAACAGGTATTAAGCGATTGTCTATTTCAAAAGCAACTACTTTTTTTGCCCGTTTAGCTAGTTGTTCCGTTAGCGCTCCTATTCCAGGCCCCACCTCGATAACAAAAGATTGGTCTGTTAACTCAGCTGCATTCACAATGTTTTGTAAAATGTTTAAATCAATCAGGAAATTTTGCCCCAAACTTTTCTTGAGGACAAATTTATATTTATCTATAATCGCTCTTGTCCGATTAGGTGTAGCTATATCTTTAGACACTCTTATTCCTCCTCATCCAATACTTCTTTTAATGCTTTAGCAAACTCTTCTTTTGTAATTTCAAATTTGGCTAATCTTTTGTATAGTTGTTTTCCATTAGCATACCCAACTTTTAATTTAATGCCAATTTTTTCACGTCTTTCTTTTGCTTTTGAACCCCCTACTAGTCCAGCATCAAGTAGGTCTTGTCTAGAAATATGTATTTCAGCAGTTTCAGATTCTATCATCACATGTGTAAGAGCTTCACGAATAACAGCAGGAGTAGCATTTTCCACTCCTAAATCATCTTTTTTTTTCGACAAGGCATCTTCTTTCTTAATGAACGCGTGTTTACAGCCCTTTACAGCCTCACTAACTATTTTTCGTATTCTTTCACCTGGATAATCCGGATCAGTAAAAATAATTACACCTCTGCGCTCTTGAGCAAGTGCAATTTGCTTTAGAACTTCTTCACCGATAGCTGACCCGTTTGTTTCAATTGTATCGGCCTCAACAGCTCTTTGTATTGCTACCGTGTCATCTCGGCCTTCTACTACTATAACTTCTTTTATTTTCATTACTTCCTCCGTTAAGAAAAACGGCAACGCCGTCTTTGATTTAAGCCCTTTTCTCAAAGATTGTTGCTCTAGCGATTGGAACTGATAAACCAACCCAAAGTTTGATTCTTGATTTCAAAAAAATTTATAAAAAGCTGTAACTTTTATTTATCAATATCGACTATGTATCTGTATCCAACTATTGTAACCATATAAATACAAAAATAAAGCACAGAGAAACCTCTCTGTGCATAACATACTATTAGTCCAAAATCGTCACTTTGACCGTACGAACGCCCCATTTATAAGCATCAGACTTAGTCGGTACATGGACATCAATTTTATTACCTACAATATTACCACCGGTGTCACCGGCAATTGCTTCTCCATAACCTTCAACGTGTACTCTTGATCCTAATGGAATTACACTCGGGTCAACAGCAATTACTTTTTGACTTCGGTTATTGTTTAAATTAATCCCTGTAGCGGTTATTCCACTACAACCTGCACAATTAGCTGTGTAAGCCGTGGCAGTTACAGTTATCGTCTTCCCGCTACGTTCATTAGAAGGCGTGTTCGAAGATGGGGTAGCACTTCTTGAAACGGTAGGAGTAGGTTGTCGTGTCCCCACAGCTACAATTCGGTCTTTGCTATCCTTTACAGTTTCAGTTTTTACAAGTTCCCTTGAAACTTCTTCTCCGTTTTCAAGAATGACTTCATAGTACTTTTCTACAAGTCCTTCTTCACCTGATTCAACGACTTGCTCTTTCCCTCTGTCTAATGAATCATCTTTTCTTGTTACCGTTCCAAACGTTATCGCTTCTTCCACTACATCGGTGACTTTTTCTACACGGATAACTTCAATATCTGTTTCTGTTACCAAAAGCTCATCTTCAGCCGGTTCAACTCGGTCTAATTCACCTAGTTCGATCTCATGACTTTCTAAAAAGTCAGCGACAGTAGTCGAAGTTGTCCAAATCTCTTGTTGTTCCCCATCACTATTGAGTTGCACCAAAAATGAAGATTCATAGATTATGCTCATGTCAGCAGTAATTTCTGTATCAAGACTAGGACTAATTATATCATGTTCACCAATTGTAATATTTAACTCTACGACAAGCTCTTCCACTGTTTCAGCTGTAGTCCAAACAGTTTCTAACACTTCATTTCTCGCAACTGTTACTAAATTTGCTTTATCCCAAGTAACTACTATATCACTTGAAAGTTGCGTATCTAATGCAGGTGTTACTTTATCGTGCTCGCCTATTTCCCAATCCTCTTCCTCGATGAGATCAGCAACTGTTGTTGCATGTGTTTTAATAATATCTTCTTCTCCATCAATGCTAATGGTTACTGTTGCTTTTGTAGTCTCATATACTACTAGAGTTGTAACAAAAATAACAAGCAAACTAGCAATCGATATCCAGACCTTCTTTCTATTTTTGAGAAAAGAAAAAAGGTTCTTTCGCCTACTGGGTTCCATGTTAGATATTCACCCTCCTCAAGGTACGAATTATAAACACTTCACCTCTCTTTGTCAAGATAGATTAGGTTTTTATTTTTTTGACCTTGCCACTTATTATCTCTGAATTCATCAAAAAAAGAAATAAAAACTTCTCGACAAATACAGTGTATGCCTTTATATCAAGCTGTAGAACTAAAACGAAAAATCTGATAGTTAGACAAGCAACCTTTTTATTTGACAAGATTTACTATCAATAAATACCAAATAGTTTTTTTCCGTTTTCAGTTGTAATGTTTGCAATCTCTTCAACTGTCATTCCACGTAGTTCAGCAATTTGCTCAGCGACAAGTTTTACATATGCAGGTTCATTTCGTTTACCTCGATAAGGATGTGGGGCTAAATAGGGACAATCTGTTTCAATAAGCAGTCGATCTAGTGGAATTTCCTTTGCGACTTCTTTTGGTTTTTTTGCATTTTTAAATGTAACTGGTCCCCCAAAAGAGATGTAGAAGTTCATTGCCATGCATTGTTTTGCAATATCAAGGCTTCCACCAAAACAATGCATAATACCTCCAACTTCTTCTGCCTTTTCTTCTTGTAATATCGTTACAATGTCCTGACTTGCTTCTCGGTTATGAATAATAATTGGCAGTTGAACTTTTCTCGCTAGTCGAATCTGTTGTCGAAATACTTCTTTTTGAACTTCTCTTGGCGATTTATCCCAGTGGTAATCTAAGCCCATTTCTCCCAAGGCAACTACCTTCGGATGGTTTGAAAGCTCTTCTAGCCAGGTTAAATGCGTTTCATTAAAATCGATTGCATCAACAGGATGCCAACCAACCGCAGCATAAATAAACTCATGTTCTTCAGCTAATGAAAGAGCTCCTTTAATGGTTTCCTCATCAAAGCCAACGACAACCATAGTTGAGATGCCTTCATTCTTTGCTCTTTTAATTACTTCATTTACGTCTTCTTTATATTGGTGAGCATTAAGATGCACGTGTGTGTCAAATAGCACAGTCATAACTCCTTTTTCAAGTAAAAAACCGGCGGCACAAATGTTATATCTATGCCGCCCATTTTTTATAGGATTTCTATTTTACTTTAGAACCATTCGGAAGATTTTGCTCAACAGTTGCTAATGTTAATTGGTCTCCTGCTGATCCAGCTAAAATCATTCCTTGTGATAACTCTCCTCGGAGTTTAATCGGTTTTAAGTTGGTAACACAAATTACTTTTTTCCCAACTAATTCTTCGGGACGATAATATTTTGCAATTCCTGAGACGACTTGTCGTTTTTCAAACCCTAAATCCAATTGTATTTTCAACAACTTATCGGCTTTTTTTACAGGTTCAGCATGAATGATTTCAGCAACACGTAAGTCAATATTCATAAAATCATCAATCGTCACTTCAGGAATTTCTTCTTTTTCAGCCTTGTTTTCTTCCTGCTTAGGTGGAGTTGCTCCCATTTTATCAACGATATAAGCAATTTCTACTTCTGCTTCAAGACGTGGGAAAATTGGTTCTCCTTTTTGTACCTTTGTTCGTTCTTCAATCTGACCAAA
This sequence comes from Bacillus alkalicellulosilyticus, assembly GCF_002019795.1. Classification (GTDB taxonomy): domain Bacteria; phylum Bacillota; class Bacilli; order Bacillales; family Bacillaceae_F; genus Bacillus_AO; species Bacillus_AO alkalicellulosilyticum. Next base: position 4,501,640 of record NZ_KV917381.1, on the reverse strand, counting down.
GGCTGACAATGATTCCCAAGTTGTACCTTCACTAGGAAGCCCTAATTGTTCCCAAATTTTCTTAGGTGCTTCCGTCATAAATGGTTGAATCATAACCGAAATAAATCTAAGTGATTCAGCTAAATGGTACATAACCGACTCTAGTTGTTGTTTATTACTTTCATCCTTCGCCAAGACCCAAGGTTGGGTTTCATCAATGTATTTATTTGTACGGCTCACCAATTGCCAAATCGCACTTAATGCCACTGAAAATTGCATCTCTTCCATTGCATTCTCAACTTTTTTGACAGTGGCTCCAACTAACTCCTCAAGACTTTCGTCAAATGGTGTAACGCCTTTACTATATTTCGGTAGCTCGCCATCAAAGTATTTATTGATCATCGCGATTGTTCGGTTTAGAAGGTTCCCAAGGTCATTGGCTAAATCGAAATTAATTCTTTCGACAAACCCTTCTGGAGTAAATACTCCATCTGAACCAAACGGTACTTCACGCAATAAGTAATAACGGAGAGCATCTAATCCATAACGGTCAATTAAAGGAACAGGGTCAACCACATTCCCTTTTGATTTTGACATTTTTCCATCCTTCATTAATAGCCATCCATGACCAAATACTTTTTTAGGTAAAGGTAAATCAAGGGCCATTAACATGATCGGCCAATAAATCGTATGAAAGCGTACAATTTCTTTGCCAACAAGATGTACATCGGCAGGCCAATATTTTTTGTATTTTTCTTCATTTTTACTTCCATACCCTAGTGCTGTAATGTAATTGGAAAGGGCATCAATCCACACATAAATCACATGTTTTGGGTTACCTGGTACCTTAACCCCCCACTCAAATGATGTCCGCGAAACGGCGAGGTTTTCTAACCCGGGTTTTATGAAGTTATTAATCATTTCATTTTTTCGCGATTCTGGCTGGATAAACTGTGGGTTCTGTTCATAAAATTCAAGAAGTCTATTAGCGTACTTCGACATTTTAAAGAAATAAGACTGTTCTCTTACCTTTTCAACAGGGTGACCACTATCAGGACTTTTTCCACCAATGATGTTTCCTAGTTCATCTTTAATTGGATCTGTTAGTTGCCTTTCTGCATAGAAAGTTTCATCCGGTACGGAATACCAGCCTTCGTATTCATCTAAGTAAATGTCACCTGTTTCAACTAATTTGGCAAAAATCGCTTCTACTACTTTTTTATGTCTGTCTTCTGTCGTACGAATAAAATCATCGTACGAAATGTCTAACTTTTTCCATAAACTTTGAATTCCACTTACAATTTCATCGACAAACGCTTGAGGTGTAACGCCTTTTTCCTCTGCTTTTCTTTCTATCTTTTGTCCATGCTCATCTGTACCTGTTAAGTACATAACATCATAACCTCTTAGCCGTTTATAACGAGCCATCGCATCCCCAGCCACAGTTGTGTACGCATGACCTATATGTAGTTTGTCACTTGGGTAATAAATTGGTGTAGTAATATAAAATGTTTTCTTTTCATTCGACATCTTCTTACCTCCTACTTTCTTAGTATGTATATAAATTGATTTGGTACTTTACCGAAAAGGCTAAAAAAACAAAAAAACTCTCATCCAAATCAAGGGACGAGAGGTTATCACGCGGTACCACCCTATTTCACAATACTTTTACAAGCATTGACTCATAGTCAGATTGACTTTCTTCTAACGCCAGAACGCGTTGCCCCCTTATTAGATAATCTAACTCGAAAGCAAAATCCTCACAGGACCATTTTCCAATGTTCAACCTATACCGGTTTTCAGCTTCTCCGGCTCTCTGTAATAGGATTCCAATGTACTTATCCCTTCATCGGAAAGTATATTCATTTTCCATGTTTCCATCTCTTCAAAAAAAATATACCTATTCAAGGTTATGATGTCAAGTTTAGGTCATAAGTTCCCTAGTTTCGACAATTCGACAAAATCATCAAAATACCTTGTCGAATTGTCGTGAAATGTTATATAATATATTTACAAAATATAGGTTTAACTGTAAGGATATATGGGAATATACCTTTGTAACTAGAGCCGCATTTATTGTGCCATTTTCAGTTATCTTAGATAATAACTCTAGTATATCAGTACATTGACAAATTTTATTTCTAAAAAACTAGTAAATTTCAATTGACTTGTTTTGGAAAGATTGGTATTCTTAGTTTATAAGAAAAAATTGTCGAAAATTGACGCAAAAGATAGTACAAAATAACTGCGTTTTTATATCGAGAGGAGACTATTTATTATGAAATCTACAGGTATTGTTCGTAAAGTTGATGAGTTAGGTCGAGTTGTTATTCCAATTGAGCTTCGTCGTACACTTGATATTGCTGAAAAGGATGCTCTAGAAATCTATGTTGATAATGATCGCATTATCTTAAAGAAGTATAAGCCAAACATGACTTGCCAAATTACTGGCGAAGTTTCTGATGATAATCTTTCATTAGCATCAGGAAAAATTATTTTAAGTCCACAAGGTGCTCAAGATATTATTGCTGAACTACAAGCATATGTAGAAAAATCTTCGAAATAATTATAATAAAAGAGGCCGGTACAATTTGTACCGGCCTCTTTTGCTTCGTTAGATAGAACTTTCTTCGTTGTGATGATAAATGGCATAGACTTCCCGCTTTTGAATTCCCCTGTCTTTAGCTACTTGCTTAATCGCTTCTTTAGAACTCATTTGCAGTGACATATGATGTTCAATATGCTCTGGTATCGTAAGAGAGTCCCACCATTGTAAGTCAGGTTCCTGGGAAATGTCGCCACCGTCTACAATTAAGCAAAATTCTCCTTTTACAGTCCCATTTGAACACCACTGAATGACTTCAGAAATCGTACCTCTAATAAATTCTTCATGTTTTTTAGTTAGTTCACGACATACTGCCATATTACGGTCACCCAAAACATCCTGCATCGTTTCTAAAGTTTCCTTTAACCTATGTGGCGCTTCATAGAAAACAAGAGTTGTATTTACACTTTTTAATTGTTCTAACTCTTGTTTCTTTACCTTTTTCTTACGATCTAAGAAACCATAAAAATAAAAATGGTTTGTCGTCAATCCAGAAGCAATTAATGCTGTTAGTGCAGCATTTGCTCCTGGTAAAGCAATAACAGCAATTTCTTCTGCGAGACAATCTCTTACTAACTCATAGCCAGGATCTGAAATTGCTGGTGTACCAGCATCGCTAACAAGAGCAATATTTTTGCCGTTATGTAGTTGTTCAATGAGTTTAGAACCACTCATTTCTTTATTATGATCATGATAGCTCACAAGCTTTGTTGAAATCTCGTAGTGATTGCATAATTTTATCGTTTGTCTTGTATCTTCTGCAGCAATTAAATCCACTTCTTTTAGCGTACGTATCGCTCTAAATGTCATATCTTCTAAGTTTCCAATAGGTGTTGGTACTAAGAACAATTCCCCTCTATTAGAGCTTGATTTAAAGCTATGTTGTTGAAACATCTCACCAACCCCTTTCCTTTATCTTCATTATTATATCAGACCATAGATGCTTTTAAACTCATCTGTATAGCTTTGCCCTGAGCCATAAACTACAATCGGTGGAAGGCACTTGACTCCCTTTTTCCCATCCTTAATTCCTTCGACTAAAACGATGTTGGCGTCCTTATCGGCTTTTGGATGAACCATTTGAATTTTTTTAGGTTCAATTCGATATTTTTTCATGAGTAACATGATGTCCGTAAGTCTTTCGGGTCTGTGAACAATCGCAAACTTGCCTTTTTGTTTCACAAGTTCACTTGCCTCTCTTACGACATCCTCTAGTGTACAATATACTTCATGTCTAGCAATCCGAAAGTGTTCATTTTCATTTTGATCACTGAGGTCATTACATTCGAAATAGGGTGGATTACATGTAACCACATCATATTGCTGGTCTGTAAAAGCTTCTGGAATTTGTTTTATGTCCGCGCAAACCATCTCAATTTGCTTCTCTAATCTGTTTAATTGAATACTTCTTACCGCCATATCATATAACGTTTCTTGAATTTCAACTCCTACAATTGAAGCTTTTGAACGAGTACTAAGTAACAATGGGATAACTCCATTTCCTGAACACATATCAAGTATTCTTCCTTTTTGAATAGGAACATACACGAACTTCGCCAACAATACTGCATCAATAGAGAATGAAAAGACATTAGTGCTTTGAATGATTTTTAAGTTGTTGTTAGGAAGGTAATCAATTCTTTCATCAGCTCTTTGCATCGAAAAAGGCTCCTTACACTTAAATTGTGATTAAAAAACTTCTATAAAGAAAACGACCTTTCATGAAGAAAGATCGTTTCTAAGACTACACAGGAAATTAAAGATTTACTTTTGATTGAGAAAGGATAAACAAAACAAACAATCGCCATCAGAACGTATACTACCATAATGAGTATTACAAATGTGAAACCCTTCTTGATATAATCTGGCTAAATTGTCATAGCCTTCACCTAAAAGTTGCTTCTGACGGTCTTTTTTCTCTATATCTGAACCTTGTTTAGTCTGATCCTCAGGCTTATCGTCATCTAATCGCTTTCTTAGGTTTTCATTTTCAACCTTTAAATAGTGATTTTCTTCAATAAGAGACGCCAGTTGTTCTTTTAACCCTATTAAATCTCGATGTAAATCTCCAATTCTCTCTTCAATATGACTTACTTGTGAAAATATTTCCTGTTTGCCCACGGTATATCCACCTCATCATTCTGTGGCTTGCGTCGGTACTGCCCCTTGCTCTATTAACTCCTGAAGGGAAAACTCTAACATTCGTTGAGGGTCATATAGCTCAACTTGAACGATACTCTCTAGTATGTTTAATCCTATAACTCGACCTTTTCCTTCAATTGTTTTAATCTCTTTGCCAATATCCGGTAATGCCTGTTTTGCAGATTCATAATGGTCATTTTCATACTTTAAACAACACATTAATCTACCACATAACCCTGATATTTTAGCTGGATTTAACGATAAATTTTGGTCTTTTGCCATCTTGATTGATACCGGTTCAAAATCTCCTAAAAAAGAAGAACAACATAAAATCCGACCACAAGGTCCAATCCCGCCTAGCATTTTTGCTTCATCTCGAACACCGATTTGTCTTAATTCTATTCTTGTTCTAAAAATAGCTGCCAAATCTTTTACGAGTTCTCGGAAATCAATACGACCATCTGCTGTAAAATAGAACAATACTTTATTTCTGTCAAACGTATACTCTACATCTACAAGCTTCATATCTAAATCATGTTCTTTAATTTTTTCTATACAAACTTCAAAGGCTTCCTTAGCAGCCTCTTTATTTTCCTCAACGATCTGCTTGTCTTTTTGTTCAGCGATGCGGATGACTTGTTTAAGTGGCAGGACCACATCATTTTCCCCTACCTCTTTCTTCTCTATCACCACTTTACCGTACTCTATTCCTCGTGATGTTTCGACAATCACCCACTCGCCTTTTGGTAACTCGAGTTCCCCAGGAGAAAAATAATATATCTTTCCTGCTTTTTTAAATCGAACACCTACGACGTGATGCAATTCATTATCCCTCCTGTAACTTCAGCAAAAGCTTTTCCATTAATAATTGTGGATTTACATTTGCCTGCAAATGCCGCTTAGCCTCAAATATCGCCTTTATTTGCTTGCTAATTTTATCTTCTGAGTTATAAAGCACTTGCGTTTCCAATTCATTTTTTCGGTCAATAAACACCAAGTCCGATGAATGACCCACCTTGCTATATAAAACATCTCTATACCATAAGAGCATTAAGTCTAATCCAAGTTCCCCCTGTTCCCTTCCTTGGAAATGGGGCAACCACTTTTCCTGTAATGTAAAAAAAACATGATGAGGCCTAGAGTAAACCTCTTCAGTTAATTGTAACACTACATTTCGTGCTTGTACAATCCAGTCGTCTTGACAAAGTGTCTCTGCTTCGGTAATATTTGCCGTCAATTCAACCAATATATGAGCTACCGTCTCACTTATACCATGCTCAACTAATTGTTCTATATATTTTTTTCTTTGTAGCGGTGTAAATGATAGTATTTGACTTCGTGAAAGCACGGTTCTTAACATTTGATGTAAATTTTCCGTAAGCAATACTGCGATTGTCGGAGAACTAGGTTCTTCTAGAAATTTTAATAAACTGTTAGATGCACTTGCTGTCATTTTCTCTGCATGTTCAATAATATAAAACTTCTGGTTAGACTCTACTCCTCGATAGGAAAATTCTTTTTGAAGATGCTCGACTTGTTGTTTTTTTATAGACTGTCCATCTGGAGCGATTAGATGAACATCCGGATGATTACCTGACTCTATTCGCTTACAATCAACGCACTGTTGGCAAGGTTCATAATCCTGTCTTTCCTTACAAAAGTAGCTTTTCGCTAACTGAAAAGCTACTTGTTTTTTTCCTGTACCTCGAGGCCCTTCAAAAATATAAGCATGTGCTAATCTATCTCTAGTAATGCTATTTGTTAAAATTTTTACTACTTTATGTTGTACTTCATTTAATTCTGTCCAACTCATGAAAAAAACACCCTTTAAAATTGCTCAAATTGTTCAACTGGGAGGACAAAAACCGTAGCTCCACCAATTTGTACTTCAACTGGATATGGAACATAGGAATCTGCATTGCCACCCATTGGAGAGATAGGTGCCACTAGTTGTTCCCTGCTTTTGCAGTTCTCTTTAATAATCGTAAGAACTTCATCAACACTATCATCTTCAGTACCAATTAAAAACGTACTATTACCGGCTTTTAAAAAGCCACCTGTACTTGCTAACTTTGTAGCTCTAAAATTAGTATTAATTAAAGCTTCTGATAACCGGTTACTATCTTTATCTTGGACTACTGCAATAATTAACTTCATCATCATCTCTCCTCATTTTCATCTATTATCTTGCATTATCATTTTGAGTGCAAGATTAGATTCTTTTCACCAGTTCCCTCATGACGTCGGTATATACATCTTCCACTTGTTGATTTGCTTTAATTACAACAATTCTCTGGGGGTATTTGTTTACTAAAAAATGATAGCCTTCTTGAACCTTTTGGTGAAACGATAGTTTTTCTTTATCTAAACGGTTAATTTCTCTTTCACTGTCCCTTTCAATTCTCTTTAAACCTTCTTCTGGATCAATGTCAAAAAAGAGTGTTACATCTGGCATATAGCCCTCAATCGCAAATTGATTAATTGAAAAGATCTCTTCTACTCCTAACCCTCTAGCAAATCCCTGGTAAGCCAAGCTGCTATCGATAAAACGGTCACAAAGGACCATGGTGCCTTCAGAAAGAGCTGGTATCACTTTTTCAACTAAGTGTTGTCTTCGTGCAGCTGCATATAATAAAGCTTCAGTCCGACTGTCCATTTCCGTATGAGAAGGGTCTAAGATGACTTCCCTAATTTTTTCTGAGATCTTTATCCCACCAGGCTCTCTTGTTACTATCGTATTAAAGCCTTTGGATAATAGTTCTTTATTTACTTTCTGCATAACTGTTGTTTTTCCTGCTCCTTCTCCACCTTCGAAGGTAATAAACAAACCACGCTTCATGAATTTCCTCTTTCTACATCTGTATCATAAATGGATAGATGCTCTAATTTCGTGTGTCCTTGAAAGGAAACTCCTGCAGAAAGTAACCTTTTGATTTGTTTTACCATAGTTGCCGTGACTTTTTCTCCTTCTACTATTAAAGGTATGCCGGGCGGGTATGGAATGACATTTTCTGCAGCAATCTTTCCTTCAATTTTATCAATATGTTCTTTTCTCTGTTTGTACTGTTTCATTTCTTTATAAGTTAACGCCAAATCGGAAATATCATTTGAATGTTGCCATGACATTTTCTCTACACGGTTGATTGGCGGAAGACTTTCGACTGTTTGTCTAATTCGTTCAACCACTTCAGTGTAATCTATAACGGATAACGGCAATACAAATAAAATATGTATGTCACTCGCTAACTCTGTATAGATCCCCTTATCTTCCAACAGTTTTTGTATTTTTTTTGCTGACGCATAACATTTCGTCCTAACAGTGACCTTTAAAGGGTCAATTTCATCATCGGACTCCGGCGTCAAAGAGACTACCTCAAACTGTGGAATCTCTCCAAGTAAATTACGAAAAGTTTCAGTAGCATTGTAAATACTACTCACTTGTTCCTGCGTTAAATCCTGCCTATATTGCCTAGCTAAATCAAGTGATGCCATAATTGGATATGAAGGACTACTCGATTGTAGCATCTCTAAATATTCGGCTACTTTTTTTATAGAAACCAGTCTACTGTTAAAATGAAGATAACTCCCCATTGTCATAGCAGGTAAGGTTTTATGAGCGGATTGAGTTACAATATCAGCTCCCTGCGAAATTGCACTTGATGGAAAAGGACCTTCAATTCCATAATGGGCACCATGTGCTTCATCAACCAACACTGGTATACCATTGGAATGTGCTACACTTATCATTTCTGTGAGGTTTGTGGTTATCCCATAGTATGTTGGATTTGTTAAAACCAAAGCTTTAGCATTTGGGAACTTGTCAATTGCTTTTAATACGGTTCTTATTGGTACCGATGTAGTTAATTCTATATCCTGTTCAAATTGCGGTTCTAAATAGACAGGGTATACTTTAGCTAACTTTAATGCATGATGTATCGATTTATGACTGTTGCGCTGCACAAGAACTACATCACCTTCTTGACATGTTGCCATAATCATAGCAAGGTTTCCTACTGTAGTTCCGTTCACAAGGAAAAACGTATGCATTGCGTTAAATTCTTTTGCTGCTAACCTCTGTGCTTGCTCAATAACTCCTTGAGGGTCATGCAAATCATCAAGACCTTCAACTTCTGTTTGATCCAACTGAAGTAATGGAAAGAACCAATCTTTAGCTTGAGAAGAAAAAACTCGCCCTCCTTTATGTCCTGGAACATGAAAGGATTGATATTCGTTTTTATTATGTTCTATCAGTCGAGTAAACAAAGGGGCTTGGCTTTTCTCAGTCATCGTAAACTTCCTTTATTAATATTTACTTATTATTATAAATGATTTTTTAGGTACAAGGAATGAAAAAAAGAACAAGCAGGGCTACCGCTCATTCTTTAACTACTTTTAGGTATTCTGATTTTCCTTAGTTTTTCTAAATAGTAGTGGTAATATTCATCAGTTGGGTCGGTCTTTACCATTTCTCGCTCACATGTTACACAAATAAAGTGGTCAAATAAATGAATTCCGTCTATTTTAGATTGGTTGCATACCACGCATTCCTTTTTTACAGGTATAGATGTATTTGTTATAGGCTTCATGGCCTTCACCCCCACTACCATTGATTTCCTATTTTTTTGAATTATATACTTTGTTTTAAATTTTCGCTCTTTTTATTGTTATGTCTCACACAACTTGCTCGTGTCTGTCTATCTCACAAAAGATAGCATTTATTTAGGCTATTGCTGAATGGTATCCTTTTTGGGATTGTTTTTCTTTTGGGTTGTTTCCGTTACCACTTGCGTTGTTTTCCTCTCGGTTGCGGTAATGGTTCTTGATATCCGTTACCGCTTGGGCTGCTTTTCCCTTTGCTTCGGGCACAGTTCATTGGTTTCCGTTACCACTTGCGTTGTTTTCCTCTCGGTTATGGTAATGGTTTTTGATTTCCGTTACCGTTGGGGCTGCTTTTCCCTCTGCTTCGGGCACGGTTCATTGGTTTCCATTACCACTTGCACTGTTTTCCTCTCAGTTACGGTAATGGTTTTTCTTTTCTCGTTATTTTGTTAAGTATTTGTCTTAATATAACAAAAAAAGCACACCTACATTGAAGTGTACTTTATCTCAGCCTAGCAACGTCCTACTCTCACAGGGGGAAGCCCCCAACTACCATCGGCGCTGAAGAGCTTAACTTCCGTGTTCGGCATGGGAACGGGTGTGACCTCTTCGCTATCGTCACTAAACCTTATATAATTGAAACATCACTTACGTGATCTCTCAAAACTAGATAGTATGCATTGTAGTCAATCTTCGTCTTATTTATAGGATAAGTCCTCGACCGATTAGTATCTCTCAGCTCCACGTGTCGCCACGCTTCCACCCGAGACCTATCAACCTCATCATCTCTAAGGGGTCTTACTGGATTAACTCCATGGGAAATCTCATCTTGAGGGGGGCTTCACGCTTAGATGCTTTCAGCGCTTATCCCGTCCACACGTAGCTACCCAGCTATGCTCCTGGCGGAACAACTGGTACACCAGCGGTGTGTCCATCCCGGTCCTCTCGTACTAAGGACAGCTCCTCTCAAATTTCCTGCGCCCGCGACGGATAGGGACCGAACTGTCTCACGACGTTCTGAACCCAGCTCGCGTACCGCTTTAATGGGCGAACAGCCCAACCCTTGGGACCTACTTCAGCCCCAGGATGCGATGAGCCGACATCGAGGTGCCAAACCTCCCCGTCGATGTGGACTCTTGGGGGAGATAAGCCTGTTATCCCCAGGGTAGCTTTTATCCGTTGAGCGATGGCCCTTCCATGCGGAACCACCGGATCACTAAGCCCGACTTTCGTCCCTGCTCGACTTGTAGGTCTCGCAGTCAAGCTCCCTTATGCCTTTGCACTCTTCGAATGATTTCCAACCATTCTGAGGGAACCTTTGGGCGCCTCCGTTACTGTTTAGGAGGCGACCGCCCCAGTCAAACTGCCCACCTGACACTGTCCCTGAACCGGATCACGGCTCGAGGTTAGAATTTCAGTACAGTCAGGGTAGTATCCCACCGACGCCTCCACCGAAGCTAGCGCTCCGGCTTCCAAGGCTCCTACCTATCCTGTACAAACTGTACCAAAATCCAATATCAAGCTACAGTAAAGCTCCATGGGGTCTTTCCGTCCTGTCGCGGGTAACCTGCATCTTCACAGGTAATATAATTTCACCGGGTCTCTCGTTGAGACAGTATCCAAATCGTTACACCATTCGTGCGGGTCGGAACTTACCCGACAAGGAATTTCGCTACCTTAGGACCGTTATAGTTACGGCCGCCGTTTACTGGGGCTTCAATTCAGAGCTTCGCCTTGCGGCTAACCCCTCCTCTTAACCTTCCAGCACCGGGCAGGTGTCAGCCCCTATACTTCGCCTTACGGCTTCGCAGAGACCTGTGTTTTTGCTAAACAGTCGCTTGGATCTTTTCACTGCGGCTCTCTCGGGCTTGCACCCTATCAGAGCACCCCTTCTCCCGAAGTTACGGGGTCATTTTGCCGAGTTCCTTAACGAGAGTTCTCCCGAGCGTCTTAGAATTCTCTTCTCGCCTACCTGTGTCGGTTTACGGTACGGGCACCTCTCACCTCGCTAGAGGCTTTTCTTGGCAGTGTAGGATCAGGAACTTCGGTACTTAATTTCCCTCGCTATCACAGCTCAGCCTTCATGGTGAACGGATTTGCCTATTCACCAGCCTAACTGCTTAGACGCACATATCCATCAGTGCGCTTACCCTACCTTACTGCGTCCCCCCATTACTCAAACGGTGAGGAGGTGGTACAGGAATTTCAACCTGTTGTCCATCGCCTACGCCTTTCGGCCTCGGCTTAGGTCCCGACTTACCCTGAGCGGACGAGCCTTCCTCAGGAAACCTTGGGCTTTCGACGGAGGGGATTCTCACCCCTCTTTTCGCTACTCATACCGGCATTCTCACTTCTACGCGCTCCACCAGTCCTCTCGGTCTGACTTCGCTGCACGCAGAACGCTCCCCTACCACTGTCCGTTAGGACAATCCATAGCTTCGGTGATACGTTTAGCCCCGGTACATTTTCGGCGCAGAGTCACTCGACCAGTGAGCTATTACGCACTCTTTAAATGGTGGCTGCTTCTAAGCCAACATCCTGGTTGTCTGTGCAACTCCACATCCTTTTCCACTTAACGTATACTTTGGGACCTTAGCTGATGGTCTGGGCTGTTTCCCTCTTGACTACGGATCTTAGCACTCGCAGTCTGACTCCCGAGGATAAGTATTTGGCATTCGGAGTTTGACTGAATTCGGTAATCCTGTGGGGACCCCTAGTCCAATCAGTGCTCTACCTCCAATACTCTTCCCTCGAGGCTAGCCCTAAAGCTATTTCGGGGAGAACCAGCTATCTCCGAGTTCGATTGGCATTTCACCCCTACCCACACCTCATCCCCGCGTTTTTCAACACGCGTGGGTTCGGGCCTCCATTCAGTGTTACCTGAACTTCACCCTGGACATGGGTAGATCACACGGTTTCGGGTCTACGACCACGTACTAACTCGCCCTATTCAGACTCGCTTTCGCTACGGCTCCGCCTCATCAGCTTAACCTTGCACGTAATCGTAACTCGCCGGTTCATTCTACAAAAGGCACGCTGTCACCCATTAACGGGCTCCAACTACTTGTAGGCACACGGTTTCAGGATCTATTTCACTCCCCTCCCGGGGTGCTTTTCACCTTTCCCTCACGGTACTGGTTCACTATCGGTCACTAGGGAGTATTTAGCCTTGGGAGATGGTCCTCCCGGATTCCGACGGGGTTTCACGTGTCCCGCCGTACTCAGGATCCACTCTGGAGAGAACGAAGTTTTGACTACAGGGCTGTTACCTTCTTTGGCCAGTCTTTCCAGACCGCTTCATCTACCCCGTTCTTTTCTGACTCCGTATAGAGTGTCCTACAACCCCAAGAAGCAAGCTTCTTGGTTTGGGCTGTTTCCGTTTCGCTCGCCGCTACTCAGGAAATCGCATTTGCTTTCTCTTCCTCTGGGTACTTAGATGTTTCAGTTCCCCAGGTCTGCCTTCACATATCCTATGTATTCAGATATGGATACCATCCCATTACGGATGGTGGGTTCCCCCATTCGGAAATCCCCGGATCAAAGCTTACTTACAGCTCCCCGAGGCATATCGGTGTTCGTCCCGTCCTTCGTCGGCTCCTAGTGCCAAGGCATTCACCGTGCGCCCTTTCTAACTTAACCTTGATGATAAATCATCTAGTTATTAATCAATCCATAGATTGACTTAAGACGTTTGAAGAATTCTTGACTTCTCAGATTCACTCACTCGATATCAAATAATAACGAGCCGGTAAAATCTTAATGCATTACTATCTAGTTTTCAAAGATCAAAGCAGCTGATTTGCTTACCTTCTTGATAAGCTACTTGAAACTACTACGTGCAGCTTTGCGACGAGAAAGCGACGCAAGGAGCGCGCAGGAGCACAAGGCATCACTGCATATTCTTACTTGAGAGATAACTCCCTCAAAACTGAACGAACAAAGCGCAAGCTATAGTTCAAACACAAGGTTTGAACTTCGACTAGAGTATTACTCCATAGAAAGGAGGTGATCCAGCCGCACCTTCCGATACGGCTACCTTGTTACGACTTCACCCCAATCATCTGTCCCACCTTAGGCGGCTGGCTCCTAAAAGGTTACCTCACCGACTTCGGGTGTTACAAACTCTCGTGGTGTGACGGGCGGTGTGTACAAGGCCCGGGAACGTATTCACCGCGGCATGCTGATCCGCGATTACTAGCAATTCCGGCTTCATGTAGGCGAGTTGCAGCCTACAATCCGAACTGAGAATGGTTTTATGGGATTCGCTCAACCTCGCGGTTTTGCAGCCCTTTGTACCATCCATTGTAGCACGTGTGTAGCCCAGGTCATAAGGGGCATGATGATTTGACGTCATCCCCACCTTCCTCCGGTTTGTCACCGGCAGTCACCTTAGAGTGCCCAACTGAATGCTGGCAACTAAGATCAAGGGTTGCGCTCGTTGCGGGACTTAACCCAACATCTCACGACACGAGCTGACGACAACCATGCACCACCTGTCACTTTGTCCCCCGAAGGGGAAAGCCCTATCTCTAGGGTGGTCAAAGGATGTCAAGACCTGGTAAGGTTCTTCGCGTTGCTTCGAATTAAACCACATGCTCCACTGCTTGTGCGGGCCCCCGTCAATTCCTTTGAGTTTCAGCCTTGCGGCCGTACTCCCCAGGCGGAGTGCTTACTGTGTTAACTTCGGCACTAAGGGCATCGAAACCCCTAACACCTAGCACTCATCGTTTACGGCGTGGACTACCAGGGTATCTAATCCTGTTTGCTCCCCACGCTTTCGCGCCTCAGCGTCAGTTACAGACCAGAGAGTCGCCTTCGCCACTGGTGTTCCTCCACATATCTACGCATTTCACCGCTACACGTGGAATTCCACTCTCCTCTTCTGCACTCAAGTCTCCCAGTTTCCAATGACCCTCCACGGTTGAGCCGTGGGCTTTCACATCAGACTTAAAAGACCGCCTGCGCGCGCTTTACGCCCAATAATTCCGGACAACGCTTGCCACCTACGTATTACCGCGGCTGCTGGCACGTAGTTAGCCGTGGCTTTCTGGTTAGGTACCGTCAAGGTGCCGACCTATTCGAACGGCACTTGTTCTTCCCTAACAACAGAACTTTACGACCCGAAGGCCTTCATCGTTCACGCGGCGTTGCTCCGTCAGACTTTCGTCCATTGCGGAAGATTCCCTACTGCTGCCTCCCGTAGGAGTCTGGGCCGTGTCTCAGTCCCAGTGTGGCCGATCACCCTCTCAGGTCGGCTACGCATCGTCGCCTTGGTAGGCCGTTACCCTACCAACTAGCTAATGCGCCGCGGGCCCATCCTGTAGTGATAGCCGGAGCCATCTTTTAATTTGAGGTCATGTGACCTCAAAGTTATCCGGTATTAGCACCGATTTCTCGGTGTTATCCCAGTCTACAGGGCAGGTTGCCCACGTGTTACTCACCCGTCCGCCGCTAACTGATTAAAAGCAAGCTTTTAATCAGTCCGCTCGACTTGCATGTATTAGGCACGCCGCCAGCGTTCGTCCTGAGCCAGGATCAAACTCTCCATAAAAGTGAGTTGATTAAGCTCATAAAAGTGTTGCTTTCGCAACTTTTTGTCATTTTACAATGACGGGGTTGCCATTTTGCAATGACAATGAGATATCATGTATCTCTTCGCTTGGCTTTGTTCTGTTCAGTTTTCAAAGAGCTATGTTGTTGTTAAAGCAACTTTTATATAATATCACACTATTTATTCTGTCGTCAACACTTTTTTAAAAAATGTTTTTTGTTTGTTTTGTATTAACAACAGGAAATTCATCTTACCATATATAGATAACAGAAAGCAATAAAATAACCCGTGGTAATTATTAGTAATTCCCACGGGTTATTTTTATAGAATAAAGTAGTCAATGGCGATTAACAAGACAACTCCCGGAATTCCTAAAAAGCCTGATACTGAAGCTGTAACAGCATTAATCGGGATGCTATAACCAAACAAAGAGCCAAAGGCATTTAGGAAAAACAAAAACAATGCCCCAATTAATAATCTTACTGCTGCCTGTCCTAAAAAACGCAAAGGTTTAATCGGCGCTCCCACAATAAGCAATAAAAAAATTAATCCTCCTACTAACGAAACAATCAAAATCGGATCCAATCGTCTTCACCTCACTCCATACTGACAAGCCTATAGTATTTATATGCAAGGCAATAAAAAAAAGAACACTAAGGGCAATGTTCTCCTTACTGTTCTTACATCGATGTATTTCTTTTCCTCGCTTCACGCAATAAAAATAAATATTTTGCTTCTAAGAGCTTTACTTTCGCTAAGACAGCTGGGGATGGGTCAACACTTTTTTTTACTATCGATTGTTGAGTCACTAATTCATGCTTTAGTGATTCAATAATACTTAATAATCGATTGTCCTCTTTAGCTCGAATATAGCCTTTTTTCTTAAAAACTATAATTATCCCCTCCTATAATTCACGGCGACCTTCAATTGCTTTTGATAAAGTAACTTCATCCGCATATTCTAAATCGCCGCCAACAGGCAAACCATGCGCTATCCTTGTCACTTTAATCCCTGTTGGTTTGATTAAACGAGAAATGTACATTGCTGTAGCCTCACCCTCAATGTTAGGGTTTGTAGCAATAATCACTTCTGTTATTTTATCATCTTGAAGCCGTTTTAATAAGTCAGGAATTTTAATATCTTCAGGTCCAATCCCTTCCATCGGAGAAATCGCTCCATGAAGAACATGGTATAACCCAACGTATTCACGCATTTTCTCCATCGCTATAACATCCTTTGCATCTTGAACAACACAAACTGTTGTTTGATCACGCGAGGAGTCATCGCAAACACGACAAGGATCGGTATCAGTAATATTATGGCAAACTGAACAATACGTTAAATTACGTTTTGCATTAACCAGTGCCTTAGCAAAATCAAGTACACTGTCTTCTTTCATATTCAAGACATGAAAAGCCAATCGACTAGCCGTTTTTGGACCAACTCCTGGTAATTTCATGAATCCTTCGATTAGTTTTGCAATGGGTTCAGGATATTGCATCCCGCTAGCCTCCTAAAATAATCCCGGTATATTCATACCTTTTGTAAACTTGCCCATATCTTGTTCAACAAGGGCATCAACTTTGGCTAGAGCATCATTAGTTGCTGCTAAAATTAGGTCTTGTAGCATTTCTACATCATCAGGATCAACTACTTCTTCAGAAATTTTCACATCAAGAATACGTTTGTCCCCACTTGCTACAACTGTTACTACGCCACCACCAGCAGTAGCTTCTACAGTTTTCTCTTTCAACGCCTCTTGCGCTTTCGCCATATCCTTTTGCATTTTTTGCATTTGCTTCATCATTTGTCCCATGTTTTTCATAGTAAATCTCCTCCATGTTCATTTTATTATGATTCAACTATTTCAATTAATTCAGATCCAACCAATTTTATTGCTTCATCAATAACAGGATTTTTCTCCTCAGTCGGCTGGTCGCCTTTTTGTTCTCGAACAAAGTCTTCTCTAATTTTATTCCATTGCCCGTTTAAGATGGAGTACAGCAATAAAGGTCGCTGACACACTTCTGAAACAGTTCCTTCTACATCTTGTTTAAATTTAGTATCAATCATATCTCTGTGCATTTCATTTTGAAATGCGAGTAAAACTGCTTCATTAGATGCAGCTACTGGTTTGCAATCACTTAACCACGCATGTGCTCTGATGTTCTGTTGTCTTACTACATCCATAACTTTACCCCAAGCTTGAGTCACATGATGTAAGTCTTGTTTTGAAGCTTTTTTTAGTAATTCTTTCACTTGTGGTGTGGCCATTTTGGTAGTCGATTGCTGTGTAACCGGACGCTTCCTTGTCGAAGTAGCATCAGCTTTCTCAGCAGAAACTGTAACGGTCCCGCTTTTTAAAGTCGAAATGGTTTTCTCCAACTCTGCAAGTTTACTTTTTAAAACCGCAATTTCACTTCCATCAGCCACTACGCTTTCACTAGTATCTTTTTGACACAACTTGACCATTGCTACTTCTAAAAATATTTTGGAATGAGTCGACCATTTCATTTCCTGTTGGCTTTCATTAAGTAACGCAATGTTTTCAAAAATAACTTTTGGTGAAATCACTGCCGCTAGTTCTTCAAACTGCTTATCCACTCTGGCTCGTTCAAAAGCATCTTCTAGCTGTGGAGCTGTTTTGTATAAGAGAATATCCCGAAAATAAAAGATGAGATCTTCCAGGAATTTTTGTGGGTCTTTTCCTTCTTTAATCATTCGGTCTACCGTTTGGAGTGCCTTAGCGACATCTTGTTCATGAATAGCAAATACAACATCAGTAAGAAGTTGTTGCGATACCGCTCCTGTCACTGACAAGATATCATCTATAGTAATGACATTATCTCCATATGATATGGCTTGGTCAAGTAAACTTAGAGCATCACGCATTCCACCATCTGCTGAAAGAGCTAAAAGATGTAATGCATCCTCTTCCACTTTTGTCTCATAATGACTCAAAATATAATTCATTCTGGCAATCATAGCATCTGTTGAGATTCGTTTGAAATCAAAACGCTGACAACGAGAAATAATCGTTAGTGGAATTTTATGTGGTTCAGTCGTTGCTAAAATAAAAATAACATGCTTTGGTGGTTCCTCCAACGTTTTAAGTAGCGCATTAAATGCACCGGTCGATAACATATGTACTTCATCAATAATGTACACTTTATAGCGTACTTCATTGGGAGCAAACTTCACCTTATCTCGGATGTCTCTTATTTCATCAACTCCATTATTAGAAGCTGCATCAATCTCAATAACATCTACAATAGATCCATCCGTTATTCCAAGACATGCCTTACATTCATTACAAGGTTCTGGTACTGGTGCTTGCTCACAATTAATCGCCTTTGACATGATTTTCGCAGCACTCGTTTTACCCGTACCTCTTGGCCCTGTGAATAAATAGGCATGAGAAAACTTTTCCTGAGCCAATGCATTATTTAATGTTTTCGTAATATGGTCTTGCCCAGCAATATCTCTTAATAACTGTGGCCGCCAGACACGATACAATGCTTGATAGCCCATTTTTCTCACTCCTATCCATAGGTTCGGTCCTTTTATTATACTCATAGATATTATGAAATTCAAAGGAATATATAAAAAAGCAGCGACTATGGAATATAGTCACTGCTTTATATAAAATGAATGCCATGCACCATCTTTCGATCAAGTTGACCCAAGCGTTACCTAAGCAGTTAGCTCGGCCCAGGCGACTCTACGGCACACGGAAGGGACCACTTACTGCTGCTTCCTTCCGGACCTGACAGGGTTCATGGGTTTCCGTTGCGTAGAACCCAAGCGTCAACACCACTTACTTAGGGCAGACCTTACGTCAACAAGACCTCGAGATGGAGTTCAGCCTCGCTATAGCGGATTGCGAGTTACAGGGCACCGCTACCTCCCCACCTAGCATGGCAAATTGAATAACATAGTTTGACGCCACATCTAAGCGACGTAATACTTAGTATAGATGGTTTGCCTTAAAAAATCAACAGTAACACAAATCCATAGTACCCATATAAAGGAATTGACTACTCTTCTTTGTTATTTTCCTTTTTATCCAATTCAGCGACTTTTGCCAAGATAATATGTGGAGGTGTATGCATAATGTGTTCAATTGGCATTTTAAGCTTTTCGGAAAGTATCTTGGCCGTTTCAAGCGAAAATTGATTTGGCTTCATCTGTACTACCTCCAATTCTTTCATTAAGTATAAATTACTATACCATATTGATAAATTAATTTAAAGTTTACTCGCTTTCTTCCGACGAAGTTCCTGGAAAAAGTTCGTTAGTAACTTCCCACATTCATCAGCTAACACGCCCCCTACATTTTCAGCCTGGTGGTTAAATTGGTTTTCTTCTAGTAAATTCATAATTGACCCACAACAACCGGCTTTCGGATCTTTTGCTCCATACACGACCTTATCAACCCGAGATTGAACAATGGCTCCGGCACACATTGGACAGGGTTCTAATGTGACATATAGTGTACATCCGGTTAGTCTCCAAGTCCCAAGTGTCTTACAAGCCTCTTCTATTGCTAACACCTCAGCATGAGCAAGTGCTTGTTGTGTCGTTTCCCTCTTGTTATAAGCGGACGCAATAATTTCATTTTCATAAACGATAACGGCACCAATTGGGACTTCATTAATTTCTTTAGCTTTATAAGCTTCTTCCATTGCTCTTCTCATAAAATATTCATCACTATACATACTCATCCCTCAACTTCATATCAAATAAAAAAACATGGATACTCATCCATGTTATCTTTCTTTGCTATATTTTTCTACTTCTTCTTCAACTCTCCGCATGCAGGTCCATCGAAGAAACGTTTTTTCAACTTGGTCTAGTCTGCTTTTGTTTACAAACTCTTGTTGTCCGTTCTTTTTCACGTCTATACCTCCACTAGCTAGTAAAGTATTTTAGTTATCCCCATTTTGCCAATAAATATAAGTATGTTATTTTTGTTAAAATCCATTTCTAACATAAAAAAAACGGCTTTGCCGTCTTTTTTATTGGTTACTTAAGATTTACTTTTTTTGATGATATCTTTATTACCCATATATGGCCTTAATACGTCTGGAATGATAACCGTGCCATCTTCTTGCTGATAGTTTTCTAAAATAGCAGCAACCGTTCTTCCTAGAGCTAAACCAGAACCATTCAATGTATGAACATATTCTGTTTTTCCTTTGGCTTCACGACGGAAGCGAATATTGGCCCTTCTAGCTTGGAAGTCTTCAAAGTTACTACAAGAAGAAATCTCACGGTACGTTTCATAACTAGGAAGCCATACTTCTAAATCATATTTTTTAGCTGCGGTGAATCCAAGGTCTCCTGTACACATACTCATCACGCGATAAGGAAGTTTTAACAGTTGTAACACTTTTTCTGCATGCCCTGTTAATTTTTCTAACTCAGCATAAGACTCCTCAGGTTTAACAAAACGGACTAATTCCACTTTATTAAATTGATGTTGTCTAATTAATCCACGTGTATCTCGGCCAGCAGAACCAGCTTCAGAACGGAAACACGCGCTAAATGACGTATAACCAAAAGGCAATTTGTCACCTGTTAAAATCTCATCACGATGATAATTAGTCACTGGAACTTCAGAAGTTGGAATTAAAAAATACTCTTCTTCTCTAATTTTAAAAGCATCTTCTTCAAACTTAGGTAACTGACCTGTTCCTGTCATGCTATCACGATTAACCATAAAAGGAGGTAACATTTCCTCGTATCCATGTTCATCATGATGAAGGTCCATCATAAAATTGATTAGTGCTCTTTCTAGACGTGCACCTAGTCCTTTATAAAAGACAAAACGGCTACCTGTTACCTTTGATGCTCTCTCAAAATCAAGTATTCCTAAGTCCGTTGCAATATCCCAATGTGGTTTCGGTTCATATGAAAACTCTCGAATATCTCCCCAGGTTTTTACTTGCTGATTATCATCTTCCGTTTGACCCACAGGAACCGTATCATGTGGAATATTTGGAAGTGTAAGTAAGATTCCTTCAAGTTCTGCTTCAATTTCTCTAAGTGATTCATCTAGTTTTTTGATATCATCAGAAACTTGTTTCATCTCTTGAATGAGGTGGTCTGCATCCTTTTTCTCACGCTTTAATTGCGCAACCTCTTGTGATACTGTATTTCGACGTTGTTTTAATTCTTCTACCTCAACAATTAGGTTTCTTCGTTGTTCGTCTAATTCTTGGAACTTTTCAATTCCACTAATATCTTCATTCCTTGTTTCTAGCTTTTGTTTTACCTCTTCAAATTGGCCTCTTAATACTTTAATGTCTAGCATTTTTTTCCTCCTGTATTTTTTGACATATAAAAAGCCCTCATCCCAAAAAAGGGACGAGAGCACCCGCGTTGCCACCCTTGTTGTCAGTTACATAAAAATGTGACTGACCACTTAAATCGATAACGGCGACAACCGGAATTATTTACTAAAACACAAATGTGTTTATTCCATAATTCACTCAGAGATGGATTCCTTATAAATTCTTAACGATTTTCACCAACCATCGTCTCTCTTAAAAGAACACTATAAGTACTATTTCTCTTCCACGCTTTTATATAAGAATGACCTTTTTACATTCATTCTATTCAGGTTTTGCCCGTTCTCGAACCATATCCACAAAATACTGATGAAAACGATGGTCATCTGTTAATTCAGGGTGAAATGAACATGCTAGAAAATGACCTTGTCTAGCCACAACGATTTCTTCGTTAAACTTTGATAAAATTTCAATGTCTTCATCAACGTCAACAATGAGTGGTGCTCGGATAAATACTGCTCTCACGTCAGTTCCTACCCCAGAAACAATTAAATCGGTCTCAAAGCTCTCACGTTGTCGACCAAATGCATTTCGTTGAACGGTCATATCCATAAAGCCTAAATGACCTTCTGGTTGGCCAACAATTGTTTTTGCCATTAATATTAAACCAGCACATGTCCCAAAAATCGGTTTACCCGCTTGTCCAAACTCTTTTAAGGGTTCGAAAAAACCGTACTTATCAATAAGTCTTCTCATTGTTGTACTTTCGCCACCTGGTAAAACAAGGCCGTCTAACTCAGCTAATTGTTCGGTCTTCTTCACAATAATAACTTCTGTATCCGAAGCTTCTAAACATTTTGCATGTTCTCTTACAGCCCCTTGTAGAGCTAGTATTCCAATCTTTATCATAGTAAAGTTCCCTTTCCTTCATCTTTCTCATAGACGAGAAAAGATTTTACCAACCACGTTCCTGCATTCTGTCAGATGGTTGTAAAGAAGAAATTTCAATACCTTTCATTGCTGTACCAAGACCTTTTGATAACTCAGCAATTAATTTGTAATCTTGATAGTGTGTAGTCGCTTCAACAATTGCTCTAGCAAATTTTTCAGGATTGTCTGATTTAAAGATACCTGAACCAACAAACACTCCGTCTGCACCAAGTTGCATCATTAACGCAGCATCAGCAGGTGTTGCAATTCCGCCAGCTGCAAAGTTAACCACTGGTAACTTTCCATTTTCTTTAATTTGAACAAGCACTTCATATGGCGCTCCCGTATTCTTTGCTTCTGTCATTAACTCGTCTTTAGACATAGAGATAACTTTGCGAATTTGAGCTTGAATCATACGCATGTGGCGAACAGCCTCTACAATGTTTCCTGTTCCTGGCTCACCTTTTGTACGGATCATGGAAGCTCCTTCACCAATTCGACGGCTTGCTTCACCGATATCTCTAGCTCCACATACAAATGGAACTGTATATTCACTTTTATCTAAGTGATATACTTCATCAGCTGGAGTTAATACTTCACTTTCATCAAGATAGTCTACTCCTAAAGCTTCTAATACACGAGCTTCTACAATATGACCAATACGACATTTAGCCATTACAGGAATAGACACTGCGTTCATAACTTCTTCAACAATTGTTGGATCTGCCATACGAGCAACTCCACCAGCTGCACGAATGTCAGCAGGTACACGCTCAAGCGCCATTACTGCTACAGCACCTGCTTGCTCTGCTATCTTTGCTTGTTCTGCATTGATAACGTCCATAATGACGCCACCTTTTTGCATTTCTGCCATACCACGTTTTACACGATCTGTTCCAATTTGAACCATTCTATTCTTCCTCCTATACCGTTCATCACATATCTGCTTTTTATATTGTACTACTGCTAGTATGCCTATTCGCTGATACAATATATAAATTTTCCATTTTTAATTGTACCACTTTTCCATTCGTACGCAAATAGAACAACCTTCATACTATGTATAAGAACTTGGTCAGTGGACCAAGTTCAAGTCAAATTCTTAAAATAAACCTTTAATTGTATCTGAAACAGCTGTCCAAATGCCTGAAAAGAACCCACCAATGGAACTCATTGTTCTTGAGAACCAGCCAGCTCGCTCTACGGCATGGTCAGTTATAGCATTTACTGTTTGCTCTGCGTTTTCAACTAAATATTCATTTTCATCGGTTCCACTGTACGAAAGATGAACCGTACCAACAACCTCTCCAGCTTCAATTGGAGCAGATAAAGCACCATCATCATTTAACTTTCCGCCATCTACAGTAAGAACAGGTGTGTAAAGTTCTTCTTCTCCCCGTCTAATAACCAATGACAACGGTTCTTCTGTTGAGATGGAAACTTCAGCTTCCTTTCCACTAGAAACAGGTAACATTTCACCATTTTCAACTTGGTAACCACTTGGCAACAACTCTATGGTTTCAAAATTATTAAATCCATAATCTAATAATTTTTCCGTTTCGTTAAAACGGTCTGCTCTTGTTCCTGTATTCATTACTACAGAAATAAGACGTGTCCCATTTCTTACAGCAGTTGCAGTAAAATTATTACCAGCCTTACTTGTGTATCCCGTTTTTAAGCCATCAATTCCACTATAATCAAATTGAGGTTCAATTGAACCAACAAGCATCCAATTCCAGTTTTTCATTTCAATTTGGTCTTCAGTGCCTTCTTTGAAAATCATGTCTGGAATACTTGCCGTGTCAAGAACTTCAGGATAATCATTTATTAAATGATACGCTAATTTAGCTGTAGCTCTTGCTGACATTCTATTTTCTTCATCTTCAGCTGTTCCATCTGGATGTTGTCCTAGCAAATTGCTATTATTTAATCCAGTTGAATTAACAAAGAAATAATCCGTTAATCCAAGTTCTTCGGCCTTATCATTCATCGCTTTAACAAAGCCTGTTTCTGACCCGTATAATAATTCAGCAATTGCAATAGTAGAAGCATTAGCTGAATAAATCGCAATCGATTCGTAAAGTTCTTTTACGGTATACGTTTCATCTTGTCGTAATGGTACATTTGACAAGTCAGTATATAGAGATAATTGCCTTACAAAGGAACTAATTGGTACAGTTTGGTCCCACTCAAGTCGTCCTTCGTCAATGGCTTCTAAAATCAAATACTCACTCATCATTTTTGTCATACTAGCAATATACAAGTTTGCATCAATATTGTCCTGGTAAAGAATTCTACCTGAATTTGCATCCACTAGAATTGCCGCTTCAGCGTTCACACTAAAAGCACTAGCCTGTAATGGTTGTTGAAAAAAGATTGTTGTTGTGAGCATCATAGCCATTACAATGTACATGATGCTTTTTTTAGTTTGTCCTCTCACCCTTTGCACCTCCGCGTTCTTTACATAGAGGATATTTTATCACAAGATACTCTAAAAAAATAGATAGGTAATATACCTATCTATGTAATAAAAGGATTTTTTTTAATTGTGTACTGAATAATTTGGAGCTTCCTTCGTGATTTGAACATCATGTGGATGACTTTCTCTAAGTCCTGCCCCTGTAATTCTGATAAATTGAGTATCGTAACGTAACTCATTTAATGTTTCTGTTCCACAATACCCCATTCCAGAACGAATTCCTCCAACAAGTTGGTGAATCGTATCTGATAAAGGTCCTTTATAAGGAATACGACCTTCAATACCTTCTGGGACTAACTTTTGGTTATTTTCTTGGAAGTAACGGTCTTTACTTCCTTTTTCCATAGCCCCAATAGAACCCATTCCACGGTACACTTTAAATTGTCTGCCTTGGTAAATGACTCGTTCTCCAGGACTTTCTGTAACACCAGCTAGTAAGCTTCCCAACATAACGGCATGTCCACCTGCAGCAAGTGCTTTTACGATATCTCCAGAGAATTTAATCCCTCCATCAGCAATAATCGGTACACCATGCTTTGCAGCCTCTGTAGCACAATCATAAACAGCTGTAATTTGAGGAACTCCAATACCAGCAATAATTCGTGTTGTACAGATTGATCCAGGTCCAATCCCTACTTTAACGATATTAGCCCCAGCTTCAATTAAATCTTTCGTTGCTTCAGCTGTAGCTACATTACCTGCAATAATATCTAAGTCAGGAAATGCATTTCTTACTTCTCTTACTTTATCTAGAACTCCTTTTGAATGACCATGTGCAGTATCAATGACAATAACGTCTACCCCTGCCTCAACAAGAGCTGTCACTCTATCAATAGCATCTACTGTAACTCCTACTGCAGCACCAACTACAAGGCGACCTTGGCTATCTTTTGCTGAGTTAGGGAATTGTATGACTTTTTCAATATCTTTTATTGTAATTAATCCCTTTAAAATTCCTTCATCATCAACTAGAGGGAGTTTTTCAATTTTATGTTTTTGTAAAATTTTCTCTGCTTCTTGTAAAGTTGTTCCAACTGGTGCCGTTACTAAATTTTCTTTTGTCATAACATCATCAATTAAGATCGAATAATCTTCAATAAAGCGTAAGTCACGATTTGTAAGAATACCAACAAGCTTCTGAATATCATTAACAATCGGAACACCAGAGATTCTAAATTTACCCATTAATTTTTCAGCATCATATACACGATGTTCAGGAGTTAAATAAAATGGATTTGTAATTACACCGCTCTCTGAACGTTTAACTCGGTCCACTTCCTCGGCTTGTTCCTCGATTGACATATTTTTGTGTACGATACCAAGACCACCTTCTCTAGCTATCGCAATTGCCATTTTTGCTTCTGTGACAGTATCCATCCCTGCACTAATAATCGGAATATTTAGCTGTAACTTGTCCGATAATTTCGTTTTGACAGAAACATCTCTTGGTAAAATTTCAGACTTTCTAGGAACTAATAACACATCATCAAACGTTAAACCTTCTTTTACAAATTTATTTTCCCACACTTTTTATCTCCCTCTCCATACAATTTTCCTGAAAATTATTATTTGTAGCTTATCAATTGGTTAAACTAGTGTCAAGAAAGGAATATAAGTCAAATTATTCTTACAATTTAACGATGAATTATTAAAGCGCATACATTTTTATAAAGGAGAGATGACTTATTACAAATGGCCTTGAAAAATACCATTCCGCTTCAATATCTCAGTCTTTTCTACAAAAATGTTATTCAAGTTTATCTGTAAAAGAAACAGAAAAATTAGCATATCAAAATTGTTATTCATTTATATATCATATAGAGCACGGTCTAACGTATTTTAAACAAGTCGAACTAGCACCAAAACAGCTCCACCCTATATTAATTTTTTATGGAATGACCCAGCTTATGAAAGCTTGCATCTTAACGCACGACCCACTTTATCCGGAAAATAGTCAAGTACTTGCACACGGAGTAACGACCCGTAAAAGGAAGAAAACACAATACGTTTTTTTACAGGATGAAGTTAAACTTCAAAAGAACGGATTACTTACTCATTTTTCTAGTCTTCTGTTTCAGTTTAAGCACATCACTGGCGACAAATATAAAATGAAAAATTTATTGCTGCAAATTCCGGAACTTCATCCCTTATTTTCCTTTAACGAAAAAAAATCCATTTCATATGAATTGAATTACAATCAACCCGGTACTCTTCAAATACCAAAGAAAATTTTAGATAGTTATAATCTTAGTGAAAGTAGTTTCTTTCACTTTATTTCTTCTAGAAGTTCCATTGTTAAAGAAGTGATTCCAACTGAAGATGACCAAAGCATTCATATCCGTTTAACGGAACCTTTAAACAATTTACATGCTTCACCATTCCTTTTTCATAGTGATGGTTCTTTTTATTTATTTATCAATAAAGAAAACCATTTGCCTTTACCTGAGTTAACGGCTCACTATTTGATTTTATACAACCTAAGTATGATTTGTCGGTATGAAACAGAATGGTGGGCTGAATTGTTTCGGTATTACCCTGAAACTGATTACCCCTATATTAATGAGTTCTTACAAATAGCAAAATTAAAGGTTCCTCTATTAGTTAGTCAATATTTAGACCAACAATGGGAAAAACATCAGAAAAGTTTATAACTTTAGAAAAGAAGAACCAAGGATTTGCTATTTCAGGGTAAAGCGAATCCTTGGTTCTCTCTTTTGTTTGACGTTTCTTTGGTTTTGTTACCGATGGGACTGCTTTTCCCTTCGTTTCGGTCACGGTTCATTGATCTCCGTTACCGATGGGGTTGCTTTTTCCTTGGCTTCAGGCACGATTCCTGCTTTCCGTTACCGCTCGGGTTACTTTTCTATTGGTTTCGGGCACGGTTTTTTGGTTTCCGTTACCGATGGGATTACTTTCCTTTATACTCGGTCACGGTTCTTTTGCATCCGTTACCGCTGAGGCTGCTTTCCTCTTTGTTATGGTAACGGTTTTTCTTTTTTCGTTATTTTGTTAAGTATCTGTCTTAGTTAAATCTCTAGTGAACATAAAAAAAGTACACTTCAATTGAAGTGTACTTTATATCAGCCTAGCAACGTCCTACTCTCACAGGGGGAAGCCCCCAACTACCATCGGCGCTGAAGAGCTTAACTTCCGTGTTCGGCATGGGAACGGGTGTGACCTCTTCGCTATCGCCACTAGACTTATTTAATTGAAACATCACTTACGTGATCTCTCAAAACTAGATAGTATGCATTGTAGTCAATCTTCGTCTTATTTATAGGATAAGTCCTCGACCGATTAGTATCTCTCAGCTCCACGTGTCACCACGCTTCCACCCGAGACCTATCAACCTCATCATCTCTAAGGGGTCTTACTGGATTAACTCCATGGGAAATCTCATCTTGAGGGGGGCTTCACGCTTAGATGCTTTCAGCGCTTATCCCGTCCACACGTAGCTACCCAGCTATGCTCCTGGCGGAACAACTGGTACACCAGCGGTGTGTCCATCCCGGTCCTCTCGTACTAAGGACAGCTCCTCTCAAATTTCCTGCGCCCGCGACGGATAGGGACCGAACTGTCTCACGACGTTCTGAACCCAGCTCGCGTACCGCTTTAATGGGCGAACAGCCCAACCCTTGGGACCTACTTCAGCCCCAGGATGCGATGAGCCGACATCGAGGTGCCAAACCTCCCCGTCGATGTGGACTCTTGGGGGAGATAAGCCTGTTATCCCCAGGGTAGCTTTTATCCGTTGAGCGATGGCCCTTCCATGCGGAACCACCGGATCACTAAGCCCGACTTTCGTCCCTGCTCGACTTGTAGGTCTCGCAGTCAAGCTCCCTTATGCCTTTGCACTCTTCGAATGATTTCCAACCATTCTGAGGGAACCTTTGGGCGCCTCCGTTACTGTTTAGGAGGCGACCGCCCCAGTCAAACTGCCCACCTGACACTGTCCCTGAACCGGATCACGGCTCGAGGTTAGAATTTCAGTACAGTCAGGGTAGTATCCCACCGACGCCTCCACCGAAGCTAGCGCTCCGGCTTCCAAGGCTCCTACCTATCCTGTACAAACTGTACCAAAATCCAATATCAAGCTACAGTAAAGCTCCATGGGGTCTTTCCGTCCTGTCGCGGGTAACCTGCATCTTCACAGGTAATATAATTTCACCGGGTCTCTCGTTGAGACAGTATCCAAATCGTTACACCATTCGTGCGGGTCGGAACTTACCCGACAAGGAATTTCGCTACCTTAGGACCGTTATAGTTACGGCCGCCGTTTACTGGGGCTTCAATTCAGAGCTTCGCCTTGCGGCTAACCCCTCCTCTTAACCTTCCAGCACCGGGCAGGTGTCAGCCCCTATACTTCGCCTTACGGCTTCGCAGAGACCTGTGTTTTTGCTAAACAGTCGCTTGGATCTTTTCACTGCGGCTCTCTCGGGCTTGCACCCTATCAGAGCACCCCTTCTCCCGAAGTTACGGGGTCATTTTGCCGAGTTCCTTAACGAGAGTTCTCCCGAGCGTCTTAGAATTCTCTTCTCGCCTACCTGTGTCGGTTTACGGTACGGGCACCTCTCACCTCGCTAGAGGCTTTTCTTGGCAGTGTAGGATCAGGAACTTCGGTACTTAATTTCCCTCGCTATCACAGCTCAGCCTTCATGGTGAACGGATTTGCCTATTCACCAGCCTAACTGCTTAGACGCACATATCCATCAGTGCGCTTACCCTACCTTACTGCGTCCCCCCATTACTCAAACGGTGAGGAGGTGGTACAGGAATTTCAACCTGTTGTCCATCGCCTACGCCTTTCGGCCTCGGCTTAGGTCCCGACTTACCCTGAGCGGACGAGCCTTCCTCAGGAAACCTTGGGCTTTCGACGGAGGGGATTCTCACCCCTCTTTTCGCTACTCATACCGGCATTCTCACTTCTACGCGCTCCACCAGTCCTCTCGGTCTGACTTCGCTGCACGCAGAACGCTCCCCTACCACTGTCCGTTAGGACAATCCATAGCTTCGGTGATACGTTTAGCCCCGGTACATTTTCGGCGCAGAGTCACTCGACCAGTGAGCTATTACGCACTCTTTAAATGGTGGCTGCTTCTAAGCCAACATCCTGGTTGTCTGTGCAACTCCACATCCTTTTCCACTTAACGTATACTTTGGGACCTTAGCTGATGGTCTGGGCTGTTTCCCTCTTGACTACGGATCTTAGCACTCGCAGTCTGACTCCCGAGGATAAGTATTTGGCATTCGGAGTTTGACTGAATTCGGTAATCCTGTGGGGACCCCTAGTCCAATCAGTGCTCTACCTCCAATACTCTTCCCTCGAGGCTAGCCCTAAAGCTATTTCGGGGAGAACCAGCTATCTCCGAGTTCGATTGGCATTTCACCCCTACCCACACCTCATCCCCGCGTTTTTCAACACGCGTGGGTTCGGGCCTCCATTCAGTGTTACCTGAACTTCACCCTGGACATGGGTAGATCACACGGTTTCGGGTCTACGACCACGTACTAACTCGCCCTATTCAGACTCGCTTTCGCTACGGCTCCGCCTCATCAGCTTAACCTTGCACGTAATCGTAACTCGCCGGTTCATTCTACAAAAGGCACGCTGTCACCCATTAACGGGCTCCAACTACTTGTAGGCACACGGTTTCAGGATCTATTTCACTCCCCTCCCGGGGTGCTTTTCACCTTTCCCTCACGGTACTGGTTCACTATCGGTCACTAGGGAGTATTTAGCCTTGGGAGATGGTCCTCCCGGATTCCGACGGGGTTTCACGTGTCCCGCCGTACTCAGGATCCACTCTGGAGAGAACGAAGTTTTGACTACAGGGCTGTTACCTTCTTTGGCCAGTCTTTCCAGACCGCTTCATCTACCCCGTTCTTTTCTGACTCCGTATAGAGTGTCCTACAACCCCAAGAAGCAAGCTTCTTGGTTTGGGCTGTTTCCGTTTCGCTCGCCGCTACTCAGGAAATCGCATTTGCTTTCTCTTCCTCTGGGTACTTAGATGTTTCAGTTCCCCAGGTCTGCCTTCACATATCCTATGTATTCAGATATGGATACCATCCCATTACGGATGGTGGGTTCCCCCATTCGGAAATCCCCGGATCAAAGCTTACTTACAGCTCCCCGAGGCATATCGGTGTTCGTCCCGTCCTTCGTCGGCTCCTAGTGCCAAGGCATTCACCGTGCGCCCTTTCTAACTTAACCATTAGAAATGTTAATCAAAGATTAACGTTGTCAATCAATAGATTGACATAAGACGATTGAAGAATTCTTGACTATCTCAGTTCTCTCTTCTCAACATCAATAGATGTCGATCCGGTAAAACTTCAATTTCAATGCATTACTATCTAGTTTTCAAAGATCCCATTGAGAGATAACTCCCTCAAAACTGAACGAACAAAGCGCAAGCTATAGTTCAAACACAAGGTTTGAACTTCGACTAGAGTATTACTCCATAGAAAGGAGGTGATCCAGCCGCACCTTCCGATACGGCTACCTTGTTACGACTTCACCCCAATCATCTGTCCCACCTTAGGCGGCTGGCTCCTAAAAGGTTACCTCACCGACTTCGGGTG
Source organism: Bacillus alkalicellulosilyticus (assembly GCF_002019795.1). Classification (GTDB taxonomy): domain Bacteria; phylum Bacillota; class Bacilli; order Bacillales; family Bacillaceae_F; genus Bacillus_AO; species Bacillus_AO alkalicellulosilyticum. Next base: position 4,470,479 of record NZ_KV917381.1, on the reverse strand, counting down.
TTACAAACTCTCGTGGTGTGACGGGCGGTGTGTACAAGGCCCGGGAACGTATTCACCGCGGCATGCTGATCCGCGATTACTAGCAATTCCGGCTTCATGTAGGCGAGTTGCAGCCTACAATCCGAACTGAGAATGGTTTTATGGGATTCGCTCAACCTCGCGGTTTTGCAGCCCTTTGTACCATCCATTGTAGCACGTGTGTAGCCCAGGTCATAAGGGGCATGATGATTTGACGTCATCCCCACCTTCCTCCGGTTTGTCACCGGCAGTCACCTTAGAGTGCCCAACTGAATGCTGGCAACTAAGATCAAGGGTTGCGCTCGTTGCGGGACTTAACCCAACATCTCACGACACGAGCTGACGACAACCATGCACCACCTGTCACTTTGTCCCCCGAAGGGGAAAGCCCTATCTCTAGGGTGGTCAAAGGATGTCAAGACCTGGTAAGGTTCTTCGCGTTGCTTCGAATTAAACCACATGCTCCACTGCTTGTGCGGGCCCCCGTCAATTCCTTTGAGTTTCAGCCTTGCGGCCGTACTCCCCAGGCGGAGTGCTTACTGTGTTAACTTCGGCACTAAGGGCATCGAAACCCCTAACACCTAGCACTCATCGTTTACGGCGTGGACTACCAGGGTATCTAATCCTGTTTGCTCCCCACGCTTTCGCGCCTCAGCGTCAGTTACAGACCAGAGAGTCGCCTTCGCCACTGGTGTTCCTCCACATATCTACGCATTTCACCGCTACACGTGGAATTCCACTCTCCTCTTCTGCACTCAAGTCTCCCAGTTTCCAATGACCCTCCACGGTTGAGCCGTGGGCTTTCACATCAGACTTAAAAGACCGCCTGCGCGCGCTTTACGCCCAATAATTCCGGACAACGCTTGCCACCTACGTATTACCGCGGCTGCTGGCACGTAGTTAGCCGTGGCTTTCTGGTTAGGTACCGTCAAGGTGCCGACCTATTCGAACGGCACTTGTTCTTCCCTAACAACAGAACTTTACGACCCGAAGGCCTTCATCGTTCACGCGGCGTTGCTCCGTCAGACTTTCGTCCATTGCGGAAGATTCCCTACTGCTGCCTCCCGTAGGAGTCTGGGCCGTGTCTCAGTCCCAGTGTGGCCGATCACCCTCTCAGGTCGGCTACGCATCGTCGCCTTGGTAGGCCGTTACCCTACCAACTAGCTAATGCGCCGCGGGCCCATCCTGTAGTGATAGCCGGAGCCATCTTTTAATTTGAGGTCATGTGACCTCAAAGTTATCCGGTATTAGCACCGATTTCTCGGTGTTATCCCAGTCTACAGGGCAGGTTGCCCACGTGTTACTCACCCGTCCGCCGCTAACTGATTAAAAGCAAGCTTTTAATCAGTCCGCTCGACTTGCATGTATTAGGCACGCCGCCAGCGTTCGTCCTGAGCCAGGATCAAACTCTCCATAAAAGCGAGTTGATTAAGCTCATAAAAGTGTTGCTTTCGCAACTTTTTGTCATTTTACAATGACGGGTTGCCATTTTGCAATGACAATGAGATATCATGTATCTCTTCGCTTGGCTTTGTTCTGTTCAGTTTTCAAAGAGCTATGTTGTTGTTAAAGCAACTTTTATATAATATCACACTATTTATTCTGTCGTCAACACTTTTTTAAAAAATGTTTTTTGTTTGTTTTGTATTAACAACAGGAAATTTATCTTACCACACCAAGTTATAAGAATGCAACTATATATGGTGTGGTAATTTTTAGTTAAGAACCTCAGTGATTTGTAATTGCAGCCTATCAGCTAAGTTAATAAACTCACCTGTATCAACATACTTTAACAAAGGTCTCAATAAATTTTTTTGATCCATAAACACTATTTCAGCGAGTTTTCCATTCGATATCTTTACTTTAGTTCCAACTGAATAAGTAACTATATTATGAATAAGAGTCTGTACAATATTATGTTGGAACCCTCCAAACTCCTCAATTGCAATCGTTTCAAGAGCCATAAATGAAGACTTCTTAGAACGGTATAGTCTTTCTGATGTCAGAGCATTATATACATCCGCTATAGCGACAACTTGACTATACACATGTAATTTATTCGCAGGAACAGCCATCGGATATCCAGATCCGTCTTCACGTTCGTGATGTTGTAACACGGCAAGCATAACTGGATTCGGCAATTCTTTTATTTCGCTAACCATTTTATAACTATGAACAGGATGTTTTTTTACGACTTCATATTCTTCCGTTGTTAACGGACCTGCTTTTTTCATGATTGACATAGGAATTTGAGACATTCCGCAATCTGCAAGTATTCCGGCTATTCCAATTTGAGTCCATTCTTCTTTTGAAAAATTTAATTTATACCCAACATATGCTGCAATTACTCCAACTGCGATAGAGTGGTGAGCTAAATATTCTTCTTTCTTACTTAATTGTGGAAATAATTTTATATTAGTAGGGTCGTTTATCACTTTTCCTATTAAAGGGTATAGTAATTTTTGAATTCCTTTAATATTTATAGGTGAACCCGCTTGCCAATGTTGAAAAAATTTTTTATATTCCCTAACAGCTTCTGTGTAGAACTCAACAAAAGATTCGTCAACTACGGAGTTTTCGTTATCGATTTCAATAATTTCTGGTATGTTGACGATTTCACCTGATTCTAATTTTTTTTCAATTTCAACTTCATTTATTAGAAAAGCCTCTAGTACTTTAAGTTCTTCACTTTGTAAAACTGTTTTTTTTCGAATGAGCGGTTGATTGGATTGAATCCAAACATCATCAGCAAGAATGCAACCTTCTACCAATTGGCTACGTTTAACTTTCATACCCTGTTATCCCCTTTAATAAAAAACAATAGTTATATAGTATTATACTTTAGTTTAAGAACATAAAAAAGCATTAAAAAAATAGGTCTTTAATCATAAAAAGCATATATCTCCAAAAAGATATATGCTTAGTATGGCTATTCTATTTCATCTTCATTATCATCATTTAATGACAATTCTTCAATTTCTTCTTTACTTTCTGACCCAGCCTCTTCTGTTATCTCTTCGATATTTTCAATTTCTTCAAGATTCTCATCTTCAATATCTACTCTAGCAACAGTAGAAACTTCCTCTCCTTCATTTACACGAATGAGAGTAACCCCTTGTGTGTTACGGCTCATCGTAGAAATTTCATTAACATTAAGTCTAATGATAACTCCGCTGGCAGTAATAATCATAATGTCATGGTCGTTGGAAACAACAGATAATGCGACTAATCCACCGTTCTTATCTGTAATGTTACATGTTTTGATTCCTTTACCGCCTCTATGTTGAATTCGGTAGTCGTCAATCGGTGTACGTTTTCCATACCCTTTTTCTGTGACTATTAAAATTTGGTGGTCTTCCTCGATAGTATCCATACCCACAACTTTGTCATCATCACTTAATGTAATTCCTTTTACTCCAGTTGCAGTACGTCCCATTAATCGAACATCTTGCTCATGGAAACGAATCGCAAGACCATTTTTTGTACCTAGAATTATTTCACGGTCACCATTGGTTAATCGAACGCCTAGTAACTCATCATCCTCACGTAGGTTAATAGCAAATAATCCACCTTTTCGAATGTTAGCAAATGATGAAAGAGCTGTACGTTTACAAATACCTTGTTTCGTCATAAAAATAAGATAATGTTCATCGTTAAACTCTTCAATTGGTATAACCGTACTAATGTACTCACCTTGTTCAATCTGAAGTAAATTAATAATTGGTATTCCTTTTGCTGTTCGACCTAGCTCAGGGATTTCATATCCTTTTAAACGATATACTTTCCCTTTGTTCGTAAAGAAGAGAATTGTGTGATGAGAATTTGTAGTAAATAAATGTTGAACAAAATCATCATCATTTGTTCCCATTCCTTGAATACCTTTACCGCCACGATGTTGACTTCTATATGTTGAAATAGGCAATCTCTTTACATAACCATTATGAGAAATTGTAATGACAATATTTTGTCTAGGAATTAAGTCTTCGTCCTCAAATTGGTCTTCACCAATTGAAATTATAGTTCGACGAGAATCATTAAATCTATCTTTAACTTCTGATAATTCCTCACGAATAATTTCTAACACCTTTTCTTCATCAGCTAGAATGGCTTTTAGTTCCGCAATACGAGCGACTAACTCTGCATACTCATTTTCAATTTTATCTCGTTCTAACCCAGTTAATCTTTGTAATCTCATATCAAGGATTGCCTGAGCCTGCTCATAGCTTAAAGAAAATTGCTCCATCAAACCGTTTCTAGCAATTTCCGTTGTTTGTGAACCACGGATTAACGCAATAATTTCATCAATATGATCAAGAGCTATGCGAAGACCTTCAAGAATATGAGCTCTAGCTTCTGCTTTTCGTAATTCAAAAGCAGTTCTTCTTGTAATGACAACTTTTTGATGTTCTAAGTAATGCACTAAACATTCTTTAAGATTCAACACTTTTGGTTGCCCATTTACTAGTGCTAACAAGTTAATTCCAAAGCTAGTTTGCATTGCTGTTTGTTTATATAAATTATTTAATAATACATTGGAATTAGCATCTCTTCTCACTTCAATGACAATTCTCATACCTGTACGGTCTGATTCATCACGAAGGTCGGTAATGCCATCTACTTTCTTTTCACGAACAAGCTCAGCAATTTTTTCAATTAACTTCGCTTTATTCACTTGATAAGGAAGTTCAGTTACAATGATCCGTTGCTTTCCATTAGCTAACTCTTCAATATGGGTTTGAGCTCTTAAAGTAATAGACCCTCGGCCCGTTTGATAGGCTTTTCTAATCCCACTTAGACCAATGATTTCAGCCCCTGTAGGGAAATCCGGTCCCGGAATAAAGTCCATTAATTCTGGTACAGTGATATCAGCATTTTTACTTAAAGCTAACACTCCATCAATCACTTCTCCAAGTTGATGTGGAGGAATATTCGTAGCCATACCAACAGCGATACCTGAAGCTCCATTCACTAATAGGTTTGGAAAACGTGAAGGTAAAACGACTGGTTCATGTTCTGAACCGTCATAGTTATCTTGATAATCTATCGTATCTTTATTAATGTCTCGTACTAACTCCATCGAAATCTTGGACATTTTAGCCTCTGTATAACGCATCGCAGCCGCTGCATCACCATCAACAGAACCGAAGTTTCCATGTCCGTCTACTAACATATATCTAAAACTGAAATCTTGAGCCATTCGGACCATTGTTTCGTATACAGCCGAGTCACCGTGCGGGTGATACTTCCCGATAACTTCCCCAACGATACGAGCTGACTTTTTATAAGCCTTATCTGGTGTCATTCCTAGTTCATTCATAGCAAATAAAATACGACGATGAACAGGTTTTAAACCATCCCTAACATCAGGAAGGGCACGACTAACAATAACACTCATGGCATAGTCCATAAAGGACGATTTCATTTCTTGATCAATATTTATTTCTTTTACTCTTGAACGCTCCTGGTCTGCCATTTATAAAAAAACCTCCATCTACTCGTTCCTATTCTAAGAAATATTGGCAAACAGCCGTTTCCTAGAATACACATTCTTATCTTCGAATGCTCATATTTCTTGAATTTGTTTAAATATCTAAGTTTTTAACGTAATGTGCATTCTCTTGTATGAAATCTCTTCTTGGCTCAACTCGGTCACCCATTAAAATTTCAAAGATTTCATCAGCCTTCATCGCATCTTCTAATGTAACTTGAAGAACTGTTCTTGAGTCTGGGTCCATCGTTGTTTCCCACAGCTGAGTTGGATTCATCTCACCCAAACCTTTATAACGTTGGATACCAGTTTTTGCTTTATCTGAAACGAGTGACAATATTGTATCTAGCTCACGCTCATTATAAGCATACTGAACATCACGTCCTTGTGAAACTTTAAATAAAGGAGGTTGAGCTATATAAATATATCCTCTTTCAATTAATGGGCGCATATATCGATAGAAAAAGGTCAAAATTAAAGTACGAATATGAGCACCATCGACGTCTGCATCAGTCATAATAATGATTTTATGATATCTCGCTTTTTCAATATCGAAATCATCACCAATCCCAGTACCTAATGCCGTGATAATCGTTCGTATTTCGTTATTTGCTAAAATCTTATCTAATCTAGCTTTTTCAACATTAATGATTTTTCCGCGCAAAGGTAAAATAGCTTGAAAGTGTCTATCTCTTCCTTGTTTTGCAGAACCACCAGCGGAGTCACCCTCAACAATATAGATTTCACTAATGGATGCATCTTTAGAAGAACAATCCGCTAACTTACCTGGTAAAGCACTTACTTCAAGCGCACTTTTTCTTCTCGTTAACTCACGAGCTTTTTTGGCAGCCTCGCGAGCTCTTGAAGCCATTAGTCCTTTATCTACTATTTTTCGTGCGACTTGTGGGTTTTCTATCATGAATCTTGCGAAGTGCTCACTAAAAAGAGAATCTGTTATCGTTCTAGCTTCACTATTACCCAACTTCGTTTTTGTTTGTCCTTCAAACTGAGGGTCTGGAATTTTCACGGAAATGATAGCTGTTAACCCTTCTCGGACATCATCACCTGTTAGATTAGGGTCACTTTCTTTAAATAAATTATTTTTTCTGGCATAATCATTAATTACTCTTGTTAACCCTGTTTTAAATCCTGACTCATGGGTTCCACCTTCATGAGTGTTAATATTATTGGCAAATGAGTATATATTACTTGTATAGCTATCATTGTATTGAACCGCAACCTCAACTGTAATCCCATCTTTGTTTCCTTCGATATGGATTGGCGGTTCATGTAAGTTTTCTCTTGTTCGGTTTAAATGCTCAACAAAAGAGGCAATTCCACCTTCATAGTAATATTTTGCTGACTTTCCGCCTTCTCGTTTATCATTTATGATAATCGTTAACCCACGATTTAAAAAGGCAAGCTCACGTAAACGGTTAGCTAAAATATCAAATTCATATATCGTAGTTTCCGTAAAAATTTCTGGATCTGGCTTAAAGTGTATAACTGTTCCACGTTTTTCAGTTTCACCAATAATCTGTAAATCGCATTGCGGTACACCTTGCTCGTACTTTTGGTAATGGATGTTTCCATCACGATGTACATTTACTTCTAATACAGTTGAAAGTGCATTAACTACAGATGCCCCTACACCGTGTAATCCCCCAGAAACTTTATATCCACCACCACCAAATTTCCCACCTGCATGCAGTACAGTCATAATAACTTCAACTGCTGGTCTTCCCATTTTTTCATGAATCCCAACAGGAATACCACGGCCATTATCTTCTACAGTGATACTATTATCTTCTTCGATTGTGACAGTTATTGTATCGCAAAATCCAGCCATTGCTTCATCAATACTATTATCAACAATTTCCCATACTAAATGGTGAAGTCCTCGACCACTTGTTGACCCGATATACATTCCAGGTCGTTTTCTAACAGCCTCTAAACCTTCTAGAACCTGTATTTGACTTTCATCATACGTGTGTTGTTCGCTTGTCAATTTAATTCACCTTCACTTCTTTATTGAGAGTACGTTTAATTCGTACAGTGCATGTTACTCCGCAAAACTATCTAATTCCGAAACAGCTTGTGCTCTTCTTTTTAAGGTTACAGATGAGATTGGAGAGTAATATATTTTGTCTACGGTAATAACAATAGACTTAATCAACTCTTCAGAAATGTGTTGGACATTACTTTTAGTAAAATGAGCTTTTAAAAATTCCTTGGTAATCCCCGAAGATTCTTTCATGTCACTACTTAATATGGCTATTACATCTTTCGAACGAATGATGGTATCGCCTCCTAAATGGATAAACAAAATATTCACCTCATTTCACTCTTTTTATATCACCTTGAGTCACCACGAATGTTGCAGCTTCCTTTAAGGTTTCGTGGTCAATACCTTCGACACTCGTTGTTGTAACAAATGTTTGTACTTTCCCTTGTATTGCATGTAACAAATGAGATTGTCTATAATCATCTAATTCTGAAAGAACATCATCAAGTAACAGAATCGGATATTCTCCAATTTTTTCTTTAATTAATTCTATTTCTGCTAGCTTCACTGATAAAGCAGTGGTACGTTGCTGCCCTTGTGACCCATAAACCTGAACTTCTTTTCCATTTACCGTAAAGATGAGATCATCACGGTGAGGACCAACTAATGTAGAGCCACGCATAATTTCTTTTTCTGTTATCTTTTGAAAAGCCTCGTAAAATACTTGTTCTATTTTCGACAATTCTGTCTTTTCTGATACATCAATTGATGGTTTATATTCAAGATTTAGTGATTCTTTTCCTCGACTTATTTGATTATGTATATTTTCAGCCCATGTTTGCAGCATACTGATATACTCAAACCTTCTCTCTAATACTTTTGCACCTGTTTCTACTAGTTGCTCTGTAAGCACATCTAGCATTAAGGTATTTTGCTTTTGTCTTTGTAAGTCTTTAAGTACATGATTACGTTGTTGTAAAACTTTTTGATATTTCCCCAAATGATGAAGGTAAATTGGATTGATTTGTCCTATTTCCATATCAAGGAATCTTCGTCTAATTTGAGGAGCTCCTTTTACAATATTTAAGTCTTCAGGAGCAAACATTACAACATTCAATGATCCTACAAATTCGCTAAGTTTTCGTTGTTCAAGTCCGTTAAGTTTAACCTTTTTACCTTTTACAGAAATGATAACATCTAGTTGAAGGGGACCATTTCTTCGTTCAATTGCTCCTTCTATTCTAGCATAATCTTCATCCCAGGAGAGAAGTTCCTTGTCTCTTGGAGTACGGTGAGATTTTGCAAGAGCTAATACAAATATCGATTCGATTAGATTTGTTTTTCCCTGAGCATTTTCACCAAGAATAACATTTACTTTATTTTCAAAGGAGACTGACATTTTTTTATAGTTACGATAATTGGTCAGATGAAGCTCTTTTATATGCAAAGGGTAACCCCCTTATTCTTCCGAAATAATGAATACATCACCATTTGCAATCTCTAGTCTATCTCCAATATATAGTTTTTTTCCTCTTCGTTGTTCTTGCTCTCCATTTAGAAAAACATCATGTTCACTTAAAAACCATTTGGCTTGGCCACCGGTATCTATAACGCCAGCTTCTTTTAGTAATTGGCCAATTGTTATATACTCCGTTGAAATTTTAATCTTTTGCTCCATTTTTAATCGCTCACTTTCACGTAGTAAAAGATTTCCGCACGAAGAGAGACAGCAATTATATGAATTTCTTTGCTGTCTTTTCGATCTCTACTGATAATCCTATTTCTTATTGTACTAAACATTTCCGTCCTAGCCAATAGCAGCAGAAATTTAGTTTTAAGAAATAAGTATATAACAAATAAGAAAAAAGCAATGATAATGACTCTGCATTGTCTGCTACTAAAAAAAGTGGTTTCAGTAGATCTTTTGCAGTCTCATTCATTGCTTTTGCTTTACTGACTAATACGTTCTAACAGGTGAAAACAAATGAAGGGCATTGTCATGGTCAGTTGGTTGAATAACGAACGGACTCATAGCACCAGTAAATATAATTTTGATTTCATCACTATCGATAACCTTAAGAGCGTCTATTACATTTTTCCCATTAAAAGAAATACGTAAATCCTCACCATTAGCATCAGTACTTTGTACTTTTTCTGTAACTTTCCCAACTTCAGGGGTAATCGAAGTAATTTCAATAATCCCATTATCTAATGTTTTTAAATTGACAACATTATTTTTCCCTTCTCTTGAAAGCAACAATGCACGCTCTAACGTTTGTAAAAATGGTCTTGTTTTAATAACAAAATCAGTTTTTGAATGAGTAGGAATCATATTCTTCGTAACTGGATATTTTCCATCAAGCAAACGAGAGAAAAATAGCAAATTATCTAATTTAAATAAAATTTGGCTTTCTGTAACGATAATATCAATTAATTTATCATTTTCTTCTAGAATTTTACTTAGCTCATTTAGACTTTTCCCTGGAATGACAATATTCTCAAAACTAACATCTTGGTTTGTTTCAACATTTACCTTACGTAAAGCCAAGCGGTGACTATCTGTTGCAGTACAGATCAACTCACTGTTCTCAATAGAGAAGTTTACACCTGTTAAAACTGGTCTTGTCTCCTGGGTAGAGACAGCAAATACAGTTTGTCGAATAATGTTTTTAAATAAATCTTGAGGTAAACGGATAATATTATGTTCTTCAACTTGAGGTAACCGAGGATATTCCTCTGGATCTAGACCAATTAAATTAAAAATTGAAGAGCCAGAACGTAATGTAGTGGCAAACTGATCTTGAACAACGATCTCAACTTGATCTTCCGGTAATTTTTTTACAATTTCAGAAAAGAACTTAGCTTGTAGCACAATGCTTCCCGCTTCAACAATTTTGACAAACTCTTTTCCATCTTCCTCTGCAGGAATAAAGCATTCAATAGAAATATCAGAATCACTTCCAGTTAAAGTTACACCTTCGTGAGTTGCTACAATTTTTATACCAGTCAAAATAGGAATCGTCGTTCTAGAAGAAACTGCTTTTGTAACATGCTGAACACTATGAACAAAGCGGTCACGTTGGATAACAAAATGCATAATAGATATCACCTTTTTATTAATTATTTTTTTATAAAAAATATAGTAGTAATAGTAGTAGGTGCTGTGGAAATGTGGAAAAGTAAGAAAAACACCTAAAATAAAACTTGTACACATGTGGATAAAGTGTGTACAAGTAGCTCTGACTTATTCACAGTTAATTTCGTAAATCGTTCATTAACTCTTGAATTTTTTGCTGTAGTTGATGGTCTGTTCCAAGGAGTTTTGTAATTTTCTCGTGAGCATGAATTACAGTGGTATGATCCCTTCCACCGAATTCACTTCCTATCTTAGGTAAAGAGGCATCAGTTAACTCCCGTGAAAGATACATTGCTATTTGCCTTGGAAATGCAACGGACTGAGTTCTTTTCTTAGCTTTGAAATCATCTAACTTTACGCCATACACTTCCCCAACCATTTTTTGAATCTCCGCAATCGTTAACGTTTTAGGTTTTGAATTAGGAATTATATCTTTTAATGCCTCAGCTGCTAAATCAGCATTCATATCTTGATTTATTAAGGAAGAATAAGCGACTACACGTATTAGTGCGCCCTCTAACTCACGTATGTTTGTATCGATTTGATTCGCAATATAAAGCATAACCTCATTAGGTATATCTAAATTTTCTGCCTTTGCTTTTTTTCGTAAAATGGCAATTCTTGTTTCTAAATCTGGTGGTGTGATATCAGTGATCAATCCCCACTCGAATCTTGAACGTAAGCGATCTTCTAACGTTGGAATTTCTTTAGGAGGTCTGTCACTTGAAATAACGATTTGCTTACTTTCTTCATGTAATGCATTAAATGTATGGAAAAATTCTTCTTGAGTTTGTTCTTTTCCAGCTAAGAACTGAATATCATCAATTAAAAGGACATCAACATTTCGATATTTATTACGAAAATGGACAGCCTTATTATCCCTAATCGCATTAATAAATTCATTTGTGAATTTTTCAGAAGACAGATAAACAACCTTTGCATTAGGATTATGATCAATAACATAATGCCCAATAGCGTGCATTAAGTGTGTTTTACCTAATCCAACTCCACCATAAATAAACAAAGGATTATATGCTTTTGCAGGTGCTTCAGCTACAGCGAGAGATGCTGCATGAGCAAAACGGTTACCAGAACCAATAACAAATGTATTAAAAGTATATTTTGGGTTTAACATACTCTTAGGGATTTCACCATTTGTTTGGACCGTCTCTTTAGGTAGTTTTTTTACTTCTTCTTCTATCGAATAATCCTCCAATTGGTTATGAGGAATAATAAATTTCACGTGAAGGGTTGTACCTGTAATATCTTCGAGTGTTTCAGAGATTAATCCGGAATATCGATTTTCAAGCCAATCTCTAGCAAATTCATTTGGAGCAGTAATGGTGATTGTGTCATCCTCAAGTTCACTGGCCTTTGTTGCTTTTAACCAAGTTTCGAAGCTCGGTTTACTCACTTTTGCTTCCATTGAAGCTAGGGCTCGATCCCATAAATCATTGAGATTTTCCAAGAAGTGCAACCTCCTTTTTTTCATAAAAATAGTTTAAAAATAACGATGTATAATATTTGTACAAGTCCTATGAATAAAGACGAATAAATATAAGTATACAGGTTTTTGTGAAGAAATATATAATATAGTAGAAAAACGTCGAAACTGCAAATATAAACAAGTTGTGGAGAACTAAAAAAATAAAAGCGAACAACTGTCCACAAGGTTACCCACAGACTGTGGATAGTTTCACGAATTAAAAGGTTATTAAGAAGTGAAAACATATATATAATAGCAAATAAAACGAGAGTACGCAACGGTTTTATAGGTTTATCCACAATATACTACACGTTGGGGTTAAGAACTATCCACAATACCATATCATGTGTGTATCCTGTAGATAATGTTGAGGATAATGGAATTATGTCGAAAAATGTTATCCACAGTAGAATGATGTCGTTCTATAAGAAGAAGGACAAGCAAGACAGTATGTTCGTTTCAAATGTTTTTTAATGTCTTTTAGAACGAACTTGACAATAGCCTTATGTTTTCCGTATAATTTACAAGGATGTCTTAGTTGAATGAATCCTCAGGGAGGTGTTTATAAATGGGAAAACCTACATTTCAACCTAATAATAGAAGACGTAAGAAGGTACACGGCTTCCGTGCGAGAATGAGCACAAAAAACGGGCGTAAAGTATTAGCTCGTCGTCGTCGTAAAGGAAGAAAAGTTTTATCTGCATAGGCCACTGGATGTCAGTGGTCTTTTTCTACTATTGGATAAGGAGTATAGAAAACAAAGTGACTTTGAGGTGTGTAACAGGAAATGAAAAAAGAGTATCGAATTAAAAAGAATAACGAGTTCTCGTTTGTTTTTAATGAAGGCAAATCTGTTGCTAACCGTCAATTTGTTTTATATACGGCTGAAAAAAAAGGACAAGAACATTTCCGTTTTGGTTTATCTGTAAGTAAAAAAGTAGGAAATGCCGTAGTAAGAAATCGAGTTAAACGAGTACTTAGAGAAGTCTTTAAGGAACTTGAACCTCATGTCAAAAAAGAATTCGATTATGTTGTTGTCGCCAGAAAGCCAGCAGCAGATATGGAATATAGTGAAATCAAAAAAAGTATGGTTCATGTGCTTAGAAGAGCACGTGTGCTGAAATCTTCATATAGTAATGGTTAATATAAAATAATGCTTTAGCGACAAGGAGGAGGCACTTTTGGTTAGAAAGTTAGGATTAGCAGCCATGCTTATCACCTTGTTGGTTGTTCTAACAGGCTGTTTTAACATAGAAGAACCAATTACTAGGGATAGTACAGGAGTTTGGGATTCATATCTCGTATATCCTTTATCGTGGACAATAATTTATTTTGCAGATTTATTTAATGATAATTTTGGATTGGCTATTATTGTCGTTACTATTATGCTTCGCATTCTTATTTTACCGTTAATGATTAAGCAAACAAGAAGTGCAAAGGCGATGCAAGCCATTCAACCAGAGCTTACAGCTTTAAGAGAGAAATATAGTGCCAAAGACCAAAAGACTCAACAAAAGTTACAGCAGGAAATGATGGCCATGTTCCAGGAACGTGGAGTTAATCCGTTAGCAGGATGTTTCCCTGTATTGATTCAAATGCCTATTTTACTTGCTTTCTATCATGCTATTATGAGAACAAGAGAAATTGGTGGACATGATTTCTTATGGTTTGCACTTGACGCACCAGATCCAATCTTTTTATTACCATTGATTGCTGGTGTTACAACATTTATTCAACAAAAAATGATGATGGTCACTGATAACCCACAAATGAAGATATTATTATACATGATGCCGGTGATGATCGCGGTATTTGCTGTATTTTTCCCTGCAGCCCTTGCATTATACTGGGTGGTAGGTAATATCTTTATGATTGTTCAAACTTACTTTATTACTGGACCGAATGTTGGTAAAAAAGCTGAAGTGAAGGCTGGGGGAAAGAAAAAGTGAAAAAAATAACTGCATCGGGTAAAACGATTGATGAAGCTGTCGACAAAGCATTGGTAGAACTCCAGACGACAAGAGAACGTGTTGATATTCGAGTTATTGAAGAACCACAAAAAGGTTTTTTGGGATTTATTGGCTCTAAACCAGCTTTGGTAGAGCTGGAAGTAAAGCCAGATCCAATTGAAGAGGCGATAAGATTTCTACAAGAGCTTATTCTTAAGATGAAAGTAGAAGCAACTGTAGTAAAAAAAGAAGAGAATGGGATGCTTATTTTTGACCTAGAGGGTTCTAATTTAGGGAGTGTAATTGGCAAACGTGGCCAAACGTTAGATGCTCTTCAATATTTAGTTAACTTAGTTGCAAATCGCTACTCTGAACAATATATCCGAATTCAACTTGATGCAGAAGACTACAGAAATAGAAGAAAAGCTTCTTTAATACAACTAGCTGAACGCTTAGCGAAAAAAGCCAGGATGTCTAAAGGAGAAGTAAAGCTTGAACCAATGCAAGCTCATGAAAGAAAAATTATTCATTCAACACTGCAACATATAAAAGGGATAAAAACATATTCTGAAGGCCAAGAGCCAAGAAGAAGAGTTGTTATTGTGTCCCAATAATTTAGTGCAATAATAGGCTGGAACAAAGGTAATTAATAAGTTACCTTGGTGTTCTAGCCTTTTTTAATTACTCATAAAAATCCTTCTCTAACCAAAAAAAGTGGAACTATCCTGAGACAGTCCACTTCTCCTATTAGTTCATTACCCATTTATCTTTCATGAATAAGATTCTACCAATAATAAATACCAAAATCATGACGATGACATTGCTGCCTATAACGGTAAGGATGTGGTTGGTGTTAATGATACCAAATAATAACTCTTTAATTAAACTAAAGATATTTAACATTGGAATTGCAAAATGGTGAAAACCAAGTTCATTTACGCCAATGCCTGTAACAATCATTGTTGGAAAAACGATAAGCATCATAATCGGTGTACTATAGCTTTGTGCTTCCTTCACAGTTTTCCCAATGATACTAGTTAGCATCAATAATGATGCAACAAACATGGAGTAAACAATGATTACGAGTAGGGCAATGGCAAGGATATAAATGAAGTTTTCATCAATGGTAATAGCCTGCTTTAAATGTTCAGTCAAAAAGGTAATTTCTAAAGCAACCACAAGTAATGTAATTATTCCTGTAATTGTTCCAACTGTAGAGATAGTTAACCATTTTGACAAGAGCAATGTTGAGCGTTTTACTGGAGTCATGAGAAGAGCTTCCATTGTCTTTTTTTCTTTTTCTCCAGCAAATAAATCAGCTGCAGCTGGTCCAGCTCCCACACCAATTGCTAATGTTAAAATAAGCGGGATTAGCATAGCCAACAGATTAATCATAGGATTTTCTTCTGATAATTCTTTTTGCGTAATGACAAAAGGTTGTATGAGTTCAGGATCGGTACCTTGAGCCTGGAGTCGCTCCATTATTGTTTGCTTTTCAAATGTCGACAAGGCATTAGTAACGATGCTCATTAAGTTAGAAGACTTTTGGCTAAAGGAATCACCAATTAGTGTGATAGCCGCTTTACCACCCTCATTAACTTGCTCTATGAATTGGTCTGAAAATAAAATTGCTGCATGGGCTTCACCTTCTAACAACAACGCTTCAGGGTCGTTGGCTTTTACGATTTCAATATTTTGATAGTTTAAAAATATGGCTTCTTCTTCTGCGGTAATAGACGAGGGTACAGCTAATGTAAAGGTGTCTCCTTCTCCACCTGCAGCTAAGCTCTCATAAAACAAGGTTAAAGCTGTCATCATAACTATTGGTAAAAATACGGTTAACAACAATGTTCTTCGGTCACGGAAGCAATCTTTGATTTCTTTTACATATGTTTTAAGAAGCATATTCATCATTTCCTCTCACAAGTTTACTTGTAAAAATGTAATTTAAGTCTTTACTACCTTCCGACTTGTAAAGCTCTTCTATAGCACCATGATATACAAGTTCACCTTTATGCATCATTGCGACAGAATCACAAAGCATCGATACTTCCTCCATAATGTGACTAGAGAAAATAATTGTTTTGCCATCTCGTTTCAACTGGTGAACAAGCTGACGGAATACATTAGATGAGGTAATGTCTAGTCCAGTTGTTGGTTCATCAAATAAAATGATGTCCGGATTATGAATGAGTGTTCTAGCAATGGCTACCTTCTGACGCATTCCTTTTGAGAAATCGCCAACTTTTCGATTTAGATAATCCCTCATTCCAAACATTTTAGCTAAGTCGTCAATTCTTACCTTTGTCTCATGCTTGCTTAATCCATATAGCGTAGCAAAATACTCAAGGTTCTCACGTGCTGTTAGTCGGTTGTATAGTCCGGTTTCTCCACCAAATAGCACTCCAATTCGTTTTTTTACTTCTGTAGCTTGTTTGACGCTATCATATTCAGCAACAGTGACATGTCCTTCTGTTGGCACTAACAGTGTTGCAATCGTACGTAGTAACGTTGTTTTACCCGCTCCATTTTCTCCAAGTAACCCAACGACCTGACCTTTTTGAACAGTAAAAGATACATGCTTTAAGGCTGTCACATGAACCTTTTTATCTTTAAATTTCTTTGTTACTTCATGAATCTCAATCATTTCTTTCACCTCAATTTGATTTATTGGTTTTATCATACAATGTAATAATAATGAATTCTGCAGTTATGTCGCGAAAATGCCTTATCATGTCGTGAAAATGTATTTTGCTGTTGAAAACGTGTAAATCTAGATTCTCATCTATGGAAATATTAGGTTTATCTAAATGGAGATTTAAGATAATATAAGGGGAGAGGTGGAAGAAATGAAGGTTGGATTAGTAGATGACCGAAGCTTTGACTTGGATAAGTTACAGGCCATTGTCAGTAGTATAGAGGGTATTGAGATTGTCTTTTCAACATTATCAGCAGAAGAAGCGTATGAACATATAAAAAAGAAAACAATTGATTTGCTTATTGCTGACATTGAAATGCCAAATCTATCAGGCTATGAAATAGCAGATATCATACACTCTCATGCGCTAAACATATTTGTTATCTTTGTTACCGGAAATAGTGGCTATGCTGTTCATGCCTATGAATTAAACGTTCATGACTATATCATGAAGCCTTATACGAAGGAACGTCTAATAAAGTCGGTAGAGAGATTAAAAGAGAAATCGAAAAAAAATGATATTGCTGGACGTCTTTATATCAAACAAAAAAATGATATCCATATCATTCAGAAAAAGGACATTATATTTATCGAACGGTCAGGACGCTCTTCCACGATATATACAACAACAACAGAAATCAAAACGTACTTAACCTTAAACGAGTTAGAAGGAGAATTAAGAGAAAGAGATTTTATTCGTTCTCATCGTTCCTTTATTATTAACATCCAATACATAAAAAACTTTTCTTTGTATGCCAAAAATTCATATATGGTCGCATTTGACGGTATAGAAGAACAAGCAATGATTACGAAGGACAAGGTAGATTATTTACAACAATATTACTTCTAAAGGGGGGAACAATCTTGAAACATAACCTTGGCTATTGGATGTTTTATTTGCTCTTTGGAGCTATTCATGTTTTTAGTGTAGGAACGACATTTTCACATCCTTTAATCCTATACCCTGTACTCTTTTTAATTCTTCTCTTTCCTTTTATATGGGGGAGAAGGAAAAACGTATTATTTTTTCAATTCCCAATAGGTATGATTGTTTTTTGTTTACAGCTGCTGTACGTCGTCTTATATTTTGTAATTGGTGTGCCTTGGGGGTATTTCATGCCTTTCCTTCTTTTTCTTGCTACAGAAGTGTTTCGTATGGTGTTAGCAACAAAGTTGTATGACCTTTATCAAAATATAAAGGAGTATAAATCAGAACAAAAGCAAATGAACATGACCTTTGAGACGGTAAGAAGTGAACGCCATGATTTTTTAAAGCATGTTGGCGCGATTCAATTTATGATAGAAAACAACAATTTTCAAGAAGCAAAGGGATATATAAGTGAATTAGTAGATAGCTACGAGGAAACAAATTTATCAATTAAAGGAGAGCGTGGAAGCGTTGCGGGAATACTCCATTCTTTCTATAAAAAAGCAAAAAAAGAAAGCATAGATATTTCTTTTGAATTAGACCTTCCCGTGTCATCACTCCCATTATCTGATAAAGACATTGTAACGTTACTTGGTAATATCCTCTCTAATAGCATTGAAGCAGCAAAAGAATGGCAAACCCAACGTAGTGAAAAAGCACAAATTAGTCTGCAGTTTTTTAAGAGAAGTGGTTTATTTATAATGGTTTGTAGAAACAACACTCTTCCTATTCCATCGGACATACTTGACCGATTATTCGAATCGTATGGAAGAACAACTAAGGGTGGGGACCATCAAGGGTTAGGGTCAAAACTTATTCATACTACAGTTAAAGCGTATAATGGCATACTTGATTTTGTTTATAAAGAAGAGGAATTTATGATAAAAATTAAAATTCCAGCATTCAGATAGTTTTTCTTTTATACATTCTTAGCAAACCTTTTATTCTACACAGAGTCGTGTTATCAACGATTTTGTGTATTTTTTTACCTTTTAAAGTTATTCACATGTGGATAGGTTTCGAATAAAAATGAAAGGTTACACTATTAAGGTGTTGATATCTTTTGTTGTGGATAATAATGTGATATTCTAACTATTTAGAGAAGAAAAATACAGTAAGGAATATTTGGAGATATAAATAAAAAAAGTATTAAAAATATATGGAGATCGGTGAGTAGGTGAAGGATATGGAATTAGATACGATTGCAGCAGTATCAACAGCATTAGGAGAAGGAGCGATAGCAATTGTTCGACTAAGTGGAGAAGATGCAATTGAGATAGCAAATCGAATTTATAAAGGAAAGCAAAGACTTACAGATGTTCCCTCACATACAATTCATTATGGGTATATAAAGGATACGCGAACGGACGAAATTGTAGAGGAAGTAATGGTATCTGTACTAAGAGCACCAAAAACTTTCACAAGGGAAAATATTGTTGAAATAAATTGCCACGGTGGAATAGTATCGGTGAATAGAGTACTACAATTATTGTTAACAGAAGGTGCAAGATTAGCTGAACCAGGGGAGTTTACTAAACGAGCATTTTTAAATGGTAGAATAGACTTGTCACAAGCAGAAGGAGTTATTGATTTAATTCGAGCTAAGACAGATAGAGCAATGAATGTTGCTCTTAATCAAATGGAAGGAAGATTATCAAAAAAAATAAACATCGTTCGTCAAGCATTATTAGAAACGGTAGCTCATGTTGAAGTGAATATCGATTATCCTGAGTATGATGCTGAAGAAATGACACTGCATTTACTACGTGAAAAAGCATCTTTTGTTGTTACGGAAATTGATAAGCTTCTTTCTACAGCAGAACAAGGGAAAATCTTAAGAGAAGGCTTAGCAACGGTTATAGTAGGGAGACCGAATGTTGGGAAATCTTCATTGTTAAACAGTTTAGTTCATGAGACAAAAGCGATTGTAACAGATATACCTGGAACAACTCGTGATGTTATTGAGGAATATGTCAATGTAAGAGGTGTACCCCTCAGGTTAATTGATACTGCTGGTATTCGTGAAACGGAGGATATTGTAGAGAAAATTGGCGTAGAACGGTCAAGGCAGATGTTAAAAGATGCTCAATTAATACTACTTGTCTTAAATTATGCAGACAATCTTACTATTGAAGATGAAGCGTTATTTGAAGCGATTCATGGAATGGATGCTATTATTATTTTAAATAAAACAGACCTTCCTCAAAGAATTGATAGTGAAAAAGTAAAATCATTAGCTGGTGGTAGACCGTTAGTTACGACATCTTTAGTTAAAGATGAAGGAATTGTCGAGTTAGAAGAAGCCATCCAAAAGTTATTTTTTACTGGGAACCTTGAAGGAGAAGATGTGACGTATGTCTCAAATTCTCGACATATAGCACTTCTTCATCAATCAAAAAAATCAATAATGGATGCTCTTGATGCAATTGAAGCGGGCATGCCAATTGATTTGGTGCAAATTGACATTACACGTGCGTGGGAACAATTAGGTGAAATCATTGGGGATACTGTTCATGAGAGTTTAATTGACCAGTTATTTTCACAATTTTGCTTAGGAAAATAGAATGGAGGAAATCAAATGCAATATCAAGGTGGTCAATTTGATGTTGTTGTCATAGGTGCAGGGCATGCTGGTTGTGAAGCTGGTTTAGCTGCTGCGCGTATGGGAGCCAATACGTTAATGTTAACGTTAAACTTAGATGCTGTTGCGTATATGCCATGTAACCCATCTGTAGGCGGTCCAGCAAAGGGAATTGTCGTAAGAGAGTTAGATGCCCTTGGTGGAGAAATGGGCCGTAATATCGACAAGACACACATCCAAATGCGTATGTTAAATACTGGAAAAGGACCTGCTGTTCGAGCACTAAGAGCGCAAGCAGATAAATTTTCTTATCAACATGAAATGAAAAAGACAATTGAGGAACAAGAAAACTTACTTCTTCGTCAAGGTATGGTTGATAGACTGATTATAGAAGATGGTGAATGCAAGGGAGTAATTACAAATACAGGGGCAGAATATAGAAGTAAGGCTGTTATTGTTACAACTGGTACGTATTTACGAGGGAAAATCATTATTGGTGACTTAGCATATGAGAGTGGCCCAAATAATATGCAGCCTTCAGTAAAACTTTCCTACCATCTTAAAGAATTAGGATTTGAAATGGTTCGTTTTAAAACGGGGACACCTCCAAGAGTGAATGGAAGTACAATTGATTATGATAAGACAGAAATTCAACCTGGGGATGATAAACCAAGAGCGTTTTCATATGAAACAACGAAGTATATCACGGATCAACTGCCTTGTTGGTTAACATATACGAGTGAACAAACACACCAAATCATTAATAATAACTTAAGTCGATCTCCAATGTATTCAGGAGTTATTGAAGGTACAGGACCTCGTTATTGTCCTTCTATTGAAGATAAAGTAGTGCGTTTTAACGATAAACCTAGACATCAAATCTTTTTGGAGCCAGAAGGTAGAAATACATCTGAGGTGTATGTCCAAGGATTATCTACTAGCCTTCCTGAAGACGTTCAATTAGATATTTTAAAATCAATCCCTGGATTAGAAGACGTTCGTATGATGAGACCAGGTTATGCAATTGAATATGATGCAATCGTTCCAACTCAGCTT
Source organism: Bacillus alkalicellulosilyticus (assembly GCF_002019795.1). Taxonomy (GTDB): domain Bacteria; phylum Bacillota; class Bacilli; order Bacillales; family Bacillaceae_F; genus Bacillus_AO; species Bacillus_AO alkalicellulosilyticum. Next base: position 4,449,134 of record NZ_KV917381.1, on the reverse strand, counting down.
TGGCCAACATTAGAAACAAAAAAAATACCAGGATTATTTACGGCTGGTCAAATTAATGGAACTTCAGGCTATGAAGAAGCGGCTGGACAAGGAATAATGGCTGGTATTAATGCGGCAAGAAAAGTTCAAGATAAACCTGGTATTATATTAGATCGTTCAGATGCCTATATTGGTGTGTTAATTGATGATTTAGTCACAAAAGGAACAAACGAACCTTATCGTTTATTGACTTCAAGAGCTGAGCATCGTTTGCTATTGAGACATGATAATGCAGACCTTCGTTTAACACAAATTGGGTATGATATCGGTTTAATTCAAAAAGCAAGATATGAAAAGTTTGAACTCAAGAAAACCCTTATTGAAAATGAGATTAAAAGACTAAATGAAGAAATCATTAAACCAACAGCTGAAGTACAACAATTATTAAGCAATGTTAACTCTTCTCTATTACAAGATGGAGTAAGAGCTTCTCATTTATTAAAGAGACCTGAGTTAAATTATGAATTTATTGCTCAAATTACTCCTGCACCCGATGAGATACCATTTGAGGTAGCTGAACAAGTTGAAATTCAAATCAAATATGAAGGATATATCGATAAGCAACTTCAACAAGTGGACCGGGCAAAGAAAATGGAAAACAAAAAAATACCAGAAGACCTTGATTACTTTGCAATAAATGGTTTAGCAACAGAAGCAAAACACAAATTAAAAGAAGTACGCCCTTTATCTGTTGGGCAGGCATCACGTGTGTCTGGTGTTAATCCTGCTGATATTTCGATTTTACTTGTTTACTTAGAGCAGGGTAGGTTAGCTAAAGTAAAATAATGTTCGTTGGAGGAATAAATGAGTAAAGCAAATTTTCATAGTATGTTGTTGGAGAAAGGAATTGACCTTTCTCCTCAACAATTAGAGCAGTTCGATAAATATTATAAGATTCTTGTAGAATGGAATCAAAAAATGAATTTAACAGCAATTACAGATGAAGATGAGGTATATTTAAAACACTTTTTCGATTCTATCTCAGCTGCTTTTCATTTTGACTTTTCAAAACCTATGTCAATTGTTGATGTAGGAGCAGGAGCGGGATTTCCAAGTATCCCTTTAAAAATTTGTTTTCCGTTGATAGAAGTAAGTATTGTCGATTCACTAAATAAACGGATTGGATTTTTACACCATTTAGCAGAACAATTAGGTTTAAATAAAGTATCCTTTTACCATGACCGGGCCGAAACGTTTGCACAAAACAAAAAACACCGTGAACAGTATGATGTCTGTCTTGCAAGAGCTGTTGCTCGAATGCCAGTATTAGCTGAATTATGTATACCTCTAGTCAAAAAAGGTGGTACCTTTATTGCAATGAAAGGTGCAGCTGGAAAAGAAGAATTACTTGAAGGTAAACGGGCCATAACAGAAATGGGTGGTATAATAAAAAATGATATATCCTTTCAGCTCCCAATCGAAGAAAGTGACCGTAATATTTACATTATTGCAAAAGAAAAACAAACACCTAAAAAATACCCTCGCAAACCAGGAACACCAAATAAGCAACCAATCATGTAAATGTTTCACGTGAAACATTTACATGAAAAACTTGTAAACACTTGACTAATTGTTACTTTTAACGGTATAAAAGACTTATAATAGTAGCAGGAATTAGACGAAAAACATCGAATAGTATCTATATATAAATAGATGAAAATACGGTATTTTCAAAAGGTGGTGTCAGGCGATGAAACAGCCGTTTTCACGCCTATTCGGCTTCGGAGAACGTAATGAAAATGAGTTTCATAGTGATGAAGAAACAAAGGTTGAATCAATTGAAGAAAATGTAAATGAAGAAGTACAACAAATTCCTATCATTGAAATCGTACCAAATCGATTCCAACCTAGAACTGTGTTTGATGACGAAAGAATTGATGAGTTAGCTCAAACCATTAAAACACATGGTGTTATTCAACCTATTGTAGTTCGAGAGCGTGAAGGTAAGTTTGAAATCATTGCAGGCGAACGTCGTTGGCGAGCAGTCACAAGGTTAGGTTGGGACAAGATTCCTGCAATTGTGAAAGAATTTAATGACTCACAAACAGCTTCAGTTGCGTTAATTGAAAACTTACAAAGAGAAGGTTTAACTGCCATTGAAGAAGCGCTAGCCTATGCAAAATTGTTAGAGTTACATGGCTTAACCCAAGAAAGTCTAGCTCAAAGATTGGGAAAAGGCCAATCTACGATAGCAAATAAACTTCGATTATTGAATCTACCAGGAAGTGTTCAACAAGCAATTTTAGATAGAAAAATCACTGAAAGACATGCAAGGGCATTAATCGTATTGAAAAAACCAGAGTGGCAAGAAGAAATGGTCATAGAAATTATAGAAAAAGGCTTAAATGTTAAACAAACAGAAGAGAGAGTTCGAGTAAAACTTGAAAATGGTGTAGATAAAAAGAAGAAACCTCAACGAAAAGCTTATTCAAAAGATATGAGAATTGCTATGAATACGATTAGACAATCTGTTGATATGGTTATAAAAAGTGGATTGGCGATAGATACAGATGAAGAAGAGCATGAGGAATTTTATCAATTTACCATTAGAATACCTAAAAAATAATGAATTAAAAGAATCACTGAAAAAGTTTTATTAACTTTTTCAGTTTTTTTGTTTTTTTTATAGTATTCCCCCATATTTTTTGGTTAATTATCTATCATTTTAAATCAATACAAAAAAATGAATAAAGATTTTTACAAAATCAAAAACATATTTGTGATTTCATGATAGAATAAGAGAAGTGAAAATGGAGTTGAGTGGGAAAGAAGGTGTCAGCATGGGGAAAATCATTGCGATTGCAAACCAAAAAGGCGGTGTCGGTAAGACAACGACAGCAGTAAATTTAAGTGCTTGCCTAGCATATATAGGAAAAAAAGTACTCTTAGTAGATGTTGACCCACAAGGAAATGCTACAAGTGGAGTGGGTATTGAAAAAGGCGATGTCGATCAATGTGTATACGACATCCTAGTAGAAGATGTAGCAACTACAGATGTTATTCGAATGACTAATGTTGAAAATTTAAAAATCATCCCGTCTACCATTCAATTGTCTGGAGCAGAGATAGAATTAGTTCCTACAATATCAAGAGAGGTTAGATTAAAGAGAGCTTTATCTACGGTCGTTGATACATTTGATTACATTATCATCGATTGTCCACCATCGTTGGGGTTATTAACGATAAATGCATTAACAGCTGCTGATTCTGTTTTAATTCCAGTTCAGTGTGAGTATTATGCGTTAGAAGGGCTTAGCCAGTTACTTAATACGGTTCGATTAGTGCAAAAACATTTGAACACAGATTTATCAATAGAAGGTGTTTTATTAACAATGCTTGATGCAAGAACGAATTTGGGAATTCAAGTCATTGATGAAGTGAAGAAATATTTTAGAGAAAAAGTATTTGAAACGATAATTCCGCGAAACATTCGACTAGGAGAAGCACCAAGTCATGGGGAACCAATCATAATCTACGATCCGAAATCTAGGGGGGCAGATGTATATCTAGATTTAGCAAAGGAAGTGGTCGCACATGGCGAAAGGGTTAGGTAAAGGTTTACAAGCTTTCTTCCCTGAAGTTGTAAATGAACAAGATGAAACCATTCAAGAAGTTATCATTAAGGATATTCGTCCCAACCCATACCAACCTAGAAAAACATTTACTGAAGAATCACTACATGAATTAAAAGAGTCGATTGAAAGTCATGGTATATTACAACCTCTTATCCTTAGAAAAAGTATAAAAGGGTATGAAATTGTAGTTGGGGAAAGAAGATTCCGAGCTGCGACATTAGCCGGCTTAGATACAGTACCAGCTGTAATTAGAGAATTATCGGAAGAAAAAATGATGGAGATTGCTTTGATTGAAAATCTTCAAAGAGAAGATTTAAATCCTATTGAAGAAGCGATTGCTTATGAAAAGTTAATGCATCATTTACAAGTAACTCAAGAACAATTAGCGAGTAAACTTGGAAAGAGTAGACCTCATATTGCAAACCACCTTAGACTACTACATTTACCAAAAGTAGTTCAACAATTCGTTTCGGATGGTAAACTTTCAATGGGGCATGGTAGAGCATTATTAGGACTGAAAAATAAAGAAAAGTTATCTCTTTTACTAGAAAAAGTATTACAGGAAAAATTAAGTGTACGAGAATTAGAGGCGCTAGTTCAACGTTTAAATGAAAATGTTTCACGTGAAACAAAAAAGAAAGTGTCTTCCTCTCCTTTTATGAAAGCAAAAGAAGAAATTTTGCGAAATCGTTTTGGTACTTCTGTTTCTATTAAAAAAGGCAAGAAAAAGGGAAAGATAGAAATTGACTTCTTTAATGAAGACGATTTAGAGAGAATATTAACCTTGCTAGAAGGGGAATCCATATAAAAGGCAAAGAGTCATCATAAAACTTGATGACTCCTTTTTTTGCGAGTAAAATAGTACAAGCGATATATTATATTCAAATAGAAATAAGATGGAGAGTGGTTTACGTGGATATTATTTATTTTGACCAAGCAGCTTCCTCTTTCCCTAAACCAAAGTCTGTAGCTATTTCAATGGCAGAGGCAGTAAACGAATATGGAGCGAACCCTGGGAGGGGAGGACATCGTTTAGCTGTTAAAGCTAGCGAGAACATATTTGCTACACGAAAAAAAATAGCAGATATGTTTGGGGAGAGTGACCCAAACAATGTCATTTTCACACAAAATGCTACATATGCACTTAATCAGGCTATTCAGGGGTTACCCTTAACAGATGGAGACCATGTTATCACGACATCTTTAGAACATAATTCTGTAAGAAGGCCACTTGAATTTTTAAAGGAAACGAAAGGGATATCTATTTCCTACATAAAACCTCGAGAAAACGGTTTACTAAATAGTCAAGATATTAAAACTGAAATAAAATCAAATACTGTAGCTATCGTTACGAGCCACGGTTCGAACGTAACAGGTGCCGTCCTACCAATCACAGAAATAGGGGATATCGCAAAACAACATAACTTGTACTTTATTGTTGACGCTTCACAAACAGCAGGAGTCATCCCAATTAATATGGAAACTCAACATATTGATATGTTAGCCTTTCCAGGACATAAGGGTTTGTTAGGTCCTCAAGGAACAGGAGTATTAATTGTTAATAAAAGAGTCCCGTTAATGCCTTTAATATATGGTGGAACAGGAAGTCACTCAGAAGACATTTCTCAACCAAATGAAAGACCGTATCGTTTTGAAAGTGGGACATTAAATACCCCTGCAATTGTTGGTTTATTAGCGGGAATTGAAGAGGTTGAGAAACTGACAATTGAAAATATTTACGCTCATGAGTTAGCTTTAACCAAGCATTGTCTACAAGAATTAGAAAAAATTGATGGTGTGAAAATCTATGGCCCTTCTCTAAAGAAAGAACGTCTAGGAGTCATTTCATTTACGTTAGAAGGTATGGATGTACATGAGGTTTCTATGGTCTTAGATCAACATTATCATATTGCTGTAAGAGCTGGACTCCATTGTTCCCCATTGGCTCACGAATGTACCAACACGGTTTCAAGTGGCACAATAAGAGTCAGTTTTGGTCCATATAATACAATTGAAGAAATAGACCAGTTCATTCAGGCAGTAAATGAAATAAAAGCTTACTTTTAGTAACTAGTCATTTGTCAAATAAAGATAAATACATGATGATAGTAAATTAATAATATATTGGAGAGAAGTTGGAGGAATTGAATAGTGGTATTATTGGGGACCCTTGTTAACGCGCTTGCAATCGTAGTAGGGACTTTGCTTGGATTAGTAGTGAAAAACATTCCTGAAAGAATAAAAGTAACGATTATGCAAGCTATAGGATTGGCTGTAATAGTACTTGGAATTGGAATGGGTTTAAAGAGTGACCAATATTTAATTGTTATTGGCAGCTTAGTAGTAGGTGGTTTGCTAGGAGAACGCTGGGATTTAGAAGGAAAACTAAATCAATTAGGAAAATGGCTAGAAAAAAAAGTGAGTCCTAATGAAGAAGGGCAAGTAACAAAAGCTTTCGTCACTACCACTTTAATCTATGTTGTAGGTGCCATGGCTATACTTGGAGCGTTGGATAGTGGATTAAGAGGAGACCATTCGATATTATACACCAAATCCATGTTAGATGGCTTCTCTGCGATTATCTTTGCGTCTACTTTAGGGTTTGGTGTCATCTTCTCTGCCATTCCAGTCTTACTGTATCAAGGATTTATCGCATTATTTTCAACACAAATCGACCAATTTATCCCTAAACTGATAATGGAAGCTTTTATTGTCGAGATGACAGCGACAGGCGGTATTATGATTTTAGCGATTGGACTAAATCTATTAGGTATAACAAAAATAAGAGTAGCAAATCTATTACCTTCTATTATCGTAACGGGATTGCTAGTTTCTATTGTTTATTATTGGCCTTTTTAAAATTACATATGATATTTTAAAGAAAAAAGAAACTCATCTAATAATTAAAGATGAGTTTCTTTTCGTTCTTTAACAAAAAAAGTAGGAGTGAGCGTTTCTAAAAGTGATTTTCGATGCTTTTTACGTCTAGTTAGCAATTGGTCGACTCCGTCAATACTTGAAGCCATTATTGTAGCCATCTTCATGACTGTATGCAAACGTGTGTTTTGTAATACGAAATACTCCATCATCCCACCTATATTAACAATACCAGTCAAATGAATGTTACCCACTTCCGGAAGTTTTTTATTTACAGCCGCACCAGGTTTAATTGATCCATCTCCTACGGTTATTTTCCCAACGCTACTTACTCGACCCAAACAAGCATCAATACCAATAATAAAAGGGCGTGTATGCTTTTTATTGATTTCTACTAGTGTATCTTCAAGATTTACAGCATGAACAGGGTGTTCTAGCGTACCATACACATGAAAATTTGCTAGATTATGTTCTGATAGTTTTGTTCCGATAAGAGGTCCCAATGAATCTCCTGTAGAACGGTCAGTGCCAATGCAAATAATGACTAAATCTTGTGTCAAAATTGATGGAATTAACTGATATAGTTTTTCTGTGATCGCAGTAATAGAATTTTCATCATCCATATGAACTCGAAACGGTGACGCCTTTTTTGGGAATAAATTGCGATTTAGAATCATATCTCCCTCTCCTTTTTAATAGTAGTAACAGTATACGGATTTTATTTCCTTTCTATACATATAGAAATAAAATCAATTATGAGAGGAAGATAGCTGACATGGTAACTCGAGGTCTAAAATGGATGTTTTTAATTATTGGAACAATGATAGGAGCAGGGTACGCCTCAGGAAGAGAACTGTGGCAATTTTTTGGTGCTGAAAGTGGACTAGCAATTTTATTATTTATGATCCTATTTATTATTTGTACATACGTCATCATGTCTATTAGTTACAAACATAGATCCACTCACTATATTCCTATTCTTGAAGAGTTATTAGGAAAAAAAGTAACAAAACTTTATGATGCGATGATTGTCATTTATTTATTTTCAATTGCTGTTATCATGCTAGCTGGAGGAGGGGCCACACTAGAAGTTATCCATTTACCCTATTGGATAGGCGTTTCTATTATATGTGGTTTACTCATATTGCTCTTTGTATGGGATATAACTGGAATGACATCGATGAATGCATTTGTCATCCCATTATTAATTGTATGTCTTCTATCGGTACTACTAGCCTTTCAATATTTACAAGGATTTCCGATTGAAGTTAATATAAAGGAGCAAAGCAATTGGCCTTCTGCCCTAACGTTTACAGCCTTAAATATTTTACCGCTCGTTGCAGTGTTAGCAGCAATCGGTGGTGAAATTAAACAAAAAGGAGAAATCCTTATCGCTAGTATAGGCAGTGGTGTCATTTTAGGTTCCGTATCATTTCTATATAATGAATCTCTTATACAAGTAGCAGGCGAAATCATGTTGTATGAAATTCCGCTTTTTGCTATTTTAAAACATTATCCATATTATATGGTTATAATCATGTCAGGGTTATTATGGGTAGCGATTTATACAACAGCAGCTTCTAGTTTGTTTGGGTTGATATCAAGATTTAGGGATTATATAAAGGTAGCACCTTGGCTTCTAGCACTTATCCTATTAGCTTTAATGGTGCCTTTGACTACATTTGGATTTTCTACCCTAATTAGTGTGTTATATCCGTTATATGGTGTATTGAATCTATATGTTTTTGCAGCCATAATCTTATATCCAATTATGAAAAAAAGTAGTAAAGCATAGATAGCAGGTTTTACACGGTGATTATTTTCCTCACGCTAGATTTACTGTATAATAAGAATCATAAAAAAATGGACGACCATAAACACGTGTGGAAGGGGATACTTTAAAGTGGCAGACAAGGAATTTGAATTACATGATATTGTTGAAATGAAAAAGCCACATCCTTGTGGAGAGAACCGATGGAAGATTATTCGCATGGGAATGGATATTCGAATAAAGTGTTTAGGTTGTGAACATAGCGTATTATTGCCACGAAAAGAATTTTCCCGCAAAATAAAAAAAATACTATAACAGAAAAACACAAGATAATGGAGTCGAACTACATTGTCTTGTGTTTTTTTTGTACAATCAATATAATTGACAATGGTATAATAGATAGGAAATGAAACAAAGGAAGTGTAAATATGGCATTAACTACAGGTATCGTTGGTTTACCGAACGTTGGAAAATCTACATTATTTAACGCAATTACACAAGCAGGGGCAGAATCAGCAAACTACCCCTTCTGTACGATAGACCCAAATGTAGGGATCGTAGAAGTACCAGATTATCGTCTTACAAAGTTAACGGAATTAGTACAACCAAAAAAAGTAGTTCCGACAGCGTTTGAATTTACCGACATTGCAGGAATTGTTGAAGGTGCAAGTAAGGGAGAAGGTCTAGGAAATAAATTTTTATCTCATATTAGACAAGTTGACGCAATTTCTCATGTCGTACGATGTTTTGATGATGAAAACATCACCCATGTTGCAGGTAGGGTAAATCCTATAAATGACATTGAAGTGATTAATCTAGAATTAATCTTAGCAGACTTAGAATCGGTAGAAAAAAGACTTGACCGAGTAGCTAAGTTAGCAAAACAAAAAGATAAAGAAGCTATGGTCGAACATGAAGCTCTTGTAAAGTTAAAAGCTGCATTTGAAGATGAAAAACCAGCAAGAAGTGTGGACCTTACAGATGAAGAAAAGAAAATTGTATATGGATTGCACCTATTAACCATGAAACCAGTTCTTTATGTAGCCAATGTGAGTGAGGAAGATTTAGTAGCAGAAGGAGATAACGACTTTGTTAAAAGTGTGAAAGAGTTTGCAGCAAATGAAAATTCAGAAGTTATTGTCGTTTGTGCAAAAATTGAAGCTGAAATCTCTGAACTAGATAATGATGAAAAAGCAATGTTCCTCGAGGAGTTAGGTATTGAGGAGTCAGGTCTAGACCAATTAATAAGAGCAGCTTATCATTTGTTAGGGTTACGAACATATTTCACAGCTGGAGTTCAAGAAGTAAGAGCTTGGACCATTCGTCAAGGAACAAAAGCGCCACAGGCGGCAGGGGTTATTCATACAGACTTCGAACGTGGCTTTATCCGTGCAGAGGTTGTCGCTTATGATGACCTTGTAGAAGCGGGTTCAATGGCCGTAGCTAAAGAAAAGGGAAAAGTTAGATTAGAGGGAAAAGACTACGTTGTCGCTGATGGTGACGTAATGCATTTCCGCTTTAATGTATAAATCATATAAAAGAATTCACTCCTTTGCTTGTGTGCGAAGGAGTGTTCTGTTATAATGGGTCAGTGTGAGTGAAAATGAAAATTTTGCTCCTTGCTCCAAATGGAGCCGCTAGACCAAAAGGAGGTGACGTATAGTGCGTAACTATGAGATTATGTATATCATTGCGCCTAACCTAGAAGAAGCTGCTAACAAAGAAATCGTTGAAAGATACAATGGTGTCTTAACAAACAACGGTGCTGAACTAGAAAAGGTAGAGGAAATGGGCAAACGTCGCTTAGCATATGAAATCAACAACTTCCGTGAAGGTTTCTATGTCAAGCTGAATGTTTTATCTAATCCTGAAGCGATTGCAGAGTTCAATCGTCTTATCAAGATCAATGAAAATGTAATTCGTACTTTAATTGTTAAAGACGAAAAGTAATTTAGGATGATATATGGGGAGGGTTTTGAATGATTAACCGTGTCATTCTTGTTGGACGTTTAACGAAAGATCCAGAGTTACGATACACACCAAATGGTGTCGCTGTGGCAAACTTTACGCTTGCAGTCAATCGTCCGTTTTCAAATCAGCAAGGCGATCGTGAAGCGGATTTTATTAACTGTATTATCTGGCGTAAGCAAGCCGAAAACGTAGCAAACTTCTTGAAAAAGGGGAGTTTAGCTGGCGTTGATGGGAGAATTCAAACACGAAGTTATGACAACAATGAAGGTAAACGAGTATACATTACTGAAGTCGTTGCAGAAAGTGTTCAGTTCTTAGAGCCACGAGGAGCATCAGGCGGTGGCGGTAATCAAAACTCTGGATTCAGTGGCGGACAAAGTCCAATGGGACAAGGTCAAGGTGGCTACGGTCAACAAAATCAAAATCGCAATCAATCAAGATTAGATGAAGACCCATTTGCAAATGATGGGAAGACCATTGATATCTCTGATGACGATTTGCCATTCTAAAACCCTTTATAAAGGATAAAAAATAAAGGAGGTAATATTATGGCTCGTAGAGGACGTGGACCAAAACGTCGTAAAGTTTGTTACTTTACGGTAAACAAAATCGAGAAAATCGATTATAAAGATACTGACTTATTGAAGAAGTTCATTTCAGAGCGTGGAAAAATTCTTCCTCGCCGTGTAACTGGTACTTCTGCTAAATACCAACGTCAATTAACGACTGCAATTAAGCGCGCTCGTACAATCGCTTTGTTGCCTTATGTTAATGAAGTAAACTAATAGCATACCGTGCTATCGAAAATGACCTCGCGAAACCGAGGTCATTTTTCATTTTAACGAAAGCTTTTTTCTATTTGCAGTTTAATGTCAAACCTCCTACGCAAAAAAAATTGTATATGAGGCTTGCTAAAAAAGGTTTGTAAAGGAATGCTTAGAAGAATAATAAGGGTAGGGAAGAGAATAAATTTAGATATGTTACTATCTTTTCCTTTTTAACGGATTTAAGCTAAAATAGGTAAAGAAACAAGCTACATAGCAGGTTAAAATAAGAGGTGAAGTTGTGAAAAATACTCGTATGATAACAGAAGGGGCCTTAATGGCTGCGATAGCAACCGTTATTATTATACTTGGATTATTTATTCCTATAATCGGACAAATTCTTTTGTTGTTTTCGCCCTTACCTTTTATCATTTTTACGATAAGGTATGGACTGAAGGCTGGCATATTGTTAAGTGCAGTAACCATCATATTAACTATATTGATAACTGGAATTGCATCAATACTAGTAGCTTTTTTGGGCAGCTGTTTAGGGGTTGTCATGGGTGAATTATACCGAAGAAAAAAACAGCCATTGGCCGTTCTATTGGGTGGAAGTTTGACAGTTATTTTCTTTACGCTACTGTCATTTATCATATCAATTGTAGTATTAGAAATAAATCCAGTTGAAATGGCAGTTGAACTACAAAAAGAGTCCGTTCAACTAGCAGAACAATACATTAGTGCAGACGAAGAACAAATACAGCAATTGTATAACATGATAGAAATTATCCCAAAACTCATTACGACAGCTATTATTGGTGCAAGTATCCTTATTGCATTATTGGTTCAAGTAGTGTGTAGACCGATTTTAAAGAGAATGGGATTTGAGATTCCTCCATTGCCATCTTTTCGTGATTGGAAGTTTCCAAAGGTATTTATTTGGTATTATTTAATTGTCGTGATATTAAGAATGGTTGGCTTTGAGCAAGGAACTACAATGGATATCATCACATTAAATTTATACATGTTGTTAACTGGGGTTATGGTTATTCAAGGAGCTTCATTTGTCTTTTATTACTGTCATGTAAAAAAACTTGCAAAAATTCTTCCTAATCTTGTAATTGTTCTTATATTTATTTTGCCTGGAGTTTACAATGTTGTTCAGATCTTAGGTATAATTGACTTAGGGTTTCAACTTAGGAATAAAATTAAAGCTAAGTTGGAATAAACAAAAGGTTCGGTAACAGGCATAGTGTCCGACCAAAATACAATAAAGTAGGAGTTGACAATATGCCAAAGTTCTTAATGAAACGGTGGCATGGATACCATGTATTATTATTGTTTGCAGTCGCCACACTTTTTGTTGGGATTGCCATGCTGTATCGATGGGAATTCGGAATTGTAGGTTTTTTACTTTTGGGCATACTTGCCGTTTATGCTTTTCAAGCTAGAGTCTCGTTTGAAAGAGATTTAGAGGAGTATATTTCTACACTTTCTTACCGAGTAAACAAGGCTGGAGAAGAAGCGGTTACAAAAATGCCTGTAGGAATACTGTTATACAATCAAGATATGTCGATCCAATGGGTAAATCCTTATATGAGTGAAATCCTACCAGAGCAATTCCTTGGGAAGTCAGTGTCTCACTTATCAGAAGAAATATCACTTGCGATTAATAATAATGATGAAGAATTAATGGTTGATTTAAACAATCGATATTATCATTTGGTAATTAAACAGGATGAACGGCTATTATACTTTTTTGATGTAACTGAAAAAGAAGAAACAAGAGAACTATACCAAGAAGAACAAACTGTGATTGCACTTATCTTTTTAGATAACTATGATGAAGTAACACAAGGGCTAGACGACCAAGTCTTAAGTAAATTAATAAGTCAAGTTACATCATCCCTCAACAAGTGGGCAAATGAGTATGATTTTTTTATTCGAAGAATGGCTTCTGACCGTTTTTTAGCCGTCCTAAATCAAAAATCACTTCGTATACTTGAAGAAACAAGGTTTGAAATACTTGATGAAGTTCGAGAAGTAACAGGAAAAGAAAAAATTTCGATTACATTAAGTATTGGAGTAGGAACAGGTGAAGTCTCAATTAGAGAGTTAGGAATGTTAGCTCAATCGAGTCTCGATTTGGCATTAGGACGAGGTGGGGACCAAGCTGCCATTAAAGAAAGAAACGGCAGGGTCCGCTTTTACGGTGGAAAATCAAATGCGATGGAAAAACGAACACGAGTAAGAGCAAGGGTCATTTCACATGCTCTGCGTGATTTTGTTTTGGAAAGTGACAGAGTCATTGTGATGGGACACCAACACCCAGATATGGATGCAATTGGTGCAGCCATCGGTGTACTAAAAATTGCTGAAGTGAATGGGAAAGAAGGGTTTGTTGTTCTTGATAGAGATGATATTCACTCTGATGTTCAAAAACTCATGGAAGAAGTAGAACAGCACGACCACTTATGGTCTCATTTTATTACTCCTGAAGAAGCTTTAGAAATGGGTAACGAAAGTTCTCTTCTTATCGTTGTAGATACCCATAAGCCGTCTCTTGTTATTGAAAAGCGGTTATTGGATAAGATTGACCGAGTTGTTGTATTAGATCACCATCGAAGAGGTGAAGAATTTATCGATGATCCAGTATTGGTGTACATGGAGCCTTACGCTTCATCTACTTCTGAGTTAGTTACTGAATTATTAGAGTATCAGCCAAAGAAACTTAAAATGGATATCTTAGAAGCAACAGCGTTGTTAGCCGGGATTATCGTCGATACAAAAAGCTTTGCGATTCGAACAGGCTCAAGAACGTTTGATGCTGCATCATTTTTAAGAAGAAATGGTGCCGATACGATATTAGTACAAAGATTACTTAAAGAAGATTTAAATCAGTACATTAAGCGGTCACAGTTGGTAGAAAAAGCTGAATTGTATCATTCTGGGATTATTATTTCTAAAGCACGTGAAGGCGAAGTATACGACCAAGTTTTAATTGCACAAGCAGCAGACACACTGCTAACCATGGATGGTGTTGTTGCATCGTTTGTGATATCGATGCGTCATGACGGTCGAGTAGGAATTAGTGCTCGTTCTCTAGGAGATGCGAACGTTCAAGTTATTATGGAGAAACTCGGTGGTGGCGGTCATTTAACGAATGCTGCCGTTCAGCTTGAAGATAAAACTCTCGATGAAGCACAACAACTACTTCAGACTGTTATTGATGAGTATATTGAAGGAGGAAGTTAATATGAAAGTTATATTTTTAGAAGATGTAAAGGGAAAAGGGAAAAAAGGGGAATTAAAAAACGTCTCTGATGGATACGCAAGAAATTATTTGCTTCCAAATAACTTGGCTAAAGAAGCATCACAAGGAAATGTTAAAAACTTAGAAGCACAAAAGAAAAGTGAGCAGAAAAAAGCAGAAGAGGAATTAGACGCTGCAAAAAAATATAAAGAAGAATTAGAAAGCATTACCGTTCAAATTAAAGCAAAATCAGGAGAAGGCGGCAGACTATTTGGAGCTGTTTCAACTAAACAAATTGCTGAAACATTAGCGAAAATGAAGAAGAAAGTGGATAAACGAAAAATATTGTTAGATGATCCAATTCGTTCGTTAGGCTATACAAATGTACCGATTAAAATCCATCCGGAAGTAGTTGCTACTGTTAAAGTACATGTAATAGAAGAATAAATTATGTTTAAAAATGGTTGATTAAAAAATCAACCATTTTATAATTTTATAGACTATAATGAAATCAATACAAAGATTGGATATGTAGGAGAAACAATCCGAAGGTAATTCTTCGCTATTAATGATACTCTGTAAAGTATAGAAAAAAGAGGGGGCCTAGTCATGAGTGATTTATTTGCTGACCGCACTCCACCACAAAATATAGAAGCCGAACAAGCTGTATTAGGTGCGATTTTTTTAGAAGAACAAGCTCTTGTGTCTGCTAGTGAAACACTACAGCCTGAAGATTTTTACCGTGCAGCTCATCAACGATTATATACTGTAATGATAGAGTTGGCGGAAAAAGGCGAGCCAGTAGACCTGATTACGGTCACCTCAGAGCTCCAAGATAGAAAGTGGTTGGATGATGTAGGTGGTGTATCCTATTTAACGGATTTAGCGAACTCAGTTCCAACTGCGGCCAATATCGATTATTATTGCCGAATTGTAGAAGAAAAATCGATATTAAGACGTTTAATTCGAGTAGCCACTACAATTGCTGCTGACGGGTATACAAGTGAAGATGAAGTTGACGCCATTTTAAATGATGCGGAAAAGACGATACTTGATGTAGCGCAAAGGAAAAACACGAGTGCTTTTATATCAATAAAAGATGTTTTAGTTGAAGCATATGATAGAATTGAAATGTTACAAAACCAAAAAGAGGATATTACGGGAATTCCTACAGGTTTCTCTCAATTAGATAAAATGACTGCGGGCTTTCAACGAAATGATTTAATTATTGTTGCTGCACGTCCTTCTGTAGGTAAAACCGCATTTGCTTTAAATATCGCTCAAAATGTAGCTACCAAAACAGATGAAAACATTGCGATATTTAGTTTGGAGATGTCAGCGGGCCAACTTGTACAACGTATGCTTTGTGCAGAAGGGAATATTGATGCACAACGAATGAGGACAGGTCAGCTAGAACCTGAGGATTGGCAAAAGTTAACGATGGCAATGGGAAGCTTATCTCGCGCAGGAATTTATATTGATGATACTCCAGGAGTTAAGGTGAATGATATTAGAGCCAAATGTAGAAGACTTAAGCAAGAAAAGGGTCTTGGTATGATTCTAATTGATTATTTACAGTTAATTCAAGGAAATGGACGCGGAGGCGAAAATCGCCAACAGGAAGTATCAGAAATTTCTCGTACACTAAAAGCAATTGCCAGGGAGCTTGAAGTCCCTGTAATTGCCCTTTCCCAGCTTTCCCGTGGTGTTGAGTCAAGACAAGACAAACGTCCAATGATGAGTGATATCCGTGAATCAGGAAGTATTGAGCAGGATGCAGATATCGTAGCCTTTTTATATCGTGACGATTATTATGACAAAGAATCAGAAAATCAAAACATTATTGAAATTATTATTGCTAAGCAACGTAACGGTCCGGTTGGGACGGTTGAGTTAGCATTTATAAAAGAATACAATAAATTTGTGAATTTAGAACGAAGGCATTCAGAAGATAGCATTCCATCTGGCGCATAGAAGAAGGTGAGCATTGGTCGAATTTCGACGAAATGTTCACCTTTTTTTACGGTCATTACGAACAAATAAATGCAGAGATATAAAAAATGTTCGTGTTTTATTGACTTCAGTTCAGTAAATTGATAAACTATCAATGGCTTTGAATATGAAAATAAAATGTTACACATCTTATATACATACATACGTGTAACAATGGAGGTGCACAAGGATGTCATCAGTTGTCGTTGTTGGTACTCAATGGGGAGACGAAGGAAAAGGAAAAATTACAGACTACTTGTCAGAGAAAGCGGAAGTAGTTGCTCGTTATCAAGGTGGAAATAATGCGGGACACACAATTGTGTTTGGCGGAACTAAATATAAGCTTCACTTAATTCCATCGGGGATTTTTTATAAAGATAAAGTGTGTGTGATTGGTAATGGAATGGTTATTGACCCTAAGGCAATCGTAGAAGAGCTAAAATATCTTCACGACCGAGATGTCGATACATCAAACTTACGAATTAGTAATCGAGCGCATGTTATTTTACCTTATCATCTTAAACAAGATATTGTAGAAGAAGAGCGTAAAGGTGACAATAAAATCGGTACTACAAAAAAAGGTATTGGTCCAGCTTATATGGATAAAGCAGCTCGTATTGGAATTCGAATTGCCGATTTATTGGATAAAGAAGTATTTGAAGAAAAGCTTGAGCGCAACCTTGCAGAGAAAAATCGCTTGTTTGAAAAGTATTATGAGGTTGAAGGATTCACAAAAGAAGAAATTTTAGAAGAATATTATCAATATGGCCAAGAAATTGCTCAGTACGTTTGTGATACATCTGTGGTATTAAATGATGCCCTTGATGATGGCAGAAGAGTACTTTTTGAAGGTGCGCAAGGTGTTATGCTTGATATTGACCAAGGAACATACCCGTTTGTTACGTCTTCAAACCCAATCGCTGGGGGAGTAACGATTGGTTCTGGTGTAGGTCCTTCAAAAATCAATCATGTCGTAGGCGTTTCTAAAGCGTATACTACACGTGTAGGAGATGGTCCTTTCCCAACAGAACTAAAGGATGCAACAGGAGACCATATTCGTGAAGTAGGAAATGAATATGGGACAACGACAGGAAGACCTCGTCGTGTAGGTTGGTTTGACAGTGTTGTTGTTCGTCATGCGCGTCGTGTAAGTGGAATTACTGATTTATCATTAAATTCGATTGATGTATTAACAGGAATTAAAACACTTAAAATTTGTACAGCTTATAAATATAAAGGTGAAATCATTGAAGAGTTTCCAGCTTCCCTTAAGGTATTATCACAGTGTGAGCCTGTATTTGAAGAGCTTCCAGGCTGGGAAGAAGATATCACAGCAGTTAAATCTTTAAGTGAACTACCAGAAAATGCTCGTCATTATCTTGAGAGAGTATCACAACTTACAGGTATTCCTTTATCTATTTTCTCTGTTGGTCCAGACCGAGAACAAACGAATTTAATTCGTGGAGTTTTTTCTTAATAAGTTGAGGGTAGGACAAAAGGTTGTTTTTCGAGGGCACTGTAAAAGTTAAAAACCGAACTTTTTCAGTGCCCTCTGTTTTAACCTTTTTCCCACCACTTTTTATATTATATTATTTATTTTTATAGGAAATTTTAAAAGTTACTTGCAATCATAGCATGTCCATGGTAATATAAATTTTGTCGTTATTGAAGCTCAGTTGAAAGAGAAGGGCAAGACAGCTCTGAACGAACAACGAGTTGAAACATCGAGAGCCATTAGCTCAGTTGGTAGAGCATCTGACTTTTAATCAGAGGGTCGAAGGTTCGAATCCTTCATGGCTCACCATTTTATATGTATGTATGGCCCGTTGGTCAAGCGGTTAAGACACCGCCCTTTCACGGCGGTAACACGGGTTCGAATCCCGTACGGGTCACCACTTATAATAAGAAGGTAAATAAGGTCCCGTGGTGTAGTGGTTAACATGCCTGCCTGTCACGCAGGAGATCGCCGGTTCGACCCCGGTCGGGACCGCCATAATATTTGGCTCGGTAGCTCAGTCGGTAGAGCAATGGACTGAAAATCCATGTGTCGGCGGTTCGATTCCGTCCCGAGCCACCATTTGCCGGCCTAGCTCAATTGGTAGAGCAACTGACTTGTAATCAGTAGGTTGGGGGTTCAAGTCCTCTGGCCGGCACTCTTATTACAACAAAAAATGACATACAAAATAACTTAAAAAACTGCAGGCTGTGTCTCATTTGAGATGCAGCCTTTCTTTTTACAAAGAGTATAATTGTTGAATTTGTTTGGAAACTGGCACTTTTTGAAAAAATAAATAGTAACCCTTTAGGAATGTAGTTCATTCCCTCTTTTTTAGATTACTAATGTTACAAATTCTTTTCAATTTGTATAAAAAACGACATAGTAGATTTATTATGGTACAATAGATACAGTTGTAGAACTGTGTCAAATCACACCTTTCCAAAGAAAAAGAGTCTCTCAGGAGGAAAGTCAAATGAAATTTATAAAGTTACATACTTTATTAGCTAAAACAAGACAATTACTAACACATAAAACAAAAGAAATCTATCAATCTATTCAACCTTTTGCAAAGCCTATGGTAGCTAGTGCAATTACTGCAAGTGTACTATTTGTTGCTCCAATGGCGAAAGCTGAAGAAGTGAGAGCTAGTTTGGATACTATCTTTCATGTGTATGTCGATGGTGAATACGTAGGTATTGTCGATGGACAAGAAACAATTGATAAAGTAGTAGAAAAGAAACTCTCTACATATCAAGAAAAGTACAACGATTTAAAGCTAGTCATTGGAGAAAAGATAGATGTTATTCCAGAGCTGGTTTTCCATATGAATGAAGGATACGATGAAACCGTTACCAAGATAGATGAATTGTTAACTGTCAAAGCAGAAGCTGTGACTATAAAAATAGACGAAGAGCCTTTTCTGTATGTTTCTGAAGAGGAAAGTGCAAATACTATTTTAGATTCTTTAATCCTTGAGCATGTCAAGGAAAAGGAATTTGAAGAGTTTAATTCAAGTACGGAGGAAGAACGTACTAAAAAACCAAAAACGGATGATAAAATCATCCGTGATATCCGATTTACAAATGAAATGTCAATCGAAGGAGTTATTGTTAATCCTGAAGATGTAGTTTCAAAAAAGGATGCTGTGAAGTTGTTACAGCTTGGGACATTGGAACAGTACACATATAAAGTGAAATCAGGTGATGTACTTGGTTCAATCGCTAGCAAACACGATTTATCTGTAAGTGAGTTACTTGAATTAAATGATGAGTTAAAAGAAGATACAGTTCTTCAAATAGACCAAGAAATTAACGTTACAAGCTATGAACCCGCAGTAAAGGTTATCGTGGAAGAAGCCTTTACGAAAGAAGAAGAAATTCCTTACCAGACAGAGACGAAAGAAGATTCGTCAATGTGGAAAGGTGAGACAAAAATTGAGCAAGAAGGCAAAGTTGGAAAACGGATTGTTAGTTATGAAGTTGTAAAAGAAAATGGAAAAACACTAAAACGTGAAGTCTCAAGCGAAGAAGTAGTTGAGGAACCTCAATCTAAAATTATTATTAAGGGTACGAAAGAGCAACCATCACGTGGGTCTGGTCAATTAGGCTGGCCAGCTGTTGGGGGATATATTTCAAGTTATCAGGGAACTCGTTGGGGCCGTTTCCATCGTGGTATTGATATAGCTCGTCCAAGTAATTACAATATCCTTGCAGCAGATAATGGAACTGTAAAATCTGCAGGTTGGCAAGGCGGCTATGGGAACACAATTGTAATTGACCATAACAATGGCATTGAAACAATGTATGCTCATTTAGAATCTATGAGTGTCAGTGCAGGACAAACCGTATCTAAAGGACAAGTGATTGGGGTAATGGGACAAACAGGTAATTCTACTGGAATCCACCTTCATTTTGAAGTTTACCAAAATGGACAATTACAAAATCCTATGGATTACTTACGATAATAAATGAACAGGGGGTGTTTCAAAAGGTAAATAAATCAAACCTTTTGGAACACCCCTTTTATATTTTTAGTAAGGTTTATTGTGTTAAAATACTAATATAGATTGATTTGATATATGGGAGCGATTCGAATGGATAAACGTATACTTGTAGTAGATGACGAAAAACCGATTGCTGATATCTTAAAGTTCAGTCTTGAAAAAGAAGGCTTCGATGTCATTTGTGCCTATGACGGCTTAAAAGCAATCGAATTAGCACAATCCGAACAACCAGATATTATATTGCTTGATATTATGCTTCCCTATAAAGACGGAATGGAAGTGTGTCGTGAAATTAGAAAAACACATGATATGCCAATTATTATGCTAACGGCGAAAGACTCAGAAATAGATAAAGTACTAGGACTTGAACTAGGTGCAGACGATTATGTAACAAAGCCATTTAGTACGAGGGAATTAATTGCTAGGGTAAAAGCTAATTTACGCCGCCATAAGCAGACAGCAGAGGACCAATCCACGAACAAGGAGTTAGCCATTGGAGACTTGGTCATACAACCTGATGCATATTTAGTTAAAAAAAGAGGAGATGCGATCGAACTTACACACCGTGAATTTGAATTGATTTATTATTTAGCGAAACATATTGGGCAAGTGATGACTCGAGAACATTTACTACAAGCTGTTTGGGGTTATGATTATTTTGGTGATGTAAGAACAGTTGACGTTACTGTTAGGAGACTACGCGAGAAAGTAGAAGATAACCCAAGTTTTCCAACGTGGATTATTACACGTAGAGGAGTAGGTTATTACTTGCGTCACCCAGAGCAGGAGAATTAAAGGATGGATAATAAAAAGGTCGGTTTTTTTAAATCGATTCATTTCAAATTAATTATTATATATGTTTTGTTAATTTTTATTGCTATTCAAATCATTGGCGTGTATTTTGTTAGGCAGTTAGAAGAACAGCTAGTCACAAATCACTTTACAATGTTAGATGATAGAGCGAACCTCTTGGCTTACAACATTGAGCAAGAAATGGTGAAAAATCGTGAAGATGCTGCTACTCTTACAACAGATATTAATCACCTTCTGCGAGAGTTTTTTACGATTGAAAACTCTGAGGTCCAAGTAATTGATGCAAATAAGATTTTAATTGCTACTTCTAACCTTCAAAACTTCCACAAAGTTGGTCAACAAAGTACCGAAGTTAGGGTCAAACGGGCGCTACTAGGAACTAAGGATGAAGATGTTGTTAGGAACCCAACAACAGGACAGAGAGTCAGAGTAGTAGCCATGCCTATAAAAACTGATAATGCTACTATTGGAGCAATTTATATAGAGGCCTCCATTGAAGAAATATATGAACAAATTCAGCAAATCAATTCAATCCTGACGACAGGAACAGTTATTGCCCTGGGAATAACGGCTGTTCTCGTCATATTTTTGGCTCGTACGATTACGGCCCCAATCTTGGATATGAGAAGGCAAGCTAATCGTATGGCATCGGGTGATTTTTCTAAACAAGTACATGTATATAGTAACGATGAAATAGGTCAATTGGCCATGTCTTTTAATCAGCTCACAGAACGTTTAAAAGAAGCCAATGCATCGACTGAACGAGAAAAGAAAAAATTAAGCTCTGTTCTCTCTCATATGACAGACGGGGTAATGGCAACAGATACAAATGGTAATATCATATTAATGAATAAAAGAGCTGAAGAAATGCTAGCAACCTCAAATGAGGAGGCAATGGGAAAATCTCTTCCAGAAGTATTGCGTCTTTCAGAAACATTAGCCGTCTATGATTTACATGATTTTTCGGAGAATATCCTTTTAGATTTTAGTACAGAAGAACAGGATTATTTAATTCAGGCGAGCTTTTCTGTGATTCAAAAAGAAAGTGGTCCAATAAATGGATTAATTACCGTGTTGCATGATGTGACTGAAAGAGAGAAAATTGAACAAGAGAGACGTGAGTTTGTTGCTAATGTTTCTCATGAATTAAGAACACCTTTAACTACGATGAAAAGCTATCTTGAAGCGTTAGAGGATGGGGCATTACAAGACCCAGAATTAGCTCCGAAATTTATTACCGTAACCCAAACAGAAACTGAAAGAATGATAAGGTTAGTTAATGATTTGTTACAACTATCAAAAATTGATAGTAAAGATTATCAATTAACCTTAACTAAAATTAATTTTCATGAGTATCTAAATCGAATTATTGACCGCTTTGAAATAATAGCAAAAGAAAGAGACATCACGATCAAGCGAAAATTCCCTCATACCCTGACACAAGTTGAAATCGATAAGGACAAAATCCATCAAGTGGTAGATAATATTATATCAAATGCGATGAAGTATTCTCCTGAAGGAGGTTCAATTACTATTTCTCTTGTTCAACAAGGAAAGCAAGTTCGTTTAGGGATTAGTGATGAAGGGGTAGGAATACCAAGGGAAAGCCATAAAAAGATCTTTGAACGCTTTTATCGAGTTGATAAAGCTCGGGCGAGAAATATAGGTGGGACAGGCCTTGGGTTAGCCATAGCTAAAGAGTTAATCCAAGCTCACGGAGGAGAAATTTGGGTTCAAAGTAGTTATGGAAAAGGCACGACGATTTATTTTACACTTCCATTTATGCCTAAGGGAGGCGAATAAAGATGACTTATGAGAATTTCAAATCGGCTGTACTAACAATTCTCGTATGTCTTAGTTTGTTTTTAACCTGGAAGCTTTGGACATTTCAGCCTAACTATTCATTATTGTCAGATACCGACTATATTGAAAGTGTAAAAATAGGAGAAGAAAAAAAACTCTCAGAAGTCATTGTACCAAAACAAGTTATATTTCAAGTCGAAGATGAATTGAGGCTACTTGGGACAAGAGATGATTTATTTCTTGAGCTTTACGAACAGCTCTTAACAACGGGGATAAAGGAAGTTAATATCGTTAACCATGGCTATTCTGTAAGGAACTTGAATCAATCAATCTTATTTGTATTGCCTACTTCACTTCCTATTGACGTATTTATGGGGCTATTTAATGTCGATTTTGTAGAAAGAGAACTTCGACTTAATTCAGTTGACCAGTTCTTCCTTTACTTCCATCCAAGTACAGAAACCGTTAATATGAGGTTAATATCATTTGAAGAACAACGAGCCGTTGATTTGGAGACTTCGTTTTCAGTAGCTGATTTTCAAAATGTTTATTTAGGTAAAGCCTCTGAGTTTCCTATAGCCTTTGCATTTCCTTTAGAAACGGATGATGTTCGGTTTATCCCTATGCTCTTCTTACCCGAAGAACGGTTACAACACGTAAATGTATCGTATACCACGACTCCTATTTCATTAGATTTGTTTAAACAGCTGTTCTTTAGTGATTTTGTAAAAGAGTTTAGACAAGGTGATGGGAATGAGTCATTTACAGATGGAAATCGGATGATTAATGTCATAGGTCGAGGCAATTACATGGATTACATTAATCCTGTTTTTAGTGAAATCCAAACGAGAAGTGGTAGGCACATTACACTGACTAGCTTTGATTTTATCAATGCCCATGGAGGCTGGACCGACCAGTACGTACTTGATCGATGGTCCTCTGAGGGAGAATTAGAAGAAGAAGAAGCTCGGTTTAGATTAAATGTTAATGGCCTTCCTGTCATACGAGTAGATGGGCAAGATATGATGCAATTGGTTGTTACTAGATCAGGAAACCAAACGTCTCGTTACATTCGACCACTATTTGACCTTGATTTTCAACCTATTTATGGGGCTACATGGCGAAGTGAACTATTATCTGGACATGAGGTACTTGAGCAATTAAACAAACGTGAAGGGTTTGACCAGAGTAAGATTGAAGATTTAACAGTTGGTTATGAAATGGTAAAAACCAATGCCATTGTGACAGGAGAGCCCTACTGGTTCTTGCTATACGATGGATTTTGGGAAAAGTTAGATTTTGAAGTACCTGATACACCTGTTGATACAGAGGAAAATGAAGAAACCGAAGAACCCGAAGATGGTGAGGGTGAAGAAGATGGACTGGAGTAAAACAAAGACGATTTTTATTATAACCTTTTTGTTTTTAAATACGTTTTTACTCATTCAACTACAAGAGTTTAATCATGCCAATCAAATCAGTGTAATAACAGAAGCAACAATTCAAGAGCGCCTTACTGAAATGAATGTGTTGATAGATGATGAAATTGAGGAAGAACAGCTATCAGGTTATCATTTAGTGAGTAGAGAAGTTGAATGGACTGAAGAAAATCTTAGTGTGCTCACTAACCAGCAAGTAGATGTATTAAATAATACAACGATCCTTTCAAGACTAGAACAACCTTACTCTATTAACATGGAAGAAGAGCTGAAACCTCAGCTAAGAGCCTTTTTAGATATGCATGTTTTTCAAGGAGAGCACTATTTTTATCATGGCCTAAATGAAGACTATGCTCAGGTAACTTTTATGCGAAAGTATGAAGAAAAACGATTGTATACCTCTGAGGATGCTCCGTTAATCCTTCAACTTGACGAGGAAAACCAAATCGTTAGCTATCGTCAAAGGATCATTGAAGTAGATGAACAAGGAAGAGAACAAGAGTTTTTGTCAGGAATGAAGGCAGTAGAGATACTATTAAATGAACAAATCATTGGGGTCGGACAAACGATTACTAGTATAGAATTTGGCTATTATAGCTTTTTTCAACCATTTGGTGTTGGGGATGTTCAAGTGTTTGCACCAATGTGGAAAATTCGGGTCGAAGATGATGATTTCCTTGTCAACGCGATAGAAGGTTCTGTACAAGATATTTCATAGAGATAAAAACATACTGGAGTGACAATCATAATGACCTTACAATTTAGTGTACTAGCTAGTGGGAGTAGCGGGAACGCGATTTATGTAGCCACGGAAAGTCAACGTTGGTTAGTAGACGCTGGTTTAAGTGGAAAGAAGATGGAACAGCTATTTAAAAGCATTGATTGTAACCCTAAAGAGCTAAATGGGATTCTTGTCAGTCATGAACATAGTGACCATATAAAAGGTGTTGGCATTATTGCTAGAAAGTACAATATCCCTATTTATGCTAATAAAAAAACATGGGTGGCCATGGAAAAAGATCTGGGAACGATTCCTGGAGAACTAAAGTTTCATTTTGAGCGTGAAGAAGTGAAAACATTCGGTGATTTAGATATAGAGTCGTTTGGTGTCTCGCATGATGCAGCAGAACCGATGTTTTTTAATTTTCATAGTAACGGAAAGAAACTGGTACTGGCGACGGATATGGGGTATGTAAGTGATAAAATAAAAGGCACGATAAAAGATGCGGACGTCTATATTTTTGAATCAAACCATGATTTAAATTTATTAAGAATGGGTAAGTATCCATGGAGCGTAAAAAGAAGAATTATAAGCGATGTTGGTCACGTTTCGAATGAGGATGCAGCTTATGCGTTAGCTGATGTCATTGGTGACAAAACATCACGAATTTATTTGGCTCATTTGAGTAAAGATAATAATATGAAAGAATTGGCACGTATGTCTGTCGAACAAATCCTAAAAGAAAAAGAGACTGGCGTAGGACATCAATTTAGATTGTATGACACAGATCCTGACAAAGCTACTGACCTGGCTGTCGTATAAATTATGTGTAGATCTCAAAACATTTGGGAAATTTAGTAGAAGTTATGTGAAATGAATAAAATACGTTGATAGACCTAGTTTTTTTTCATAACAATACTATAATAATGAGTATATAGCATTACATCATTCAAAGGATGGTGACAGATCATGGGGTATTATGATGATCATTTTCCAAAAAGAGAAGAACAACAGAAAAAAAGAGGAAATGCAGGGTTGTCTGCTTTTGCAGGAGCCATTATTGGTGGTGTATTAGTAGTAACGGCCATTCCAGCATTATCTCAAATTGGTTGGTTACCCTATCAAGTGGTTACCAATTCTCAAGAAGAGGCTGAGCCTGTATTTGATATGCAGGAAGCTCCGGTAACGACTGACACGGTCAATTTATCAGTTAGTACAGAAATAACGACTGCTGTTGAAAAAGTATCAGATGCCGTTGTCGGTGTAATTAATTTACAAGGATCTAGTTTGTTTTCTGATGTCGCTGGAGAAGGAACAGGTTCAGGGGTTATTTATAAAAAAGCCGATGGAAAAGCATTTGTTGTCACAAACCATCATGTTATAGATGGTGCGCGACAAATCGAAGTCAGCTTAGTTGATGGAACAAGAGTGCCTGCAGAGTTATTAGGATCTGATATGTTAACAGATTTAGCTGTATTAGAAATAGATGCAGAAGATATAAACACAATTGCTGAGTTTGGAAGTTCTGAAACATTACGTGTCGGCGAACCAGCCATTGCGATTGGGAATCCACTCGGACTCGCATTCTCAAGCACAGTTACACAAGGTATCATAAGTGCAACTGAACGTAGCATCCCTGTAGATGTAACAGGAGACCGCCAAATCGATTGGCATGCCGAAGTTTTACAAACGGATGCAGCGATTAATCCAGGAAACAGCGGAGGTGCACTTATTAATGTGCATGGTCAAGTCATCGGAATTAACTCCATGAAAATAGCCCAAAGCTCTGTTGAGGGAATTGGATTTGCGATTCCAACTGCGATAGCCGTTCCAGTCATTAATGATTTAGAGCGTTTCGGTGAAGTACGAAGACCACAAATGGGTATAGGAATTCGCTCGTTATCAGAAGTTCCTGGTTATCACTGGCAAGATACATTGAAACTACCTGAAGATGTGAAAGCAGGAGTGGTAATTACAAGTATAGGGCCAATGTCACCAGCAGCTAGAGCCGGATTAGAAGAATATGATGTCATTGTTCAAATCAATGGAAATGATATTGAAGATGGACATGACTTACGAAAATATTTATACACAGAAACAAATATCGGTGATGAAATTCAAGTGACGGTCTACCGAAATGGAGAAAAACATACCGCATCAGTTGTATTAGCTGAACAACAATCGTTTTAAATTAATAAGACTTATTGAATCACAGGGGGAAATAACCTCTGTGATTTTTTGTTATAATAATAAAATGAGGAAGGAGTGAACGTCGTGAAGTATTTTGCTTGCCATGAACATGTCGAGTTAGCAATGGAACATATTATAGATGAATGTGAGGCTGCACCGGCCATAGAAAAGGTGGATAACAATAGTAATTTATCCACAACTTGCTCTTTTTGTACAAGCCCAGCTTTATATATTGTTAACACATAGGCAATTATCCTTATGTTGATATGTGGATAAAGTTTGTGGATAACTGTTGAAAAGGTGGTTTTATTGTGAATATATCGGTTATTTCTGTAGGGAAACTGAAAGAGAAGTATTTAACGTTAGGTATAAATGAGTATAAGAAAAGATTAGGGGCGTATGCAAAGATAGAAATCATTGAAGTTTCTGATGAAAAAGCCCCAGAGCAATTAAGTGAATTAGAAATGGAACAAGTGAAAGCCAAAGAAGGAGAACGTATCCTAGCAAAGTTATCCCCAGATACATATGTAATTGCACTAGCAATAGAAGGAAAAATGATGACATCCGAGCAACTCGCACAAGAACTAGACAGTCTAGCAACCTACGGCAAAAGTAAAATCGCCTTTATCATCGGAGGTTCACTCGGATTAAGTAAAAACGTGATGGAACGAGCGAATAGTAGTCTCTCTTTTTCAAAAATGACGTTTCCCCATCAAGTGATGCGATTATTGTTGCTTGAACAAGTGTATCGTGCTTTTCGGATTAATCGGGGTGAACCGTACCATAAGTGATGGTAAAGCAAAACATAGAGTTGAAATTAAATAAACACTTTGTAAATATGTTATATAATTAAAGCAAAACACGCTTATGAGTAAGCTGAACAGATTAGCTAACAAGGTTGAGTCCCATGGATGCTCATGTGAAGAAAAAAGACGAAAAAATCTGTTTAAATTGCTACGTAGTAGACAGTAACTATGCAGCAAGTATCTCACTTTAACTATAAAACTAGAAAAGACCACTTCTATCTATAGTGATCTTTTCCTAGGTGTATTAATAGTTAGACTTGTAACTTCTAAATGTATGTCCTCTCCATAAAATGGAAATAGCAATTAGTAATCCAACAATAGAAAAAGACAGTATGACAAATTGAATATCAAATCCTCTAGAAACGAGTAACGTTACACTTGCATAGGCAAGAGGGTCAAACCCGTTCATGGCTAAAAAGACAATACTCATGACCCTCCCCATAATACGAGGATCAGTATCTTCTTGTGCTGAAGTGAAGAAAGGGATAGAAACAAATGTCATGGTAAACCCAATTAAAAACGCTAACACCGTCAAGATATATAAATTAGGAATTTGACTAAAAGCTAAAGCTACTAGTAATGTTGCAAGTAAGCCTGCAATCGATGTTAATCCCCTACGACGTATTTTGAGTATACCGATTATTGCTGTGCTTATTAGCATCCCAGCCCCTAAAGCAGCGTCAATGTAACTAAGGTTAATGGGTGTGCCTCCATAAGTTTCCACTAAAATAGGGATTGCAATGGATATCGCTCCAAAGGCAAAAAAGTTTAATGTTATTAAAATTAGGATACCTGTCATTAAAAATCTACTTGCTTTTACATAGGAAAGACCTTCTATGAGATCTTTAAACGGTGTTTGTTTTAATGTGTTGACTACAGAACCTTCCTTTATGAAAGGTGGAAACATAAAAAAGGCAGACAACAAAACAATAATAGATGAGACTAAATAACCTGCTGTTACGCCACCGAATTCCATGATACTCCCAGAGATAATAGGTCCAATAATAAAGCCAATCTGGCCTAACCCCTGAATAATGGCATTTGCTTGTTTTATTTGGTTTTTTTGAACGATTTTCGGAATTAATGATGTTCCTGCTGGTCCGGAAAATGCATCTAATGTTCCAAAAATGGATCCCAAAATGACCAGATACAGAAATGATAATTGATCTGCGTTATGCAATAAAAAGATGATAACTAGCAGAACTCCTTGGATTGAACTCGTACTGAACATGATTGTCGTTTTCTTAAATTTATCAGCAAGTACGCCTCCAAATGCCATCATGAGAATACGTGGTACAGTAATGGCAATAAGAATAATCCCCAATGAACTAGCAGAATTTAATTCAGAAATGACATACCAAGTTGTTGTCATAAAAAACATACTAAATCCTATTAGCGCCAAAAAGCTCCCAAAAAACAGAAATATAAAAGTGCGATTCCGAAATAATGATTGTTGTTCCATAGATAACCA
This sequence comes from Bacillus alkalicellulosilyticus, assembly GCF_002019795.1. Classification (GTDB taxonomy): domain Bacteria; phylum Bacillota; class Bacilli; order Bacillales; family Bacillaceae_F; genus Bacillus_AO; species Bacillus_AO alkalicellulosilyticum. Next base: position 4,419,648 of record NZ_KV917381.1, on the reverse strand, counting down.
TCCTCTCAAACGTAGTATAGAACCAATCATAAATTGTGACGTAATGTCGTAAGCAAACATTTTCCGCAAAAATAGGTATTCGCAAATTTACAATAGTAAAACGGTTAACACAACTGTATTGATTGTGACCTTACGTAACAGATTATAATTAAGTAAGGTGGTGTTAACATGGAAATGACAATTGGTCAGTTTGCAAAAGTAGTAGGTTCAACGGTAAGAACACTAAGGTACTACGATAAAATGGAGTTACTTACCCCAAAAAAAGTAAATAAAAATGGTCGGAAAGTATATACACGATTGGACTGGGAACTATTTCAACAAATCATGATTTTAAAACATTTTGGTTTATCATTAAATGAAATAAAAGAACAAATGACTAATCAGAAGTTAAAAAATCGTGAGTTGTTGCAGGTACAGAAGCAGTTAATTGAACAAAAGCAAGTGGAATTAAATGATAAGTTAGAAGTAATTACGAGAATGGAGAGACTGTATAACATTGAAGGTATTTCCGAGGAAGAATTAAATGAATTTGCTTTTATTATGCTTGATTTATTTAGGCGGGAAAAATCACAAATTCAAATTTGGGAAGAGCATTTTGCAGATGACAAGGAAATCTTAAAAGAAATAAAAACCCTTCATGATCCTAAATACCAGGAGAAGATGGATAGAGAAACATGGTACTTAATTCAAGCAATTAGAAACGCCATTCACAATAATGATTCTACAAGTAGAAAAAAAGTACAAGAGGTTCTAAATAAAATGGATAACCTATTCCCGGCGAGTAGAAAACTTTTAAAATTAGTGGAGGATGACCTTTTTTTAGCTAAGTACAATCATGAGTTTACTACTTATTTTCCTGAAAACATAGCTAGCTATATATATAAAGAATTAAAAGCATACTATGATGAGAACGATAATATTGAGTAGGACAAGACCGGTTACTAAGACCAATAAAGTATAATAAAAGATGCTTTTATTAATTGTCAATGGGTGCCTCTGTTGCAACAACTGCCAGTGATGCTGGTGCAGATGAAATAGTAAATGATAAAACAGAGAAATTTGAAGAAAAACTGAAAGACTATGATAGAGTATTTGATACACTTGGGGGACAAGTTGGTACTTTGGTAGTTTATGACCGTAACCGTCTAAACCGTAATTCACCAGATTGAAGTGATATTTACGTGCATTCAATAAAAATAATGAGATTACTATAGTAAAATATGAGATAAATCACGGAAACCGAATTATCTTGTGTATCTTAATTTCCTATGGAAATTGAGTTCTACACAAGAAATCCGGTCCTTTTTTGATTCTATAATAATAGTCTATCTTTCTATTAATATCACAAGGAGAGGATATAAATAAATGAAGCTTTTTGCAAATATAACTTCCCACAATCCAGTCCAAAAAAGATTCTTATTCCAAGAGTTGTATAAAGAGATAAACAGTCACAGGTGGCTTTTCAACCAGAATCTAGAAATATTTTTGCTGCCTCATAATCAGAGTTATTAAATATCTCTTCACCGTAAATAAAAATATACTTAGAATTATTAAATTCTTTATTTATAATGCATCTTTTATTTTCATTTTATCTTTTTTGTTATCTATATTTAGTTATTTTACAAACAGTATTATATTTTTGATTCTCAAACTCAATTTAATAAATCTAACAAAATTTTTTTTATTGGGGAACGAATAGTCAGTAAGAGGTATCATATATACAAGAGTTATTAAACAAGGAAAGAAGTGTATGCTATGCCAATAACAGATAATGTGGATTATTCATTGGAATATGAAAGATACTCATTCGAGGAGCTATTTGACAAAGAAAAGAAAGGCCTTTATTTAACGGCCCTTTTTTTATTAAAAGATGCTCAAGATGCAGAAGATTTATTACAAGAAGTTGCAATAACTGCTTTTTTATCTTTTAAATCACTTAAAGATAAACGTTCATTTAAACCTTGGATATCAAAAATTCTAATCAATAAAACTAAAAGATACAAATATAACCTTTTTCGAAAAATTCAAAAAGAAATCTTATTTGTTCAGAATGCTGTCGCATTTGAAAACCCTATCTCAGAAGAGGATATATTATTAAAAGATGAATTAATAAAACTACCCTATAACGAGAGATTAATAATAACTTTGAGATATTTTAGTGGATTTACAATAAATGAAATTGCTCATTTGACAAAGGTCCCAGAAGGAACTATTAAGTCTAAGATTCATAGAACCCTAAATAAATTAAAAAAAAATATAGAACGGGAGTAACTGTTATGAAAAATATAAATAAAAGTAAGTTTGAAATCGAAAAAAGTCTTAAAAATATTAAAGAAAACATTATAGTTCCTGACATTGATGGACAATATGATTCCAATAAGATATATAAATTTAAACAAAGAAAAACTATATGGAGATATAAGGTCGTTACAGCTTTCACTATGGTATTTTTACTTTGTGGTACGGGTACCTATGCCGCCTTTACCTATATTTTTAATAATGATTCTTCGGATAAAGGATTAACTACAGCTGAAGTTAATGGTAAAGTATCTTATTCTAACTATTTTTCTGAAAAACAGAATTTAAGAGTCACTGTTGATGGAGTTATAACTGATGGGGTTAGGACAGTCCTTCATATCCTTTTTGAAGGTAGTGAAGTAAAAGGCGGTATTCCAGAAATAGAAGAGATTTACCTTGTGGATGAAGATGGTGTTAATTATCCTGTAACTCACTGGGGGCAAGGTGATATCAAAAATAACAATAAATTTGATGAAACAATTATAGAGTTTGATGGTTCCCCATTAAGTAAGACAAACTTAAAGCTTAGCTTGAAAAATATAAATGGAATTCAGGACCAATGGGACATTCAGTTTCCGGTAACACCAACTAATGTTAAAATTTATAACACTAACTCAAAGGCTTCTACTGATAACTTTGAGTTAGAGTTTAGTAAAGTCACTTTTACTTCTACTTATACAATACTAGAAGGCAAGAGTAAAAATTTTGATTTTACTAATTCCGCTAAACTTTCTAATAGTACTGGTAAAGTTGAACTACTAAAATCAGAGGGACAAGAAGAAGATGATTTAATCAAGCTATTCTTCCCACCAATTGAAGAATCTGATAGATTAACATTAGAAATTACTTCTTTTGAAAATCAAGAAATACTATCCTCGCTAAGTATTCCTATTCAATGATATATTTCCTATCTAAAAAGTATTTATTAATGAAGAAAAATAGTGGGATATGTTTGTTGAATTGTCAACATGTAGTTTCTTTTAGTAGTTGATTTGTTGCATGTTTTGAAAAATATTCGTTCATTAATAGGATACAACTCTCTATGGTATGTGTGATTCTCGAGAATCACACATATCTCATTTTACTATAAGCAATAAGGAAATTACTTGTAAGTCGATTTTCTTTAGTGATTTAAAAATACTATTTCAATTTTTTCAATCTTTCGTTCTTTTATAGACTCCCGGAGTTCCTTTATATTCTAAAATCCGTGCTTGATAAGGAAGCAGCTTCCTTTTTCTAGTCTTTAATTCAACCACCCACTATAATGCTTCTTCAATTGATGTACTTCCTCAATCACTTCTATATTCAACACCTTCCTACCCTTTAAATCAAATAAACTCCTATTTTTAAACTCAAATTTATAATGGGTATGAAAAAGTATTAACCCATTTTTTGAAACACCACGGTGAACGCAGGATAAATAGAGGCAAAAAAAGTTGAAGGTAAGGGGCTATTTATCTTGTAAATCAGGATTTAAAGAGGGAATTGCCAGTAATGCCACCGTAAAATATTCTTCAGCTACCTCTCATCCATATAGGGAATGTATATTGACGGAAAGCTTGTAGTTGTGCAGATATATTGTATCTTTCATTTGCCTGTTCTTCTGTGCTGACACGACAATATATTGCAACATTATTATCTCATTCACTTTGAGCCCTCTTTTAACTTTTATAACAAGTCGCTATTAGATATAAACATGCTTTCTCCGGAAATATTCTATAATCTTTCATTCTACGGAAGGGAAATACTTTTTATTGTCAAATTTATATAGGTTAACTAATTTTTGGATTGTTATGAGAGGGTGTAATACATGAAGAAAAATCCTGATAAAGAGGATAACCGTCTGTTGCGCAAATCATACCTGTGGGCCTTGTCTTTTTTGAAACCTTATGGGGTCAAAATCTGCATGCTCATTGTTTGTGGTATTTTTGCCGTGGCAGGAGAAACTCTTGCTCCAATAGTTGTGCAATACGTTGTGGATGATGTCGTTCCTAACAAAGACATGAACCTGTTTTTCATTTTGATTGGTTCATTGATCGTAATAAACGTGCTTATGCTTATCGCAAAAAACATAAGAAACTTGCTTCAATTAACGATTGGTGAACTTGCATCAAGAGATATGCGGAACGCAATCTTTCAGCAATTACGTAGACTCGGATTTGAGCATTATGAAAAGGTTCCAGCAGGTGAGACGTTGGCCTTGTTTAATACAGAAGTAGCTCAGGTAACAAGAATCTACCGTAATTACTTACCAGGAATTATCGAGAATCTTCTGTTCGTGTGCATAACCTTTGGTTTGATGTTAGGCATAAGCGGTTGGATGACGCTCATCATTTTGCCAACTTTTTTGATGTATTATCTGTTTGGGCCTTATTTTCAAAAAAAGGCAGTGGCCTATGGAAAGATGTCGGGAGAAAATCGGGTAAAGTATGCTCAGAAAATTTATGAAGCCGTGTCCGGGTTCCGTGAATTTCGATCGTTTGGTGTGCAGAACTGGTACCATGATGGCGTCAGACACGTACATAAGCAATGGGCAGACGTCTATCGCAAGGCAGCAACTTTCGGGTGTGCAAGCGGCAGTTTTCGACGTTTAACCTTTTACCTAGGTTTTATTGCAGTAGTGCTTCTCGGTGTCTATCTAGAACGCCACGACATGATTACACTGGGAGGATTTATTGCTTTTTTGCTGCTTTATATGACAACTATGTCTCGGCTAACGATGCTCGTTACGCAATTAACTGAACAAAGATTAATCATTAATCATACCTTGCCTCTTTATCAATTCATGCGGCAGAAGGTTCTAGTTGAAGATCCAACTTCCCCTATTCAACTGGGAAAAGTTGAAGGAAGGATTACCTTCGAACAAGTCGGATTTGGCTACAGGGAACGACCTAATGTCATTTGTGATTTTTCATTGGATATAATGGCTGGAGAGAGGGTTGCCTTTGTAGGCACAAGTGGGAGTGGAAAAACGACACTCTTGAAACTGATTGGCCGGTTCTATGACCCAACAGTAGGAGAGGTGAGAATAGACGGAATCCCAATCCGAAAAATGCAGCGAGCAGAGCTACGTGAAGCTATTGGTTATGTTTTTCAGGAGACGTACTTATTTGGCTCATCCGTCAAAGAGAATATACGATTTGGTAAGCCAGATGCTACGGACGCAGAAGTTGTGGAAGCGGCGAAAGCGGCTTATGCCCATGACTTTATTATGGAGCTTCCAGACGGTTATGACACGCTTGTTGGTGAGAGGGGGATTAAGCTTTCTGGCGGTCAGAAGCAGCGTATATCCATTGCTCGATTATTTATTAAGCAACCGGCTATCGTACTCCTTGACGAAGCAACCTCTGCTCTTGACAACGTTAGCGAATTGGAAGTGCTGAAGGCACTAGACAATATCCTAGCTGGCAGAACGGTCGTTGCTATCGCCCATCGTCTGTCAACGGTGAAGAATTTCGATCGAATTGTATTAGTCCATGAAGGCAACGTTGCGGAATTTGGTACATACGAAGAATTAATTGCCCGCCGCGGGCTGTTTTACCAGCTTGAGCAAGGGGAGGAAACAGCATGAAGTCGATTCGGTATATTAGTGATTTAATGTGGCAAGCGAGGCGTACGTACTTTATTGTGTTCTTATTTCTTTTATTGGAGTCAGTATCTAGCTACACACTTATTTATATCCAAAAGATGTTGATTGACGATGTGTTTTACGCCGGTAATTACGACTTGCTTCCTGTTATAATCGGTGTTTTTGCGGTAGCTGGGACTGTTTATGCCCTCATGTTCACAATGACGAGCCGCTATCTTGTTACGAGTGAGTTTGTGGTTAGTGGGATTTTGCTTAAACGAATGCTAGGTGCGTTAGAGAAAATGAAGGTGAGTGCGTTCAGTAGGGACCGACACGGAAAGTATGTTCACACCTTAACGAGCGATCTGTTTTTTGGATCCAGTTTTATTGGGTGGCAGATGCCCCGTGGTATTCAGGAAGTTATGAACTTGGTTATTTTAATCGCGATCGTGGGGTGGGCAAGTCCTATCTTACTTTTACTTATTCTGGTACTATGCGCGTTTTATTTGACGGTTGCGTGGTATTTCATGCCGAAGCTGCGTAAGTCCAACGACGAGGTGTCGGATAAACAATCTGAGCTTCTCGTGCAAATGGAAGAAGGCGTTGCTTCGACACGAGAAGTGATTGCCTACCATCGTATTAAATGGGAAGAAGCATTGTTCCATTCGAAGTTTGCTCAATATTTTGCAAAAGCAATGTCGCATGGGAAACTTGAAAATCGGCAGTTGCGTTGGAGTGACCCGATGAAGTGGGGAGTCGGTATTGTGGTTTTGGCATACGGCGGTTACAGTCTTATTCAGGGACACATGTCCGTCGGCACGTTTGTGATCGTGCTCCAATTTGCTACGCTCATGTCCGATTCCTTCTATAACTTTTTTCAATTTTTATTAGCGGTTTCTGGTAATTTGGCTCATCATGACCGTATGCGTTCGATCGTAGGGATTGAGAGACAATCATCCGCTGAAATCCCCCTTGTCGATCCAATAAAGATAATTAAGTTCGATAAGGTTGTCTTCCGTTATGAATCGGAACTACCAGCAATTCTTCAGGAATTCTCTGCTGTTCTTCCAGCCGCTCAAAAAATTGGCATTGTCGGGAAAAGCGGCAGCGGTAAATCAACGTTAGCCCAGTTGCTGACTCGCTTTTATGATATGGAAGCCAGCGAAATCCTAGTAAATGAAGTCCCGCTGCAAAAAGTATCCCGCGAGGACTGGGCCAAATATACGGCTGTCGTCTTTCAGGACCCATATCTTTTTCCGGGGACGATTCGAGAAAATATTTTGCTTGGTCGTTCTAACCTTACGGAAGATGATTTGATAGAAGCGTGCAAAATTGCGCAAATCCATTCTTTCATTTGTGAGTTGCCTGAGGCGTATGAGACCCAAATTGGGGAGCGTGGAATCAAACTATCTGGCGGACAGCGGCAGCGAATTGCTATTGCGAGAGCCATAGTCGGAAATCCAGAGATTCTCGTCTTGGACGAAGCAACCTCTGCGTTAGACCTTGAAACGGAGAGACAACTGCTTGGACAGTTGGACGCACAGCGTAAAGGGAAGACAACAATTCTAATTGCACATCGGTTATCGACGATCGAAAATTCGGATTTGATCCTGATCGTTGATAACGGGACTCTTGTCGATAGCGGTACGAACGCAGAGCTCCTCGCTTTAAACCCTGTTTACCAGGAATTGCAGATGGCTCAGCAAAATTAAACACTAAAAAGAGAATAAACCTCTCTTAAATAAATATGGTGAACAGTAGCATAAGTAAATCCAGGTCTTGGTTAAATAATTTTGAAGCTGTCTCTAAAGGATTTTCCTTTTGGGACAGCTTTTTGTGAGTGAGAATGAACTTTTTATCGGTATGTACCTGTTTGCACTGAATTATTAAGAAAAACACAATAAATTCAAAATATTATAAAAATAGTTGAAATTGTTTGTGTTATAGTATAACATCATTACTGAAACCGCTTTCTTTTTTTATTTCTAAAATAGTAAGTTGTCATTTTTAGCGACATCTTACATAACTATTAATAATCTTTTTTTTACCCCTTTACTAACGCGTGTTAGTAAAGGGAAATACGCATTTTTTATAAAAAAATGCGTAGAACTTCATTGTTCAAACCTGTAATTTGAGAGCCACATGCTCTATAAGGAGGGATGCTTAATTTGTATCGTGGGTTTATAAAGTTGTTAGATTTTTCAAGGAAACAAAACCAAATAGGAGAGTGATTAATAATGATTAAAGGTAAAAAAAGCATATTTGTACTTGTCCTGAGTTTACTGATGGTATCTGTTTCTTCAGTTACTTATGCAAACAATCCAGTAACAGGAGATAGCTTATATGCCCCTTTTAACAACCATGATTCAAACAACTGGCAAATATCAGACGGTTGGAAAAATGATGACGTTTTCTTTGGTTCACATTGGAGTTCAAATCGAGTTAACTTTAGCGGGGGAGAGTTAGAATTATCACTTCGTAGAAATGACGCGTATGCACGTCCATATAATTATGAGAGTGGAGAATATACAACGAATCACTTCTATGGGTATGGACTGTATGAAGTTTCAATGAAACCAGCTAATGTATCTGGTGTAATATCCTCATTTTTTACGTATACTGGACCATCATATAACGGAGCACCATGGGATGAGATAGACATAGAGTTTTTAGGTAACGATACGACAAAAGTCCAGTTTAATTATTACACAAATGGTGTTGGTGGAAATGAAATTCTTTATGATTTAGGATTTGATGCTTCTCAAAGTTTCAACACCTATGCCTTTGATTGGCAACCAAACTATATAAGTTGGTACGTTAATGGGCAATTGGTTGCTACGGCTACAGAAAATATACCTAGTAATCCAAGCAAAATTATGATGAACATTTGGAACACCTATGGAATTGATGAATGGGCCGGGCGTTATTCTGGACAAAATGCAAATGCCTATTATGAGTGGGTCCGTTATACACCAAATACAGGAGGAGGACAACAACCTCCAGGAGTTGCTCAAGATTTTCAATTGCGCGCATGTGACTATAATAATGCAAGAGGAGTTACTTCATGGAATTGTGGGGTAGGATCCTTCCACCCAGGCAATTGGATTAAATTTGATAATGTGAATTTTTCTACTGGCTATAATGCGTTTGCGGTCAGTTATGCTTCATCTCTTCAAGGAAGTTTTGATATCAGGATTGGTAGTCCGAGTGGAAGGATAATTGGTACAGTTAACTATGGGCCTACAGGGGGATGGTCAAGTTACCAATGGAATGGCACCCCGAATTTAGACAGTAGTGTTCGTGGAGTTCATGATGTCTATATTGTATCTACTAGTGGCGGCGCTAATTTAGGAGAGTTTTGGTTTAAGAATGAATAATCCATAAAATAGCTACTAAATATTTTGTATAACAAGGAGGTTGTCCACAAAGGTGATGTGGTTCCCTTTGTGACAGCCTCTATTAATTCAGCCCGAAATATAAAGAGAGGCGGGACAACATTCTGTCCCAGCCTCTCTTCTATTCAAGTAAAAGGAACACGGGGTCTTAGCTTACCAATTATTCTAAGCTTTACTAAGGCGCCCATAGACCATTTACAATCGCTACTAAGTCCCAAACCGCTTGTTCATTTTTTTCAAACACGAGATGCAGACTTCTCCAATCCATTCCTTCATACTGTTCTGTTCCAGCATAGTGAAATTCAACAACCTTTGATTCGGGAAAGTAATCTTTAATATTGGTACTTCTTTCACCGCTTGGCACATTAGGATCTAAATTGACTTCATCGGAATCCAAGAACCGTTCTGGTTGAATTCGTTCATTAAAATAATTTTCTGGGGTTAACTTAATTTCAGAATTCGCTTCTTGGAGACCCCAGACATATTCGGTTTGATCCTCGAGTAAACGTGCCACTTGGCTTTGCGGAAATATCATCGAATAATCTGCGATATACGCTTCAGGAGCAAACAATAGCCCTTTATCTTTATGGACAAAGCTTGCAAGTTGTTCCATATCACGGTTGTGAAGAACTTGAAGGATCTCCTTGGCTTTTTGCTCGATTAAAATCTGTTCTTCCCGGAGGTCTTGGTCGGAAGCATCCAATTGACCAATTGGAGACGGATCTTGTATAATTTCGGATGGCTCAACATCACCTGTTAGTTGATTGTCAGTCAACACGAGGTTAATGCATAGTATTGAAAATAATGTGAGTGCAGCAGCTGATGCAATACCAACGGTAATTTTTCTGATATCAATTCTACCCCTCATTGGCTTTACCTCATCGTCGTTGAGCGCCTCCATCAAATTCCGATGCATTTCGTCTTTTGTAGTTTGAGTTAATTGGTATTTTGGTAGTTGCCTTACTTTATCCTCAAATGTTTTAACTAGATTGTTCATCTGATCCCCTCCCGATTTGAATTGAACGCAAAGCTTTGATGGCACGATGATAATTAATTCTGACTGCTGTTTCTTTACAACCTAAGATTTGTGCTGTTTCCTTAACGGATAAACCTTGAATCGCACGAAGAATCAGCACATCTCGGTATTGCTTTTTTTGTTTCGAAATAGCTTCATAGAGTTCCTGTAATTCTTCCTGTTTTAAAAGAATCTGTTCAGGTGTCGCATCTGTATTCTGACTCCAAGTTCTTTCATCAAAGGGAGTAGTGGAATGCCTTAGCTTATTATTTTTCTTTCTTCCATCGTCAATGGCAACATTGCGAGCAATGCTGAATAGCCACGTTTTTGGAGTGGATAGTTCTTGAAAAGACTCTAGCCCTTTTCCTGCTTTAATGAATACCTCCTGAACTAAATCTTCTACATCCGTTTTACCGGTGTAATACACGAGGAAGTTAAAAACGTCATCGCTGTATTGGTAAAACCATTCCGAAATGATTTTCTTTACGGTCATTAGTTGTGCTCCCTCCTATGTGATTTCACTAATTAGACGTAAGGAATGATGTTATGTATCAAAAATAATAAGGATATATAAAAGATAAGTCCTAAGTATGACATTAGCAATACTAACAAAGCTGAAATCGAGAGGGCACTGAAAAAGTTCGGTTGTTAACTTTTTCAGTGCCCTCGAAGCAATGTGCGTACCGTTGCATATCTTAAAAGCCTGCTACGAGTGGGTTTCTCGTAGCAGGCGGGCAACGAGTCGAGCCATTGCAAACCATAATCAAAGGCATTGAAAAAGTTGGTTTGTATTTTTTCAGTGGCTTCGAAACCACTAGGGCAGCTGAATTGTACAGCTTGTATGACTACTATCCTATTATTTCGTTTTAATACACGACTAGTAGACAGTATTCGATCTACTAGTCAGCGTTAACAACTACTAATGAATTATATTTCCGAGATAAATCTACAAAGACTTGTACTAATAAGGATTTATTTGTCTAAATTCATATAATAGTTTTTATTCTCCTTTTAAAACTATTTATATACAATGATACTTACGAAATAGATTTAATTGAAAAGGAGGTTCCAAATTTTATAACTAGTTTAGTAGTTAGTTAGTAGTTTCAGTCAGATAACCATTATAGTAGTGGTTCTTTGGTAAACCAATCGGATTATGTAAAAAACGTAGTCAAAATCTATTTTTACCTGAAGTAAGAGACACCAGTATTTAAAAAAGTAGAATTTAGTGCAATGTGTAAGAAACTACAAAATAGGTTATGAGAAAGGATAAAAATCATGAAAACAATGAAAAAATTATTTATTATTTGTATGGCATTTGCTCTTATAACAGGGGCTTTTACAACGCAAGTTTTAGCAAACAATAATGATAACGCTTACAGGTCAATCCTAGATGAGTTCGCTGCGTTAGATGAAAATGTTTATACACCTGCCACATATCGACTGGCCAAAATGGAATACGATAAAGCAATAGCACTACTTGATGATCCAAACGCTTCACCAGAAGAAATCACCGATGCTATTGATGCTTTAAATAATCGTACCGCAGGACTTAGAGTCCGAAACGGTTCTGAGTCTCTATGGAAGACTTATGAGGATTATTTCGAATTCGGAAACATTTATAGTGCCCCTGGGAACTTAGATCCGAATAACCCTCGAGGGTCCTTGACATCTAGCCACTTTAACTCACTCACTGCAGAAAATGCTATGAAGCCTAGCGAGCTTTCTTTCGGAAACGCTGGACAGGAAGGTACGTTTAGAATTTTCGAGGGATCGAACCATCTCTCTGATCAGTTAGTTCGAGAAGCACAACAAAATGGCATCACCGTGCACGGTCACGTTCTTGTATGGCATAGCCAATCCCCTAACTGGGTCAATGGTGGTACAAGAGGTAACTACACAAGAGAACAGGCTAGAAAAAATATGGAGCATTATATTAAAACGGTAGTTGAGCACTTCGACACATACTACCCTGGAGTAGTCACAAGTTGGGACGTCGTGAATGAAGCATTCGTTGATGGAGTCGACACGATTACTGAAGACGATAATTGGAAAGATTACCTTCGCCGTGGAACCCAGAGTGGTTGGTATAGAGCCTACAGCAATGGAATGGTAGAAGGAGAAGACCCGAGTGACTTTATCTATGATGCTTTCGTGTTTGCTCGTAAATATACTGACGCGAAGTTATTTTACAATGACTTTAATATGTATCAGGATGGTAAGTCGAAGTTAACGGCGCAGATGGTTATTGAACTTAACGAACGCTACAAGAAGGAGTTTCCAAACGATCCTCGCCAGTTAATTGAGGGTGTGGGAATGCAGTCTCACAACTACATTATGGATACACCACCTTCAAGCGTGGAAAACGGTATTCTTAACCTACTTTCAGCGGGAGTCGATCTTATCATAAGTGAGCTTGATCTGTTCGGCTGGTTTCCTTGGAACGGAGAACCTACTGGTGGTTCACTTGCAGGTTATATGGATTTACGAGACCGTGGAATTGAACATATAATCGCTTCGACAGGTACAGAGGAACAAAGAAATTATTGGATTAATCGAGGCATTACAAACGGTTCTGAAATTGAAGTGGTTCAAGCTGAAGTGTATGCGGAGTATATGAGAGTTTATAAGAATTACGCAGCTAGTATTGACCGTGTTACATTATGGGGTCTAAACGATATCCAAAGTTGGAGAAGAGGTCACAACCCACTGCTTTGGAACAGTGATTTTTCACCAAAGGATGCTTTCTATGCAGTCTCTGATCCAGAGGGCTACTTAGGCGTTGACCCGTATTATGTTGAGCCAGCTCCTGCCCCTAAAGTTGCAGAGTTGATTTTAGAATACAATAATCTCAAGCCTTCTTATAAAAATGGCAAAAAAGGTGGTAACTTCATTAGTGAAGTCGCAAGGTTGATGGGACCAAAAACAGTGTTTGAAAACGAGCCACATGTCATTAAAGTTGGTGATAAAAACCTTTCTAATCCTGCGTACAGGAAGGCAGTATATAATTATCTTAAATCCCATCCAGCAATGGAAGATAAGATTTTAATTATGCCACCAGACACATTCTTTATTAATGGTATGAAATAATCTACAAATAAAGATAGGACAGAAAATGTATAAAGTTTAGATAAAACAAGCTCCTTGAAATTTTTAAGGAGAATGTATTAACCAAGAGTACATTAAAAGGTGGCTGAGACATAACAAGCTAGAGGTGGGACAAAAGGTAAAATAACCTTTTGTCCCACCCTCTTCAATTTTTATGCTGGCATTTTCATCAAACAGTTTGTCCAATGAAAAATGAAAAAACGGAGTGCCAAGGAATTGGAGCTCCGTTTATTTCTATTATATACCTACGATTTAGCATGAGAGAATGGAATATTATTATTTGTGTAATGTTAGTATAGGTATGCTGGGTAAGGGTACGGATAAGGATAAGGATAAGGATAATAATAAGGGTATGGTCGGTAACCAAACCCAGGTCCTGGGGCCAAAAGAGCACCAGTAGCAAGGCCTCCTAAAAAGCCTAAGCCTAAGCCAACACCAGGGCCTCCAAAACCAAACCCAGGTCTACCATACCCAAACCCAGGTCTACCATACCCAAAACCTGGCCTACCATATCCAAAACCCGGTCTACCCACCCCAAATCCAGGTCTAATAATTCGTTGATCATTGATATCAATCAATTCTTGATTCATTGCTTCTGGTACACCTTGATATAAATATTGATTAGTCAAAGCAAATCCCTCCAATTTATTTAATATACTAAAGGATATGCTTAAATAGCCTAATTGGGTTGGGCATATGACTTAAGATAAAAAAATAGTTTTAATGAAATAGAAAATAATGTGCCCTGATGATTTGTTTACATACCCCCAGTTAACTAAATGGTATTAGAGAGTAAGCCTCATTACAAATAAGTTAAATTTATCCATACTGGTATTTTGGCTAAGTTGTCTATTATACGCTGTTTTATAGCAATTTTTGTACCAAACTTCCTGCACGATTATCAGTCCTTTAAAAGAATATAATAGTATAATTTTACTATTGTATAAAGGGGATTGACATGTCAATAATAGTGCCACAAAGCAAGACTATAAATCTTTTATTTAGATTGAATTTATTAAATACTAAGTGAGCAAAAGTGGATAAAAGATATCAAAACGAAATAGGAGGTACATAGTCATTGTTAAATTCATTATTTGGAATAAGTGGTGAAAAGAAAAAACAGTCCCAAGTAATTGTTACAGATTATCTATATTTAAAATATGGTGAACCATTTATAGTTGAAAACCTTGTATCCAAGGGTTTCTCACAAAAACTACATTTAGTTACTCACCCAAAAAGAAATCCGTTAATGGTTGCACGAGTAGAAACAAGCAAGAATTTAAAAGTAGTTAAAGATGAATTTCTTCAAATGTATATGTCTGAAAAATTGGACCAATTCATAATAAACCGAGTTGCTTCAATATCTGGAAAAGCTTCTTTTGTAATCGCTGAGTTTTTTGGTGACGAAAAATTTGCAGCTACTATTGAAAGAGCAAGAGACTTATCAATAAAAGAATATGTAAGTTTTCCAAGGAATAACGCTTTGCAGTGTATGGTGTGGATTTTTATTGATGGTATAGAAGATGTAGAGGAACAAGTAAAAGTAACCATGAAATTAACAAATGAATTACTGCGAGAAGGATTATCTACTATCGATATGAAGGTATGGTTTTTAAAACCAAAAGGATTTGAGAGGACTACAAGAGATAATAAAGATTCTAATTTTGATGATAGTCCTTATTGGGAGAGAAAAAATGTTTATGCCATATCCAAAGCATGTGTGGTTAACTCAGAAATCGAATTATTAAGTGCAAATGATTTTAAACGTGAAGTTCACAATAGCATTGAAGATTATAAAAAAGCTATATATTAAATGTAAGAAGTAGAAGGAAGGAGAAATGGTTCCGAAACAAATATGACAACGTCCACAATTCCGTTTTTGTCTCTTATGACTTATACAAAGGAGATCCCAATCGTGAACTTTAAACACACTTTGATATTTACCTTAATTTTAGTATCATGCAGTGCACCTTCTACAATGAATGCTGACAAAGAGGAACAACTAACTGAACTAAGAACCGAAGTGGTTGTAGCCGACTCAGCCCGTGAACTAGATGAGTATTTAATGAATGAACAGTATAATGGAGTTATTCTTGTTGCGAAGGATGGAAAGGTTTTACTAAAAAAGGGTTACGGATATGCCGATTATCCCGAAAATCAACGATTATTACAAGAGGACACTCCTTTTAGGATAGGTTCACTGACGAAGCAATTTACAGCAGCGGGTATTTTATTATTGAAACAAGAAGGTTTGCTGCAAGTTGATGATGGAGTCACGAAATATTTGCCGGACCATAAGAATCTTGAGGGAGTTACCATTCATCACCTTCTTACACATACATCAGGGCTACCTTGGGATATTGCCGAAGAGCCACAAGATAACAATTTATCGAAAGAAGAGTTAATTCAAGCGACAAAAAAGATAGAGCTGTTATTTGAGCCAGGTTCCGACTTTGGGTATAGTAATTTAGGTTATCAACTACTTGGGCTAATTATTGAAACTGTATCGGACGTCCCTTATGAGAAGTACATAACAGATAACATACTAACAAAAGCAAATATGCAGCAAACCGATTTTAGCGTAGAAGCGTTCCAACTAAATAAGGAGAGGGCAATAGGATATGACCCTAATGACAGGAGAAATAGTGATAAGCTAGATTCGTATCAAGGCATTGCCTCCGGAGATACGATGTTTTCTACGCTTGAAGACATGTTGCTTTGGGACAATTTCTTGTATAACGACGAATTTTTGACCTCAGCAAGTAAGAAGGTAATTTTTACAGACCACATTAGCAATTCCCAAGGCTTAGAGGGATTGTCAAACGGGTATGGCTACGGATATGGTTGGGAGATTAATAGGGACCAACACCATGTTATGGTTCACAGCGGTTATCGGGCAGGTTTTAGTTCTTTTATATATAGAGATACTAATGAAAAGTTCTTGCTCGTGTTCTTCTCGAACGTGGGTAGGAGTGGTGGAGATCCTGTTTTCCGAGGAACTCCATTTATTGCTAAGCTTATATCAGACTAACATTTATTATATATAAACAAAATAAATCACCTTCAATGTTAAATATGAGGCTAGTAATGTTACTTTTATACGAACAAAATATTTGAGGACATATTAAAAAATAGTAAGTACTATAAAAGAAAAGTTGAGTGGACTGAGGAATGGATTCTCGAGAGAATAAAAAATGTAATCTGTATTACAACGTCTAGGTGGAGTGTGGGAAATGAAAATTTTACTTGTAGAAGATGATAGAACAATTGCTTCTGGTTTAGAATACTCGTTGCAACAGGACCAGTTTGAGACTGTACTTTGCTATGATGCGGCTTCCGCAAAACAAATCATTCAAGAACAACTACATACAATCGATTTATGTTTATTTGATTTATCGTTACCAGATGGAAGTGGATATGAGTTATGCAAACTAGTAAAGGCATCTAGTGATACACCTGTTATCTTTTTGACGGCCATCGATGATGAAGTAAATGTAGTTATGGGGCTTGATATGGGGGCGGATGACTATATTACAAAGCCATTTCGGATAAGAGAACTGCTTTCTAGAATTCGCTCTGTATTACGTAGATATCACAAGCTCAGCACTACGAAGACAACAATTGACTTAAATTCAATTCAGATTAATACATTAGAAGGAAAAGTTTATAAACAAGGTGAGGAGATTGTACTAACCGCCTTGGAATATCGTCTTCTTCTTATTTTTGCTAATCATGTTGGACAAGTTCTTTCTAGAAACCAGTTGTTAGAGCGGATTTGGGATGTAGCGGGAGATTTTGTGAATGACAATACGTTGACCGTTTACATAAAACGGTTACGCGAGAAGATTGAAGACAACCCGCACAAACCAACCATTATTAAAACCGTGCGAGGCTTAGGCTATAAGGTAGGTGACTAGCGATGTTTCGCAATCGTGAAATAAAAATCCTCTTCATTTTGATGAGCTTAATTAGCCTTTTAGCAAGCCTATTAGTTATTGTGCTTCCTGAGATAGCAATTATTGTTGTCATCATCCTGTCGCTCCTTCTTATTGCAACCATCCTTATTTTTACAAATTGGAGATACAAAGAAATTCAAAAGCTCTCTGCCTATTTGCGACAAATTAGCGGGGGCGATTTCACTCTTGATGTACGTGATAACAAAGAAGGTGAGCTAAGTATTTTAAAAAACGATATATACAAAGTGACGCTCATGTTATCGGAGCAAAGCTCTCGTCTCAAGCAGGATAAAATCAAGTTGACAGAGGCCATCTCAGATATTTCTCATCAATTAAAAACCCCGGTTACTTCGATGGTCATGATGGCTGATTTACTGAATAGCTCCGAGCTATCAGACGGAAAGAGAAAAGAATTCACAAGAAATATTAGTGTGTCACTAGAGCGGATTGAGTGGCTAGTTTCTTCTTTACTAAAGCTATCCAAAATAGACGCAGGCTCGGTTCAATTTAAGCGTGAGCCAATTCTAGTAAAGGAACTGATTGAAAAATCACTTGAACCACTCCTAATTCCAATGGATATTAAACAGCAATCTCTTAAGATTCAAGGAGATGAGGATGTTTCCTTTTTAGGGGATATGAACTGGACGTCAGAAGCTCTCATAAATATGATGAAAAATTGTATCGAGCATACACCTGAGGGTGGGACGTTAGCTATTACTTTCTTAGAAAATCCATTATTTACAGAAGTGGTTCTAGCTGATAATGGGATTGGCATCGCAAAAGAAGATCTTCCATATATATTTAAGCGATTCTATAAAGGGAAAAACGCGGGTGACGATAGCGTTGGAATTGGTCTTGCGTTAGCAGAGAAAATCATTAAAAGCCAACATGGAAGTATTGAGGTTAAAAGCGCCGTAGGATCCGGAACTGAATTTCGAATTAAGTTTTATAAAAAATAAGATTTGATGTAAGTGTATTAGTTTCGAATGTGACTAAACTGTCATTTTGGAGTCACTGGACAGTCATTTTAGGCAGATATAGTTGAATTATCAAAGAATTCATGGAGGTATGCACATGGACATTTTAAAAATAGAAAATCTGTCTAAAATCTACGGGAAAGGTGACACTGCCGTAAAAGCACTGGATAATGTCTCATTTAGCGTGAAGAAAGGTGAATTTATAGCGATTATCGGCCCATCGGGTTCTGGGAAGTCAACATTGCTTCATTTACTGGGGGGCGTGGACCGACCGACTAGTGGAAAGGTTTTTGTAGACAATACAGATATCTATGAACTAAATGAAACACAGTTAGCGATTTTCCGTAGAAGACAGATCGGTTTAATTT
The DNA here is from genome assembly GCF_002019795.1 of Bacillus alkalicellulosilyticus. Lineage (GTDB taxonomy): Bacteria > Bacillota > Bacilli > Bacillales > Bacillaceae_F > Bacillus_AO > Bacillus_AO alkalicellulosilyticum. The sequence goes on along the minus strand of NZ_KV917381.1, from coordinate 4,400,963 downwards.
ATCAGTTTTATAATCTCATCCCCATTTTAACAGTCGAGGAGAATATCACGTTGCCACTTCTCTTGGATGAGCATCAAGTCGACCAAACCCAATTTGATGATATTGTGAAAAAACTAAATATAACAAATCGGTTAACACATCTACCAAACCAGCTCTCAGGCGGTCAACAACAACGTGTGTCAATCGGGAGAGCGCTCATAAGCAGCCCTGCAATTATGTTAGCCGATGAGCCAACCGGTAACCTGGACAGTAAAAATAGTAGTGAGATTATGGATTTGTTAAAAATGTTTAATAAAACGTATAACCAAACGCTAATTGTCATTACACATGATGAACAAATTGCGCTTCAGGCTGACAGAGTAATTGCTATAGAAGACGGAAAGGTATCCAAGGACGAGGTGATCCGTCCATGAATATCATTCAGAAGCTTACGATAAGACATCTGAAAGAAAATAAGAGACGAACACTCGTAACCATCATTGGTACAGTTATATCCGTTGCTATGATTACAGCTGTTGCTACATTAATCATCTCATTTATGGATTTAATGCAACGACAATATATTGCTAATCAAGGAGAATGGCACGTCAAATATTATGATGTAAATCAACAACAGGCAGAAGCGATTAAAAGTGATAAGACAACCAAGCATTTTATTCTCTCAGCAGACAGAGGCTATGCTTATTTAGAAGGAAGCCAGAATCGATACAAACCCTATTTATTTATAAGTGAATATAATGAAAGTGGATTTGAGCATGTTCCCCTTATGTTAAAAGAGGGAAGATTTCCACAGGCTCCAAACGAAATTGTGTTGTCAGAAGAAATATCAACCAATGCAAAAGTGGATTATCAGATTGGAGATAAGCTATTTCTAGAGGTCGGGGAGCGAGTTTTTCTAGATGGAGCATCTCAAGAAGGACCTATTACACAGCAGTATTCTTTGCAGTATGCCGAGGATGAAATAAAAGAAAAATTAGACAATACAGAAGCTATAACTTATGAAGTAGTAGGCATTATAAAACGACCAATTTGGGAGATTCCATGGGCACCAGGGTATACAGCAATAACATTTACTGATTTGCCATATATGACAGACCGTTATCCTTTTGTCGGTACAGTCATCTTAAATCAAGTAAGTCGTTCGATATACGCTGATGCAGAACAATTAGCTAATGACATTAATATAGATGGAAATTTTATTATATATAATTCGGAATTACTTCGTTACCATGGATTATCAAAGAATGATAATTTAAAACGTACGATGACTTCTTTAGCAACGATTATAATGTCCGTCATCATAATCGGCTCTGTCGCTCTAATCTATAATGCCTTTGCGATTTCTGTATCAGAACGGGCCAGACATTTAGGGATGCTTTCAAGTGTTGGCGCAACCAAAAGACAAAAAAGAAACTCGGTTCTCTTTGAAGGGTTGTTGATTGGCTTAGTAAGTGTTCCATTAGGGATATTATCTGGGTTAGTTGGAATTGGTGTTACGTTCTGGTTTAGTAATAGAATATTTAAAGAGGTATTAAACACATCTGAACAATTAGTGGTCATTGTTACACCAATGTCTATTCTTTTTGCAGTAATTCTCTCGTTTGTAACCATTTTTATTTCTACCTATCTACCAGCGAGAAAAGCATCCAGGATAACAGCTATTGATGCGATTCGTCAAACGACAGATATTAAACTTACAGGGAAAATAGTCAAAACATCAAAACTCGTTCGTTCATTATTTGGGATAGAGGCCGAAATTGGTTTGAAAAATATTAAGAGAAATAAACGTAAATATCAAATCACGGTTTTCTCGTTAGCCATCAGTATAATTCTATTCCTTGTAGTCTCCTTTTTTACGTATTCACTTGAGAAATCCATTGAATTATCACATGCGGATATTAATTTTGATATTGCAGTGTCTTCATCTGGAAATTATGAAATCGATCAGAATGTAGTAAGTACAATTACTAGTCTAGAAGATGTTACAGCGTATTCGGTTCTAAGGGAAAAGGTCTATTATTCGATGGTCGACGAAGCAAATATATCTGAACCATTAAGAGAAAGAGCGAAACTAGATTCTACTTTGATAGAGGAAGAACGATTTCCGTATTATACAGATGTGTATTCCCTCGATGAGCAGAGTTTACAATTGTATGCTGAACAAATAGGAGTCGATGTTTCTCGGTTATATGATGAAGAGAATCCTCGGGCTATTGTAGTGGACCAAGCTATATATGAAGACGAACAAGGAAAATACGTAGAAATAACTACGATAAATACCTCAGTAGGCAATAACTTAGAACTGTTCGGATATGATTGGGATAACGAGAAAAAATACTTTATTAGCGAAATTACCATAGAAGAACTTACAGCACAATTACCAAGGGGAGTTACATCGGGTGGTGGAATGGATATCATTAAGATGTTTGTTTCGGAGCCTGTCTACAATCGGCTTTTAGTTCTTGGCAATCAAGATAGTCAAAATAATTCAATCTATTTAAACAGTAAGGACCCGTTAAAAACACAAGAAGAAATTGAAAGAATGAATGTAAGCAATATCAATATCCATAATGTGTATAAATCCCGGCAACAAAATGAACAACTGGTTTTATTTTTGTCTGTGTTTGCATACGGTTTTATCATATTAATTACTATAATTTCAATGGCAAATATTTTTAATACCCTCTCTACGAGCATTTCTTTACGTAAAAGGGAGTTTGCTATGTTGAAATCTGTTGGTATGACACCAAAATCATTTACTAAAATGATATGTTATGAGAGTGTTTTTTATGGCTTGAAAGCCTTGCTTTATGGTATCCCAGTAAGTATTGGAGTTATGTATCTATTGCACAAAGCGATGATGCACACTTTTGAATACAGTTTTACACTGCCGTGGTCGAGCATCATCTTTGTCATCATTGCCGTATTTGTGGTTGTTGGTTCTGCCATGCTTTACTCGATGTCCAAGGTAAGAAAAGAAAATATTATTGAAACGTTAAGACAAGAGAGTATATAAAAAGAAGGAGACCGTCATGGGGTTTAGATGGTCTCCTTTTAGTTGCCTTATAAATGAACTTCACTCATCAAGGCAAGTGTATTTTCTTCTGTGTCTTGAAAAAATACCATCCATGTTTCAGTCTGCCCCATTTTTGCAACAACATGTGGTTCATCAACAAAGAGAACGTTTTTCGCTTTTAATTGCTCATAAGTTACTTTAATATTTGATACTTGGAAATAGATTACTGAACTTGAATGAGCAAATTCATCTTTTTCTGGCAGTGTTAACATGAGACTCAACCCATTACAATCAAAGAAAGCCATGCTATCTGTATTAAATAAAAGAGTTAAACTTAATTTTTCTTTATAAAACTCTATGGCTCTATTCAAATTGCTAACAGGGACACCAATCTGTCCAATTTTTCCAATCATAGGCTTTTCCATTAAACATTTCTCCCTTCAAAACTCTTATTCTTCATTTTTATAATTATCCCTGCTATCATAGGTGCTTTTTTATAACATAAAAAACCTAACCGAAGCTTAATCGGTTAGGGCCTATCAAATCAAGTACAAGCTTTATATTCTCTCATGATATTGTTTATAATGGTTTTAACTGGTAGGATGTCTTTGATTTCATGTACTCTTGACCCAGCAAAAACAAGGCCATTATCGCAATCTCCATTCTTGGAAGTAATCAAAGAATCTAGTGTGCAAAAACGATAGGAGCAGTTTTTTAAGCAATCCATGCAATTCTTAATTTTTACTTTTTTATTATCCGAAATAAGTTCCGTGAAATGGTTACTTATTGCTCTCCCCTGGAGACCAACTGAAGTTTTTACTAAAATTGTATCTTCCTGGCGAGCATGTACATATTTTTCTTTAAATGATAACGGTGCATCACACTCTTCACTTGCAACAAATCTTGTCCCCATCTGTACACCAGAAGCCCCCATCCTTAAGGCACGTGCTAGGTCTTCCCCAGTCAAGATCCCGCCAGCAGCAATAACAGGAATCTTCACCGCCGATACTACTTCCGGTAATATTTCAAATAAGGGTCTATCGGTGCCAAGATGTCCACCGGCTTCATGACCTTCGACAACAACGGCGGATGCCCCAAGACGTTCTGAAAGCTTAGCAAGCTTTGCTGAGGAGACAATTGAAATAACAGGTATTCCAGCTTCCTTGCCCCAAGCATACATATCCCTTGAAATTCCAGCTCCTGATATGATGAAGTCGACTTTTTCCTCAATTGCTGCTTTCATTTTTTCTGCAAAATCATTCATAGCGAAGAGAACGTTTATGCCAAAATAGCCAGAACCGTTGATTGTTTCCTTCGCTTTTCTAATATGGGACCGCATGTCATCGACAGTAATCCCCGTTCCTGATATGCTCCCAATTCCACCAGCCCTCGCAACAGCAGATGCGAGTTTGCTTAAAGAAATCCCTACTCCCATACCCCCTTGCATAATGGGAACCTTTGGCAACATATGACCTATTTTTAATTGTTGAGAGCTCAATAAAATACCCCATTTCATTTACCGTTCATAAATTGGTAGATAATAGTAATCTCTATTAAGAATAGCAAACTTGGTTTTAAAAAGCTGTGATTTACTTAACATCTACTATAATGATTTGACTAAGGGTAACGGGCTGGCTAACTGCAATGAATAATAGCACTTTATACAGTAAGGGATTGATATCCTCAATTTTAAGATCCTTTGTTCAATCGTTTGTTACTTGGTGGACAGCTGAGCTGATGTAAAAAATACAAACTATGAAATAACGAAATCATACTAGGTGCCCACACGAAACCAAGAAGTAATAACTATCCAAAGCGAACATGATGAATAATCCTCATGAACTTCTAACCTTTATCGGGGTATTTTCAGTAATGACTCTGGTATAATAGTGGTTATACATAAAGAGGCTTTATACCAGTAGAAAGGATGTTATTATGAATTTTTCAATTAACCAGGAACTGTTAAAGAAGGCACCAGTATTTTATCAGGAAAAAGAAGCTTTTAGTGGGGTACATAAAATTGCTAGCAGGGTTATCCATGATTTGGAGTTGGTTTTCGGCATTGCACCACAAGTCACTATCGAAAAAACAAAGCTAGGGAAGACTGTTATTATATACGGTACTATGAACCACAGCCCAATGCTTCAAGAGTTGGAAGAGAAAAAGCTCATTGATGTAACAGAAGTCGCTGGAAAAAGAGAAGTCTTTTTATTTCAAGTGATTGACCAGCCATTTGATGGCGTTGAAAAAGCTTTAGTTATCGCGGGAAGTGATAAACGTGGTACGATATATGGTCTTTTCCATCTTTCAGAGCAACTAGGAGTTTCACCTTTGGTTGATTGGAATGGCGTGAAGCCGCAGCCAAAAGAATCATTTTCTCTAGATGGGGATTTCAAATATATTTCTAAAGAGCCTTCGGTTCGTTACCGTGGTTTCTTTATAAACGATGAGTGGCCAGCTTTTGGTACATGGACGAACGAAAGGTTTGGAGGATTTAATGCAGAAATGTATGACCACGTCTTTCAACTTTTGTTGAGATTAAAAGGAAATTATATGTGGCCTGCAATGTGGTCGGCGCAATTCAGTGAAGAAGGACCAGGGTTGGCTAGTGCAGAATTAGCAGATGAATATGGGGTTGTCATGGGAGCATCACATCACGAGCCTTGTTTGCGTAATGGAGAAGAATATCGATATCTCCGCGGCGAAGATTCAATTTACGGCGATGCTTGGAATTTCATTAGCAATAGAGAAGGAATCACTCGTTTTTGGGAAGACGGCTTAAAGCGTAGCGGAAAATTTGAAAACGTAATTACAGTCGGAATGCGCGGTGAACAAGATACCTCTATTATGGGGAAAAACGCGACATTGGCTGATAATATTGAATTATTACGAGACGTTATCCAAACACAAAATAAATTGATAGAGGACAATGTCAATCCGAACCTTTCAGAAGTACCAAGAATGCTTGCTTTATATAAAGAAGTCGAACCATTCTTTTATGGGGATGAAACTACACCAGGGTTAATGGGCTCAGAAGAACTTGAGGATGTCATTTTAATGCTTTGTGACGATAACTACGGAAATCTTCGTACATTGCCAACCGAAGAGATGCGTTCTCATAAAGGTGGATATGGCATGTATTATCATTTTGATTACCATGGTGGTCCTATTTCATATGAGTGGGTCAACAGCTCATACCTTCCAAAAGTTTGGGAACAAATGAGTATGGCGTATGATTTTGGAATTCGCGATCTTTGGATTGTCAATGTTGGTGATATTGCTACACAGGAATTCCCGCTATCCTATTTCCTCGATTTAGCTTATGATTTTGACAAATGGGGAACGAATGCCGTCAACAAAACGGAACTTTATACGGAACTATGGGTTGAAAAACAGTTTAGTAGCGTATTCGGTGAGACTGACATGAAGAAAGTGTGTGACCTATTGAACGGCTACACTAAGATAGCCCATAATCGAAGACCTGAGCATATGAATGTAAATGTCTATCATCCGGTCAATTACAAAGAAACAGATCATTTATTACAACAAATTGATCACCTTTTGAGTATTGCAGATGACCTCTATAAGAGAATTGACCCTAAAGAGTTACCAACGTATTTTGCTTTAGTCTATTATCCTGCTGTAGGAAACCTTAATGTGCAGAAAATGTGGTTACTCAATGGGAAAAACCAGCATGATGCTAAATTAGGTAAAATGGCAGCAAATAAACTAGCAGAAGAAATTAAGAAGTGTTTGAAACGAGACAGAGAGTTAGTCGAAGAGTACCATGCGATTGATAATGGGAAATGGTATGGAATGGGATTGTCTGAGCATATTGGGTTTGTTCATTGGAATGAAGACGAATGCCAGAATCCAATCCTTTCTAATGTACTGCCTGCTAATAAGCCGAGGTTGGTCATTACCATTGATGGAACAGAGCAGAAGAGTGAAGGAAGTCCATGGCATGTCAACCAGTTGTTCTTAAACGACTTTTTACAACCGGATATTGAGGAGGCATCCTTTACCATTTCGAGCCTTAGTGACCTTCCGGCAGAGTATAAAATAACAAGTAACCATTCATGGCTTACATGCTCTAAAGAGAGCGGGAGTTTAGACGGGATTACAAACACGCAAGACGTTATTATTACAAAAATAGATCGAAGTGCAATGAATGGAGAGACAGAGGGCAGAATTACAGTAGAAACGCCAGTGGGTGCGTGTACGATAATTGTGAATGTTGCCCAGGTAGATGTTAGTAGTTTAGCAGACGGCACATTTATTATGTCTAACGATTATATTTCTATTGAAGCTGAACATTTTGTTGATAACAAACAAGCAACAAACGAACACGGCGGTGTGAATCACTTTGAAGTTCTTAAGGGGTATGGCAAAACGTTATCAGCAGTAAAGGCGTTCCCGACAACGGAATACTTTACGGTAGGAAAAGATGCCCCGTATCTCGAGTATCATTTTGTCGTGGATGCTGCGGGAGTTTATGAAGTAGAGCTTTACATGCAACCGTCCAATCCAGTTACAAAAGATGGAACGATAGTATGCGGCATTCAGACTAATGATGGTGAGACTACCATTGTTAATACACTGCCAGAAGGGTATCGTGTCGATGGTGAAGAGTGGGCTGTTCGAGTACTGAACAACATTGATACACAAACTTGCAGTATACACTGTAAAGAAGGTTTAAATACATTAAAAGTATATGCAGTGAGCCCTGGCTTTGTTTTACAAAAACTAGTAATTTATCCAGAAGGTAAGAAACCTGCGGACAGCTATTTAGGACCAACAGAAACATACTATGTAGGTAGATAGGTGCAACAAAGGGATTGGTTTATACGCCAATCCCTTTGTCTATTAGGAATGAATGGTTTGTGCGTTTTGGTTCATAGTAGAGGAGTTTGTTCTCCATAAACATACTGCAATCCATGTACAGCCAATAGCAACTAGCAAGCCGTGAGTGACTCTTAGTGGTTGGTCAAAAAAGAATTGAGGAATATACGTGCTCATCCCAATTGCAAAGGGAATCCCACACCATTTCATAAACTGTTCAGATTTCCAAATGGCAGTAGCAAGAAGTATGGAAGAAATAGCTAGTAGTAATAATCCAGTAACAAACATAATTAGTCCCGCTCCTGACCGCACAGTTACTGCTAGATTAACGAGATCACCTGACTGAAGTCTTATCGCTTCCTGCCCAATAGCATATAGACCAAATGTTTCTCCCCCATAAAACGGCAAGATTAGTCCTACTCCAATTACACATAGAAACAATGCCCAATAAGTAAGCGTTGTTCCTTGTAAAGAGTTGTGAACTCCATGTAATCCAAGTGGTAAAAGGGTGAAAGCAACCATCGCTAGCATATGCGCCACTAACCATTCGGTAGATGCAAAGGCGATGGCACCTTCCAAGGATGTTTCATCAGAAAAAGGGCGTAACGCAGGATAGATGACAAACATAATTCCAGCAAAAAATAGAGAAAACGCACTGACGTGAATACGACGCTTAGTCGTAGTAAAAGGCATTGATTCGCCTCCTTCTATTCATATAATGGTATATTTACTATTACTATATAGAATGAACAAACGAGGATGTAGTGAAGTTATGTAAATGTTCTATTAAACTTTTATTGAAGTCAGTTTTATATTTAATGAAGAGAGAAACTGCTATGTTAAGAAGCATACCAACCTAACGTTTTAAACGTGAAAGAAGTATTTGTTAGTCTAGAGTGTGAAAATACTGTTAAGAATAAGTATTAAAGAGGTATTAACAAAAAATATAAAAGCGTTCTTATAATTGTACTAAATATCAAAAAAGTTTAGGCCAAAAGCATAAGGGCTTATGTATAATGGAGATAGCTTGCTAGAATGTTTTCATAGGAGTTTGATGAGATGGAAGATAATAATAAGTTCAAGATGGATTATACCCATTGGACGAATAAAATATTACAATTTTATTGGTTGATCGTAATTATTTCTATCATAGGGCAATGTATAGGATTGTTAATTACAATTTATTATTCTCTAGAGGGTACTTGGTATTTTATATTGAATAAGTTGATTTTGCCAACGGTTATTCAAGTTATTGCAATCCTTGCGTGTAAGTACATTATTAATAGAAAACCTCATTACAGGTCGCAATTATTAACGATTACGGGCACGATAGTAGCGTTAGTGATGATACTGGTTCATTTTGCAGTTCCCGGTTTACAGGTAACGTTGTTATTACCAATGGCAGTTACCATAATATATTTTGATAAAAGAAAGTTAAGATTTAGTTTTATCATAAATGTTCTTGCATTAAACGCCATATATTTGTATGGCCCGGTTAGGAAATCTGTTACTGAATTTGAATATATGTCTTACCTTTTTGTGCTCATAGCCGGGTATTTTATATTCTTAGTCGTATTACAAAGGACGAATGAGATACTTCAAAATCTTAGACAAGCTTCGGAAAAAGAAAAAGAGTTAATCGTAAAAAATGCGATTATGGAAAGACTTTCTAAAGTAGATGCGCTTACAGGATTATACAATCATAAGACGTTTCATGAGTATATCGACCATCTTGTAGTTCAAAGTAAGAAGTATGCTATGCCATTACAATTAGCCATTGTTGATATAGATAACTTCAAAAGTATCAATGATACGTATGGACATAGTGTAGGTGACATTGTTTTGAAGCGGGTTGCTGAAGCTATTTTATCTAAAGTGACTGAAGATGATATCGTTGCCCGTTATGGTGGTGAAGAATTTGCAATCATTCTTACCAATAAAAGCATGGAGGAAGCTCATTTAATTACTGAAAAAGTGAGAGCATACATTGAGGCCATGGAACATGAAGAACTTGATAATAAAAAAGTAACTGTCAGTATTGGTCTAATGAATTATTCTAATCATCTTACAAAACTTTCTTTTTTCCAACAGACAGATGATTTACTATACCAGGCAAAACGAACTGGAAAAAATAAAGTAATATACAAATAAGCGCAAATACAAGGACATAAGTCTATACTTTCAAGAGCTTCACGCAATGGCGTGAAGAACCAATAGCTAGAGCAACAATCTTTGAGAAAAGAGTCATAAAAAAACATAAATAAACATTGCCATAGAAGAATTACTCTTCTCCTTTTATCTTATCTGATTTACAATAAATAAGTAAAAGTAAATGGTAGAAGGGAAATGTAATTTGAAAAATGGAAACGAATAATACAAATGAACCTAATCAAAAACAAAGCAATATAAGAGCTATCATTAGAAATATCGTATTGCATAAATACTTTCAACCAATTGTGATTGCAATTATCATGTTTAATGGACTAATTATTGTTGCAGAGACATATTTCACAGGGAATAGCCTGTTAATAATAATTGATAAAATCATTGTATGGGTATTTGTAATTGAAATGTTTTTAAAAATTGTCGGACTCGGGAATAGAGGGTATTTTTCTGATAGATGGAATATTTTTGATTTTATGATTGTCGTAGCTAGCTTACTTTTCTATACAACGGCATTCGTGAGTGTACTACGATTAGTAAGGGTTTTACGACTTATCCGAATGATACCAGCAATTCCAGCACTTCGGAGAATCATTGACTCTTTAATGGCATCTGTACCAGCATTAACAGGTATACTTGGTTTGTCCATTTTAATTTTCTCTATTTATGCGATAATAGGTACAACATTTTTCCGTGATGTCCTTCCATACGAATTTTTTGGAAGTTTTCACACGTCTCTCTTTACGCTTATGCAGGTTGTAACTTTTGAATCGTGGGCGAGTCAAGTGGCAAGGCCAATTATTAATGCGATTCCATGGGCTTGGGTTTACTTTGTTTCTTTCATTATCATTGGAGCATTGGTTATTTTAAACCTTGTAGTAGCTGTAATTTTAAGTTACTTAGGACAAGATGAGGAAGCTCAACGTGAGGAACAAATGAAACGGTTATTTTCAGAAAATCAAGAACTGAAAAATGATATTCAAGAAATAAAACAAATACTACTCAATAAATCGAAATAAAGAGGAGGGTGAGACAAAAGGTTGTATTTTACCTTTTGTCTCACTTTTTTCTTATGATCGTGAGCGTCTAATAACTTCTATTTTTTAGAAATGCTAAAAAAATTTGGTTGCTAATGTTTATTGTGAAGTAATATACTAAAATTAGTAGAATTATAGAATATTATGTCAAAATAGCACCTAAAGATTTTATGTTTGAATTTGAGGAGGACAGAAATGAATTTTATTAAGCGTGGGTTATTAAATATTACAAGGAAAAAAGGGAAGTCTATTATTCTGTTTGCTATTATTTTTATTTTAGGGAATCTAATCGCTGGAGCAATTTCAATTCAACAAGCTACCAACAGTGTTGAAGTAACCATCAAAGAAAGAATGGGAACGGCTGCAACAATAGAAATGGATTATCAGAAGTATGATGAGTACATGATGGGCTTGAGCGAAGAAGAGTTAATGAATTTTGATTATTTTTTCGACAGTATAGGTGTTGACCTTATCAAACAAGTTGGTGAACTTAAATATGTTAAGTATTACGACTATAGTACATCCAGCTACTTAGCATCAAACCAAATTAAAAGCATTCAACCAGATGAAATGGAAGGTTTCAGTTATTCTATTGAAGGCTACGTTATGGATTTTCGTTTAAAAGGAACCAATTATGCACCCATCCTAGACTTTGAAGAAGGAAAAAGTCAGTTAGTCGATGGTCGTGTCTTTACGCAAGAAGAACTAGAAAATGAATCAACAGTAGCAGTTATTTCCAAAAAATTAGCGGAAACCAACAACTTACATGTCGGTGACACATTTGTTTTGACAAACCTAGTAATGGACTACTCTAAAGAGGAAGAAGAAATATATTCTTCTCGGGACATCGTATTAGAGATTATCGGACTATTTGAACCAATGAATGTAGATCGAGAGAGTAATAATGCAAGAGATGATGGAATGTGGAACTACATGGATACAGAGATTCAAAATACAATCTATGTATCAAATGGAATCATTTCAAGTGAGAATAGTTACAGTATGGAAAAAATGATGGAGTTAGACAAAGAATACGCAGAAATGATGGGAGACAGAGAATACCAAGACCATTTCACACCTATGTTCATACTGAATTCAATAGACGATGTGGAAGCATTTAAAGAAGAAGTAATGCCGTTATTGCCAGAATTTTATACGGTAAGGACTGCAACTGATCAGTATGACAGTATTTCTGGACCTATTAAGTCGATGTCTAAGCTTTCAGGTTATGTCCTATTAGTTTCTGTCGTCGCTTCTATATTAATCATTGGATTAGTTGTTCTCTTATTCTTACGAGACAGAAAGCGTGAACTTGGAATTTACTTATCACTTGGAGAAAGTCGAGGTCGAGTGGTGGGACAAATATTAATTGAAGTTATGATTATTGCTCTTGTTGGGATCACATTGTCATTGTTTACTGGACATTTGTTAGCTAGTGGGGTTTCAGATACATTAATGAAAAATGATTCTGGCAGTCAACCGGTTGAAGAAGTCTATTATTATAGTGAAATTCAGTCTGATTTATCAACTACGGATGTTTTGGATTCGTATCAAATTAGCTTGAGCTTTACGTATATTTTATTGTTTCTTGGTGTAGGATTAGCAACCGTGTTATTGTCTACCATTGTTCCACTAATTTATATCGTAAGACTAAATCCAAAGAAAATCTTAATGTAATAGAGAGGTGATTCAGATGATATTAGAAGCAAAAAACGTAGACTATTATTACCAAGATGGTGAAAGTCGTCGCTATATTTTAAGAGATACAAACGCAACATTCGAAAAAGGAAAGTTCTATACAATTTTAGGACAATCCGGTTCTGGAAAAACATCATTCCTTGCTTTACTTAGCGCACTAGATTCACCGCATGAGGGTAGCGTCTTATTTAAAGGTCAGGATATCAAACAAATTGGGTATGAAAAATACCGCCGAAATAACATAGGGATCATATTTCAAAGCTATAACTTAATTCCTTCGTTAACTGCTGTTGAAAATGTACTAGTACCCATGTCGATTACAGAAAATGAGTTGCCTCCCGATACGAAGGCGGTTGCTTATAATCTATTAGATTATATAGGGATTGTTAAAAGTAAAGCAGACCGTTTTGTAAATCAGCTTTCAGGGGGAGAGCAACAAAGGGTTGCTATTGCACGAGCACTAGCGACAAACGTTGAATTAATCTTGGCGGATGAACCTACTGGAAACTTAGATGAAGAAATGGAACAGGAAATCATTGATATTTTCAAAAAGCTTGCACATGAACACCAAAAATGTGTGATTGTCGTTACTCACTCGAATGAAATTGCTCAACAATCCGATGAGATTTTAACTCTTAGGAAAGGTGTCCTAGCCCTCCATGAGTGATTTCTTATCAAGATTTAGTAAAGATAATTACGAAAAGCAAGCGGAAGAACAAGGCCAAGAGCAAGTCAAACAAGAAAAAACGAGTGTGAATGAACAATCCAAGGGTAATGAAGAAGAAAAAAAAACAACAACACCAAAGGAAACGAACCAAGCAATTCCAACGAAGAAACAGCCAACAGCTACTCGACGGTATGAGTCCGTTGAAGAAGTGGAAATAGATCCAACGTATCAAGCGAAAAAGAAACGCATGATTATATATTCGGCTATCGGTTCACTACTAGCGCTACTGTTAATCATTGTCATTTATTATCAAGCCGTTCATGTTGATATGGAAGACTTTGTTGGTCTTCCTGTTTCTGAAGCGCGGTCTTGGGCTAGTGAAAATGGGCTAGAAATTGAATTAACTCATGAAACTAGTAGTGAGGTCGATGCCAATCTTATTATGACACAGAGCATTCCTGCTGGGAAAAATGTGCGAAAAGGGGATACGATTTCCTTCGTCAGTAGCACGGGTCCAGACCCAGAGGAATTGATTTCTCTGCCAGACTTTGAGGAGTTAAGCCAATACGATGCTGAAACATGGATAGCCGATAATAAGGTTGAAAACCTTCAAATGGTGACAGAGTATAACGATGAGGTTGAACAAGGAAAATTTATTAAATTCGTTATCCGTGACTCTTCAATTGATGAATCGGAATATCGTCGAAAAGATAGAGCCATTGTTTATTACTCTAGAGGACAAGAAGTCTTTGAAAAGAACATAACTGTTCCTGATTTTTCAGGTAAAACAAGAACAGAAGTGGAACAATGGGCAGAAACAAATGAAATAGACATGAAATATGAAGAGGAAGATTCAAATAATGTAGAAGTCGACGTAGTCATTAGTCAAAGTATTTCTCCAGAAGAAAAAATAGCAAAGAGAGATAAAATGAAAGTCGTTGTCTCCTTAGGGAAAGCCGTAGTTGTACCGAATTTTGCTGAAATGACAATGGAAGAGGCAATGAGCTATGCGGGATTATCTGTCATGGTGAAACAAAGATTCCATGCCGAGGTTCCATATGGCGGTCTTATCTCTCAATCGATTAAAGCTGATACAAAACTGACAGACCAAGACGATACGGATATTGTCGTTGTTTATTCAGAAGGTCGCCCTTATTTACGAGATTATCGTGGCCAACTAGAAGGAGATTTACCTCGACTATTTTATGAGGATTACCAGTCTAAAGGTGCCAATATCCGTTATACTGTAAAATACGTTGATTCCCCTGAAGTAAAAGGAACTGTCGTCAGTATGAGTAATTTCCACGAATTTGTTTCAATGACGTATAAAGTGGAGATGAGAATAAGTAATAATAAGTATGCAGCGACAGCTCCTGACGCATGGGATGATGACAATGTAGTTGAACTACCGAGTGAGGAACCGGATCAAGAACCAAAATAAAAATAAACCTTATTTACGACTACCTATCGATGTAGGTTAGTAAGTAAATAAGGTTTTTTTTGTAGAAAGTAATAAAAATTGGGTGATAACACTAGATAGATAGCTTGAAAATCGAAGTGAAATAGAGAGGCTGTTTCTATTCGCACAGATATATGCCGTTTACGAGCTGCTTTCCTCTTCTTTCAACAGAAATGCCTGGAAGTCTACTCTACTTTTACTTTCACATTATCTATTGCATTATACCCATAGCCCTTTCGATTCCAGAATGGCCTTTCCGGCTGTACTCGATTAAATGAATCGGTTGCTTTCACTAATATAGAGTATTCTCCACTCTTCTGAACGACCCATTCATACGTCCATGTATACCAACCATATTTGTTATCATGTTGTTCTAGTTCGGCTTCTGCCCATGTGTGACCGTTATTGGTACTAATTTCTACTTTCTTTATTTCTCCTTTTCCTGTCCATGCGATTCCTTTTACTAAATGGTGACCTGTTTCGAGTATCTCCATGTCCTGTGGGGATTGAATAGTTGAGTTTACATTTATCGTTGTAACAGGATATGCATCTTTGATTGATTCAATATGAGGATAATACATATAATCTATATTTTGAAATGGCCCATCGAAGTGTTTGCCTATTACAGTTATCTGTTTTATCCATTTCACAGAAGCCATAGCATACCAATTTGGCACAATTAATCTAAAAGGAAACCCATGTTTAAAGGGGATGGGTTGAGTATTGCATTCATAAGCAATTAGTGTGTCAGGATGGAGTGCTTTTTCTATGGGTAAACTTCGTGCATATCGATGTATCTCTTCCGTGTCTTTGCGCTTCCCAACGTCATAACCTTCTATCACTACTTCTTTCGCCCCAGTCTCTAGACCAGCTAGTTCAAGCAGGGTACGTAATGAGACCCCTTTCCAAACCCCTTGGCTTATTGCACCTTTTTCCCATTGTTCACCAAAAACTTTCGGGTCGAAGAAACTTCTCTTATCTCCAGCACATTCAAGTACTACTTTTAATGACTTTGAAGGAAGTTGATAAATATCAGAAAGGGAAAACAATGTTGGCCTGTTTACTAACCCTCTAATTGGTAGCCAGTAGTTCAAATATGTAAGAGTTGGATAAGTAAAATGGTTTCTTCTATAAAATAGTTGGTATGGTGTACGTTTGTTAGGTACGAATGAAATCGGTGTTTCCTGATTTTCTGGTTGCAGACTAAGTGTTTTTAAAAATGGTCTTACTTTTGCATCTGACAACTTTCTTTCCCCCTTAGATTTTACACTAATACTAATCTATGTTAGGGATAGCTTATTCTAATCCGGAAAAAAGAAAAAAGGCTGGGACAAAAGGTAAAAAAACGAGGACACTGAAAAAGTTAGGTTTTTAACTTTTTCAATGCCCTCCCTTATTCCTTCATTTAGCTCCGTAACTACTAAAATGTAATGTAAGGACTTATCATGATATCAAGCGGCTTATCACCATTCTTTTGGTTCATAATTCAAATCTCGGAACAATTGTGTTTTTTCTTTTTTGGTTAAATCTCGCCACTGCCCAGGAGGCAAATTTCCTAAATGAATATTCATAATACGCGTTCGTTGCAAACGGTATACTTCGTACCCTAATGCCTCACACATTCGTCGTATTTGTCGATTCAATCCTTGCGTTAAAATAATTTGAAAATCATACTTAGAGAGCTGCTTTACTTCACAAGGAAGCGTTTTTGTCCCTAGTATTTTTACTCCTTCAGACATTTTTGTTAAAAATTCAGGAGATATTGGTCGGTCTACAGAAACGATATATTCTTTTTCGTGTTTGTTTTCAGCACGTAAAATTTCATTAACAATGTCACCATCATTTGTTAATAAAATTAAGCCTTCAGAATCTTTATCTAACCTTCCAATATTGAATATACGTAAGGGGTGATTAACCAGATCAACAATATTGCCTTTTACACCCTTTTCAGTTGTACTTGTAATTCCAACCGGTTTATTAAGAGCAATGTATACATTATTTCTTGCTACGCGAATGGGAGCCCCATTGACCCTGACATCATCTCCTGGTTCAACTTGGCTACCAATGGTTGCCCGTTTTCCATTAATGGTTACTCTGCCTTCCGTAATTAATTTATCAGCCCCACGTCTTGATGACTTTCCGGCTTCGCTTATAAATTTATTAATTCTCATGTTTACACGTCCTTGCTTTGAAGGTTGTCTCTTTTCTATTAGTTAACTATACCTTATTTTGTTAGTCGAACAAAATCGTTTTAAAAAAAAGATTACCTAGGCCATAAGTAAACATTTAGGTATAATGTAAGAATAAGGTTTTTAAATAAATGTAAGTGAGGTAAGTTATGTTACAAATTTTAAAGAGTCACAAGAAAGTTAGCATTGTAGCAGCAATAGCATTTCTGGTTAGTAGCATTTTATTCGTTTTACCATGGGGACAAAAAGGATACTCTTATCCAGAGCTGACTAGAGCGGAAGTCACTGAAACAGTTAGTCAATATCTACAAGAAACTAGTGAATTTAGTGCTGAAGAGATAAATCTAATAGAGACAAATGTTGATATGGGACTTGGTCGACATATTGAATTTGAATTAAACGACGAAGAATACGAATTGGTATTTGAGCATATACCGGTTTATACCATTCAAGCTACTTTAGATAATAGTTTTTCAGTTGTTCACGTACATCCTCTTGAAAATAGAGTCGTAGGTGCTGAGAACATTGCGATTCCAATGAATCATGATGAATCGGTAGAGACGTTTATTCATAAAATATTTCACTCTGAATACAAACTAGTAGAAGAAGTTGAAAGTGTAAGTACAGGGCTAATTCAATTAAACGATGTTTTTTTATCTAAATATACAGACAGAACTCAATTTACATTTGAAGGACCTTTTGATTATGAAGGAATTAAAGAAATCATAACAGTAGACGTAGGTACATCAATTGAGGATGACTCTAAGTTTGTGTTAGGCTTTATGCATTCAGCAGAGGTAGCTCCGCAGTATATGGTAAGTGATGAGACAACGAGAGAAATAATATCTGCCCTTATTGTTTTACTAATTCTTGGTGTGTTAGTTTTTGCATCGCTAATTCATTTTATTGTGAAAGCTAGCAAAAGAAAGGTAGCGTTCAAGCTCCCACTAGCTATTACCATATTTTTGAGCGTATTTGGTTTAATCTTTGGTTACGTGTATACGGGCAAGATTGATGGGTGGAGTTGGATGGAAGTCGGTTTATCTGCTTGGCTTGTATTTTTTATCCTTGCGATGACGATTCCTGTAGATACTCATTTTTTAAAAGGGAAACCTTTTAGAGATAAGCTTACTCAATCATTAATAGGTATGAAATCACCTATTTTGTTAGGATTGTTGCTAGCAATCATCTCACACCCTTTGTCAGAAATATTTTTTATGATTGCTGACAGAATAGGAGGGGCTTGGTTTTCTCCTGTAACGTTTTATGAGATTTATTTAATTGAGAATGTCTGGTTGTTGCCGTTTTTTGTGTTATCAATAGGGATTACAGCAGCCATTATGGAAGAAACCGTATTCCGTCGCTATTTAGCGTCAGCAATGGATAGAATTCATCCGATTTTTGCTGTACTAGTAACGTCATTTTTATGGGCTGTGTTACATATGGGCTACGATGTTTTTCCATGGTACTTACGGATTATTGAGTTGACGTTGATTATTGGTCCGTTTTTATACTGGGTTTATAAGAAGTATGGATTTTTAACAGTCATCTACTGCCATTACTTCTATAATAGCTTACTCATTTCAATGAGTTTACTTTCATTTAGAGTTGACGTCGCAATTGTCTCCTTTTTATTAACTCTTTCTCCTCTTTTACTATTCTTTTATAAAAGAAAGAAAATAGCATTAGAAGTAGCCACTGATGAAGAAATTGAACAATCAGTAATCTAACATAAGCATCCCTTAAAAAGAGTGGGCCCTGAGATAAGGGACTCCACTCTTTTTTTACGAGGAATGAAAAGTAACGACTTTGATTTCAGAACGACTTCCGATACGTAAAGGTGGTCCCCAAGTACCGAAGTCAGAAGAAACGAATATATGATTTTGCACCATAACTAAATAACCCCTAACGATTTCATAAAGAAGATTTGTGATGAAATGTCTAGGAACAAGTTGACCTCTTTGGGTGTGACCTGAAAGTACAAGGTCAATTCCTAAATCCTTTGTTTCCTCTTTGAAATATGGTTGGTGGTCAAGTAATATCGTAAACACATCTTTTTTATGACTATTAACTAAATCAGCCAATGGTTGGCGTAGTTGACTCATGTCTTTTCTGCCTATAACTTGAAATGAATTATTCCTAAAAGTCACTTCATCTTTTTAAATATTTATAAAAGTGGGTATTAGTAGTGCAGTCGAATATAAAAAAGAAGAAGAGCTCATCAGCTCATTCTTCTTTTTGTATTAATTCAATTATTTTTTATATGGGTCAATCGTTTGAATTGTACCATCTTCGTTATATTGAATTTCTGTGTATTTAACATTTCTTTTATGGTTAACGCCATCAGAAATTTCACAATCGTGATAAAATAAATACCATTTGCCCTCAAACTCAACGATAGAATGGTGGGTAGTCCAACCACTTACTGGTGTAAGGATCGTTCCTTTATGAACAAAAGGTCCCATTGGATTTTTACTAATAGCATATGCGATAAGGTGAGTCGTTCCTGTTGAATATGATAAGTAGTAGTAGTCATTGTACTTATGAACCCATGGTCCTTCAAAAAATCTTCTTTCTTCATCTCCAGCAAGGATTGGGTTACCTTCTTCATCAACAATAGAGATTTCTTTTGGTGTTTCCTTAAATGTCAACATGTCATCACTTAATTCAGCAACACGTGGTCCAAGTGCTGGAGCATTCAAGTCTGGACCTTCTGCATCAGGTAAGAACTCGCCAGTTTGCCATTTTTCTAACTGACCACCCCAAAGACCACCAAAGTAGATATAAGCTTTGTTATCTTCGTCCACTAAAACAGCAGGGTCAATACTAAAGCTACCAGGGATGTAACTTTCTTGTGGAGTAAAAGGACCTGCAGGACTTGAACTAGTGGCTACACCAATTCGAAAGATATCGTCTTTGTCTCTTGCAGGGAAATATAAATAGTACGTGTTGTTTTTAAAAGCGGCATCAGGTGCCCACAACTGTTGTTTCGCCCAAGGAATGTCTTTAACGTGAAGGACTTCACCATGGTCGACAACTGGAGAATCGAAATTGTCTATAGAAAGAACGTGATAGTCTTCCATAGCATACTGATCTCCATTATCATTTGTAGGACCATTATGGTCGAGGTCATGCGAAGGATAAATATAAATTTTACCTTCATAAACATGTGCAGAAGGATCTGCAGTAAAGATATGTGATACTAAAGGTACGTTTGGTTGGACTTTTTTTGTCATAATCACTACTCCTTATGTAAAGTAATTAAATAACACTATTCATATCGTACCAAATAAAACTTACTTTGTACATTGAACAAACTAAGCTAGTTACCTATTGTTTTTTACAACAGGAAAAAAGGTAACGTTAAAGTTGCCCAATTGTTAATGTAGAAAGCTAATTATCGTACATATTTTGTTC
The DNA here is from genome assembly GCF_002019795.1 of Bacillus alkalicellulosilyticus. Classification (GTDB taxonomy): domain Bacteria; phylum Bacillota; class Bacilli; order Bacillales; family Bacillaceae_F; genus Bacillus_AO; species Bacillus_AO alkalicellulosilyticum. Next base: position 4,380,475 of record NZ_KV917381.1, on the reverse strand, counting down.
CTTATACTTCTTACTTATTCGTCAAAAATTTTATGGAAAGAAACAGAAAATCAAATTATATTAAAGGTTGATAAAACGGCTAACTAAAAGTATGATCGGGTATAGACTCATAGATTTTTACTAGGAAGCAAGATTTTGTATCATCCAGTTAGGGATTTTTACTTTTGTAAGCGCTTTAATTGTAGTTCCGTTTCAACTTTTTAAATGAGTTTCATAAAGTAGGAAGTGGCCGTTTTATGAGTTAAAGGAGCTGATTTCGATGGGGAAAACAAAACATTTGGGTCCTATGAAAAAATCAAAAAAACTTGCACCAAAACATTGGGTAAGCCCTATACCTTTTGGTTTAGGAAAAGTAAAACCAAAACATATTCGTGATTCATTTAAGACGTTTTGGGAGAATAGAGATAATCTGGGATACGCAACAAACATTATAACCAAAGGGGTTTGTGATGGTTGTGCTTTAGGAGTATCTGGGTTAAGAGACCAAACTTTGACAGGACCACATATGTGCTCTACACGATTTAACGTCCTCCGTTTAAATACAATGCCAGCGATTAAAGAAGATATTCTTCACGCAGATATTAATGAGTTAAAACAGTATTCAAGCACAGAGCTTAGAAAGTTAGGGCGTATACCCTATCCATTAATCCGAAGAGCAGGAGAAAAGAACTTTTCAAGACTTTGTTGGGATGAAGCAATGGAAATAATAGCAGATAAAATGAGAAAATTAGATCCTAAACAATTTGCATTTTACTTAACTTCAAGAGGGATAACAAATGAGACTTATTATGTTGCCGCTAAAGTTTCTAGATTTCTAGGAACAAACCATATTGATAATGCCTCAAGGATTTGTCATTCCCCAAGTAAAACAGCGTTAAAGAGATCAATTGGAGTAGGAGCTTCTACTGCAAACTATCAGGATTGGATTGGTACAGATATCTTGTTGTTTTGGGGGAGTGTCGCATCAAATTCTTCACCTGTATCAACTAAGTATATGCTAGAAGCTAAGAAAAAAGGGACAAAGATTATTGTAGTAAATCCATATAAAGAGCCCGCTATGGAAAATTATTGGGTTCCGTCTGTTCCCGAATCCGCTTTGTTTGGGACAAAAGTTGCTGATGATTTTTACCAAGTTAATATTGGTGGAGACATCGCCTTTATGCATGGCATTATGAAGCACTGGTTTGAAATGGATGAAAAGGAATATGGCTCTGCTATCAATCATTCGTTTGTTCATGACCATGTTAATGGATATGAACAAGTAAAAGAAAAGGTTCTTGAGCAAACATGGGAGGAAATTGTCTCATCCTCAGGTATAAGTAAAGATAGAATTATTGAACTGTCAGAGCTGCTAGCCAGTAGTAAAAATGCAGTAATTGCTTGGTCGCTTGGACTAACCATGCATTCTTTTGCAACGGATAATATTTCGCAAGTGGCTAACCTTGCTTTATTACGAGGGTTTCTTGGACGAAAACATAACGGATTAATGCCATTTCGTGGACACTCTTCTGTGCAAGGAAGCGGTGAAATGGGGGCAGATCCATTTGTATTACCAGGTGGAGAGTACAACAGTGATAATAGAAAAAGAATTGAAAAACTATGGAATTTCGAATTGCCGGATTGGCAAGGTGATATTGTAGGTGTGACCCTGGAAAATATAGTTCTACCAGAAGACCATGACCGAAAAATAAAACTATATTATTTATCAGGCGGAAATTTCTTGGAGACAATGCCAGAACCTGATTTTATAGAAAAAGCACTTTCTGAACTTGAAATACGTGTTCATCAAGATATAATTTTAAACACATCTACTCTCGTTGATGCGAAAGAAGCCGTCATTGTGTTGCCGGCGAAAACTCGTTACGAACAAGAAGGAGGAGGTACTTCTACATCTACAGAACGGATGGTTTATTTCTCTCCTGAAATAGAAGGAAATAAAAACCGAATTCCAGAGGCACGTGAGGAATGGAAGATATACATTGATTTAGCTAAACGCGTAAAACCAGAAACGGCAGTGAAAGTAGATTTTCCTGACGCTCAAGCGATTCGTGATGAAATAGCCTTAGCGAACCCAAGTTATGATGGAATCCAACATCTAAAAAAACAAGGTGATGTGTTCCAATGGGGAGGAGCTTGGTTATGTGAAGATGGAGTTTGCCCGACACCTGACGGAAGAGGAAATCTAATTCCAGTAGAAATACCTAAATTAAATAAAAAACAAGGTGATTTTTATATTACGACAAGACGAGGTAAACAATTTAATTCAATGGTCTATAGTGAAATTGACCCGGTGAACCAATCAGAGCGTTATGATGTATTAATGAATCGTGTTGATGCCAAAGAAGCTAGTATACATGAGGGCGAAGCAATTGTAGTCTATAATCAGTTTGGAGTATTCCAGGGACGTGCAAAGTTTGTCTCCATCGCTAGAGGAAACCTTGGAGTACATTTTCCAGAAGGAAATTTTTTATTACCAAAAGGAAGGTATGAAAAATATGCGGGAATGCCTGACTATAATATAGCAGTAAAGATAGAAAAAGCAGACCGGTTCAATGCCCGTAAAGATATCAAATATTATGAGAAGCGGATTGAAGATTTAGAAGTAAATGTAACGTAACAGATAACTCGGAAAAGATATTTACAACTCTATAAAAGTATATAATAATAAGAAAAGGAAATGAGATAATTGGCTCGTTTCTATGGAAAGAAGTAAAACGGTACGTAGTAGTTTGAATTTAATATTCCTTGGTGGAAATGTGTTAGATAGTATTGCTAAACATAAGCCAAAATAGTACGCAGGTTAAACTGCACTATTTTGGCTTTTTTTATTGGAAAAAAATGTTGTTAGGGGAAAACACCGAGATGCAAGATTATACACTAATAAACCTAGAAGAAACATACGAGTACTTACAGTCAATTCGAGTCATATCCAAACTATCTCCAGTTGCATTAGTAAGTATCGAAAGAGCGATGGAAGAAATTGAACGGTTTGCTTCCAGTAACGGTCTGCCGCTTATTGCCATGTTCAAAGATACATTATTAGATATTGAAAATTTAAAAAAACAAATTAATAAACTCTTAACAGAAGAACAGAACGATAAGAGGTTAATCAATGATTTAGTACATTACATTAAACGGTTAGTAGATGAAATGCTCGACAAGGTCCAAGAACAAAAAATGAAACTAAAAAGGGTTGATTCACCATATATAAATAGCGGGATTCAGATGCTTACGTCGCTAGAAAAACAGTTGATAGTAATCGTGACATAACCTCTAATCTAAAGACTTTTATTATTAAATGACAATCATTGGTCTATACTAAATAACAGTCTTGAGTGAGAGGTGTTTACCGTGGAAGATGATTTGCTTAAAATACAAAAAAACATAAGTGCATATACGGGGAAAATGTTTCGTGAATACTTCGGTAAAGGACCTGAGTCAGTATATACCTCACTAGGTTACACAATTCTTACGATTTATTTGCGTAACTTTTTAACTCCTTCAGAAAAAGTGTTGTTAGAGCAAGATCAAATCATGACCATTCAACAGATGCGAGATACATTAATGAATTCAATTTCACCGGAATTAAAAGCCTATATAGAAATTTTAACTGGAAAAAAGATAAGAGAAATATATTATGATTGGAATTTTCACAATCGTTCGGCCATGATTACATGTATTAGCTCTGAACCATTCACTCCAAAAGAAAAGTTGAACGAGCAATTTGTTGGAAAGGAAATAGTGGACCAATGGATTATTTCGTTATCTCAACAAGCGCAAAAACCACCTGAAGAACTTTATTCTTGTGAGTTAAATGAACGGACGATAGTAATTATTCGAAACGGTATTCTTGTTAGAATTGAAAAAGAGTTAATTCGCTTAGGTTATGGTGATTTGTTGCGAAAGGTAAAAAGAAATCTTGAGAAAACATATCTACATAACAATCTCTATGAAAAAAGTGTAAAACGACAAATTGTCGACTCTTTTGTGGATTGGGATTGGGATTTAGATAAAAGTGTAATTGTTCTTTTCTTAAACCCAGTAAAGCAACGAAAGCAAAGCACCGATGATATTGATATTGAATAAATCGATAGAGAGGATATGGTGCAATGGAACAGGAGCAGATTCAGACAATTAATACTTTGATTAATAAGATGATTCGAAAAAACTTTGGTAGAGGTCCAAAGAAATGCCAAACGACGATATCAACTGAGTATGTGGTCACATACATAGATGGATTTGTATCACCAATGGAAGAGATGTTGTTACTTCAAGGACAGAAAAACCAAGTTGAAAAAGCAAGAACTGCTGTCATGAATCATATCCTTGAAGAATTGAAAGGTGCCATAAAAGTAGCATTAGACCGAGATGTGGAAGAGTGCTATCAAGATTGGAATTTTCCAAACGATACAGGTTGTATTATCTTGGTGTTAAATGAAGAGGTTGACCGGGAGAAGATGTACCAACAAAAAATCAATAACCCTTTATTAGAAAGAGAAATCGCACGAATAAGTGAATTAGTTCAAAAAGTCCCTGAAGAAATTCATATCATAAGTCTAACCCCTTCCATTTGTTTAGTGGAGAGATCGGGGATACTTATTCCAATTGAAAAAGCTCTTCTCGAAAAAGGGTTTGACGAGGAGCTAAGAGTCACAAAGGATGAATTGGAAAAGTCCTATTTCCATAGGTTTGGAAAATTCGATGAGATATTTAATAAAAAAGTTAAAGATATCTTTATTGATTGGGATTTTAAAGAAGATAAAGCTTTTATGGCTTTTATATTACAATAAACAAAAAACCATTAGAGGTTCGTCCTTCGATGGTTTTTTTGATTATTGTAAGAAATATATAATGAGTAGAGCAAAGCAAATTTATAATAACAGTAAAAGATACTATATTACTAGTAAAAGTTAGTAGAGTGATTATAATTTCTTTATAATTTTTCATGAAAAATTAGGAAACAAGACTTGATTGAGAACGGAATGTAGATGATAATAATAGTATAAAACTCCTATAAAAATAACTTTTAATGGTAAAGTTTCTTAAAGTGAGAGGTGTGCTCTACTGGTTTACGAATTAGTCAAGCTAGTGATGATTGGGCTGGTCTCTCCATTTCTCAAAAGATGAGAGCTCAAATAAGGGGACTTTCGCAATCTCAAAGAAATATTCAAGATGGAATTTCGCTTGTTCAAACTGCTGAAAGTGGATTGGGACAAATTACCGATTTGGTTCAAAGAATGAGAGAATTAACGGTTCATGCAGCCAATGAAACGTTATCAGCAACGGACCTCGAAAATATAAATAATGAACTCCAACAAAGTATGAGACAAATTGATACAATAGCCAATTATACATACTTTTACAGCCGTGGTTTACTAAATGTAGAAGCTAGCAACCCAACTACTACAACTATATATGAAGAAATCACTACTGTTCGAACAATTTTAGTCGAAGAAGAGGTAACAACAGAAGAAACGAGAACGACAGTAATCACAGAAACAAGTCTTAGGATAGAACCACCAGGAGATGTTTGGGTAAAGAGAGTAACCAACACACCACAAAACATTACAGACATTGTCTATAATGGGACTGTTTATACGGCTGTTGGGAGCCAAGGGGTTATACTGTCTTCATCAGACGTTGAAAACTGGAGTACTATCCCATCTCCTAGCCATAGAGATATGAAGCATCTACTGTGGGAAAGGGGCAATTTGTTGCTGTTGGTGCCAATGGGGTGATTTTAACATCAGGCGACGGACTATCTTGGAATGAAAGGGCATCAGAGACAACGGAAAAACTTGAAAAAATCGCCTAGAATGGTAGTAATTATGTTTCTATTGGTACAAACAATACGATAGTTACTTCTGAAAACGGAATCAACTGGAGTGTACAACCGAATCGAAATGAAATCTACATATCATTAGAGTCACGTACCCCCGTGCCATCGACAATGACTAATAAAATTTATGTCCAAGGAAACATAGTAAGAAATATTTCCAGCACTGAGGTTGTATCTCATGGACAACTACAGAACATGATTGATACTCACTTATTACAAATGGTAGAGTATTAACTTCAGAGGATGGGGTTGTATGGACTGTAAGAGCTTCCGAAACCACAGCAACACTAAAAGATATTATATGGACAGGTGAGAGGTATATTGCGGTTGGTGAACAGGGAACAATGATAACTTCTGCCGATGGATTACAATGGCATAAAGCATCAACCGGTACGACCCAAAATTTAAACCAAATTATACATACGAACACAGGTCTGGTCGTAGTTGGAAACAATGGAACGATCCTGACTTCAACAAATGGAGAAAGCTGGTCTAGCCAAACATCAGGTACAAATCAACACCTACAACAAGTAATATGGGGAAACAATCATTTTCTTGCAGTAGGATACCAAGGAGCCATAATCATTTCAGAGGATGGTCGAACGTGGACTGCTAAACATTCTGAATCCTCTCAAAATCTTAAGAGGGTAGTTTGGGATGGTACTCAATATATAGCCATTGGCGCATTGGGAACGATACTTACGTCATAAGAAGAAGAAAAAGAAACGATTGAAACGAGAGAAGAAACAACAACTGAAAATGTAACAAGAACGGTTATGGTTGAACAAACAACTTCAGAAACAGTATTAGTTCCAAGAACGATAACTACACCGGGAATAAGTGAGTCAATAGCTCTCCAAGTCGATAGTTGAGCAAATCAGACGATACAAATCACTTTGAGTGATGTTCGGACATCCTCGTTAGGTCTTTCAAACCCATTGTTTGATCAAAACTACCGATACAAACAACTTGAAGCCAAAGATACAAATCAAGCGTTACATGAGTCAGCAAAAATAATCTAAATACAAGCGAATCAAGCGGCATATTCAGTGTTGTCGCTTTTGAATCCTAATTAAGCTAATCATGTAATTAGAATCTTTTTAGTAGGGGTACTATTATGAAAACATCTAAGTTATTTTTACCTATTATTTTTATCCCTTTTGCCGTAGTATTCATCTTATTCTTAGGGAATGTTGGACAAGCACAGGAACAGCCTCATGTTAAGGATGGAAGTATTTCTTTTGATTCATGGGACTTCCGTTCACAGGGTACAGTCAGTTTAGAAGGAGAATGGAAAATTTACTGGGATGAGCTTGTTACACATGAAATGCTTGAAAATACCGACATAGAACCTGAAGTATTACATGTTCCCTTGCTCTGGAGCAAAATAGACAGACCTGAAGGATTTGCTACTTATCGACTTCTGATAACGGGGCTCGTAGAAGGTGAAATCTATTCGTTAAAAATGATGGACTTTCACTCTGCCTATTCGATGTGGTTAGATGGTAGAGAAGTAGCTAGCGCAGGTGTGGTTGGAAAAACAGCAGAGCAGGAACAGCCTCAATTTAATACGCAAAGAGTTACTTTTATTGGAACAGGTCAGACAACTGAACTGTTGATACAAATATCTAACTTTCACTTTAGAGAAGGGGGTATTTGGTTTCCGCCAACTATTGGGTTAGTGGAACAAGTACAACAAGCACATACAAATTATGTGGCGTTTGAATATATGTTATTTGCCAGTTTGATATTAGTGGGAGTTATTCATATTGGGCAATATATCAATCGCCGCAAAGACAAGGTTCCGTTATGGTTTGGTTTATTTTGTATTGCAATAAGTCTACGATCCATAGCTGTAGGTGAAATTATATTAGTGAATTGGTTTCCTGAAGCCCCGATGGAGGTAGTAACTAAATTTTCTTACTTTTGGTATTATATATCGGTTCCTTTTTTCTCTTATTTTTTATATTACATGTTTAGAGAAGAAGCATCTGAACGTGTGACGAAGATTAATGCATTTCTTGGATTTATTTTTTCTAGTCTGGTTCTGATGACTCCAGCCATTGTGTATTCGAATGTACTAATTATTTATAATTCAATTACTGTTGTTGTTATTATTTATTTTTTAGTGGTCCTCTTAAATGCGGTGAAAAAAAATCGAAGAGGTTCGGTTTTAATGCTTTTTTGCTATATTCTCTTTGCTTCAACCGTCATTTTTGATATTTTAGTGGCTCAAAATGTCGTCTATGGAAAACCATTAACTGCGTTTGGATTACTCATTTTTGTATTTGCTCAGTCTTATGTAACCTTTTCAAAGCAATCTAGAGCATTTCGAGAGGTAGAAACCATCCGAGAACAGTTAAAGGAAGCCAACGAATCATTAGATGAAAAAATTAGAAATCGAACAAAAGAACTTGAAGACTCGCAACAGCAATTGTTAACAATGAATGAGCAGCTAAGAAAGCTCTCTTACTTAGATGGATTAACGAATGTAGCCAATAGACGACTATTTGATAAAAAATTATCTGAACAGTGGGACGTATCGAATGAAAAGAAAGAATCCATATGCTTACTTTTGTTAGATGTTGATTACTTCAAATTATACAACGATGAATATGGACATCTTAGTGGAGACGATTGCTTGAAACAAATTGCGTTAGTTCTTCAAAACACGTTTAACAAAAAGTCACAGTTGGTTGCAAGATTTGGTGGAGAAGAATTTGCTATACTGTTGCCAAATACAGCAAGAAGTGAAGCTGTAGAACTTGCCAATCGTTGCAGAAAGGACATTGAAGACCAAGAAATTCCGCATACTAAATCATTAATCTCAAACTATGTAACTGTAAGTATCGGGGTGGCGTCGGTTGTTGCTAATCCTAATAAGGAGAGCACCTTCCTAATTAGAGAAGCTGACACAGCCCTGTACTTGGCGAAAGAAAATGGTAGGAACACTGTGGTAACCATTGACTAAAAAGAACTGAAAAAAAGCCTTGAACCTTTATGATGGTTCGAGGCTTTTTTGATAGGGAATAGAATGAAAAATACGGATTTCCTTCTCTTGAAGATGGTTGTACCTGATTTTTAGCAAAAGGTAGTTTATTACTTCCTGCATGGACACTTGCCAAGTCCACGTCACTAACTTATATCCAAGCAGCGCCTGTGCCGGCCACATCAAGCTTCCTCCTCCCCTAAAATGTCCGAAGAGTCCATCAAACCAAGGTGTAATTTACTCTTGAACTACCTCTACTAAGTAATCAAAGAAATATGTAAATACCAAAAAGAATGCTAGGGATCTTTGGTTGGTTCTTAATACCTAATTAATATAGTTTATTTATCTTTTTATTAGTCATATTTCACTGAAATTACTCATAGAAATGGACTATATAACCAGTTCCTTTGGGTGGAATCTATGATAAATGAAAGGAAAAAGACGATGAACAAAGTAAGAAGTAGAGTATATATAATTGGAACGATATTAGGGCTCGTGTGTGTTTTACTGTTCTTGACTATGCTATATCACCATCAACTGCTTTTAATAGAGAAAAATTGGTATCATTCTACTGTTTACATTTTTACTATCGTTATAGTCGCTGCGATGGCCTTATATTTGTTTGGTAGACCACTTCTATTATTGGGCCAAGCATTACATCAAAAAATAAAAAGAAAAGAACAAAAGGAGTACGTATTTATAAATAAAAACCTGAGACATCCAACATACAATGGAGTTTCGGTTATTGTTCCTTGTCATAATGAAGCCACTACAATTAAAGTATTAGTTCAATCATTACTTAAACAAAAGGTACCATACCCAATTGAAATTATCCTGATTGAAAACAACAGTACTGACCATACATTTCAAGTCATTACTAATTTAGCAAAAGACTTTGACACAATTATACCTCTATCGTATAAAACTCCAGTAAATCAATTTCCCATAAGTGCAGCGCTTAATTATGGATTAACTCATGCTAAATATCCTCTTATTGTGAGAATAGATGCAGACACTGAATTAGCAGATGAATATTGTATTGCCAGAGCAATTCAGCCCATAGTCGACGGAGTAGCAGTGGCATGTGCGACAAACGTAAGAATTCGGAATGTAAACCAGTCGATCCTAACAAGGCTACAATCAATAGAGTATTATCTAGCAATGGAGTTAGACCGAAGAGTCCAGCAAATGTACAATAGTGTCTTGTGTTGTAGTGGTGCTATGCAAGTTTTTCGTCTCGACTTATTAGAAAAAGTCGGTGGCTACAATACATCAAAATTAGCGGCGGAAGATATGGACATGACGTGGAAGATGCACCGTTTCGGCAAAATAAAGATGGTTCCTGAAGCTATTAGTTATACGGATGCACCTGCATCGTGGGAAGAGCTATGGAAACAACGAAAGGTATGGATGTTACTCGGGGTTATTACATTATATAGCCATCGTTTAAAGCTAGGAGACTATAAATATGGTCATAAAGGGATGTTAGGTTTACTCGGGATACCAACTAAATTCTTTGCTACTTTTCAAGCATTTGTGGCAATTGCGCTAAAGATAATACTATCGATACAATTAACTACCTCAGGTGAACCTAGTTCGATTCTTACTCACTACATTTATTTAACAGTAGTGCATATAGCGATTATAGGAATGGTTATGGTGCTAATTAGACCAATAGTCTATCACTCCCAGGGTTTTAAACAAATAGGGTTGCTTCCTTTTTTTGCGAGCATTTATGGATTATTTTTAGCTACAGCCCGATTTTATGGAGCAGTCCAAGGTTTATATGAAATTATGAAACAAAAACAAATTCAACAGGTCCACGGTAGAGCGAAGCACCCTACTATACCTTTACAAACTATTGAACATAAACGAACTGAAACATTTGATACACCAGAAAAACTTTTTAACTCTGCTCTGCAGCAAATTCGCTTAGGAAGAACGCAAAGGGGTATGTATTTCCTACTGAAAGTATTAGAACATCCAGATTCCACACCTATTTTAAAGAAAGTAGGCACGATTAGACTTAAACGATGTATAGAACTATTGAAATCTGAAAGACTAGTAATAACAAAAATGTCTGGAGGTAATTAATTTTGGTAATGGATACGAATAGAAAAAATAAGACATTTGAACGTTCAATCCACGGTTATAACAAAAAGCAGGTTGACTCATACATAGAAGAGCTTCGAAACGAGTATTTGGTGGTACTAAAAGAAAAAGACGAAATGGAGAAGAAAGTAAGGGAATTTCAGAAACAAGATGAGATGGTAAAAAAGGCATTAATTCGAGTAGAAGAAACAACGAACACGATTAAAAAAAATACGGTCCAAACAGCTATTAAAATAAAAAAACAAGCGATGTCAAAAGCAAAGGAAATTATAGTTTCTGCTGAAAGAGAAGCTCTCATACTTAAACAACAAGCAAAAGTTGAAGCAGAAAAATATATAGAAGCTCAAAAGAATGAAAGTATTCAATTAAGGAAAAAAAGTCAACACGAAGTAGAAACACTATTGTCAGCCGTTCAACATAAAGTTAGTGAATTTCAAACAGGCAAAGCCAATGAAATTGATCCACATTTAAAATATCCTTTTGAGAAAACAAAGCCGATAAAAGAGATTGATATTGACCCTTACTGTTTACGAATGGAAGCAGATTTAGTAGTTGGTAAAGTGGTTACACGTGACATCGTTGATGACAATGGAAGAATTGTTGTACCAAGGGCTTCAAAAGTAACAAGTAAAATGGTGAAAGAACTACTTTTCAAAGAATTGTACGGAGAATTAATAACAGCGGTTGATACGGCATAAAGAACGGTGTGTATAAGGTTAGCTTCCTTACTTTAGGAATGTCGTAGAGTCTAGGTTCATCATTATCTTTTTGATAAACCAGTGGCAGTAGAACAAAGTCGCCATATTACTTTTCCCAACCTAATTTATAGCCGGCGTATCGTAGCAATTGGTGATTAATAATTCGAAAATTAATCCCATCAGGAGATTCAGGCTTAAATACGGTTATTGTTGACCTGATTTTCCCACAGTTTGTGGCGTATTTAATATGTTCGAGTAAAGACTTGCTAATATCATCCTCAGTCTCTACTTGTCGCTTATCAACCACATGTAAACTATCCCAAAATAATCTACCAATACATCGATTGCTATTACGCCACGCCATTTTAGCTCCATGTTTTAACTCATCAAAAGTATGCTCGTACTTGCCATATTCTTTGATTAGTTTTTTAATTCTAACAACCGTTTCTATGCCTCTTCTTTAGTTCTCCCAAGCTCTTGATAACAAGTTATAATAAATTGTTTTGCTTCATCATATAGTTCGTAGTTCATGTAGACTATCCTCCGTATGCAAGAGCATTCAAGTGTAAAAGTGTCATAAGTATGACATAAGAAGGACGTTACATTCAAATGACAAAAAACTGAGACAAAAGGTTTTTCCCCTTTGTCTCAGCTTCTCGCTTTACTTAATTCGATAGGTTTGGAAGGTAGAAGGATTTAAACGTATATCATATACAGTGGTTCCATCGCCTACTGTCGCTGATGATTTTACTTCGTTAGATAAACCGACCTGCTCTAATTTTTTTCCTTTTGGTAGAAGGATGCTCCAAGTTTGTGGGATTTTAGCAAACGTTTCAATGACAAATACATCATTGTCATAGACGAAAATCCCAAGATCACTTGGACCTTGTACCTCAAACGGAAGAATAGATTCAGTCAGTACACTTCTTAATTTAGAAAGTACAGGACTTGGGAGTAGTCTCAGATCTGCAAAGTTGTCAGGTATAATGAAAGAGTACACTTTCCCTTTACTATAGTTATCGTACATTAATACAGGTATATTGTTCTGTTTATTTGTTCCAATAACCGTCTGCCAAGTTCCGTTTGTGCTATAAGAAAATAAAGGGAAAGAAATACCAGAAGAACCGAAAGTGAACTCTTCAAAGCTACAAACTTCCGTATCAATAGCAAACTGTTGAACATTCATCTTTTTACCGGTTGTCCGAATTGTCGTGAATTCTTCAATGCCGTTACCTTCCATTTTCTCAATAAAACCCGAAGTCATAATGACGTTTCCGCCATTTCTTAAGTACCCTTTCATTCTCTCAATGATTTGGCTATCTTTAGCGGCATTTGCTGTTACAAGAATTGGAGCGTCACCTGTTGGAAAATGAGGAGTAAGCTCAATTGGGATCCCTAACATTCCGAGATAATCATATAGGTGTTCCTCTCCTTTAGCTTGGTGAGGTTCGTATACCTTCAGACCGACTGGATTGCTAATTTCACTTGCAACTTGGTCTAGCTTTTCTAACTGAAATCCTAGTGCTGGTGTATAATTACTATCTTTTAATAACGAATAACAGAATAGAGTTAATTCTTTCGCTTTACCAAACACCGTTAAATTCGCTTGCTCTAAATAATAATCGATATACGTACAATCAAGACTGTCAAACCAACCGCCACCGTTCTTTCCAGGGACTAGGTTATCCATCCATCTTAATAAGGAATAGGATGCATATCTTGGTAAGTGTTGCTGAGTTGTTTCTGGATCCCTTGTTTCTGTACCTGTATAAACTCCATCAAAAATAGGGGGTTGTTCAATTGTGTTATAACCCGATGAAGAATATGATTCATTCCAATTCGGATACTTTATAACCATTTTCACATTAGGATTAACTGCTTTTGCAGGATTTACGACTAGATTTTCAGAGACGTCTTGTAAAAGAGCAAGTCTAAACTCTTCCCATGTACGGTCCCCTTTTAGAGAAAGACAATCATCACATCCACAATTTGTAAAGAAGAAGTCATCAAGGATGATTTCATCAAATACAGAAGCTGTTCTCTCAATCACTTCTTTCATTTTTGCTCGAGAAGCTTCCTCTGTATAACAAATTCCACCAAATAAGCGATTATAACCAGGACGATATGCTTCACCAAGAGTAGGTGTTATCCCCCCAGCCACTTCGATTCCTCTTCCTTCAAGGAATTGTTTTAATTCTAGTAATCTTTCTTTACTTAACGTCACATCTCCACGATGACTTTCTACATAGACCTTTGATACATTAATATGTTTTTCAAAAAAATCTAATTCATTGCTAAGTTGCTCAAAACTATTATCTAAGCATGAAGCCGTACAATAAATAGCAACGTTAAAATTATCATAAACCTTTTTCATAATATCCTCCTTATAGTAGATATGTAATAGCCCTTATAAAAGTAAGCGCTTTCTTTATGTGGTTTGGTGTTTCTGTACTTTCTATCATACCAAAAAGAGAACACTAGGTGCTAGTATAGTCATCAATGTATAAAAGGAATCCAACATTATCGAATTTATAGAAATAATCTCGAAAATTGTCGTTAATCAATAGTTTCTTTTTACTGGGTAAAAAAGGTATAATAGTAATGTAGAAGGGAACGATGAAGCATATTTTTATTTTGGGTACTTTAAATATGTGGAGTTATTAGTACAACCGACCTCCTTATATACGTAAAGGGGGAGTTAAGATGATATCCAGTTCTACCATTATACCTACTAGTATGAAATCAACTGAACAATTAGACCCTGAGTGGAAAGAGCTACTTGAAGAGGCACGCAATTTAGGATTGACAATTGAAGACATAAGGACGTTTTTGCAGTCAAATCAATCTAGCTAATAGCATAGGTATTAGGAATTAAAAAATAGAGATAGAGGTCTTACACAAAAGGAGGTAATTACTTTCTTTTGTTTTTTTTTCTTGTCCGTTTGTCTTCGGATTCCTTTGCAACAATAATTTAGAAGAGAGTCAGACATAACTATTAAAACAGTAGCACGGACTTCAATCGACCAAAAATCAATTGTGAAAAAACATTCACAACAAGAGGTAAAAAGGCTGTGGCAATTACGCGCTTACGGGCCGGGACAATAGGTATAATGCAGAGGGCGCTGAAAAAGTCTGTTTTTAACTTTTTCAGTGGCTACATAATGTAACCTTTTGTCCCGGTTCCTATTTTTTTATGCAATGTATTATGAGAGAAACGTTACGTGTAGTCAAACCTATTCATCGCGTGTGTTCTGTGTAATCCCTAGAATAGAAACAGATTGGTGGATTACAAACGGCAATTCTTTACTATCATCTGCTTTTTTCTTCGAATGTTTATGTTTAACATCTACCTTTATTTTAAAAGTACCATGGTTAGATGGAGTCCAAACCAAGCTAGATTTTGAAGAATAATCTTGTAACGTAACCCATCCATGACCGTCATATATGGAAAACTTATAAAGATGGTTTTTCTTATCATTGGAGAGAGCGTTTATTGTTATCTCACTATTAGCTGTTTGTGGGCTGCTTTTGTCTGTTGTGATCTCTTGTATAGTAGCTGGAGCAAATATCGTATAATTGATTTCCTTCACGCTATCATGTTTTTTTGTTGAGTATTTATGTTTAACAAGTACTTTAACTTTGTAATTTCCCGGAGAGGAAGGGGTCCAGTTAACCATTTTACTCTTTGAATAATCTTGAATCGTTTTCCACTTTTCGCCGTTATGAACCATAAATTTAAAGCTATTATTTGCGTTGTCATTTGAGTTGGCTTCAATTTGTATAGTTGTTTGTGTAGGTTGAGGCCCTTTTTTATTAGTTTTTAACGAAGAAACAGTAGCTGGATTATACACCTTAAAAGTAATTATTTTTTCATGATCTGCTTTTTTTGCAGAACTTTTATGTTTTGCTTCGACTTTAATTTTATATGTCCCAGCTTTTGTTGGCTTCCAAGTGATTTTGCTTACTTCAGAGTATTTTTGAATGGTTTTCCATTTATTACCGTCGTAAATTGAAAATTTAAACCGATTGTTCTTATTATCATTCGATTTTGCTGATACTGTTACGGATGTGTTTGTTACTTGTGGACTTGATTTATTTACAGAAACTGAACTAATGGATGCTGGTTTGAAAACCTTATAACTTATTACCTTTTCATCTTCTACACCAGAACCGTTTTTGTTTTTCACTTGGACTTTTATTTTATAGCTACCTGCTTTTTGAGGTTTCCAAGTGATTTGGTTTTTACTTGTGAAGTTTGAAAGGGTCTTCCATTTGCCTCCATCATAAATAAGATATTTATACCTTGTGTTTATGCCACTAACCGTTTTCGCAGTGATTGTAACAGATGTATTGGTAGGCTGGGGACTAGTTTTATTGACTGTTACACTGCCAATTTTACTTTTCAGTCCGTATCCATGATTAGTGGCTATTGTATCAAATGATTGTTTAGAATGTAATATCACAACTGGTGTATGAAGGGCAACTTGGTCATATAGCCACCTTACTTCTTCATTGTACATTCGAATACAGCCTGCACTTGCATAAGTTCCTATTGAACTTGGGTTGTTGTTGCCGTGTATAGCATAGGTTGTTCCATAAGTTCCACGAGCATTTATCCCTAACCAACGATCACCTAATGGATTTTTAGGATCTCCACCAGCAATGTTTTCTTTATAATAGGGTCGATTTTTTATCTTGTTTACAACTTTAAAAGTACCTTCAGGTGTAAATCCAGCCTCTCGTCCAGTAGCTACATTAAATGTGCGAACCAACTTTCCGTCTGAATAAAAAGCCATTTGATTATTCGTTTTGTTAATGATAAGTAGCTGTCCAGTGCTATTAGCTTCACTGAAACCAGCGCCAATAAAATAGGAAACAAGCAAAAATAAAATAATAGCTATTTTTTTCATTGTACCCCACCTCCTTGAAAATTTTACCTAGGTACATAAAGAGTATAACTAGTACACTCTAAAAAACTTGTAAAAAAATGGAGTCGAATCCTAGGAATCTTTCGACGTAGTTAGACCTATTAATGAACTTGTATAAACTTTTATAGATAAACAAACGGTAATGAAGTATTCTATATGGTATGTCGATAAAGAAGAGTAAGAGGTTACACTTATTTGGCTATAGTTTTTGTATGTTCACACCAACATCGAAAAAATCCAATTTGGTGTAATTTGAAGGGTTTTATTTCTAAAAAATGGGATTTTAGTAGGATTAAGTATCTGCTTTAATTGAGTTTTTTCGACTTTTTTGTTATATTACCTTTTAATTAAAGGTATATAGTAATATAATTGGTAATAGGAAATTTTAATAGAGTAGATTATAAAAAAATTCAGCTTGGTTAATAAAGTATGACACATGAATGAGGGGATGAATTTCTTGAATCTAAAAGCAAATAAAGTCCCTATCCTAGAGACCCATAAGCTTTTTATATATGTTATTCTTGTTGCATTTGCTTTTATCTTAAAAGTTAACAATTTCCATTTTGTGTATGGTGTAACAATCGTATTTTCAAGTATATTTTTATTGGTTATTGTCAGGTTATTTGGACTTAGAATAGGAGTAAGTACAGCAGTTGCGATTCATTTAGTATCCGTATTTTTCTTTGGACAAGCAATGATGGATGCTCTTGTCCTTCTAGAAGTCTTGTTTATTGGTTTGATTGGGTTATATAAAAAAAGAGGAAACTTGGTACTTTGGGATTTATTCTTTTGGTTATCCTTGGGGATTCCACTCTTTGTAATAGCTTATTGTCAGACGTTCGATACAATAAATAGTTCTATGTATTTTCAAGTCACGGTATTAGTTACAAACGGATTATTAAATGCTTTAATTGCCGACATTATTTTGACCTACTTCCCATTTTCCTACTTTCTTAATAAGAAAATAGGTCTTAGAGAATTTCTAATTTCTTCACATCAAATTCTTTTTCACTTGCTTGTGGTTGCTGTTATTTTCCCATTCATATTAAATGTCGGGATAAATAGTTGGAACATGTATGAAACAAACCGAAGTCAAGCGATCTCAACCTCTTTAAATAATGCAAACCGAGTTGGTGGAGAACTGAGTGGATGGGCAATTGGTGAAAAACATAAATTGGAGTTGTTCGGTCTTATTCAAACGGGTTTACTAGAAGATTTTATAAATAGGTTAAGCTTTGAAGAATCATATGAAATCGTAGTGTTAGACTATGACTATAATGTCATTTCTGCATCTGGGGAGATGGAGTTAGAACCACGAAGTTCATTTCACTGGAAAGAAGTAAATGAAAATCAACTGGTCGATGATAACTTTTACCAATCATTGCCAAAAAATGATTTAAGCTTTTTATCAATAAACACGTGGTCAAAAGGCTATTATATTTATGAAAAAAAACTAGATTCACCACAAGTAATAGTAAATGTACTATTTCCTATTTCTGTTTATCAATCCACCGTTTTTGGGCATTTTATGGATCAATTCCGCTTTCTTTTGCTTTTTGCTGTTGCGGCAGTTGTATTTGCTGTTGTCATGAACAGGATATTAGTAAGAACGATAAGTCATCTAGCTGAAACGACAACAGGATTACCAAAAAAGCTAAAACAAATGGAACTGGTGGAGTGGCCTAATAGTCATTTAGTTGAAATGAAGTCTTTGATTACTAACTTTCAACATATGTCAGAAAACCTAAAACAACTTTTTGAAGATAGTTACTCAATGAATCAAGAATTAGAAGAACAAGCTAATAAGCTGAAAAAATCAGAAGAAGAACTGCATAAACTAGCATATTACGATGTACTTACGGAGTTACCTAACCGACTTCACTTTCAGCAACATTTAAAGATTTTGTTGGAAAATGAGTATAAGGAAGAAGAAAAAATAGCTGTTGTGTTTGTTGATATGAACCAGTTTAAACAAATTAACGACACATTAGGACACTCTTCGGGAGACCAATTATTGAAGTTGGTTGCAGAGAGATTTTCAAGTTTAAAGAATGAACGTATGGAAGTTTTTCGGTTAGGTGGTGACGAATTTGTATTTGTCGCAAAACAACTAACGATTGAAGAAATTAAATTATCATGTAGAGAAATCACAGATATCTTTTCGGAGCCAGTTATCTTAAATGGTTCTCCATTATATGTTAGTGGGAGTATAGGTGTAAGTATATTTCCAGACAATGGTACAGATATAGATACATTAGTTAAATATGCAGATATGGCAATGTACAACTCTAAAGAAAATGGTGGAAATCAAGTACAGTTCTTTGATGACAGCATGAAAAAAGAATTCTCAGAACGAATGGTCATCAATAACGGGTTAAGAGAAGCTCTTGATGAAAATCAGTTTGAGCTTTATTATCAGCCAAAGATAGACTCGGCTACAAGAGAAGTTACAAGTATGGAAGCATTAATGCGGTGGAGTCATCCGCAGTTAGGCGCAATTTCCCCAGCTATGTTTATTCCAATTGCAGAGGAATCTGGAATCATTATCGATATTGATAATTGGGGTATTCATGAAGCATGTAGGCAAAATAAAGTTTGGCAAAATCAAGGTGCAAAAAAAATACCTGTTTCTGTTAATCTGTCGGCAAAACATTTCTATCAAGATAATATTGTTGGGATGATTCAAAGTGCCATTGATTCGTCTGGTCTAGAACCGAAGTATTTGCAAATTGAAATAACAGAAAGTATTTTAATAAAAAACATGGATGAAGTAGTTAAAATCATTGAGAGAATACACAATTTAGGTGTTCAAGTTTCCATTGATGATTTTGGAATCGGATATTCTTCGTTAAATCATCTACTCCAACTTCCGATTAATGAAGTGAAACTGGACCGAGAGTTCATTCGAAGTATAGATGAGAATAAGAAAAAGGCTTCGATGGTAAAAGTTATTGTAGAGTTAGCTCATAGCCTGGGATTAAATGTAGTAGCGGAAGGTGTAGAAACAAATGTAGAGTATGAGTTTCTACAGCAAGTGAATTGTGATGAAATTCAAGGCTATTACTTTAGTAAACCATTGTCTAAAGAAGACTTTTGGAATATGCTGAAACATGATGTAACATACAAAGGAGTGAAATAAGCATGATCAAAGTTAAATTTCTTTTCTTTGTTTTCCTCCTTGTTTTGGTTGGTTGCAATCAAGGTGAGTGGGTGGATGAACAACCAGCTAAGCCTGTTGAAGGTGAAGTTGAAACGGAAGCGGACGTTAATCTATTCAAAGATGAAATTACTATTAAGGTATGGTCTTATTATGAAGCTGGACTTGAAGAAGCTTTCCAACTATTTCGAGTGAAATATCCAAATATTAAATTTGAATTAGAAATGTTAGACTATGAAAATTATCATAATGTCTATTTTGAAGCGCTTGTAAATGGTGAGGGGCCAGATATAATGTTTATTGATAGTCCCCATTTTGGTGAGTTTAATTCAATAGAAATTTTTCAAGATTTGTTAGAAGAACCGTTTTCAATGGGAGACTATCAACAGAATTTCTCAGAATCACTTTGGAATGTTGGTCAATCCTTTGACCGAAAGAAAATGGTTGGGTTTCCAGTAAATACAGCACCGCATGTTACTTTTTATCGAGCAGATATCATGGAAGAGTATGGATTTCCGTCAGATCCAGAAGAATTAGGTAATTATATGGAGGACCCAACGAATTGGTTGACAATGGCTAATGAATTAAAGAAGGACTCGAAATATTTGATTCAGTGGCCAAATAACATTAGAGAAATATATGATACTGGGACAGCGATTTTTGATGAAGATTTAAACTTTATGAGGAATACTCCAGAATATGAACAAATGATTGAACTAGCTAGACTTGTTAGGCACGATAGTTTAACGTTAGGAATAGACATTTGGTTAGATCAGGAACCGATAAAAAACGATGAGTTAGTCATGCTTTTCCTAGGAACGTGGGGTTCAGATTTATTAAAATCATGGGTTCCCGATCAAAAGGGTAAATGGAGAGTAACCAGACTACCTTTTAATATTTACGGGTGGTCGAACAGTGCCATTATGTCAATACCCCTTGCCAGTGAAAATAAAAAAGCAGCCTGGGAGTTTATTAAATTTTATTCAATAGAGCTTACTGGGGGTGAAGATTACATTGTATCTGTACCAGGATATTTGCCTTCACGAGGAAATGAGAGGGCACGCTCTACACCTAATTATTATTTAGGTGGGCAACAGCCCCGACAATACTATGAAGATTTGATTTACAAGACGAAAGAACACATTATTACCCCATTAGACAAAGATGCAGAAAAAATATGGAGTGATAATTTTGAAAAAGGAATTCAATGGAATATAAGTGGAGATGAAATTATAAAAAGAACAAAAGAAGATATTGAAAACCAGCATGGACGTGTAAGAGAAATATTGCTTGAAAGTAAAAATAATAGTCAGTAGGGTTGAGATAAGTATTCCCAAGTAATCCATTGTTAGGGTAAAATAGTAAAAACAGTGGAGTACTTAAGGAGTGGAATGTATTGGATGTTTTTGTAGCGAGGCAGCCCATCTTAAATAAAAATCATGAGATTTATGCTTATGAGTTATTATATCGAGGCGATGATGGGCCTAACGCTCAACCTGTTAGTGGTGATGCTGCTACTTCTGATGTAATTATAAATAGCTTTTTTAATATCGGAATTGAACAGCTATCTGAAGGAAAGCTTTGCTTTATTAATTTCACTGAAAACATTTTAAAAAAAGAATTTCCGTCCCACCTATCTCCTGATAAGGTTGTCGTTGAAATTCTAGAAACGGTAAAATTAACATCTGAAGTCATAGAAATCTGTAAAAAACTAAGTAAAAAGGGATATCAAATTGCTTTGGATGATTTTATTTTACTGGAAGATGACTTGAATTTAGTAGAAATTCTTAAATATATTGATATTGTTAAAGTCGATATCCTAAACACTCCAAGACAAACACAAAAAAAGATACTCGAATTTTTAAAACCATTCAATGTAAAATTATTAGCTGAGAAGGTCGAAACAAGAGAAGTGTATGAGCAGTGCGTGAATGAGGGCTATATGTACTTTCAAGGTTATTATTTTAGCAAGCCGGTCATTATATCTAGTACAGACGTACCTGTATTTAACGGCGTTTTTTTAAATATCCTAACCGAACTATCCAAAGAAGAACCAAATATTGATCTAATTACACAAGCGATTGAGAAGGATGTTTCTCTATCTTATAAGTTATTAAGATTAATAAACTCTTCTGCTAGAACGGCACACAAAATAAAATCGTTAAAGCAAGCGATTGTTTTACTTGGGTTAAATGAAATTAAAAAGTGGATTTACTTTCTTTCTTTAAGTCAGTCGAATAACAGTCATTTCAAGGCACCGAAGGAGATCATTAAAATGTCGTTCATACGTGCCAAAGGAAGCGAACTAATCGCGATGAATGTTGGGAAATCACATGAGCATTCAAGCTATTTCTTAACAGGGATGTTTTCTTTAATTGATAGTCTTCTCCAAGTACCAATTGAAACTGTAATGAAGTCTCTTCCATTAGAAAAAGAAATATTAGATGCTTTGTTAGGAAAACAAAACCATCATAAAGATATATTGGACTTAACAATAGCAATTGAACAGGCTAAGTGGGAAGACATTGATAGAATAACCAGTAGAATTGGCATCACAAAAGAAAATGCATTTGAAATTCATGCAAACTCAATTAATTGGTCAAAAAATTTATTTGTCGTTGAATAAGAAGGTCTGAACAAAAGGATAACAAACTTTTGTTCAGGCCTCTTTTAGTATGCTTCATTCTTTTCCGATTTTTTCATTGATTGTACGAGACTTAAGTATCGGAGTTTGAAAGACTTATCACAACAGCCGATATATATAGTAATCGTATAATTGAACGGCTGTTAAAGGCGATATCCTCACAGTAAAGACGTTGACTAGGCCATTGTACAGGGGATAGTAACAACTTTTCTAAATTAATCTATACAGGAAAAATCCTTTCTTTAGTAGGTACTATGTTTCAATTTAAAAGTAGTTTATAATAGGATAAAATAACTATAAGTCTACATTTTAACCATTCCAACTAGTTGATTCAAGGAGGAGAGCAAATGAAGAAAGTGATTACAATAGGTGTGTTATCTCAATTTCTTAACAGCAGCTACCATACCGTAATTTTAGATGGTATACACCGTTCCGTTCAAAAAGTGGGAGGGCGTAGCATTGCCATTCAAACACATCGTACGGAAAAACAAGAATATGTCACGCCCCTAGCCTTCGATCAAGTGGATGGTTGGATTGTGTTAGTAGACGCCATTAATAGTGAATTTTTAGAGCGGCTAAAGGAAACAGGGAAACCGATTGTTTATATTTCATCTAATGCAGATAAAAATGAGACAACCGTTATACGTACCGATAATTTAAATGGAACGTATGCTGCGGTTACACATTTAATAAAAGAACATAACCATAAACAAATCGCTTTTACCGGTTGGTTAGAAAACCAAGATGTGTATTCTAGGTTCTTAGGATATAAAAAAGCGCTAGAAGAAAACAATATTCCCCTTAACCCAAGTTTGGTATTTTCAGTAAAAGACAATATAAAAAAATATGGTCGTAAGAGTGCTCAAAAAATAATGAAAAAAGGAATTGAATTTACAGCCATAATCGGAGGCTGTGATGCTACTGCTATTGGGTTAATGGAACAGTTTCAACAGGGTGGAATACGAATTCCAGAGGACATTGCAGTAGTAGGATTTGACGATCTTCCTCATGCTAGGACTTGCAATCCACCGCTAACAACTGTTCATGCTCCATTAGAGGAAATTGCTAATGCCGCAGTAGTTAAGGTGTTAGAACAATTGGAAGAGGATGTTCCATTTACAAACGTGTACGTATCGCCTAATCTAGCAATTCGAAAATCATGTGGTTGTAAACACGAAATGATAGAGGATGATTTCGATAGAGTTAATACCATACGGCATCTTGAAAATATAATACAAGTAAATATGGATATTAGTGAAAAGTTAATTAAAGCTAATCTAGAAGAAATAAAGTCGCTAGAATGGCTTAACTCTACAAATATTAAGTGGGGTTGTCTTGGGCTGTGGTCTCGAGAAGATCAAAAAAATGAGTTAGTCGTTGAACAAGTTTATAATAATCCAGACGATATCGTTTCTCCGTTAAATCAAACATTCCGTGTGGAAGATTTTCCACCTGTAAGTGCGTTATTGGACTCTAGCTTTACAAATGTAAATGATATCGTTACACTTCATCCAATTCGTACCGAAACACGTGATTGGGGGGTGCTTGCTTTAATAGGTCCAGTTGATCGAATCGGGTTATGGTATGACTATAGTGGAACGATGACTCACTCTTTTAATATTTTGGCATCAGCCATTGAACGAGAAGCAATGAATGAAGAGAAAAAGGAGCAAGAAAACAGGTATCGTCAAACGGCGGAACAACTTGAAATTGTTTCCCGAACTGTAAATGATGGAGTATGGGAAATTAATATCTTAACACAGACCATAAAATGGAATAGTAGATTTAATAATATTTTAAACATTGAAAAAAATATAAGTGAAGCACCTATTACGTATATACTTGATAAGATATCCCCTGAAGGAGTCGATAAGATTCACCGATTGTGGGATGTTTTAATATCTGAGAACAATAATACATTTGAAATAGAGTATCAAGCAAAAAAGGGAAGTTCTTATATTTGGTTATATTGTGTCGGTGAAATTGTGTTCGGAGAAGATGGTAACCCAAAAAGAGTGGTTGGTTCGATACGTGATATTACCGAGAGAAAAGAAAAAGAAGAACAAATTTCTTTTTTGGCATATCATGACCCTTTAACTGGGTTAGTAAACCGTTCGTATTTTTACGAACAACTAGAATCGGCTCTACATGAGGCAAAGGAATCTAAAGAGAAATTAGCTGTACTTCTTTTGGATTTAGACCGTTTTAAAAATATTAATGATACATTTGGGCATCAAATGGGTGACCAGCTATTATGTGATGTAACAGATAAAATAAAAAGGGTCACATCTGAAAATGTAACAATTTCAAGGCTTGGTGGGGACGAATTTATCTTCCTGTTGCCTACTTTTCAAAATGACCAAGATGTATATGACCTAGGCGATAATATTCTTCAAGTCTTACAAAAACCGTTTGCGATTGAAAGTTATGAAGTCATTGTTACAGGAAGCCTTGGTATTAGTATTTATCCGAATGATGGGAAAGATGCAAATACGTTGATTAAAAGTGCAGACATTGCAATGTACCGAGCTAAAAATGATGGCGGAGACCAGTATGAACTTTTTGCTCCTACGATGAAGGACCTCGTCTATGACCGTGTTACGATTGAAAATTATTTGCGAAAAGCGATTAAGCATAATCAATTTAAGTTGTATTACCAGCCTCAAGTGAATTTAGAAACAGGAAAGTTAACGGGATTGGAAGCGTTAATTCGTTGGGATTCACCGGAACTTGGATTAATTAGTCCTCAACAATTCATACCTTTAGCTGAAGAAACGGGATTAATTATTCCTATTGGAAACTGGGTCGTACAAGAGGCTTGTTCGCAAATGAGAAAATGGAAGGATAAAGGTTATAATCCAATTCAAATGTCAGTTAATATTTCTGGAAGACAATTCAAACAAGTTGATTTCGCAGAACGGATATTGGAAGAATTGAGGAAGGCTAACATAGATCCGCAGCTTCTATGTTTAGAAATTACCGAAAGTGTAGCGATTGGTGATATCGAATACAGTATAAAAACGTTAGAGGAATTGAAGAGTTTCGGAGTGAAAGTATCTTTAGATGATTTTGGAACAGGATTTTCTTCTTTGATGCTTTTGAAACGTCTGCCACTTAATATGGTAAAAATTGATAAAGTTTTTATTAATGATATGGTTCTAGATAATGACGTTGCAGCCATTGTGAAGGCGATTATTGATATGTCTCACTCAATTCGACTAAAAAATGTCGCTGAAGGTGTAGAAACAACAAAACAATTAAACCAGTTATTAGAGCAGGGTTGTGATATGTACCAAGGCTATCTTAAGAGCAAGCCTTTGCCAGCAAAGCAAATTGAACAATCCTTATTAGAAGTAGAGTGCTCGCCAGCATAACATAAAAAGAGGGCTGAGTAAAAGGGGAAATTCCCCTTTTGTCAGGCCTCTTTGTTTATAAATCGTAACGAAGTTATTAGAAAAGATTGCCTCTATTGCGTGTAAGTGGTATGATAAGGTTTGCAATAAAAAAATAAGACACAATGTTTACCAAATTCAATCTTGAATATTGGTATTTTTTTTAGGGCATTTTTATATATAGAGTAAGTAATGAAGGAGATGGTCGTAGTTGACTACATTTTACGAATTAAATTTAGATCACAAGATTGTTAAAGCAGTAACGGACATGGGATTTGAGGAAGCGACTCCTGTCCAAGAACAAACAATTCCTGCTGCGTTAAAAGGAAAAGATATTATAGGACAAGCTCAAACGGGTACTGGTAAAACAGCTGCATTTGGAATTCCACTGCTCCAAATGGTTAACATAGACGAGGATAAAACTCAAGGTGTTGTCTTAGCTCCAACTCGTGAGTTGGCCGTACAGGTAGCAGAAGAACTGAATAAGCTTGGTCATAATAAAGGCGTACGCACATTACCGATTTACGGAGGACAAGATATTCGTCGTCAAATAAAAGCACTTCAGAGAAGGCCACATGTTATCGTAGCTACTCCTGGACGTTTTATGGACCACATGAGAAGAAAAACAATTCGTCTAAACGATATCAAAATAGCTGTCTTAGATGAAGCTGACGAAATGTTAACAATGGGCTTTATTGAAGATATTGAAACAATTTTAAAAGAAATCCCACCTGAAAGACAAACATTGTTATTCTCGGCCACAATGCCTAAACCAATTGAAAAGTTAGCACAAAAATTTATGAAAGATCCTGAATTGATTGCTGTTAAATCAAAAGAATTAACAGTTCCTAACATAGGCCAAGAATATTTGGAAGTACCAGAGAAACAAAAATTCGATGTGCTTACAAGAATGTTAGATATTCATTCACCTGAGTTGGCAATTGTTTTTGGACGTACAAAAAGACGTGTTGATGAATTAGCTGAGGCTCTGTCTAAACGTGGGTACGATGCTGAAGGAATTCACGGTGATTTAAACCAAGCTAAACGTGATAGTGTTCTTCGTAAATTCAAAACCGGTACAATTGAAGTACTTGTTGCAACGGATGTGGCAGCACGTGGGTTAGATATTAGTGGAGTAACACATGTCTATAATTTTGATATTCCACAAGATCCTGAAAGCTATGTTCACCGAATTGGTCGAACAGGAAGAGCTGGAAAAACAGGACTTGCGATAACGTTCGTTACGCCAAGGGAGATAGATCATTTAAAGACGATAGAACGTGTGTCTAAAAGAAAGATAACAAGAGGTTCGGTTCCGTCATTTTCGGAAGCCATTGAAGGTCAACAACGGTTAACCGTGGAAAGACTGTTAGAAACGGTACAACAAAAAGAATTCAAAGCATACAGAGGTTTTGCTGAACAATTGCTAGAAGACAATGATTCAGTGACATTACTTGCTGCTGCGCTTAAGTTATTAACAAAAGAACCGAGCACAGAAGAAGTAAGATTAACAGCGGAAGCACCACTACGTTCGAAAAAAGGAAAATCTGGTGGTGGACAACAAAGAGACAGAGGCGGAGACAAAAAGTCTAACTTCCGACGCTCTTCAAGAAAGCCACAAGGCAAAGACACAAAACCAAAAGAATTCACGAAAAGAAAGAAAAAACAATACAAGAGCTAAATCTCAAAAGGTGTTTTTCCTTTTGAGATTTAGCGGACCATTGAGCGAAGCGATACAGGGTTTAAAGAAAAGCAGGGAGCACTTTCCTGCTTTTTGCGTATCGCGAAAGCCAATGGACAAAAAGTGTTTTTCCTTTTGAGATTTAGCGGACCATTGAGCGAAGCGATACAGGGTTTAAAGAAAAGCAGGGAGCACTTTCCTGCTTTTTGCGTATCGCGAAAGCCAATGGACAAAAAGTGTTTTTCCTTTTGAGATTTAGCGAATCATTGAGCAAAGCGATACAGGGTTTAAAGAAAAGCAGGGAGCCTTTTACATCTATAACCTAGATGTGAAGGCTCCTTTTGTTTTCTGGCGCTCACCAAAAGTCTCTCATCGCCTATATGAAAGCCCTAAAAGCATCTGAGAGTTCATCAAAAGTCGTTCATCCCCTGAATGAAAGCCCAAAAAGCATCTGAGAGTTCATCAAAAGTCGTTCATCGCCTGTATGAAAGCCCAAAAAGCATCTGTGAGTGCACCAAAAGTCTCTCATCGCCTATATGAAAGCCCAAAAAGCATCTGAGAGTTCATCAAAAGTCGTTCATCGCCTGTATGAAAGCCCAAAAAGCATCTGAGAATTCATCAAAAGTCGTTCATCGCTTATATGAAAGCCCAAAAAGCATCTGAGAGTTCATCAAAAGTCGTTCATCCCCTGAATGAAAGCCCAAAAAGCATCTGAGAGTTCATCAAAAGTCGTTCATCGCCTGTATGAAAGCCCAAAAAGCATCTGTGAGTGCACCAAAAGTCGTTCATCGCCTGTATGAAAGCCCAAAAAGCATCTGAGAGTGCACTAAAAGTCGTTCTTCACCTGTATGAAGGCCCATAAAGCATCTTGGAGTACACCAAGAGTCGTTCATCGCCTCGATGAACGACAACTTCCTCTTCTTTTCATAGTAGTTAATATACTTGTTCCTCATGTCTCTTCAGTTGTCCGAATACGATAGGATAAATAGCACAAGGAGTTGATAAAATGTATTCATATGCCCCTCAGTTTGCACATGGCATGCAAAACTACATTGTTCAAGAAGGAGATACGTTGCTTTCAATTGCTCAGTTTTATAATGTTTCCTTACCAATGCTTTATATGGCCAACTCTCATCTACAAGATGCACAACTTCAAAAAGGTGACCAACTAAAAATTCCATTACAAATCAATCAGCCAGTATGTGGTCCGAATATGTTACGTTATTGTATACGTGAGAATGATACGCTAGAAAGCATTGCGGATAAATTTGACACGTCTGTACAAATGCTTCAGCAAAGTAATCCTATCTTAGTCAATCAATTTTGGGTGGGAGAACTTCTCTGTATCCCTATTCATTGGGAGCAATATCATGATGACATGAACAGATTTACGTTTATGTACCCAGGTTTGCTAGAACCCCTGGAAAACGACGAGCAGGAATGGATACAGTTTGAAGGAGAAATTGGTTTTTTTCAAATATCCATTGTTGAAACTCAAACAGATTCTGATACACTACTGACAATGTATCAACACTATACAGCAAATGAAAAACAGTGGTTTGGTACCTCCCCGTTAGTTGAAAGTGTGGTGGTTCAAAACAAATCCGGCCTTATTATTTTGCCTTCAACGGACCAAAGAGAAGAGTATAGAGGCGTGGCTTGCTTGCTCCTTCCTTATGCTCCTCCCAACCATATAGAAAGTGAGGGGACATACTGGTTTGTGTGTTTTGCAAATAAAGAAATCATTTATTCAATAACAGGTAGTTTACAATACTTTTAGAAAAAGAGTATGATATGTATGGTCGAGAGGGTGGGACAAAAGGTAGTTTTATCGTTTGTCCCACCCTCTTCTACCAGTGGTAAAGCTGGAAAACGCAGTTTCATCTAACGAGAAATAGGTCGCGAAAATAGTATGTTAGATTATCTGACAAGAGTGGTTGAAAAACTTCCTGAAAGCTACTAAACTAATAACTAACAAGAGATGTTAATTAAATTTACAAGAAAAGGGAAGTGTTATAACATGAGTACAGCTTTATCTACACAAACTTTGGAGAGTATTAAAGAGACAATTGAAGCGAAGAACGTTGAGCTTTTACACCTACAATTTGTTGATATTGAAGGAACACTTAAGCACGTGACAGTAACTACAAGACAAATTGATGCAGTAGCAGAAGGAAAAATCATGTTTGATGGATCGTCTATCACAGGGTTTTCTCCAATCAACAAATCCGACCTTTACTTACAACCAGACTTAAGCACATTTGCAGTACTTCCATGGTCTGTAGAAGAAGGGTATTCAGAAGCCCGTTTCTTATGTAGTGTAAAAAATCCAGATGGCTCCGATTTTGAAGGAGACCCTCGTAACGTTCTAAAAAAAACCGTTGATAAAGCTAAAGAACAAGGATATGAAATTAGCGTAGGTCCTGAGTTGGAGTTCTTCTTATTTGAAACTGACGAAACAGGCCGTCCGACGTTACAAACACAAGATTTTGGTGGATATTTCGAACCATCTCCACATGATTATGGTGAAAAAGTACGTCTAGCAATCTATCGTACGTTAAAAGAAATGGGCTTTACAATTGAAGCATCTCACCATGAAGTGGCAAAAGGACAGCATGAGATTAACTTTAAATATGCGGATGCTTTAGGTGCTGCTGATTTAGCTACAACTTATAAATGGGTTGTAAAAACGGTAGCGAAGCAATTTGGATACCATGCATCATTCATGCCTAAACCAATTCAAGGTGAAAACGGAAGCGGAATGCACGTTAACATTTCACTATTTGATATTGAAAAACAAGAAAACACATTCTTTGATCCAAGTGATGAAAGACAATTATCTCAAAAAGCATACCAGTTCATCGCTGGTTTAATTGATAACGTAAAGAGCTTTGTTGCAGTAACGAACCCACTAGTAAACTCTTATAAGCGTTTAGTGCCTGGTTATGAAGCACCTTGTTATATTGCATGGTCTGCATCTAACCGTTCAGCATTAATTCGTATTCCAGCTACTCGTGGAGCAGGAACTCGAGTTGAAATTCGTTGTCCAGACCCATCTGCAAACCCTTATTTAGCATATGGAATCATTGCAGCAGCTGGTCTTGATGGAGTAAACAAGGAATTAACGCCTCCAGTTGAAGTAATCGATGATATCTTCAGCATGGATGCTGCGGAATTACAAGAGCGCGGTATTGAAAATCTTCCAGATAGCTTAGCAGCTGCGATTGCTGAATTTGAAGAAGGACGTATCGGTAAAGAAACTCTTGGTGAGCACGTATTTGGTGAGTACGTTGCATTAAAACGTAAAGAATGGGATAGCTTCCGTACAACTGTTCACGGTTGGGAAGTTGACGCATACCAAACGAAGTTCTAAAATGATAAGACTTAAAGAAGTCGTTGCTTATAGCAGCGGCTTTTTTGGTCACTTTTTTAGCTAAATGTAGTTAACCCTCTTCTCTACTTTAAGAATAATTGATTTAAGAAAAGTAAACAGTAAAGCTAGAACTACATAGGAGGGGTACAATGTCTAAGGAAATAAATTATCCAGCTGGACAACCAGCACAACACCAAAACCAGCAGCCTGGAATTGAGTCTGACATGAATCCAAAACCAATAGCAGAAGACCAAGATTATAAAGGTAGTGGAAAGCTAAACGGAAAAGTTGCTTTGATTACAGGTGGAGATAGTGGAATTGGAAGGGCTGTTGCCATTGCCTTTGCTAAAGAAGGAGCGAACGTGGCAATTAGTTATTTAAGTGAACAATCAGATGCAGAAGAAACGAAGAAACAAGTGGAAGAAGAAGGTGTGCAATGTTTACTTGTAAAAGGAGACATTGGTGATGAATCATTTTGTCAACAAGCCGTAGAAAATGTGGTATCAGCTTTTTCAAAAATAGATGTACTCGTAAACAATGCAGCTGAACAACATCCACAAAAGAAAATAGAAGATATTACAGCAGAACAATTAGAAAACACATTTAGAACGAATATTTTTTCAATGTTTTATTTAACAAAAGCAGTGTTGCCTCACTTCACGCAAGGGTGCACAATCATAAACACATCGTCAATTACAGCTTATAAGGGTCATAAAGAATTATTGGATTATTCATCAACGAAAGGAGCCGTTACTACATTTACTCGTTCTTTGGCGCTGTCGTTAGTTGATAAAGGAATTCGTGTGAATGGGGTTGCTCCAGGTCCTATTTGGACGCCGTTAATTCCTTCAACATTTGACGCGAAAACAGTAGAAAAATTCGGTACAAGTACCCCGATGAAGAGAGCTGGACAGCCAGAAGAATTAGCGGCTGCCTATGTTTATCTAGCTTGTGATGACTCCTCCTACATGACCGGTCAAATGCTCCACCTAAATGGGGGAGAAATAATTAACGGTTAATTGACTGAAAAAAGGTGTAAATATGTTTTGAAAAATGTATTGTATTTTTATTGTACGGGTGTTACTTTTCTTTTGTTAAGCGAATATGTAGGAAATAATGTAACATGAAAAAAACCAATAACATCAAGTGTTTAATAGAAACGACAAATTTCCATGAGTTTGTCGTTTTTTGTTGTTTTATGACAAGACGATAGATTTTTAAAGCGTTTACACTCATTTTTAACGGTGTTATCTTTTGGGGGAAAGATACAGAAAAAATATAAGAAAGGGAGCGATGAAATGAAAAAGGCAGTAAAGAGTATGTTTCTGATGATGTTCATTGCAGTAGTCATTAGTGGGTTAATTGCTTGCTCGTCAACAGAAAACAACAGTAGCCCACAAGAAAACAAAAAGAACGAAAGTCAAGAGAACAAGGAAACAACAGGTGAGGATGTAGAGTTGACAATGTGGTTATGGCCTGGAATGGGCTTTTCTGAGTTAGCAAAAGAGTATGAGGAACAACATCCAAATATTAAAATCACAATTCAAGAAGCGGAGTACCATGATAATCACCAAAATCTTATTACGAGTTTAGCCGCTGGTTCAGGGGCACCTGATATCGCTGCTGTTGACGAAGGTTATTTAGAAAGAATGAAAGAACATAGCCAACACTTTACCAATCTTTTAGATTTTGGCGCAGCGGATTTAAAAGGAGATTACTTAGAGTGGAAATGGCGTCAAGCTTCAAATGCAGATGAGTCATTTTTAATTGGAATTCCAACAGACGTTGGTCCGATGGCAATGGCATACCGAGTTGATATTTTCGAAGAAGCAGGGTTACCTACCAACCCAGATGAAGTGTCGGCCGCACTAAATACGTGGGATAGCTACCTTGAAGCAGGTAAAAAGGTGAAAGAAACGACAGGCGCATCCATGTTTAACCATATTATTGACCTTTTTCAAGTTATCCGAGAACAAGGGGAAAAGCAGTATTTTGAAAACGATAACACGTTAATTATTGAAGAGAGTGAACAAATTAAGAAGGCATGGGATTATGCGGTAAAAGCTCAAGACATTCATGCGAACATACAACGAGTCGATACCGAGTGGGGAGCAGCCCTTGCTAATGGAGATTATGCGACAGTATTCTTACCGCCTTGGATGTTACAAAATATTAAGAATGATGCTCCTGATACAAGTGGTCTGTGGAACATTGCCTTAATTCCTGAAGGTGCTGGTAACTGGGGGGGCTCGTTCTTAACAGTTCCTGACCAAAGTGAGAATGCAAAGGAAGCCTATGAGTTTATTACGTGGTTAATGTCACCAGAAAACCAACTAAGAATCTTTGAAAGTAATGGAAACTTTCCATCTGCTCCATCCGTCTATCAATCGGATGCAGTGCAAAACTTATCTGATGAATTCTTCAATCGAGAAGACTTAGGAGCGATTTTCTCAGAAAGTGCATTGCTTGTAGATTATGTATATCGTGCGCCTCATACGGCACCAATTAATCAAATCGTAGAAGAAGCCCTAATATCAATCGCCGATGGTCAAGCAACTCCAGAAGAAGCGTGGGAAACAGCGGTAGCGGAAGTAAAACGTCAAGTGAATCGATAGTGACAAAGGATACCTCTTTTTGCCTGCTACGTTAAATCAATTCGTGGCAGGCTTTTAACTAAATCCAATTGCTAAGAAATCATTGATAAAAATAGATATCAAGGAGTTAGGGGGGCGAATAATTTGCAAACTGAATTACAGCAGCACACAGGTAAAGCAAAGGGAAAAAGAAAGCACAATCAAAAGATAAAAGATCGAATTTCGGGTTATTTGTATGTATCTCCTTTTTTTATGTTGTTTGCTGTATTTGGAGTGTTTCCAATCTTATTTTCAGGATATTTATCGTTTCATAGATGGAGTATTCTTGGGGAGAAAGAATTTATAGGGTTTCAAAACTATATTGCAATTTTTACAGATGACCCTCTTTTTTGGAAATCAGTAGGGAATACATTTAGCATTTGGGCACTTTCTACGATTCCGCAATTGTTTATGGCTTTGGTGTTAGCGTTTATCATTAACCAAGCATTTTTAAAAGGAAAAGCGTTTTTTAGGCTTGCTATATTTATGCCTAACATCACTTCAATCGTTGCTGTAGCCATAGTTTTTTCGGCTATATTCGGAACTCATTACGGAATTATAAACTTTGTCCTTGGTTTCCTTGGTCTCGATCCAATTCATTGGAGTGGCTCTTATGTTGGGACACATATAGCTATTTCTTCTATGATTATGTGGCGTTGGGTTGGGTATAACACGGTCATTTATTTAGCTGCGTTACAAGGGATTTCAAAAGATTTATATGAAGCTGCAACGATAGATGGTGCTAGTAAAGTGCAACAGTTTTTTTATATTACGATTCCGTCTGTAAGGCCAATCATTATATTTACGGTCATGTTATCAACAATCAACGGGCTTCAAGTTTTTACTGAGCCATTGCTTTTTGGTACCGGAGGCCAAAACCAGGGACTGACAATGGTGCTTTACTTATTCCAGGAAGCCTTTCAAAGATTCTCTTTTGGATATGCAGCTGCAATAGCATGGGTTTTGTTCTTAATCATTATTTTGTTTACGATTTTAAACTACTGGATCACTAAAAAGATAAAATCAGCCCATTAGAAGGAGGTTTCAAATATGAAAGAAGTTGGTCAAAAAAAGATACCGCAACTACTAATATATCTATTTCTTTTTGCTACAACTGTGATATCTGTTTTTCCATTTTATTGGATGTTTGTTATCGCATCAAATACAACATCAGAAGTTAATAAATTTCCTCCAGCTGTTATTCCAGGCCGCAACTTTATTGAAAATGCACAACGAGTATTTGAGCGTATTGATTTCTTTGGATCTATGTTTAATACAATCATTATCGCTAGTACTGTAACTATAGGAGTGTTATTTTTTTGTTCCTTGGCGGGCTTTGCTTTTGCTAAGTTGAAGTTTGAAGGAAAAAACTTTCTCTTTCTATTACTTTTGCTTACACTTGCGGTTCCTCCTCAACTGGGGATTATACCGTTGTTTATGATTGTTAGTAGTTTCAATTGGGTGGATTCATTGAAAGCAGTGATTATCCCTAATTTAATCAGTGCCTTTGGTGTGTTTTGGATGAGACAATATATCATACAAACGATACCTGATGAAATTATCGAATCTGCGAGAATCGATGGGTGCGGAAACTTTCGAATCTATGCTAGCATCATTCTTCCGGTAATAAAACCAGCACTAGCCTTGTTGGGCATTGTTACGTTCTTTCATCAATGGAATGATTTCCTCTGGCCGTTAATTGTACTAAAGGACAATAAGGTTCATACCATCCAAATTGCACTACGAACATTAAATGATGTATACAATACAGACCATTCGTTGATTCTTGCAGGAGTGTTCCTCGCTACAATCCCAATACTCATCATGTTTATTCTTTTTAGTAAGCATTTTATAGCTGGGTTAACGGAAGGTGCTGTCAAGAACTAAACTCAAATCAATTGACTGCCTATGGTAAACTATATAAAAACAGTTTTACTTGCAGACGAGGTGTAATCTTCATGACAAAAGGCATACGTGCAGTTATTTTTGACTTAGATGGAGTCATAGCGGATACAGTTGAACTTCATTACGAGGCGACAAAGAGAGTTGCTGATGAAGTAAATCTTCCTTTTACAAGAGAAATAAACGAACGAATGCAAGGTAGAGGTAGAATGGAACTCATTGAGGAACTAGTCAAAGGAAGTAACCAAACATTTTCAGAGATTGAAAAGAAAGAACTTGGAAATAGGAAAAATAGATATTATCAAGAGCTAATCAGCAATCTAACAAAAGAAGATGTATTGCCTGGGATGTATGATTTTATTCAGAATGTAAAGGAACATTCTATTCCACTAGCCATAGCTTCTTCAAGTTCAAACGCCCTTTTAGTAATCAAGAACTTAGAGATAAAATCTTTTTTCGATTACATTGTTGATGTGAAAAAAATCAAGAAGATGAAGCCTGACCCTGAAATTATCCTTTATGCTGCTGACCGTCTAGGAGTTCCATATCAACAATGTGTTGCGATTGAAGACAGCGAAGCAGGAATGAAAGCAATCAAAAGCACACCGATGTTTTCGATTGGAATCGGGAGTAATACAGAAGTGAAACAAGCCGATTGGCATGTTCAAGATACAAAAGAAATTACGTATAAACAATTGGTCAATCGGTATGATATGAAACAATAGGACGCAGTTCAATTGAACTGTGTGTTTTTTTTGTAAAAGGGTGGGCAGTGGCTTCGCTCATCGCAATTAATAAAAGAACGGCTTCACCGTTTTTATTAACGAATGGTAAGTGCATATATGAGGCAAAGTAAGGGGGAATCGAAAAAGGAGGAAAAAGTCATGACATATGAAAGTAGAGAAGCAATTATCGGAAGTATGAGCAATAAATTAGATATGATTTTGAATACGTATGAATTAGAGGAAATTGGGATTTTTGAAGAACAAGGTGAAGGTAATGAATATTACATTGGTTATACTTTACGAAAAGATGATGAAATGTATATGATTCATACACCTTATGAAAAGAATGGAGAAGGGTTGTTACAACCCAAAAAGCAGGAGTGGACGATAGAACTGAATGATAGTGAGATTCATGGCATATCTTCGTTTGAGGAAGCTATGAAAAAGTTAGAAAGTGGGTTTGAGCATTAAATAGTGTGCAGGAAAGAGAGAACCTTTTGCCGAATGTACCTTACTTAGTTATAAAAACCATGGGGGTATCATCTTGAAGACAATTGGAGTTTTTTGTGGGTCCCGAGAAGGTGTAAACAGTCATTACATAAAAGATGCAAGACAATTAGGTTTGGAGTTGGCAAAGGATAATATCCGTTTAGTGTACGGCGGATCTAGTTCAGGTTTAATGGGAACAGTGTCAGATGCTGTAATGGAAAAAGGCGGAGAAGTAATAGGAGTCATCCCTAAAATTCTCATAAAGCAAGAAGTAGCTCATCATCACATTACGGACCTCCGTATTGTTGACTCAATGCATGAGAGGAAAGCAACAATGTATGAGTTGTCAGATGCTTTTATTGCTCTACCTGGGGGGATTGGAACTTTAGAAGAACTTGCAGAAGTTCTTACGTGGAGTGCAATCGGGCAACATAGCAAACCATTAGGATTCCTAAATACAGATGGCTATTATAACCCCTTATTAGACTTATTCGACCATATGGTCACGGAAGGTTTTCTCCTTGAAGAGATAAGAAACACGATAGTTGTATCAGATAAACCAGATGAACTCATTCGTTTATTAAAAAGTGTTTAACAACAAATTATTACATCAAGAGGGTGGTACAAAAGCGTAAAAAGAGTGCACTGAAAAAGTAATAGGTTCGGTTGATGGAGAGAAAACATTAAATATCATATTATTATTATTATTATTAGAGAGGCAATTCGCATAAGAATTAGCTTCTCTTTTTTCATTGATATATAAATGTTTTTGACAATTAAAGGTATAATTAGTGTTTCTAGAAAGATATGAAACCAAGGCAGTGTCTTTCTATTTTGGGAAGCCCTTTGGCGACAGTTCGTGGTGATGGCAAGAGTTATATTTACTCGAATTTCAACCCAAAGTATGCCCAGTTATCTCTGACTATTCTTAGAACGTAAAACCAATAATGGAAGCTTTGAAACCCCTGCTCAGCGATTGGGATTAACAGAGAAACAGTTTTCTTTGAATGAAATCATTTATTTAAGGTAGTTCGGTTAATCTCAAGCGATCTGTTTTTTTTTTTTTAGAAGGAATTGGAAATGTTATGTTGAAATGAACTTATAAGTTACAGAAATCTGTATTTAACAAAAGTAGTGAATTTATATATATATGGGGGTTCATATGAAAAAAATAATGATTACTATATTTATAATTTGTGTATTTTTAATACCTAAACAAAGCTATGCTTTGTCTTGTGTAGAGCCTTCTCCACCAGATGTTGCCTACAATGAATATGACGCTGTTATTATTGGAACAGTACAAAAAATAAAAGAAAATAACGGAATAAAAATGCTCACAATTAAAGTAGATAAGAGCTTTAAAGGTGTAGATAAAAAG
Organism: Bacillus alkalicellulosilyticus; assembly: GCF_002019795.1. GTDB lineage: Bacteria > Bacillota > Bacilli > Bacillales > Bacillaceae_F > Bacillus_AO > Bacillus_AO alkalicellulosilyticum. The sequence goes on along the minus strand of NZ_KV917381.1, from coordinate 4,342,535 downwards.
ATTATCGAAGTAGAAGAAGATTTTACTTGGGGAGAAAGTGAACTAAACTCTAGTTACTTATATTTCCTTAATGAAAATGGAGATAATTGGGTCCTTTCGCTGTGTTCTCCAACAACGAGCAACATTGATGCAGCAGATAAATATCTTTCTGATAAAGAAGCGATTCCTTTAAGTAACGTAATCGCAAATGAGAATGAGCCGAGCGATATTCTTGAAGAAGTTCAGGTAGAAGATGAAGGTGATACAAATAATGAAGAAAGTAATTCGCTGACCATAATTGTTCTAGTAGCAATAATTTTTATTCTTTCATTATTTACCATTTTAATAAGAAAAAGGATGAAAAAGTAGATGATAAAAACGCTTGGACTGTACCAAGCGTTTTTATGTGCAATATTAATGATAATTTCATTCTTTTTTTGACCGAATTTGCTGTTAAAATGTTCGCTAAATTACCAAAAATCAGCTTACTATTTTAACTTTTCTCTCCCTGAAGCGAACTCGTTATTAAAAAAGTTCGATTTTTAACTTTTACAGTGCACTCTTAAACCCTGTTGTACCACCCTCTCGTGTGAGGTTAATTTTATTTGTTTTTATCTACGTCATAAATCCAAAAGCGTTCATAACGAATCCATTCTTCGGTTTCAAGTCCTTCTTTTAACTTTTGTTCTGCTACTGCAGCAACTTCTTGCATTTGAGTCGTATGAGCTTTTAAGGCTAACAACTTTTGGTTAATGAATTCACTTATTTCATAAACAATATCTGGTTTCCCTAAATCCGCTACACTGTTATTGGTAATCGCTATAGCATGAACAACTGGACGTTCTTTTTTAGGCAATAATGAAACAGCCTTCATCACGATTTCACCGCATGCATCATGGTCAGGGTGAATAGCATAGCCAGGATAAAAAGTAATGACTAGTGAAGGTTTCAATTCAACAAGGATTTCTTTAATCGAGGACGCTACCTTATCAAAATCTTCAAACTCAATTGTTTTATCATGAAGTCCAAGAAAACGTAAGTCGTCAATTTGTAATATTTGAGCAGCCTCTTCCATTTCTTTTTTTCGGATGGAAGGCAAGGATTCTCTTGTTGCAATTGGCGGATTGCCAAAGTTACGTCCCATTTCTCCGAGTGTCATACAAACATAAGTCACTGGGGTTCCGTTCTGTTTATGTTTTAATATTGTACCTGCCGAAGAAAATGACTCATCATCAGGATGTGGCAAAATAACTAGAACATGCTTTTCCATATACACGCGCTCCTCTATTCAAATGGTGAGTCGCTTAACTGAAGAGCGACAGCTAATTTTCCGTTCTCATCTAAGCCCGCCAACAATAAGCGATTTTGTTGATCAATTTCAAAATGAGTGACACCATCAGCATATACCCAACCGAGCGGTATCTTTAGACCAACACGGTACGGCCCTGCCCCTGTTATTTTTCCGATTTCATATGTAACCAAACCGTTGCGAATAAAGACACCAGCAGAGGCGGTTGTTCCATTACGATAGGCAGTATAGGCGCCGTTTGTTGTTTCTAAATGTAAATAAAGTTCTGTAGACGTATGCTTTTCTAACCAAGATTGTACAGTTTCTTTGCGAATAATTTCCACTCACTGTAACCCCTTCCTTTATCGACCTCTATGGTAATCATACTAAACTCTAGTCTAGGTTGCATCAAAAATGGCTTCAATATTAGGGAGAAACTCATGTGAATCTCCTAAGCCGCATAACATCATAGAAGAAAAGAAAAGGAGGCACGTATATGTATCCTGTTTATCCTTACTATGATTATCGTCAAACATGTACGAATCAGCCGTTAGTATTCCCGCCGCAACATCAGCAGGTCCACCCAGGGCTTGAGTATGTCATGGTCCCACGACCAATTGCTGAAAACCTTTATTATCAGCATGCAGGAAAATTGCATGGGAAAGTAGCCTTAATTACTGGGGGAGATAGTGGCATTGGTCGAGCGGTGACAATTGCTTTTGCCAAAGAAGGTGCAGATGTAGCGATTGTTTACTACAACGAACACGAAGACGCACAAGAAACGAAAGAGAGAGTTGAACAACTAGGAAGGTCATGTTTGCTTCTCCAGGGTGACTTAGGGGACTCTACTTTTGCTAAAGAAACGGTAGCTCAGACGATAAATGCGTACGGGAAAATAGATATCCTCATCAACAATCATGCTGTTCAGTATGTACAAGAAAGCCTACTAGATATTTCAGATGAGCAATGGGAACACACCTTTAGAACAAATGTAACAGCTTATTTTTATGTAACAAAAGCAGCCTTACCCTATTTAAAATCGGGTAGTGCGATTATTAATACGACATCGGTGACAGCGTACCAAGGGCACGAGAAACTTATTGACTACTCATGTACAAGAGGAGCCATTGTAACGTTTACAAGGTCATTGGCCTTATCTCTTGCCAAAGACAATATTAGAGTAAATGCAGTTGCGCCTGGACCGATTTGGACACCGTTGATTCCGTCAAGCTTTCCAGCAGAAGAAGTAGAAACGTTTGGAACGGATGTCCCTATGAAAAGACCAGGGCAACCTTTTGAATTAGCACCAACGTATGTTTATTTAGCTTCAGTAGACTCATCGTATGTAACGGGACAAGTGCTACATGTAAATGGCGGTCGTATTGTAGGTGGCTAAAAAGGAATAGATAAATAGCTAATTTTGTGATAAACTAAAGTAGAAATACTGTCAAGGAAGGCAATATTTCGACAAATGAGTTAAAAAATAAATAATGATAGAAAACATATAATGTTAGTGAGACGATAGATAGAAAGTCTATCCGTGGCCTAGCTTCTTTACAAAGAAGCTAGGTTTTTTTATGTAGGGGGTTATTAGTAGATGATGGCAGTGTGTGAACCGTTAGAAATCCTAAAGGAATATGTAAACGAGCTATATGAGGTGAGGTTAGGGAAAACACCAGAGCGGGTTGATTTACAACAAACTAGTTTTGGTTTTGTCCTTCGATTTGAAGGGTATTTAACCCATATTGAAAAAACGGTACTTGTTCAAAAGGGGCCAAAGTTTGTAAAAGAACTACGAGAAATTAGTATGCTAGAAATATCTTCTGAAATCAAAAAATGGTGTGAGGAGAATTCCTTAGATAAAGTAGACGCGGTGTTAGATGATTGGAATTATTTTCAGGATACGGGCTGCATTCTAGTAAAAACAAATGATTGGAAACGTAACAAAATCATATCTCTGATTCCTCTAAATTTCATCGATGAAGTAAGAGCTATTAGTAGTAAAGAATTTAACCGTCCTTTGGAAGAAGAATGGGTACAGGTAAACGATTCTATTTCACTTCTACAACAAAAAGGATTTCTTTTGCCGTTTGACCGAACAATGGTTGACAAAGGGTTAGAACATTTGCTTTATGACCGTGAGTGTAATGTGCGAGGAGAAATTCAAAAGCATAAACGGATGTTAGAAGAAAGCTGCAATCGAGAAATTGCTGATATCTTTCTTAATTTTAATTATGAAAAAGATGTAGTTACATTTATATTTTTCTTTATAAACAACGAATAACACTTAATTATAAGGTGGTTTTTGATAAATATATGCCATTTGGAAAAACAAGGCTAGTAATTAACGCGCAGAAAGGGTATAAAGAAAGGAGAAGGTAGAAGGCAAGTAAAGAAATTCTTGGAGGGGTTATGATGAGTACATACGAGAAATTTTTTCAGGACAACCTCACAATATTAGAATATGTGAATAGCTTATCCTTAATAGCTAAATTATCAGAAGGCTGTACCACCGAATTAGAGGATTTGCTTTGCCGATTAAAGACCATTGCTGATACCAATACGTCAACCACGTTTTTAGTAAAGGGAATTATTAGGGAGTACAATGAGCTTAGGATATATAGTAAAAGGCTAAGAACCATTGAACAAAGAAATGAAAGAACTAAGAATGAATATTCACTGTCTTGGACTAATGAGTATCATGAAATCATCGTGGTAGGAAGAGCGATTGTCGAGAGTCTCTGTGAAATTTTATATTCCTTAGATGATATTTTAGAAAAAATGAAAAATATCTATCCGACACTTGAGGAACAACCTTCTTTTGACCGAGAAGAATTTCATCATATCCAGCTACAAATACAGTATATTAAGAGGACAATAAACCAAATACTCTCCTTAAGGCATTCTAGCAAATAAAAGGAGTTGGTTTTCATTCAACTTAACATCTTAACTTGTAATATCCGTCATGGCAAAGGGCTTGATGGAAACGTTAAAATTGAGCGTGTTGCCGACCTTATTACAAAAACAAATGCATCGATTGTTGGGTTAAATGAAGTTGATTGTCACTATTCAAAGAGAAGTTACTATACAGACCAAGTCAATTGGTTAGCGCAACATCTTAACTTACATTCGTTTTTTGCTCCAGCAATTTCAAATAAATACGGAAATGTTCTGCTATCCAAATATCCAATTAAAAAGCCGATTAATCATCTTATCACCTCTAGATGGTTTGAAAACCGATCGATTCTTGAAGCTGACCTTATCGTTCATACAAAAGCGATTAAGGTCATTATTACACATTTTAGTTTATTGCCTTGGTTACAAAGGAAGCACAGAAAAAGGGTAATAGAAAGAATTAATAATTCAGAACTCCCAATTGTTGTAATGGGTGATTTTAATCAAACAAGAGATTCAAGATTTTATAGACAGTTGTGTCAAAGCTTTACAGATGCCGCTTTGTTTCATGGCAAGAAACCAGAGCATACCTTTCACTCGAGTTTTCCTTTTATTGGGCTCGATTATATTCTTCTAAGTCCTGTGATAAAAGTTGTTGACTCACATGTGGTTGACAGTCGCATTTCCGATCATTTACCCTTTCTTGCGACAATAGAATTGTAAAGTTATCGAAGTGGAAGTGAGAACGATGAACTTACCGGAGCAGTGGAATCAAATCTTAAAGAATGAATGCAACAAAGCGTATTATTTAACATTAATGAGAACAATTGATCAAGAGTATGAAGACGAAGTAGTTTTTCCTCCAAAATCAGACATTTTTTATGCGTTTGAACTAACTCCTTTTGACGATGTTAAAGTAGTTATCGTAGGACAAGACCCCTATCATGGACCTGAGCAAGCTCAGGGTTTAAGTTTCTCGGTGAAACCAGGAGTAAAAATCCCGCCATCCTTACAAAATATCTTCAAAGAGCTTAAGAACGACTTACAAATGGAAGCACCGACACAAGGGTGCTTGATTCCTTGGGCAAAACAAGGGGTATTATTGCTAAATACCGTTTTAACGGTTAGGCAAGGTCATGCAAACTCTCATAAAAAACTAGGGTGGGAAACATTCACAGATGCGGTGATTACAGCGTTAAACGCGAGAGAAAAACCAGTTATTTTTCTGTTATGGGGACGTCATGCTCAAATGAAGGAAACATTGCTTACAGGAAAACATCACACAATACTAAAAGCTTCCCATCCAAGTCCTTTGTCAGCAAGAACAGGCTTTTTTGGGAGTAAGCCTTTTTCCACAATTAATTCAATACTTACCAGTCAAGGTGAACCACCAATAGATTGGCGTTTAAAAAAAGGGAAGTGTCTAGGATGAACTAGATACTTCCCTTTTTATTATAGAGAGTGGTAACTACGTATCGGGTAAATCTATCCCGTTTATTTAAAAGTTTACTTGATTACCTAATACTTAGATAAATCAAACATTATAAAAACAGCTATACAATAAGGTTTCGTGAGGTTTTTTAAATACCGTGTCAGATCTTCTAACAATATCGTAGATTGATAAATTGAGCCGTGTATAATAAGGGTAACATTAAATGTTAGTTAAGTTAACACTAACACGATATATTGAGGGGAGAGGTAAAAATGGATCCAATTTATTTAATGAATAACGTTTGGATTATGGTTTGTGCAGTGCTTGTTCTTTTAATGCAAGGGGGCTTTATCTTACTAGAAGCGGGTTCGACTAGAATGAAAAATGCTGGTCATATCGCTGGTAAAACAATCTTTACTGTAGGTATAGCTTCACTCGTTTTCTGGGCAGTAGGGTATGGATTTATTTATGGAGAATCAAATGGACTTTTTGGAACGACGGACTTCTTCTTTGGAGATTTTACAACAGTTATTGATGGGTTAGCTGGATCGATTGATTTCTTCTTCCAACTAGCATTCGCAGCAATTGCTTTAACGATTGCGTTTGGTGGTTTTGCTGAACGGGCAAAACTTTCAGCTTACATCGTATTCGCCGTTTTATTCTCAGCTTTCGTTTATCCAGTAGTTGCACACTGGATTTGGGGTGATGGCTGGTTAGGAGGATTAGGAAAACAAGATTTTGCTGGTTCAACAGTAGTTCACTTAACAGGTGCAATGGCAGCTTTAGCAGCAACAATTATTCTAAAACCACGTATTGGGAAATACAATAAAGATGGTTCTGCTAACGACTTAGCAGGTCACAACCAAGTATATACAGCTTTAGGTGTTCTCATTCTATGGGTAGGTTGGTTTGGATTTAACGCAGGTAGTACATTAGGTGTTGACGATGCATTCTTTGGTTATGTAGCATTAAACACACAACTTGCAGCAGCTGCTGGTGCAGTAGCAGCTCTATTAATTGCATGGGCAGTAACCGGTAAATCAGATGTTCCAACTATGTTAAATGGTGCACTTGCAGGTCTTGTTGCTATCACAGCATCTTGTGCATTCGTAGCTCCTTGGGCAGCGGTAGTCATCGGATTAATTGGTGGATTAATTGTATTCTTCAGTATGAAATTCTTTGATAGAGCTAGAATTGATGACCCAATCTTCGCATTATCTGTTCATGGTGTTGCAGGGGTATGGGGAACGATTTCAACAGGATTCTTTGCTACGCCAGAATTAGCTGAAATGAATGGTGGAGCAGCTGGACTATTCTATGGTGGCGGACTAGGACAATTAGGAGTTCAAACGATTGGGGTTGTTTCATCCGGTCTTTACGCATTCGTGATTTCATTCATCATTTTATTAGCAATGAAAGCCGTAATGAAAGGAATTCGTGTTACGGAAGAAGAAGAGATTATTGGTCTAGATATGAGTGAGCATGGCAGCTACGGCTACCCAGAGAGTATGCCTTCTCAAAAATCTTCTTAATGTCTCACTAGAAAAGAATATACCTTACGAATGGAGGGTCATTATGGACACATACGAAAAGCTTAAGCAGTGGCGTCAAGAACAGATGAAAAGTAATTCAACTGACCATTATAAGCTGAATCTATTTCATGATGACCTCATTCAAAAGGTTGTACAGATAGCTTTAGAAAAAGTGAAAAGTGAGTGGGGAGAACCCCCTGCTCACTTTGCTTTCTTTATGATGGGTAGTGCAGCTCGTTTTGAACAAGCGATTTGGAGTGATCAAGACCATGGCATTATCTATGAAAATACTAGTGAACCTGATAAAAAAGACTATTTTTTAAGAGTAGGTGAAGAGCTCTCCACGGGCTTTGCAATAACAGGATATGAACGCTGTGATGGCATGGTAATGGCCAACAACTCTAAATGGTGTAACTCAATTCATGATTGGGAACAACAATTGAGAAACTGGTTAGAGCAAGAAAAATGGGAAACGCTTCGCCATGTCATAACATTTATTGATTCAAGAGTTATTTATGGAAAAAAAGAGTTATTATCACAACTGAAAAAGATAGTATTTTCTGAGATTCAAGAAAATCCTCAACTCCTTATTCGGTTTTTAGAAAATGTAGAACATCGCAAAAAAGCGATTGGTATCTTCGGACAGCTATTGCCTGAACAGTTTGGGGAACGTGCAGGGAGTCTTCAATTTAAACATGCTGTTCTTTTTCCATATGTGAATTCCATGCGATTGTTAGCTTTAAAAGAGGGAATTGAAGATGCATCAACCATAACTCGAATGCAACAGCTACCTGAGAAATACAACAAGATTAAAGAATTTGAAACAGAGTTTAGTGAACTATTATCTTTCAGGTTAAAAGTCCAACAAGATGTGAGGGATTATGACTCTGTTCATTATATTCAGCTAGAAAAGCTAACCCATAATGAAAAAGAACAGCTTAAAAGGTTTATTAGGGGGGGCAAACGTCTTTATAACGAAACGAAAAGATGGATTGAAAAAGGGTGTTCAACATGGTCATGAATCAAATGGTCCAATTCATGAAGCAACTTTCTGGAAAGCTTAGTCCAAATGTATATACATCTGTTCAACAGCAAAACAGTGCATCACAAGTCGCTTTTTTACGCCAACTTCAACGAGAGCTAAAACGAGAGGATGTGTTAGAAATTCCTCTTGAACAATTGCAAGTTGTTGTATTTGATTTGGAAACTACAGGTTTTTACCCTGATAAGGGCGACCGTATTTTATCCATTGGAGCTGTTAAAATGAATGGCCTTGAAATACTAGAAGATGAATTTTATTCGTTAGTGCATAGTGAGGAGGCCCCCTCACCAGAAATTGAACAACTAACTGGTATTAGCAAAGACCAGTTAGTTGAAGCACCTCCTTTACAAGAAGTCCTAGAGAGCTTTTATAAGTTTATAAACAGAGATACGTTAGTAGCTCACCATGCTAGACATGAAAAAAACTTCATGCAGCATGCGACATGGGCGGTTACAAGAACGAGCTTTCAGCATCGAATAGTAGATACGTCATTTTTAACAAAAATAGTTTCTCCAGAGGCTGAACTTGTGACGTTAGAAGATTGCTGTCACCATCATGGAATAGAAATAACAACACGTCATCATGCACTAGCTGATGCCATCATGACTGCTAAGCTTTGGAGCGAGAATGTGAAACTTATTAAAGAAATGGGTTTTAAGCACTTGAGTGATGTATATAGTGCTCTTGCCAAAATGAAGTAAATGTAGGTACAGCAAAAATAGTTTTCATCATTTGATTAAAGAAGCTATAAAGAACGATGCGAAAAGGAGGGAGGGTAATTTGAGAAGAGACGTTCCTCGCCATATCGCCCTATTCCCAATAAGTGTAGTAAAGGAAATGACGAATTTAACAGCAAGACAAATTCGCTATTATGAAGAACAGGGGTTAATTAAACCAGCAAGAAATGACGGCAATCAACGTTTGTTTTCTCTTAATGATATTGATTGCTTTTTAGAGATAAAGTCACTTATCGATAAAGGCGTCAATATAGCAGGTATTAAGGCTGTGTTCGATTCAAGAAAGACAAATGACAATTCCTTGCCTTCTGAACCTGAGGAAGCCGTATATTCCGAAGAGTGGGAAGAGCTAGTTGAAATTGCGAGAATGAAAATAAAACAACGATTAACGGAGCGAGACTAAAATAAAGATAGAATGGATGGCACTGTAAAAGTATAAAACCGAACTTTTACAATGACTATGATTATGGTTGCAATGGCTCCACTCGTAGCAGGCTTATAAAAAAAGCAACGGTTACGCACATTGCATCGAGTGCACTGTAAAAGTATAAAACCGAACTTTTACAGTGCACTCGTAGAATGTTATACTAGTATAGATAGTGTGGAGAGAAAACATAAAAACAGGACGAAAAGAGGCCGGAACAAAAGGGTATATCACTTTTGTTCCGGCCTCTAAGCAATAACAGTCCTACTTACTTAGCTTATTCCGAAAATTCTTTAATGCTCTCCATTTCTATTTCTGTCTCTGGTGTAAATGAAACGTAGTATTTTACATATCCGCTTTCATCTTTGCGGTTTCCTTCGATAATGTTTCCGTTAATCGTTACAGAGTCATATAGATAACCCTCTTTGTTTAAGATCGTTTGAATCGATTTAACGTCTTCATAGAATTGTTCCTTCTCACGATTCGTAACATCTAAGAACATGTGCATTGAAAACGGTTTTTCTAACTCCATCTGCTTTGACCACGGTTGCTCAGAAGAATATTCTCCTTTTAAAATTTCCAATTGGACATCAACAGAGTGAACAGAAGAAACATTATTTTCTAAAAGAATAGATTGGATGTCAGAGGCTGCTTCTTGGCTAAGTCTTTCCATTGCTTCATAATCTAAATTTTCCGTGTAAATTCCATCTATCATCACGGTTGGCTTAAACCAACCTCTAACGGTAAAGTAATAAGTCTCAGGTGTGTTCGATGTTTCAGAAGTGCTTCCGATCTCAATAACATCAAACGCATATTCTTTAAACTTAAAGTCATAAAAGCCTTCATCAATACGGAATGTTTTATCCTCGTAATGTTCTGCAAGATAATTGTCGACAGTTCTTTTGGCGTACCATTTACTTAGCGGATTGCCGTTAAATTCATTGTATATAAACAAAATACTACCAACTAGAAAAAGCAATATTATGCTATAAACCATTTTCTTTTTACTCATACGCTTACCCTCTTTCTTTTAGTTTCAATAGTATATAGGCTATTAGATTACCAACAACAGCAAATGCATAATGAATAGAAGCTACTAACATAGACCCCAAAATGGTTTGAGAGATAAATGAAAAGAAGGTGAGATCCGGCAACATGTGACTCGCACGATAATCACTTATATTTATCGAGATCGACCAAAATAAAATTGGGAGAAACGAAATGTAAAATACCATTTTCGGATCTTTGTAAAACAGGTATGTGACCATGCCTAATACGCCATACCAGAGAATAAACCCAAAGTTTTCATTTAGCATAGAGGTCTGAATCGCTAGAAAGAAAGAGATTCCCATGAATAGAATTTGAAACAAAGCTAGCTTTCTTTTTATTGATTTCATCATTTCCTCGACTTGACCATTTGGTTGGATGTCCTCTTTTGGCAAAGGTAACGTTGACTCATGAATAAGTTTGTGAACTTCCTCATGTTGATCCGCTTGTTCCTCTACCCACTTTGTCGTGTCTTCACTAAGGAGTCCTTCCTGATATAGAGGCATTAAATCCTCAATGATGGCACGCATTTGCTTATCCATAATATCCCTCCATTTCTTTTTGGATTTTCAGCTTAGCGCGATGAAAGGTCACTCTTGCATAGTTCTCACTTTTATTTAGTAACACACCAATTTCTTTAAAGGATAATTCGCCATACACTCGTAAAATAACGATTTCTTTAGAAATTTCATCTAAGTGTGCAATTTGTGAATGAAGTGTTATGTGCTCTTCTTTTTGTAAGATGTCCTCCTCGGGTGTCGTCGTTTGTGAAGTTTGACTTTCTTTTATGACCTTTTCAAAAAGAGTTTCTTTATACTTTTTCGTACGGTAATACTTCTTTAGCCTATTTTTTGCGATTGAAAATAGCCAGGTTTGAATTGTTGCTTGACCCGAAAAGGAATTCACGCCTTTTAACGCTTCGTAAAAAACTTCTTGAGTTAAATCTTCAGCCATTTCTTTATTAGAGGTTTTTACAAAGAAAAACGCATAAATTCGGGGCTGAATCTCTTTATAAAGTTCCTCTATGTTCATTTTCCTCTCCCTTTTTTATTAGATAGTCGACTTTCTTATAAGGTTAGTACCTTCAGAACTCACTTTGTTACATCTATTTTTAAAAATAATTTTATTTTCTTTTTAGCTCATTTCTCTAAAGCTGTTCATCTCTCCTTCTTTACCTTGTAGATGATGAAAAAGCATAAGAATCACGGGTGTGGTATACTTTTAACCGAGAAAAGATAAAGAGGGTGAAAAGGTGAAAATCTCTGCACAAACTATCATGACAAAGATAGAAGATGAATTGAATCAAATGAAAAGGGCTTTATTACAAGAAGATGAATTAAAAGTGAGGGAACATGCAAGAATGGTGAAGGGGTATTGTGAGCTTTTAACCAATGGCGATAAAACAACAGACCAAATCGTTATCAAAAAAACAAGCTTTCCTCATGAAGAAAAAGAATCTTCACCTGAAAATCATAACAGCTTATTAGATTTTTAAAATAAAGGAGAAAAAAATGATTAAATTATTCGTTATTCTTGGTGCTATTAATGCAGCGGTTGTGATTGCCCTAGGAGCGTTTGGGGCTCATGCGCTAGAACAAAAAGTAACAGAACGGTTTTTAAAGATTTATCAAACGGGCGTACAGTATCATATGTACCATGCGATGGGATTAATTTTTGTAGGTCTCATTGCTGGGAAATTATCTTCATTAAACATAATACATACAGCAGGTTGGTTTATGCTAGTCGGAATCGTTTTGTTTTCTGGAAGTCTATATGTGTTGAGTTTGACGGGAATTACTAAATTCGGAATGATAACTCCAATTGGGGGACTAGCCTTTATTATTGGATGGGTATTGGTCATAGTAGCGGTAATGAGAGGGTAAAGAAAAGGGTGGGACAAAGGTTATTGTTGCCTTTGTCCCACCCTTTACACAATGAGCGAAACGACACTTTCTATCGTGGAGGATATTGAGATAGTACACCTTGTTGAACGGCACCAAACGGATAATCGTATTCAGGGTGCTCTAAAAACTCGATATAATCAAGGTAAACCATTAATAGTAAGTAATGTTTTTCAGACTGTGTATCTTGTAAAATGATATGGTCTCGACCGGCTTCTTCAATGATACCAGTAAAGATTCGGGCATTCCATTCAACGTTGTTTTCAAATGTCATATATACCGTGACAACTTTTCCTCGGTTTAATCGTAAGATATTTTCAATATAAGACATTTCCATCGGTAACATACCTGGAACGGATGGAAATTGAGGTTGAAATTGTGGTTGTGGTGCATAAAAAGGCGGTGGTACGGGTGCCTGAAACTGTGGTGGCGGGAATGGCATTTGTTGTTGCGGAAATGGCTGAGCAAACTGTTGGGCAAATTGTTCCTGTTGCGCAAACTGCTGTTCAGGTTGCTGAGCAGATGATGGAGCTTGTTGACCTGGTTGTTGTTGATACATTATGTTTCACTCCTTCTTAGAGAATTAATTTTTTAAAAGGTACCGAACACACTTGGACAAGCCGATGCTAATGGTGTGTAAAAGCAATGGAGTTTATATCTTCCTGTATTCCATTGACCCCACCATTGAGCGGGGCAAGAACCAGTCGGTCTAAAAAACCATAAGGCATTCGAGGCTGGGTGGTGTCTCTCCCCTCTTACTAATTTTCGCGCTAAATTAATTTCCCTTTCTCTTGCTCCTTGATAGAAATATCCCTTTTGAGTGGCTTCAAAGCCTCCTGGAGATTGCCAAACCATACGCTCTACGGTGTTAATATGAACAAAGTCAAGACAGTCTGCACGAACGCGGTTCACCATCACGTTCCCGGCCTTTAACATGCCAAGGTCGCCTTCCCCTTCTGCTTCGGCTCTTATAAGGCGTGCTAATATCTTCAAATCGCTTTCGGTAGTTTTTATAACGGCCAAACCCTCACCTCCATAAAGATTCATAGATGCATGACGACTGATGATTGGCTGCGAAAGGTCAAGACTATGTAGGTTTCATCCGACATAGAGCCTATGAAAGCAGATAGTTCAATATATGCTCGCTTATTTTTGAATATTCGTACTAACTAAGAGGAGATGTTAAAAAAGAGTGTGACAAAAGGTTTTTCCTTTTGTCACACTCTAATAAAATATAGCTTATTCAAAGAGAGCGATGGTTTCGCACATCGCATTTAATAAGAAAACCAAAACACGGTTTTCTTATTATACATAAAAGAAGCGGGAGATGGATTCTTCTGGGAGGATGTTTCCTACATAGAATGAGCCGAAATCGCCGTATCGGGCAGAAACTTCGTCAAAACGCATTTCATACACAAGTTTCTTAAATTGAAGTACGTCGTCAGCAAAGAGGGTAACTCCCCATTCCCAATCGTCAAAGCCAACAGATCCTGTAATGATCTGCTTTACTTTTCCAGCATATTGACGACCGATCATTCCATGACTACGCATGAGTGAACGACGCTCATCCATCGGAAGCATATACCAATTGTCGTTTCCTTCTCTACGCTTGTCCATCGGATAGAAGCATACATGCTTTGCTTTTGGTAATGTAGGAAATAGACGTGCACGAACCTCTGGATTTTCCATTGGGTCTCCGCCATCTTTTCCAGCCATATAATTACTTAATTCTACAACAGACACATAAGAAAAGGAAGGAAGTGTATATTCAGCAAATCTTGTTTTATTAAATGCATTTTCAATGTCATTTAACTCTTCCATTGTTGGACGTAAAAGCATAATCATAAAATCTGCTTTTTGTCCGACAATGGAATAAAGCGCATGACTGCCTTCACCGTCTTGTTCGGTCTTCTTCCATTTTTCTAATGTACCAAGCAATTCGTTGACAATTTGTTGGCGTTCTTCACTATCTAATGATTTCCAAGCAGGCCAATTCATTGTTCGAAAATCATGAAGAGAATACCAACCATCTAATGTTACTGCAGCTTCAGCCATTATGTAACCACTCCTTTATTCACATTCATTATCTAACTACACACTACTATACCATAGTTCATTTTAAAGCAAAAAAAAGACGATGTGAACAAAAGCTGGCAATGGCAGTTACTTTTTCTTTTTCTGAATAAAGGATAAAACGGCTGCTCGGTGTTCTTTTGTCTTTCCTGCCAATCGTTGAGCATGTACTTCTTGTTGTAATACATCTGCTAGCGAATGTTCAAAGGAGCTTTTCATGTTTTTCTTCATATAGCCATAGGCTGTTTGTGATTGGGAAACAAGTTGACTAATCAAAGCCGTGGGTTCGCCAATTTGATGAATTAACCCAATTCTATAAGCTTCTTCTGCAGCTATCGGGTCCCCCAATGCCAGTTCTAGTGCTTTACTTAATCCGACAAGACGCGGTAAAAAAAACGAAGCTCCTGCATCAGGTACAAGTCCTATCTTTAAGAAACTAAGTGCGAACTTAGCGTCATAGCTAGCGCTTCTGAAATCACATGCTAAGGCTAAGCTTAACCCAGCACCAGCAGCAAAACCGTTTATAAAGGCAACGGTTGGTTTTTCGATAGAATCTAGATACAATAACAACTTGTTATACGTTTCTTTTAAGTAATCACCGTAATCCATACTTTCTACTTCTTCAAGAGGAATGCTTTTTAAATCAGCTCCAGAAGAAAAAGAATCGCCAGCACCGGTTAAAACGATGACCTTTACATCTTTATCTTCATTGGCATTTGTAAAAGCTTCAAATAATTGCTTATGTGTCGTTTTATCGATAGCATTTTTAACCTCAGGTCTTGTGATTGTAATTGTAGCCACGTGATTTTTTACATCATAATCAATGTGCTTACTCATTTCTACCACTCCTCATGTTTATAATGTTCTTCCGACAATCGTTCCATCGTAAATCGCTTGTTTTGCGTCGAGTCCAGATGCGTGTTTTGCGCCTCCAATAAGATGAACGTTTTTTTCTGTCTCGAGTAATTGATGATACAAATCAACATTTGGTAACTGTCCACTTGCTGTTATAAATGTTTCTGCTTCAAAGGATGTTTCTTCGTCCCCTAAACGAACAGTAATGATTTGGTCTTTAATCGCAACATACTCAATGCCACCAACCATTTTCACTCCTCGTTGTTGTAAGTCAAGTAATGTTGCCCACCTTGTTGTTTTACCGACACCACGAGCGAACGCTTTTCCGCGTTGTAATAACGTAATATCATATAAACCTTGACCGAGAATATATGATGCAAGATCACAAGCTATCCCTCCACCGCCAATGATGACAATTTTTCTTCCTTCTGGCTTTTTCCCTTCAAACACATCACGATAAGACCAAACATTTTTTTGAGATATTCCTTGGATGTCAGGCGTTCTCGGAATAATTCCCGTAGCAATTA
Source organism: Bacillus alkalicellulosilyticus (assembly GCF_002019795.1). Classification (GTDB taxonomy): domain Bacteria; phylum Bacillota; class Bacilli; order Bacillales; family Bacillaceae_F; genus Bacillus_AO; species Bacillus_AO alkalicellulosilyticum. The sequence continues at coordinate 4,326,803 of NZ_KV917381.1, read as the reverse complement.
CAATGTCATCTGATTTTGTTAGAAGTGAATCTGTGACAGTGATTGTATGGTTTAGGCGGAAGGTAACGCCTAGTTTCTTTAATTGAATTTCATAATAACGCAATGTCTCATTGAATTCGGATTTACCTGGAACAGAAGCCGCGTAGAGAAGCTGGCCGCCAATACTTTGTTTTTGGTCAACGAGTGTAACGCTGTGACCTCGCAATGCCAGCATACGACTTGCCTCTAACCCAGCTGGTCCGGCCCCAATGACAACAATGTTTTTTAGTTTTTTTGGCTTGTCATACAGCAACACCAACTCACGTCCAGCTTCTGGATTTACAAGACAGGAAGCGGATTTCCCCTCAAAAACATGGTCAAGACAGGCTTGATTACAAGCAATACACGTATTAATTTCATCCGCTTTTTCTTCTTTTGCTTTTAGCAGAATATCAGGATCTGCTAAAAATGGCCGGGCCATTGAAATGATATCTGCTCTTTGAGTTCGCAAAATGTCTTCTGCATCATCGGGATTGTTTATTCGGTTACTTGCAACAACCGGAATCGATACGGCGGCCTTAATTTTTCCTGCGATTGGAACAAACTTCATTCTTGGAACCTTCATTGAAATCGTAGGGACTTTCGATTCATGCCAACCTATTCCAATATTGAGAGCATCTACGCCTGCCTTTTCTAATTGTTCGGCTAATGTGACCGTTTCCTCTATAGTTGTACTGTCATCGATGAGATCAAGACCTGACATTCTAAAAATTACCGGATAATCTGGTCCGACAGAAGCACGTATAGCATGGACTATTGCTAGTGGAAATCGAATTCGCTTTGTAAACGAACCGCCCCACAAGTCGGTGCGTTGGTTTGTAACAGGGGAAATAAACTGGTTGACTAAATATCCTTCTGAGCCCATAATCTCTACGGCGTCAAATCCAGCTTTTTTTGCTCTTATCGCGCCTTGAGCAAATGCATCAATTGTTCGCTTAATCTCCTTTTCAGTTAGAGCAACGGGGGTGTCTGGGTTAATGGGAGATTTGATGGCTGATGGAGCAACAGGATCAAAACCAGTCATCGCCTTATAGGCATATCGTCCAGCGTGAAAAAGCTGAAGAGCAATCTTGCCGTTTTGTTTGTGTATCGCTTCGGTCAACGGTTTCCAATAAGAAACATCTTCATCTTTATAAATCGACATAAAATCTCTTCCACCGCTTCCTTCAGGACAAACAGCAGCTCCACCAGTCACAATTAAGCCTACATCACCAATAGCTCGTCTTTCATAAAAAGCAATTAGTTTAGCGAGTCCATTCTCTTCACCTTCTAAACCAATATGCATGGAGCCCATCATTACACGATTCTTTAATTGAAGAGTATTAATTGAAACAGGTGAAAATAAATGAGGGTATTTCAAGACGTCCCACTCCCTTGATAAAAAATGAATAACCATTCAGTGTACTCTAAGTATAATGAATACCTATTCATTTTGGCAATGATTCATTCGTATTCTGTTAAATATTGTGGGATATAGAAACAGTATGAGAAGGCCAGAGAATGGCTAACTTAAGGAAGAGTACAATACGTTTATAAATTTGATTGCTAGGGAATATGAACAATAAGTGAAACTATAGGAATAGTAAGATACAAGTGGCTTTTATTTTGTATAATATGAGTACAGAGTAAAGGGATTTATTAGAAAATTTTTACTTTGAGGTAAAGTATTCCTTTTTCAAAAAAACAGGAGTATGCTTGTTAACGATAAGGATGAGGAGGAATGACATAATGGGTGATCTTTTTTCTGAAATAAAAAATAAAGTAAAACGTCATTTTCCATCAATTGTGTTTCCAGAAGCATTAGATGAACGGATCGTAGAAGCAGCATCACAGCTTTCCCAAGATGAAGTGGTTAAACCCATTTTAATTGGAAATAAAGAAGAAATTTTAGATAAAGCTAGGGAAATAGGCGTATCTTTTAAAGATGTAGAAATTATTGAACCAAAAAGCTACCCTTTCTTTGATGAAGTAGTGGCCGCATTTATTGAAAGAAGAAAAGGGAAAGAAACAGAGGAAACAGCGCGAGAAAAATTACTTGATGCCAATTATTTTGGTACGATGTTAGTATATTTAGATAAAGCAGACGGGTTAGTAAGTGGCGCAGTCCACTCGACTGGAGATACCGTCAGACCGGCCCTCCAAATTATTAAAACCCAACCAGGAATTAAAAAAACGTCTGGTGTTTTTATCATGGTAAAAGAAGATAAAAAGTTTGTTTTTGGAGATTGTGCCATTAATATCTCACCAACAAGTGAAGAACTAGCAGAAATTGCGATTGCTACAGCTGAGACAGCTAAAGTGTTCGACATTGACCCTAAAGTGGCCATGCTAAGCTTTTCAACAAAAGGTTCAGCATCTTCAATAGAAACACAAAAGGTGTCACAAGCTACAAAACTTGCTCAAGCCGCTCGTCCAGATTTAGTCATTGATGGCGAGTTTCAGTTTGATGCAGCTTTTGTACCAGCAGTGGCTCAAAAGAAAGCACCTGATTCTCCATTAAAAGGGGAAGCCAATGTATTTATTTTTCCTAGCTTAGAGTCGGGAAATCTCGGATATAAAATTGCGCAACGCCTTGGTGGATATGAAGCAATTGGACCAATCCTTCAAGGGTTAAATCGACCAGTAAACGATTTATCCAGAGGTTGTAATGTTAAGGATGTGTACAAGTTAGCCTTGATTACAGCTATGCAATCTGTTAATCAAAAAGTCCTCGGTTGAAAGTCTGAGGAAACACCCCATACTCATAACGAAGGCACTTAAGCTCAAAGCTGAAGTGCCTTTTTGTTTCTTTCCATTACCCTTGCGTACTGGTTTTCATATAACTTAAATTCCTCATCTGTAAGCGTTGAAGGGATAAGCTCTGCCCCTAATTGAAGCATACTAGTTAGAAGTTGATGAACAAATGTAGACACGGTGATGTCAGTATCTAACAGTTCTGATAATGAAGCCATTGTGTTTGGGTTAATTTTAGGATAGTCAAAAGCCGTTGGTTGACCTTGAGTAGCTTTTTCATAAAAGGTCTTAATTAATTCGGCTCGGTTTATATGGGCGGTCGCTAAACTAATATAAATTTGGACGGCAACACCGCCACGAATCCGGCGTTGTGAAATGCCAGCAAATTTTTTACCCTCAATGCTTAAGTCATAACTTCCTGGACAATAAGAACCAATAACTTCCCCAGCTTTAATAGAAGCAGAATAAGAAGATAGGACAGACTCAATCAAATGAACCATCACCTCGTACCCGTGGGAAATGGATATTTTATGATTTTCCTTTAGTAGCAATGACAGATTAAGTACTTGATCGTCTAAAACAACAGCTAGTCCGCCAGAGTTTCGTACGATGACATCATAGCCTTGTTCTTTTAAATAAGCGACACCTTCAGCAATACACGGAAGTCGACTGTCTTGAATCCCAAGAACAACCGTATCATGGTGAACCCATGCACGTAATACAGAATCTGCCTCATCAGCTGTCCCGATAGCTGTACATAAAGCATCATCATAAGCAAATGACTGCAATGCCTGAAATTGAGGACCATATGTTGTTTGATCAATAAATCGCCAGCGTTGGTTTGAAAAAGGTTTTGAATTCATTATTCTAGTACTCCCTTAAATCAGTTGTTCCACCATTATAACATGGACAGCAATCCCGAAAGAAGGTTCAACTAAGGTTGGATGTGGTATACTAGGTAATGATAAAAATGCTCGATGTGAAAGAAAGGAAGTACCCGATCATGGCAAACGAATTTAGAATATGTGATATTTGCCAGGCGACAAATATTAAGACACTCGTTCCCAAGCTAAAAAAAATAGATGCAAATGCAGAGATACACATTGGGTGCCAATCTTATTGTGGGCCTGGGAGGAAAAAATCATTTACCATTGTAAATAATCGCCCAGTGACAGCGCCTAGTGAAGATGAACTTATTCCAAAAATCACAAAAAAGATAAAGTAACAGGACTAAAACCAAAGGAAAATGCAGCGGTTTTGTCTACCACTAAGGGCACTGAAAAAAGTTAAAAACGTAACTTTTCAGTGCTCTTTAGTTTGAACAGTCAAAGAACAATTGCTTTTGTTACGTAACTATTAATCGTTGTTGTATAATAAAGGAAAATGGCAGTGAGATGGAGAGTGGCTAGATGGAAAACATTCTACAAAAGCTTGAAGAGGAAAAAGTATTTAAAGATCCTGTTCACCGTTATATTCATGTACGGGACCAATTAATCTGGGAATTGATTGGTACTAAGGAATTTCAGCGTCTGCGAAGAATCCGTCAACTCGGGACAACCTTTATGACTTTTCATGGGGCAGAGCACTCAAGGTTTAATCATTCCTTAGGTGTATATGAAATTACGAGAAGAATCATTGACATCTTTCAAGGTCGTCCTCATTGGGATGATAAAGAACGCCTACTCTGCTTATGTGCTGCCTTATTACATGATGTCGGGCATGGTCCATTTTCTCACTCGTTTGAAAAAGTGTTCGGTTCTGACCATGAAGAATGGACAAGACAAATCATACTAGGAAACACAGAAGTTAATGCGGTGTTGGCAAGAGTGGACAAGTCCTTTCCCCAAAAGGTAGCGGATGTCATTGAGAAAACATATTCCAATAAACTCGTTGTTTCTTTAATCTCAAGTCAAATCGATGCAGACCGCATGGATTATTTACAACGAGATGCTTACTATACAGGGGTAAGTTATGGTCACTTTGACATGGAACGGATATTACGTGTCATGAGACCTACTGAGGACCAGGTAGTTATTAAACAAAGTGGAATGCATGCTGTAGAAGACTATATCATGAGCCGTTATCAAATGTATTGGCAAGTATACTTCCACCCTGTCACAAGAAGTGCTGAAGTGATATTAAGCAAAATCCTTCAACGAACGAAAGAACTTTACAAACAGGGATACCAATTCAAACATGAACCGATTCATTTTTATTCTTTATTTAATGAAAAAATGAGCTTGGACGATTATTTACGCCTTGATGAGGCGATTACAATGTATTACTTTCAAATTTGGCAGGAAGAAGACGATAGCATTTTACGTGACCTTTGTGGTAGATTTTTAAATAGAAGATTGTTTCAATATGTCGAATTTAACCCGAATCAACATATGAATGACTGGCCTATGCTGCAACAGCTTTTTAAAGAAGCTGACATTGACCCTACATATTATTTGGTCATTGATTCTTCTTCAGACCTTCCTTACGATTTCTATCGTCCTGGAGAGGAAGAAGAAAGGTTGCCGATTCATTTATTGTTACCTAACGGGAAAATACGTGAACTATCAAGAGAATCAGATGTTGTGGAAGCAATTTCGGGAAAAAAGAGAACAGACCATAAGTTGTACTTTCCACAAGATTTACTAGAAGATGAAACCTCACATAAAGAGGTAAAAAGGAAGATAAGAGATATCCTTGAGAAGTAGGGGGAAGAGAGTTGCTAAACGAACACGTAAAGCTATTGACCGTGATTGAGCGGGCAGGGGAAATAATCGGAAGAAAAAAACTACAGAAAATCGTATACATTAGCAAAAAGCTAAAGTTTCCATTTACTGAAAAATTTAAATTTCATATGTTTGGACCCTATTCGGAAGAGCTGACGTTGCGAATTGAAGAACTATGTAATCTTGGATTCCTTGAAGAAATCAAAGAGAACAAAGGTGGTTACTCTCAATACCGCTATACAATAACGGAAGAAGGGCTAAAATTTATTCAAATGTACCAAATAGACCTCCCGGAAATTAATCGCATTGTCACGAACATGAATGAACAGAGTTCGCGATTCCTAGAACTAGTATCGACTATTTTATATTTTGATGACCTTTCAGAAGCGGAAGTAAAAGATAAAGTATTCACGATTAAAAAGAAGCAAAATTATTCTGAGGAAGATTTAATTCAAGCCTTTGAATACATTGCAGCATTGCGTTCAACCGAGCATTAAGATGATTAAAATGCTTAATAAACACAAACTATAAGAATACCTATGATAGTAGAGTGAAAATGTAAAAGGGAGAAAGGAAAGATATACATGGATTTGTTTAACAATAATAAAGACAAAGAAAACAAGCCCAAAACAGGCTTTACGATCCTTCAAGGCGATTCTACCACTTCAGAACATGGTGGATATGGGGCAGGGGTATTAAATTTAGACAATGTATCCCCTGTCATTATTGACCCTGAACAAGGGGAAGCTTACGTTGATATGGGAGCCCTTCATGCGAGATCGGCAGTGGAAAAAAGAATTAAATTTTTACCTAATCGCGAAGAAGTACCAAATGGTAAGTTATATTGGTTAGTATGGGTAACCATTAACCATAAACAAGGAAAAACGTATTATGCAGGGGTCACTGGCTGTGAGATGCGCGTTGACATTGACATTCGCCGTGGCTACAAAAGTCTACCTGAGCATGTGAACCGAATGGATAAATCAATTAAAGGTCATATCATTGTTGACCATATGGATGAAGCTTCAAAGCACCTTTTGGCTAAATTCTTGAAAGAGCATAATGAAGAGATGTGGAATAATTCAGATGAAGCTCTTCATCAACAACTAAAATAACAGGAGGGGACTGTAAAAAGGTAAAACCGAACTTTTTACAGTCCCTTTAATTATATGGCAATGGCTTCACTCGTTGCATGCCTTCTACGAAAAAACCACTCGTAGCAGGCAATAAAAAAGGCAACGGCTACGCACATTGCAAAGAGGGTACTGTAAAAAGTTGAAAACCGAACTTTTTACAGTACCCTCTTTAAACAAAATTTTTTCGGTTTGTCTAGACCTTATTTCGATGAAATTTGAACGATTTATGAACTCTCGCATAAGCTATTGAGCTTTTATAAAAATCGAATTACACTTAACAATAGTATAAACGACACATTTATACTAGGACAAAAAAGCGCAAGGAGTTTAGACTCCTTGCGCTTTTTATTTTTGCATATCTGTAAGAAACTGTGCCACATAGATGTTTTTTAAGTTATTCAGGAAGAGCAAGGGCTTCGCACACTGCGCGGGTTTTACAAGAAAGGCACCTGTAAAACCCTTTAAAAAAGGCAGTGGCTACGCTCCTTGCTTTTTCAAAAGCGACTTTGTCGTTTTTTTAATGAAACCATTTAAAGAAGCGGTCGAGGAATCTTTCTTTTACGTGTTCTTCCTCTTCAATAGGTTCTGATGCAACATCATCCTCTGTATGTTTCGTACAGTATTCCGTTGGTTCGGTTCCATCAATAAAGTAAGTTAATCTTCGTACCGGGCAATCTTCACTAGCTAGTAAGCCACTACTAGGATTGATATAAGCTCCGGTGACCCCATCTGGTTTATGGAATTGCAGCTTTAAACTATTTGCTGAAGCTTCTTCAATAAAGTTTGCCCATATTCGTTTTGCATGCTGTCCGTGCATACTGTGGTTGAGTGGACCTTCATCAAACCCAATCCAAACGCCTGTCACAAGTTGAGGGGTATACCCAATCATCCAACTATCGGTTGGTGTTGAACCAGATTTCCCAGCGACTGGACGGCTTACTAAATGAGAGACAGACCCACCCGTGACAGAAGCATAATCATTAAGGTGTGGTTCGAACATTCCTTTCATAAGGTCGTTCATAATAAAAATTAGTCTCTCATCAAATTCTTGAATAGCAATCGGTTCTTGGTCCACGAGGACATTGCCTTCCTGGTCTACTACTTTCCTTATGAAACGAGGATCAATGCGTTTTCCCCCGTTTGCAAAGGTCGAATAACTAGTGACCATTTCAAGCATACTTACTTCACTCGTACCTAAGGCTAAAGCCGGGTTGTCTCGTAATGGGCTTTTTATCCCAAAACGCTGAGCGGTTTCAAGAAGTTCATGTGTACCTAAGTAAAGATGAGTTTTTACAGCGTATATATTGTCTGAAAAAGCAAGAGCCTGTAAAAGCGTGATAAATTCATTTGCATAATTGTCATTAAAGTTACTTGGTGTATATGGGTCCTTTCCTTCTTCATATTGAAAAGACGTAGGTTCACTTAACAAGGTTGAAGTTGGTGTAAATCCTTTTTCTAATGCTGCATAATACAAAAACGGCTTAAAGGTAGACCCAGGTTGTCTTTTTGCTTGCGTGGCTCGATTAAACGAACTTTCCGAAAAGTCTCGTCCCCCAATTAAAGCTAATACATCTCCTGTATCAGGGTCCATCGCAATTAACGATGTTTGAAGGTCGTCGATACTTCCGATTTCTGCTTGTACCCATTTTTCAGCGAGTTGTTGGAGCTCAGGGTCAAGCGTCGTATAAATTTGTAATCCACCCATTTCAACAATTTCTTCATCAATGTCATATTCAGATTTTAAGATGTGGTTTACAGCTTGTTGGAAATAAGGACCAACATATGAGGCTGATTGTGTCTCTTCATTTACAAACTGAAGCGGGTCCTCAGCAGCACGACTTGCTTCTGATTGTGTAATTAAACCTGAATCAGCCATCGATTGCAAGATAACACGTTGCCGTTGCTTGGCGCGCTCAAAGTCATTTAATGGAGAATAATAGCTAGGACCTTTTGGGATACCTGCAAGCATACTGGATTCAGCCAACGATATATCGCTCGCACTTTTTCCAAAGAAATGTTGTGCTGCAGCTTCAATTCCATATGCACCGTGACCATAATAAATCGTATTTAAATAACCCTCTAAAATATCTTCTTTAGAATAGCTCATTTCAAGTCTTAACGCATAAAGCGCCTCGTTCCACTTTCTTTGCCACGTCTTATCATGGCCTAAATATAAGTTACGAGCATACTGCTGTGTAATGGTACTTGCCCCTTGTGCCATTGAACCAGCACGAATATTTGCAACAACTGCACCACCAATTCGCGTGGGGTCAAAGCCATAGTGAGTATAAAACTTGCGGTCCTCGATTGATAAAGTCGCATTAATAAGGTCAGGCGCAATGTCCTCTAAAGAAATCCAATATCGCTTTTGACCTGCCGAATGCTCGCCAATTATCGAATCATCTGCCCCGAAGTATCTAGTCGTTTGTGCAACTTGAAGAGGTGGAGGTCCTTGTGCTTTAGTATATAGAAGCAACGTGACAACTCCACTCATCATTAAAATAGAAACAATAAGAATAAACCGAAATAATGACCGTAACAAACTTGTTTTGTGTTTCTTCCGTCGTGTGATGACCTCCACGATAGCCACCCCTTTTTCACTGTCTTAATTCCTTTACTAGTTTTGGTAAGCTTGGCCACTTTTAAACGTATTCTTCCTGTATTCCTAAAATTTATCTTGCTTTTTTTCGGGTGATTGTTCATACTTTGTTTGTTCAGATTAATGAAGGATCAAAATATCGTAGGACCTAAGGGGTCTAGCGGTTTTTCTTACAAAGTAAGAAAGTATAAAAAGTTTAGATGCTCATGGATGTCTTTTAAGCTAGTTCAGGCAGGGCGATGGCTTCGCGCATCGCAAGTAAGAAAAGACCGCTAGCGGTTTTTCTTATAAGTTGTAATAGCGACTAGTAAGAGAGTAAAATGTAGGACAAGCTAAACGTAACTATTTATTTATGAGGTGAAGAAAGATGGAATTATGGTATACAGAAAAGCAAACAGAGCGTTTTGGGATTACGGCTAAAATAAAACGCACATTACATACAGAACAAACGGAGTTTCAAAAGCTAGATATGATTGAAACAGAAGAGTTTGGCAACATGCTTGTACTCGATGGCATGGTTATGACAACGGAGAAAGACGAGTTTGTTTATCATGAAATGGTTGCACATGTGCCTTTATTCACACATCCTAACCCTAAGAATGTGCTTGTAGTAGGTGGAGGAGACGGTGGTGTTATTCGTGAAGTGTTAAAACACCCATCGGTAGAAAAGGCAACGTTAGTAGAAATTGATGGTAAAGTAATCGAGTATTCTAAAAAATACTTACCTAGCATTGCTGGTGCACTAGATGATGCTCGTGTAGATGTTCAAGTTGATGATGGCTTTATGCATATCGCTAAAAGTGAAGCAGTGTATGATGTCATTATGGTCGATTCAACAGAACCAGTTGGACCAGCTGTGAATTTATTTACGAAAGGGTTTTATGAAGGAATTTCAAAAGCGTTAAAAGAAGATGGCGTTTTTGTGGCGCAAACGGATAATCCTTGGTTTCATTCAGATTTAATTAAAACCGTTTTCCGTGATGTAAAAGAGACCTTCCCGATTACAAGACTTTATACAGCAAACATTCCAACGTATCCAAGTGGCCTTTGGACATTTACAATTGGTTCAAAAAAATATGACCCATTAGAGGTGGAAGAACAACGCTTCCATGACATTGATACGAAATACTACACAAAAGACCTTCATAAAGCAGCATTTGCATTACCTCGCTTTGTTGAAAACCTTGTGAAGTAAGGAGGAAGACGTATGCGTTTTGATGAGGCTTATTCAGGACATGTATTTATTATGAGTCATCCTAGTTATGAGGAAAGCAAGGCTGTGATTTACGGAATGCCAATGGATTGGACGGTGTCATTCCGTCCTGGTTCTCGTTTTGGTCCTGCCCGTATTCGTCAAGCTTCATTAGGCTTAGAGGAATATAGTCCTTATGCTGATAAGCATTTAGAAGAAGTAAAATATTTTGATGCAGGAGATATTCCTTTACCGTTTGGGAATGCAGCTCGTAGCTTAGACATGATTGAAGATTACGTGGACAAACTAATCGCTGATGAGAAATTTCCAATTGGTCTTGGTGGAGAGCATCTTGTATCGTGGCCAATTTTTCGTGCCATGCATAAAAAATATCCGGATATGGCGATTATCCATATTGATGCTCATGCTGATTTACGAGAGCAGTATGAGGGTGAACCCCTTTCGCATTCCACTCCAATCCGAAAAGCGTGTGAATTAATCGGTGCTGAGAATGTATACTCGTTCGGTATTCGTTCTGGAATGAGAGAAGAATTTCAATTTGCTAAAGAGTCAGGAATGCATCTATCAAAGTTTGATGTGGCTGAGCCATTAAAGGAAATTCTTCCGAAATTGGCAGGACGCAATGTCTATGTAACGATCGATATAGATGTATTAGACCCAGCGTTTGCACCTGGTACAGGTACAGCTGAAGCGGGAGGAATTACTTCAAAAGAATTACTAGAAGCGATCCGTTTAATTGCGGATTCTGAGCTAAATGTAATCGGTGCAGATTTAGTAGAAGTTGCTCCAGTGTATGACTTAACTGAACAAACACAAATCGCAGCAAGCAAATTCATCAGAGAAATCATCCTTGGATGGGTGTAAGTCACTCTAACTAAAAAAGTACATTTGGAGGGCACTGTAAACGGTAGGGTTTTTACCATTTTCCAGTGTCCTCTAAACAATTATCATGCTATGTGTGTTTTGCCTTGATAGTCTTCTTGATTGCGGTAAAATGAGAATAGAGCTACACTTGAATGAATAAGGGTGAGCAAAATGGACGATAAAATAAAGATAAACATTACATACTCGATATCAATTACAGAACAGCAAGAAACAAATACATATACTGGAGAAGCGCATGGGGAGTTAACGAAAAAAGGGAACTCCGTTTATATACGCTACCAAGACAACTCAGAGAATGGAGTCGTCTCAAATGTATTCAAAATGACGGACAACAAGATGACGATTATTCGTAATGGTGAAATCTCCGTAAGACAACAGCTAGAAGCAGAGAAACAAACCGAAGGAACGTACATAACACCTTATGGAACGATGACATATCTTATTCAAACCAAAGAACTCTCATTTTCTTTAGAGAACAATATTGGTGAAATAGAAACATCATACGAGACCGTAATGAATGACGAGTTAAAAAGAAATCATCACATGCTCGTAACCTTTAAGGAGGTAAATTAAAATGAACAGTGTCGAACAAATGAAAGACCAGTTGAAACAAGAAATCAAAGCAGCAGTTGAAAAAGCTGGATTGGCAACAGGAGATGCCATTCCTGAAGTAATCCTTGAGATTCCAAAAGAAAAAGCACATGGTGATTATGCAACAAATATGGCAATGCAATTGGCTAGAATTGCAAAAAAAGCACCGCGAGCGATTGCTGAGGACATTGTAGCCCACATTGATAAAGAAAAAGGGGCAATTTCATCTATTGAAATTGCAGGGCCTGGATTCATTAATTTTCACATGGATAATGCGTATTTACGAGAAATCATTCCAGCGGTCTTAGCTGCAAAAGAACAGTACGGAGAAACAAATGTTGGTGGAAATAAACGCATTCAAGTGGAATTCGTTTCAGCAAATCCAACAGGAAATCTTCATCTTGGTCATGCACGAGGAGCTGCTGTCGGCGATTCCCTATGTAATATTTTAGCTAAAGCAGGCTATGATGTTGAACGGGAATATTACATTAATGATGCAGGAAACCAAATTAACAACCTTTCATTATCGCTTCAAGCTCGATATTTCCAAGAACTTGGGCAAGAGATGGAAATGCCTGAAGATGGATATCATGGTGAAGATATCATTGGGTTTGCTAAAGGCCTGATTGCAGAGCATGGAGATAAATTTGTTCAACAGACTGAAGAAGAACGTCTTCTCTTTTTCCGGGAATATGGATTAAAGAAAGAGTTGGATAAAATTAAAACCGACCTTCAAGAATTTCGTGTTCCATTCGATAATTGGTATTCCGAGACTTCATTATATCTTTCAGGTAAAGTAGTTGAAGCACTCAAAGTACTAAAAGAAAAAAATGAAACCTATGAACAGGATGGAGCGACTTGGTTCCGTTCGACGACATATGGTGATGATAAAGACCGCGTGTTAATTAAAAATGATGGAAGCTATACGTACTTAACACCAGACATTGCTTATCATAAAGATAAGATGGAACGTGGATTTGATAAGCTGATTAACATATGGGGAGCCGATCACCACGGATACATACCAAGAATGAAAGCGGCAATTCAAGCGTTAGGTTACCAAAAAGAACAAATAGAAGTTCAAATAATCCAAATGGTCAGCTTGTTCCAAAATGGAGAAAAAGTCAAAATGAGTAAGAGAACAGGGAAAGCTGTTACCCTTCGAGATTTAATGGAGGAAGTCGGAATTGATGCGACTCGTTACTTCTTTGCGATGAGAAGTGCAGATACACATTTAGATTTTGACATGGACTTGGCCGTATCAAAATCAAATGAAAATCCAGTGTATTATGTTCAATATGCTCATGCCAGAATTTGCAGCATTTTAAGACAAGGAGAAGAATTAGGGTTAACGTTAGATGATTCAAATCTCCAACTTATTCAGTCTGAAAAAGAATATGACCTTTTGAAAAAAGTTGGTGAGTATCCTGAAGCTGTGGCCGAAGCGGCGAATAAACTGTCTCCACACCGCATTACCAACTATGTCTTTGAGTTAGCAGCGACATTGCATAGCTTCTATAATGCAGAGCGTGTCATTGACCCAGAAGATAAGGAAAAAAGCAGTGCGAGAATGGCGTTAATCAAGGCTGTTCAAATTACACTCAAAAATGCCCTATCAATTATTGGAGTCAAAGCACCAGAAAGAATGTAAAAAAACAAATGCCCTCTATTTTCCTTAATAGAGGGCTGTTTTAATGGAGAAAATAACTTTAATAATAAGGGAAGTGATAGTATGCAAGAAATAATTTTAGCCTTATTGGCTGGCCTAATTGTAGGATTTCTGTTCGCTGTAATTAAATTACCTATACCAGCTCCACCTGCCTTACCGGGAATTATGGGGATCATCGGAATCTATTTAGGCTATAAAATATACAGCTGGGTCATGGTTTTCTTTAATCAATAACAGCAATGTGATTTAAATAATGAAAGGAGGATGAACATGGCTTACGTTCAATGTCGATACAACCGTGCAATCTACTATGAAACTGTAGGAGAAGGAACACCGATCGTGCTCATTCACCCTCCAGGAATGGGTTATAAAACATTTCATAAACAAAGACCGTTATCTACAACGTATAAACTAATTATGGTTGACCTTAGAGGGAATGGAAAAAGCGAAGGAGGGCCGGAAAAAATAACACTTTCGCTTTTAGCTGAGGATATTCGTCATGTATTAGATGAGTTAAAGATTGAAAAAGCAGTCATTCTAGGCTACTCGAATGGAGGATCAATCGCACAGGAATTTGTATTATCTTATCCTGAACGAACAATGGCGTTAATTATGAGTGGCAGCTTTCCTGAGGTCAATAGTTTTATATTACGTAATGAATTCAAGCTTGGAATTTTTGTTACGGAAATGAAGGCCATGGGTTTGTTAGCAAATGTCCTGGCTGGGGCCCATTGCAAGATGCACGAAACCGCATTTCGCGCTGAACTTGTTGACCACATAAAAAGAACGAATCCAGATGTACTGAGCCGGATGTATAAAGCCGGTCTCGAGTATCGCTCAACGGAACATCTACATGAAATAAAAGCACCTGTTTTATTAGTGTATGGTTCATACTCGTTTTACTTACATCACTACATCGATATGTTTAAAAAACGACTTCATGATGTGGACGTTGTCTTAGTAGAAAAAGCAACACACCAAATACCAACTAAACATGCGGTTGAGTTTAATAGGATTGTTTCGAAATTTATAACAAGCAAAGTGGAAAAATAGAGAAAAAATGCCGTTGAGAATTGAATCTCAAAGGCATTTTTTTTCGTTATCTTGTTTATCTCGATTCTCAATTTACGTTACCGTCTGGTGCTCTTTTACCCCTGATCCGATAACGAATAAGAGTAATCGTGGCCGCCGGAGTAGGATTCGCCCCTGGTTCGGTAACGAATAAGAGTAATCGTGGCCGCCTGAGTAGGATCCGCCCCTGGTTCGGTAACGAATAAGAGTAATCGTGCCTGCCGGAGTAAGAATCCCCCTGATCCGGAAACGAATAAATCTAATCGTGGCCGCCGGCAGTAGTTTCGCCCACAGCTCTTAAAAAAGAAACGACTGTGTTGCCTTTTTATAGTAATCCAGATACGAGTTGGGCGACTCGGTCTTTTCCTTTTTGAAAAAAGGTTCGATTTTTAACAGCATTTAGCGTTAACCGTTCTGATACAGACATATCATGTTCGATTTCATTAATAACCGTTTGAATAAACTCTCGGTCATAAATGATGCAGTTGATTTCATGGTTGATATGAAAGCTTCGTTTATCGAAATTGGCTGTACCAATATCACAAAGTTGGTTATCAATAATAACAACCTTTGCATGGTAAAATCCACGGTAATACTGGTACACATCGACACCAGCTTTTAGCAACTCTTTAAAGTAAGGAAAAGATGCTTCTTTCACAAGGGGATGATCACCTTGCTTTGGAACGAGTAATTTAACATCAACGCCTCGTTTCGAAGCGGCAATTAATTCTTTTTCTAATGCCTTCCCTGGAATGAAATACGGTGTCCCGATACGAATGGTTGTTTTCGCTTGTTTGACAAAGTCTATAAAAGCTTCTTCTAAATAAACACCGTCCGTTGGCAGAATTCGTAATGGAATTGTTCCCTTCACAAGTGTCGGATAGTAACGCTCTTTGTTTAAGCTTTCCTTCGTGGCTACTTTCCAGTCTTCAAGGAATTGCTCTTGCAAATCCTGAACGCCGTCACCGACTAATCGTAAGTGATAATCACGCCAAGGCCCATATTTAGGGTCTCTTCCTAAATACTCATCACCTACATTGTATCCTCCGACAAAACCAATTTTTCCATCAATTATCGTAATCTTTCTGTGGTTTCTACGGTTGAATGTAAAAAATAAATAGGGCCATTTAATCGGGTGTGAGTAAGCAAAAAGAACTCCAGCGTCTTTTAATTGCTGAATGGTTTTCTTTTTCATCCTAGAACCCATTCGGTCTACAAGAAGACGGACCGTTACTCCTTGTTTTGCTTTTTCTTGGATTAAATGAACCAATTTACTTGAAATATTGTCATCGCTCACGATATAGAATAGGATGTGAACATGGTCAGTTGCTTGTTCAATATCTTGAAACATTGCTTTGTAAAAATCATCTCCTGTTGTTTGCATGGAGACTGTTCCATAACGTGTTACCTGCTCACGTTTATGAGCTTCACTTTTTTGCTTTTTCATGCCATTTACAAAATCAATACGCAACCAAATGATAAGCAGAACTAAAATCGCTAAGATACTAAGTGCAACTCCCATAAAAACCTCCTATTAACTAGATTTTTGTTATATTTAGTCTACCCAAGTGATATGTTTTTACTAAGGGAAAAAATTAACTCAATTAATGAGTGAATACTCATTCATTTTGTGCTATACTATTTTCATAAGAGAACTGGGAGGGAAGGAAAAGGGCTTTTTCGCACTTACTCAACATAAGATGGAGATAAAGAAAGGGGATGCTTGAAATGGAAGCGCTTAGATGGATTAACCTCATTTTATTTTTAGCAATTACTGGATATGCGATTTGCTTGTTCGCCACTCTTGTAAAAACACGATATGAATACATTAAATTAGGGAAAAAAGTTGAATTTGACCACACGATGAAAGAGCGAATAAATGCGGTTCTTGTTAATGTATTTGGTCAAAAGAAATTACTTAAAGATAAAAAAAGCGGGATTATCCATGTCATGTTTTTCTATGGATTCTTACTCGTACAATTCAGTGCGATCGATGTGATATGGAAAGGACTTGCTATAAATTCACATTTGCCATTAGGCCCTATTTACCCTTATTTTACGTTTTTCCAAGAAATCGTTGTACTAATGATATTAATTGCTGTTGTTTGGGCGTTTCACCGCCGTTATATTGAAAAACTAGGTCGCTTAAAAAGAGGATGGAAGTCTGGTCTTGTTCTTATTTTTATTGGTGGACTGATGCTATCTAAGTTAGGTGCGAAAGGGATGGAAAAAATCTGGTTAGATAAGTCGTTAACTGGGTTTGAACCAATCGCTTCAAGTATTGCATGGGTAGCTCAAGGGCTTGGACCAACCGGAGCAGCTGTATTATTCTATGCTTTTTGGTGGATGCATTTATTGTTCCTGCTAACATTCTTAGTGTACGTGCCCCAATCAAAACATGCGCATCTTATAGCTGGTCCATACAATGTCTTTTTAGGACGTACTCATAAAGTAGGTCAGTTAGCTTCCATTGATTTTGAAGATGAAACACAAGAAGTATTTGGAGTTGGGAAGGTTGAGGATTTTAACCAAAAGCAACTCGTTGATTTATATGCCTGTGTGGAGTGTGGACGCTGTACCAATATGTGTCCGGCTACAGGAACGGGCAAAATGCTTTCTCCAATGGAGCTTATCGTAAAAATCAGAGACCACTTAACAGAAAAAGGGGCTGCCGTTACTTCTCGTTCGCCGTGGCTACCTGCCTATGCTTTTTCGAGTACAAGAGGAAACCAACTGGCGCTCCAAGGAGAAGGAAATCAAGAAGTAGCAGCGGGTTATGATGTGAGTTTAATTGGTGATGTCATTACAGAGGAAGAAATCTGGGCCTGTACGACTTGCAGAAATTGTGAAGACCAATGTCCTGTTATGAATGAGCATGTTGATAAAATTATCGATATGCGTCGCTACCTTGTATTAACAGAAGGCAAAATGGATGCTGATGCACAACGAGCGATTACCAATATAGAGCGTCAAGGTAATCCATGGGGAATTAACCGTAAAGAAAGAGAAAACTGGCGTGAAGGTCGCGACGATATTCACGTACCAACGATTAAAGAGCTTGAAAAAGCGGGAGAAGAATTTGAATATCTTTTCTTTGTAGGTTCAATGGGTTCATATGATAACCGTAGTCAAAAAATCGCTCAGTCATTAGCAAAAGTGTTGAATGAGGCTGGAGTGAAGTTTGCCATTATCGGTAACAAAGAAAAGAACTCAGGAGATACACCACGACGAATTGGAAATGAATTTTTATTCCAAGAGCTAGCGAATGCAAATATTGAATTATTCCAAAAACATAACGTGAAGAAAATCGTAACGATTGACCCGCATGCCTATAACACATTCAAAAACGAGTATCCTGAGTTTGGTTTAGAGGATGTTGAAGTATATCACCATACAGAGCTTCTCTTTAAACTGATACAAGAAGGAAAACTGGTTCCAAAATATGAGGTAAATGAAACGATTGTCTATCATGATTCCTGTTATTTAGGTCGATATAATGATGTTTACGATGCACCACGCGAGATTTTACGAGCAATCCCTGGAGTGAAAGTCGTTGAAATGGAACGTAATCTTGAAAACGGCATGTGCTGTGGAGCAGGTGGCGGTATGATGTGGATGGAAGAAACAGTTGGTGACCGTGTCAATGTCACACGAACAGAACAAGCGTTAGAAGTAAATCCAAGCATCATAGGAAGCGGATGTCCATATTGTTTAACGATGTTAAGTGATGGAACAAAAGCAAAAGAAGTCGAAGAAAACGTGCAAACACTTGACCTTGTAGAGATTTTAGAGAGATCACTTGTCCAACAGGCAAATGGGACAGTTCATTAGAATAAACTAGAACACAGCAAAGAGTTCAGGGCAGATGCTACTGGGCTCTTTGGATGTCATAAAATGTGTAAACGCATTCAGAAATTAAGTAAGCAAACGTTGTAGAAAAGGTGGCAAAGGTATGGGGAAAACAGTCATTGTTAGTGGAGCGAGAACACCGTTTGGAAAATTTGGCGGAAGCCTCCACTCATTAAAAGCAGCAGAATTAGGTGCACATGCAATCCAAGCTACATTATCTCGTCATTCGCTAGAAAATTTTCAAATCGACGGTTTAATTATCGGTAATGTTCTTCAAGGAGGACAAGGTCAAATGCCTTCGAGGCAAGCAAGCATGTTTGCCGGACTTTCTGAAAATGTAACGACTGAAACAATAAACAAAGTGTGTGCAAGCGGGATGAGAAGTGTCACGCTTGCGGACCAAATCATCCGGCTAGGCGATGCAACAACAATGGTTGCAGGCGGTATGGAATCGATGAGTCAAGCACCTTATATTCTAGAGTCGAATCGTTGGGGTAAGAGAATGGGTCATGGCGAAGTAAAAGACTTGATGCTTCATGATGGGTTAACCTGTTCGTTTACGAATAACCACATGGGTGTGTATGGGAACGAGGTCGCAAAAGAGTATGGGATAAAAAGAGAAGAGCAAGATGAGTGGGCTCTCCGAAGTCATCAAAAAGCGCTAGAAGCAATTGAAAATGGAAAAATGTCAGAAGAGATTGCTCCCGTTACAATCAAGCAACGAAAAGGCGATGACTTAGAAATAACGACAGACGAAGCTCCAAGGAAAAATACGACACTAGCAGCATTGCAATCGTTGCCTTCTATTTTTTCAAAGGACGGAACGATTACTGCAGGAAATGCGCCAGGAGTCAATGACGGCGCAGCAGCACTTTTACTTATGAATGAAGAAACAGCGAAAAAGCAAGGATTAGCGCCGCTTGCTACAATTATTGGGCACACGTCTTTAGGAGTAGCTCCGAAAGATTTTCCGATAACACCTGGTTTAGTTATTACTAAATTACTAGAGAAAACAGGGAAACGAAAAGAGGATATCACCTTATTTGAAATAAATGAAGCGTTTGCTGCGGTTGCGTTAGTAAGTGCAAAGATTGCAAATCTCGACCTAGAGAAGATAAATGTAAATGGAGGAGCGGTAGCATTAGGTCATCCGATCGGTGCAAGTGGAACAAGAATTATTTTAACGTTAGCTTATGAGTTACAACGAAGAGGCGGTGGTCTTGGTATTGCTGCGATATGTAGTGGAGGAGGCCAAGGAGACGCGATTATGATTGAGGTGTAAGAAGGAGTGAGAGGATGCAAGTAAACAAGGTGTTGGTCATTGGAGCAGGTCAAATGGGAGCCGGAATTGCCCAAGTTCACGCAAAAGCAGGAATCCCTGTACTATTGCACGATAAAGAAATGGAATATGCAGAGCGAGGGTTTCAAACCATTGAAAAAAACCTTCTAAAGCAAGTGCAAAAGGGCAGATGCTCTGAACAGGAAAAAGCAACAATCCTTTCGCGAATTGAACTTACAGCAGATATAGAAGTAGCAAGTGATGTAGACCTTGTAATCGAAGCGATTGTTGAACAAATGGAAGCAAAGACAAAGCTTTTTTCAAAGCTTGATAAAATAGTTTCTCCGCAGACGATAATTGCAACGAATACATCATCTTTACCGATTACTGAAATGGCAGCTTCAACCTCTCGACCCGAAAACGTGATTGGAATGCATTTTATGAACCCAGTTCCCGTAATGAAGTTAGTGGAAATCATCAGGGGCTTAGCAACCTCAAACCAAACTTATGAAACAGTCCATAATCTAACAAAAAGAATAGGAAAAACCGCAGTTGAAGTCAATGACTTTCCTGGTTTCGTGTCTAATCGGATTTTGATGCCGATGATAAATGAAGCGATATTTTCAGTGTATGAGGGAGTAGCAACACCAGAAGCGATTGATGAAGTCATGAAACTTGGAATGAATCATCCAATGGGACCACTGACATTGGCAGATTTTATTGGATTAGATACGTGTTTATATATAATGGAAACCCTCCATCAAGGATTTGGTGATGATAAGTATCGTCCTTGTCCATTACTTCGAAAGTATGTGAAAGCAGGCTGGCTCGGTAGGAAAACAGGCAGAGGTTTTTATCAATATCACTAAATCTACCGGTTGGAGTTGATAAAATGAACCTCCTTTTCACAGAGGAGCAAGAACAATTGCGTAGGATGGTACAGTCGTTTGCAAAGGAGAAAGTCGCACCATTTGTTAGTCAAATGGAGGAAAAAGATGTGTTTCCCCGTGCCATTGTCAACGAAATGGCAACACTTGGGTTATTAGGTATACCAATACCTGATCACTACGGAGGAGCTGGAATGGATTTTACCTCATATATCGTAGCGATACATGAGCTCTCAAAAGTAAGTGCGGCACTTGGGGTTATTCTATCGGTACACACCTCTGTTGGTACGAATCCAATATTACATTTTGGTACAGAAGCGCAAAAAAAGAAGTATGTAACAAAGCTAGCTAGCGGTAAATGTTTAGGAGCGTTTGCCCTAACGGAACCAAGTGCGGGGTCAGATGCTGCAGGTCTTAAAACAACAGCTACTAAACGAGGAGACCGTTATTTACTTAATGGGTCAAAGCTTTTTATCACCAATGGCGGAGAAGCTGATACCTATATTGTGTTTGCAAAAACAGCACCGAAAAAAAGGGCGAAGGGAATTTCCGCCTTTATCGTTGAAAAGAACACCAAGGGCTTACTGGTTGGAAAAAAAGAAAGAAAAATGGGTCTGCATGGCTCCAGTACAACTACGATAACTTTTGAAAATGCAGAAGTACCAGAAGGATATCTCCTTGGTCAAGAAGGAGACGGTTTTAAGATTGCGATGGCTAATTTAGATGCGGGCCGCATTGGTATAGCTGCACAAGCTCTAGGTATTGCTGAAGCTGCCTGTGAAGCAGCAGTTGCTTATGCAAAACAGCGTAAGCAGTTCGGGAAAACAATAGGTTCTCATCAAGGGTTGGCATTTAAAATAGCGGACATGAAAACAAGCGTAGAAGCAGCGAAGCTATTAACCTATCAAGCTGCCAAGCTCAAAGAAAAAGGCTTGCCATGCACAAGAGAAGCCTCCATGGCAAAGCTATATGCTTCCAAAACAGCCGTACAAGTCGCTACCGAAGCAGTTCAAGTGTATGGAGGATATGGGTATACAAAAGATTATCCTGTTGAGCGTTACTTTCGAGATGCAAAAGTAACGGAAATCTATGAGGGAACAAGTGAAATTCAAAAGTTAGTCATTATGAAAACACTTGGGTTGGACCAATAATTGGAGGAATTGATATGAACTTTCAACTAACTGATGAACAAGAAATGATTCAAAAAATGGTAAGAGACTTTGCAAAAAAAGAAGTAGAGCCTACAGCTGCCCAAAGAGATGAAGAAGAACGCTTTGACAGAGATATTTTTACGAAAATGGCGGAACTTGGCTTAACCGGTATCCCGTGGCCTGAAGAATACGGTGGCATTGGAGCAGACTATCTTAGCTATGTAATTGCTATCGAAGAGCTTTCTCGAGTATGTGCATCCACGGGAGTGACGCTGTCAGCACATGTTTCGTTGGCTGGTTGGCCAATATATACGTTCGGAACAGAACAACAGAAACAAACTTATTTACGTGCATTAGCTGAAGGGCGTTGTATTGGAGCCTATGGTTTAACCGAGCCAGGGTCAGGTTCAGATGCAGCGAAAATGAAAACAACAGCGAAGAAAGACGGAGACGAGTATATTTTAAATGGTTCTAAAATTTTTATAACCAATGGGGGCATTGCAGATATTTATGTTGTTTTTGCAATTACAGACCCTGAGTTAAAGCATAAGGGAATTACCGCTTTTATTGTAGAATCAGACACGCCTGGTTTTTCAGTCGGAAAGAAGGAAAAGAAATTAGGCATTCGCTCTTCCCCAACAACAGAAATTATTTTTGAAGATTGCCGTATCCCTGCAGAAAATAGATTAGGAGAAGAAGGGGAAGGCTTTAAAATCGCAATGATGACGCTTGATGGAGGTAGGAATGGAATTGCTGCTCAAGCGTTAGGAATTGCTCAAGGTGCGCTAGATGCTGCGGTTGAATATGCGAAAGAACGAAAGCAATTCGGAAAATCAATAGGGCAGATGCAAGGCATTGCCTTTAAGTTAGCAGACATGGCCACAAAAATAGAAGCATCAAGACTTTTAACCTATCAAGCGGCATGGAAAGAAAGCAATGGGTTGCCATATGGAAAGGAATCTGCGATATCGAAGCTCTTTGCTGGAGATACCGCCATGGAGGTCACGATAGAAGCTGTCCAAGTTTTTGGAGGATATGGTTACACGAAAGAATACCCAGTTGAACGATTTATGCGTGATGCTAAAATTACTCAAATCTATGAAGGCACAAATGAAATACAAAGATTGGTCATTTCGAAAATGCTATTAGCTGACTAGGGAGTCGATAAAGGTATCCCCTACCTCGTAAAAGCATGTGGAAAAAGAAGATATTCCGAATTATGACAATATAGTTTACAATAAGGACAAGAAACCTGAATCAATGAAGGCGAGGGATACCTTTGTTAGATAAGAAAAAAGTACCTTCCATGGTGAAAGACCCACAGCTCATTCAAAAAAGAAGAGAGCAAATGATTAAAGGGGCGGTAACCCTTTTTAAACAAAAAGGGTTCCATCGAACGACGACTCGAGAAATAGCCAAACAATCGGGCTTTAGCATTGGGACGTTATATGAATACATTGGCGCAAAAGAAGATGTATTATATTTAGTATGTGATTCCATTTATGAAGAAGTACGTGATCGCCTAAAGCAATACTTGGACACCAGTAGCTCAGGACTTGATCGCTTAAAAGAAGCGATTATCTCTTATTTTAAAGTAATTGATGAAATGGAAGATGAAGTTCTTGTCATGTACCAAGAAGTTAAATCACTTCCGAAAGAAGCGTTAGCTTATGTGCTTGAAAAAGAGTTAGAAATGACAGAAATGATTGAAAAAATCATTCGGGACTGCGTCGAGCAAAAGTTGTTAACGCTTAACGAAGACCAAATCAATCTAATGGCACATGACATCCTAGTAAAAGGACAAATGTGGACATTCCGCCGCTGGGTGATCCAACGAAATTATACATTACAGCAATACACAGACATGCAAATTGAATTTATTTTAAAAGGAATTGAAAACTAGGTGTTAGATGCACACGAATTCGGTCACGTAAAAAACTTACGTGACCGATTTTAGGTAGAGAGCGAGAGACCGGGAACGAAAAATAGTTTACGCTCCCGAAATTGGATAAAGAGCGAGAGACTGGGAACGAAAAAAAGTTTACCTGCCCGTTTTTCGTTAGAAAACAAGAAAACGGGAGCGTATAGGTCTATTCTACAAGAATCTTCATCGTTTAATAAACGAAGGATTTGCGATTTATGTTATCAATCTTTATTGGAGGAATTTACAAAGAATCAGCGAATCTTACATAGAGTACAATTCTTTATTTATACAATTCTGGCATAAATGAAAAAAATATGTTTATAATGAAAAGTATGATTTTAACAAGCCTATAGTGGATGTCGTGAAAGGAAGTGCGTGAATTGAGTATTAAAGCATACGGTCATGAAGAACTAAAAGAAATGTCGATGATTGAAATCGCATATGAAGTAATGAAGGAAGAGAAAAATCCTTTTACTTATAATGACCTCTTAAAGCGCGTAGCGGATTTAAAAGGAATGAGTAATGAAGATGTAACAAACCGAATTGGTGCCCTTTATACAGATTTAAACATTGATGGACGTTTCCTATGTGTAGGAGCTAATACATGGGGTCTGCGTAGCTGGTATCCTGTTGAAAAAGTAGAAGAAGACTTTACGGTAGCTCCTACTAAGCCTGCTCGTAAAAAAGCTAAAGCTGCGGATGAAGATATAGAAGAATATGAAGAGTATGAAGATGAGTTTGAAGAATTAGAAGACGAGCTAGATGAAATTTCAGCAGAAGATGATAGTGATGAATTTGAAAGTGAAGATTTAGATGGTTTTGAGGAAGATTCTGACGAAGAAGACTCGGATTTAGAGGATGACGATTTCGAAGAAGATGACACATTAGAAGACTAACTAGACCCCTTGACAATCTATGTCGAAATAGGTACAATCATTTTTGGGCTTTAGTAATAAGTCTATTCTTATTCACTAATAAATGGTCGATATACAAAGCAAAAGTGCGCCCCCTACAGGGAGTGGTGTCACTTTTGCTTTATTTTTTTGAAAAGGGTCTAGAAAAGTAACCAAAAAACCTTTCAGAAAATGAGATCTAGTGCAAAGTGCAAGTGCAAAATCATGGGTGAATTCGATTGGTTTTATAAGACAAGGGTATACTAATCGTCATGACGTACATAAGCAACTTAGCTAATAGATCGTACCTAAGTTTTTTCTATAAAGAAGATTATATTTCATAAAGGGGTAGATGAGATGACAACAAAGTATATTTTTGTTACCGGAGGAGTTGTTTCTTCGTTAGGGAAAGGAATTACAGCAGCATCACTGGGACGTTTATTAAAAAACCGAGGGCTTAGCGTAACGATTCAAAAGTTTGACCCATACATTAACGTGGACCCGGGGACGATGAGCCCATATCAACATGGTGAAGTGTTTGTAACTGACGATGGCGCAGAAACAGATTTAGACCTAGGACATTATGAGCGTTTTATCGATATTAACCTCAATCAAAATAGTAATGTTACAACAGGTAAAATTTATTCTTCCGTTATTAAAAAAGAACGTCGTGGTGATTATTTAGGAGGAACCGTTCAGGTTATACCTCATGTAACTAACGAAATCAAAGACAGAGTACTTCGTGCTGGAAGAGAAACTAGCGCAGATATCGTTATTACTGAAATTGGGGGAACCGTTGGTGATATCGAAAGTCTACCGTTTCTAGAAGCCATTCGCCAAATTAAGAGTGATATCGGTGTCGACAATGTGATGTATATCCATTGTACCCTTATCCCTTATTTATCTGCTGCCGGAGAGATGAAATCAAAACCTACCCAGCACAGTGTGAAAGAACTTAGAAGTCTCGGGATTCAACCAAACGTCATTGTCGTTCGTACGGAAAAACCAGTTCCACAAGATATGAAAGAGAAAATTGCTTTGTTCTGTGATATCGATAAAAATGCTGTAATTGAAGCAAGAGATGCTGAAACACTTTATCAAGTTCCTCTTGCTCTTCAAGAACAGCACCTAGATGATATCGTATGTAAATACCTTAAGTTAAACTGCAATGGTGCTGACATGGAAGAATGGAAAGCACTTGTAGAAAAGGTACAAAACCTTTCGAAAAAGGTAAAAATCGCATTAGTAGGAAAATACGTTGCTTTGCCAGATGCCTACCTGTCTGTAGCAGAAGCATTACGTCATGCAGGTTACACTTACGATGCTGACTTAGAAATCAAATGGATTAACTCAGAAGAAGTGACAACTGCTAATGTTGAGGAATTACTTCAAGACGTTGATGGTATTTTAGTACCAGGCGGATTTGGGGACCGTGGAATTGAAGGGAAAATTGAAGCGATCCGTTATGCTCGTGAAAACAAAGTTCCTTTCTTAGGAATTTGTCTTGGGATGCAATTAGCTTCAGTTGAATTTGCACGTAATGTATTGAATTTAGAAGGAGCTAATTCAGCAGAATTAAATCCACAAACTAATTATCCAATCATTGACCTGTTACCTGAACAAAAAGACGTTGAAGACCTTGGTGGAACACTTCGTCTTGGTTTATATCCGTGTAAGCTTCAGCAAGGAACGGTTGCATACGAAGCTTACCAAGAACAAGTGGTGTATGAGCGTCATAGACACCGTTATGAGTTCAATAATGAATATCGTCAACAAATGGAGCAAGCAGGCTTTATCTTCTCAGGAACAAGCCCTGATGGACGTCTAGTTGAAATCATCGAGATTGCAGATCACCCATACTTTATCGCATCTCAATTCCATCCAGAATTCGTTTCAAGACCAACAAGACCACAGCCATTATTCCGCGAATTCATTCGTGCTTCATTAGAAGAACAAAAATAAAAAGGAAAAGCACGGAAACTAGCTCATCCAAGTTTCCGTGCTTTTTTATTGGTGGTACTCACAGAAGAGCACAGGCTCCGCTCGCTACAAGTCAAACAAAAGAACCCCACTTTTGTTTGACTTTAATGAAGGTAGCGGCTTCGCACAGTGCTTCTAAGAAAAAGCCGTAAGCTTTTCTTATTCATAGTCAGCTAAGATATCTTTTACCGTTAAAAAGAGGGCATGGTATACATACATTGAGACAAGGGAATCCGGGAACCCGGTCCTCGTTCCATCTTCATCAGGTACAAGGCCACTTAACAACCCTGTATTGATAAGTAAATCCATCTCTTGTTCCCCGTTTTTAAGAGCGCAAACCCATACGTAAGGGATATTTTTTTCATCGAGAGAAGCAATTAAATGTTTGACTTCTTCTTCATCTGACTGCGAAGAAAAAAGGAGTACTCGATCATGAGTTGATACGTCTTCCATTGATGAATATGTGTCTAAAGTAGGAATGAGATCCGTGCTATTCATAATATTTGCTGGCAAAGAGCCCAAAGAACCAGTTCCGTGTATGTAAATTCGACCTTCACCAACAATAGCTTGAGCTAAGAGACGCGCACACTCTTCAATTTTTTCTTCTTGCTTTTTAATATTTTGAAGAAGGCCTACTAATTGAGTATGAAATATTTGTAACATTTTACAACTCCTTTTATGATTAACATAGATTTATTTATTTTACCTTATTCACAGTAGAAAGAAAGTTACTTTACTTTAAACATTAGCAAATTAATATCCAACCTTAGGAGGAAATTGGTATAAAAAGACGAATAGTGTTAGAGTGCCTTCTACGTAAAAATGAGATAGTAATCTCAGATTAAATAAAAAACACTTGAAAAGGGGAACTACATATGAAGAAAATCTTAGTTGTTGATGACCAATATGGTATAAGAGTACTATTAAACGAAATATTACAAAAAGATGGCTATAAAATGTACCAAGCAGCAAATGGAGTACAAGCACTTACGATTGTTGAGAAAGATGAGCCTGATTTAGTTCTTTTAGACATGAAGATTCCTGGAATGGATGGATTAGAAATATTACGTAGAATCAAAGAAATTAAACCTCATGTCCAAGTTATCATGATGACAGCCTACGGGGAATTAAATATGATTAATGAGGCCATGAACTTAGGTGCGATTACTCATTTTGCAAAACCATTCGACATTGATGATGTAAGACAAGTTATTCGAGAAAACTTTGAAATCGCACAATAAGGTGAAAAACGGCGTAAGAAAGCGCTTGCATGCAAAAACATGAGATTTCCTTGAATATTCATGCTATAATAAGTATGGCAAAAAAAACGTGGAAACATGTCAGTAGCTTTTCAAAAGGATAACGACAATATACATATGCTCACTTAGAGTAAGGATATTTCTATTGATGTTAGGGCATCTTGTAAGTGAATAACATGTAACCATTGTTGCTGAAATAGCGTGATAGAAAAGGGAGGAACAAAACATGCCTTTAGTTTCAATGAAAGAAATGCTTCAAAAAGCAAAAGCAGAAAGCTATGCAGTAGGACAATTCAACCTAAACAACCTTGAGTACACACAAGCGATTCTACTAGCAGCTGAAGAAGAAAAATCACCAGTTATCCTGGGTGTCTCAGAAGGCGCTGCAAGATACATGGGTGGATTTAAAACAATTGTTACTTTAGTTCAATCACTTATGGAGGAGTACAAAGTAACAGTTCCTGTTGCCATTCACTTAGACCATGGCTCAAGTTTTGAGAAATGTGTCGAAGCGATGTACGCAGGCTTCACATCTGTTATGATTGACGGTTCTCATCATCCACTTGAGGAAAATATCGCGATTACTAAACAAGTTGTTGCTGTAGCACATACTCTAGGTATTTCAGTTGAAGCTGAGCTTGGACGTATCGGTGGTCAAGAAGATGATTTAATCGTTGATGATGCAGAAGCAGCATATGCAATTCCAGCTGAATGTGAGCAATTAGTTCGTGAAACTGGAGTAGACTGTTTTGCACCTGCATTAGGTTCTGTTCATGGACCTTACAAAGGCGAACCAAATCTTGGTTTCGACCGTATGAAAGAAATTGACCAATTAGTAGGAATTCCATTAGTGTTACACGGTGGAACGGGTATCCCGACTAAAGACGTTCAAAAAGCAATTGAGTTTGGCCATGCTAAAATCAATGTAAATACAGAAAGTCAAATTGCTTCTGCAAAAGCAGTTCGTGAAGCATTAGCTGCAGACACAGAAGTATATGACACACGTAAATTTATGGGACCTGCACGTGAAGCCATTAAAGAAACTGTAAAAGGTAAGATGCGTGAATTTGGTTCTTCGAATAAAGCATAAGTAAAGTAGAGGGTTAAAAGTGTAGACTACACTTTTAACTCTTGCTTTTTTATAGGAACCATTCGACAAAAATAGTGAAAAAATGATTTATTATACTACTTTTACCGTTTTCTTATTGTACAAGCTGGTTATCCATCGTTTGAATTTCATGAATGTCTTGTGAAAAAAATCCCTTCCTATGAACGTACACAAATTATTTTTTACATTCATGAGACTCAAACTTCGATATAACAACTGATATAACAACGTTTATACACAAAAATACATAATTATTTTAAAAAAATATTATACTTTCTAGGTTCTATCATTTAAACTTAATTAATATTGGATATAATGATGGATAACTGTTCGCATGGATGTCTTTCATATGAAATGAGAATGGATGAGGAAGTGAATTTAATGGAAAAGTTACTAATAGAAGGCGGATACCCGTTAGAAGGCACAGTACAAATTAGCGGTGCTAAAAACAGTGCAGTAGCCCTCATTCCTGCAGCAATTTTAGCAGATTCACCTGTAGTTATTGATAATTTGCCACGAATTTCTGATGTTCAGTTGTTAGGAGAGCTTCTTACCGAAATCGGGGGAGAGGTTTCCTTAGATGAGCAAGAAATTAAAATAGACCCTAGTAATATGATAGCTATGCCGTTACCAAATGGACGTGTGAAAAAACTACGAGCATCCTATTACATGATGGGTGCCATGCTTGGGAAATTTAAAAAGGCTGTTATTGGGTTACCCGGAGGATGTAATTTAGGACCAAGACCGATTGACCAACACATTAAGGGTTTTGAAGCACTTGGAGCTAAAGTTACAAATGAGCAAGGTGCGATTTATCTTCGAGCAGATGAACTTCGCGGTGCGAAAATATACTTAGATGTAGTAAGTGTTGGGGCCACGATTAACATCATGCTTGCAGCTGTAAAGGCAAAAGGACAAACTATCATTGAGAATGCAGCGAAAGAGCCTGAAATTATTGATGTTGCAACATTACTTACGAGCATGGGAGCTAAGATTAAAGGCGCTGGGACCAATGTGATTAGAATTAATGGTGTCGAGAGTTTACAAGGTTGTCGCCATACGATTATCCCTGATCGAATTGAAGCTGGAACATATATGATTATGGCAGCGGCAATTGGACAAAAGATGATCATTGACAATGTAATTCCCTACCATGTCGAGTCGTTAATTGCAAAGCTAAGAGAAATGGGAGTTGTCATTGATGAATACGATGACAAGCTTATGATCCATAACACTGGACTTAAAAAAGGTGTTGATATTAAAACACTAGTGTACCCAGGGTTTCCAACGGACCTACAACAGCCATTTTGTACTCTTCTTACTCAGTCAGAAGGAACAAGCATTGTAACGGATACGATTTATAATGCACGGTTTAAACATATTGATGAATTGAGAAGAATGGGAGCGAATGTCAAAGTGGAAGGACGTTCGGCTATCATTTCAGGACCAACTATGCTTCAAGGAGCAAAGGTCAAAGCAAGTGACTTACGAGCTGGAGCGGCACTTGTCATTGCTGGATTAGTGTCAAAAGGAGTAACTGAAATCTCTGGTTTAGAACACATAGATAGAGGGTATGAGTGTTTAGAGAGCAAACTTCTAAGTTTAGGTGCCAAAGTATGGAGAGAGAAACTAACAGATGAAGAAATAGAGTCGGTAAAAAGCTCTTAATGGGTAAATCAAGGCCAAGTGAGTATCCTTGGCCTTGATTTAAGAGCAAGCATAACTAGAGGAGAAAATCCAATGAAGTATTGCTGACTTTTTATAGAGTTCAGCGTACTTTTTTTACTTTTCTAATAGCTTCTATTGGATAAATTTCTCGAAAAAGGATACAATATAAAAGTAATATGTAATTCTATTAGTTTAACAATTCTTCTACTTGCTTCAAATAGTAAGTCTCCTTCAACCCAAAAATACGTACCGTTCCCTATTTTATGTTCAGGTGTACAAAAAAACACCTTTCAAATTCATAATGACAGCTGTAGGCAATAAAGGAATATGTTGTTCAAACATGTGTGTATTTCTCATGGTATAGAAGATGTTTTTTTACGTAGAAAGAGACCATTGAAGTCTAATGTTTATCTAAAATAAAAAAAGAGTGGTGTCATAATGGGTGTAAATTTAGCAGAGTTAGAAAGTATGAAACTAAAAGAGCTGTATGAGCTAGCTCGTCAATATAAGGTATCGTACTACAGTAAACTCAATAAAAAAGAATTGATATTTGCAATACTTAAAGGACAAGCTGAAAAAGATGGCCTGATGTTTATGGAAGGGGTTCTTGAAATTATTCAATCTGAAGGATTTGGTTTCCTTCGCCCTATTAATTATATGCCTAGTTCAGAGGATATTTATATTTCAGCTTCACAAATTCGACGCTTTGACCTTCGAAATGGCGATAAAGTATCCGGGAAAGTAAGACCTCCAAAGGAAAATGAACGCTACCATGGCTTATTACATGTAGAAGCAGTAAATGGTGAAGACCCAGATACTTCAAAAGAACGTCCTCATTTTCCAGCATTAACACCTCTTTATCCAGAGACCAAAATTCAGTTAGAAACGGCTCCAAAACGAGTATCATCACGAATAATTGATTTAGTGTCTCCTGTCGGTTTTGGACAGCGTGGACTTATTGTAGCGCCACCAAAAGCCGGTAAAACGATTTTGATGAAAGAAGTAGCTAACAGCATTGTTGAAAATCACCCGGAAGTTGAGTTGATTGTTTTATTAATCGATGAGAGACCGGAAGAAGTGACAGATATCGAACGTTCTGTTCAAGCTGAAGTCGTAAGCTCGACGTTTGATGAAGTCCCTGAAAATCATATTAAGGTAGCAGAACTTGTCCTTGAGAGAGCGATGAGACTTGTTGAACACAAAAAAGATGTAGTCATCTTAATGGATAGCATTACAAGACTAGCTCGAGCATATAACTTAGTTATTCCACCAAGTGGTCGTACATTATCCGGGGGAATTGATCCTGCAGCGTTTCACCGTCCAAAACGTTTCTTTGGAGCGGCTCGTAATATAGAAGAAGGCGGAAGCTTAACGATCTTAGCTACAGCCCTAGTTGAAACAGGATCACGTATGGATGACGTGATTTATGAGGAATTTAAAGGAACAGGTAACATGGAGCTTCACCTTGACCGTAAGCTTTCAGAACGTCGTATTTTCCCGGCGATCGATATTCGTCGCTCAGGAACACGAAAAGAAGAATTGCTATTACCTAAAGACCAGCTTGATAAATTATGGGCTATTCGTAAATCAATGAATGATTCTCCAGAATTTGTCGACCATTTTATCCGCAGAATTAAAGAAACAAAGACAAATGAAGAGTTTTTTGAGTCCATCTCAAAGGACATGACCGGACCAAATCGAAAAATAAAATAAGGACAAGCAAAATTGCAGTTGCAAATTGCTCGTGACATTGTTATAATTTCGTCATGTGTGAATAACTCTGTTTCAAATAGATTCAGGGCAAAAGGAGTTGAAACAACCAATGAGACAAGGAATCCATCCTAATTACAGAAAAGTTGTATTCCAAGATACAAGTACTGGATTTAAGTTTCTAAGCGGTTCTACAAAATCATCAAACGAAACGATTGAGTGGGAAGATGGCAACGAGTATCCTCTTTTAAAAGTGGAGATTAGTTCTGATTCACATCCATTCTACACAGGTAAGCAAAGACTTGATGATGCTGGTGGACGTGTTGATCGCTTTAAGAAAAAATACAACCTTAAATAATTCTTTATTTAAAGGTAAAGAAATAACAGGCAGGGAGACTTGCCTGTTTTTTTTATATCAGTAACCAATTTAATTAACTTCATCGTTTGTTTTTTATCATTTGATTAGGTGGGGAATGCTATATGTTCGGAGTAAAAAAAGATGGCTGGATTGAAGTAATCTGTGGCAGTATGTTCTCTGGAAAATCTGAGGAGTTAATTAGAAGAGTACGCCGTGCTAGCTATGGAAACATAAAAGTGCAAGTGTTTAAACCAATTATAGACAATCGTTATAGTTCAAATGAAGTGGTTTCACATAATGGAACAAAGGTTATCGCAGTGCCAGTTAATACATCCTTTGAAATTCTTTCTAATATTGAAGATAAAACATTAATTGTTGCTATAGATGAAGTGCAATTTTTTGATGAACCAATTATAGAAGTGGTGACTCAGTTAGCAAATAGTGGCCTTCGCGTGATTTGTGCAGGGCTTGACCAAGATTTTCGAGGCGAACCTTTTGGTCCAATGCCAGCATTATTAGCGCTAGCAGAAGACGTGGCTAAGCTCCATGCCGTTTGTCCAAAATGTGGGGCACCTGCAAGCAGAACACAAAGATTAATTGACGGCGAACCAGCATCGTACCATGACCCAGTTATATTGGTGGGGGCATCAGAAAGTTATGAGCCACGATGCCGAAAATGTCATGAAGTACCAAAAAAGAGTAAAATCAAAACTCATCTGTGAAATCGTAGTCGAGTTGGTTTGTTTTAACGGGTGATTTTGCTCTTCATCGGGTAAAAACTAATAAGGCAGCGCCATACACAATTATGGAGGTGCCTCAATGAAAAAAGCAATGATCGTTGCGGCTTTGCTAACTCTCGGTGCTTGTACACCAGCAAATCCGCCACAGGCTAACTCAGTTCAAGGAACGCAAGGAATTAATGCACAGCAAGTGACGTACGGTTTGTTTGGTCCTGGACCGATTAATTATGGCGAGATTAGAAATCGTGATGATTATTATTACGATGGCGAAATCAACCATAGCCCTTCATTTCGGACGTTATCGACAACTAGGCAAGATTTAGGTGATGATGAAGAAATCATCAGAAGTGTTGTGTTAGAAGAAGGCTTTCGTCCCGGTTCGGTCATCATTGCTGGACATCATGCTTGGATAAATGTTCATGCAGAGGGCATGGAAAGTAACGAAAGAAAACAAAAAATTAAAGAATTGCAAACATCGTTACACCAAACGATTCCTCGTTATGACGTTCATGTGAACGAAACAACGTCTTCTTAACACCATTGAAGTACCTCAAACGGTCTTTTCAACCGTTGAGGTACTTTTTTGCATTTGAAATAAGAAAGCTTATTTTTCTCTTCTTCGTGCTACTTGTTGCACCGGGTCCCATACTCCATTGTAAGGTGGTGCATAGGCTAAGTCCAAGTCTTCAATCTCATCTAGAGTCATTTTTGCAAAAAGGGTTGTTGCGAGAACATCAATTCTTTTATCTACGCCTTCTTTTCCGATAATTTGAGCGCCAAGAAGTGTGTTGCTTCCTACTTCATAAATGATTTTCATCTTTAGCTGTTCGGGTGTTGGATAATAGCCCGCGATATGAGGAAGCTCAGCCTCGATCGTTCCATAAGCTAACTCCATTTCTTTAGCTTCTTTTTCTGAGATGCCAGTTCGACCAAAAGTATAATCAAAAAACTTCATTATCGCTGTTCCAACGACACCTGGAAAAGTCCGATGAATCCCGACCATTGAAAGTCCAGCAACTCGACCTTGCTTGTTTGCGTGCGTTCCTAAAGGGATATAATCATTTTTTTGCTTTATTCGGTGATACTGTGTTGCGCAGTCGCCAGCTGCATAAATGTCAGGTATACTTGTTTCCATCTTTTCGTTCACTTTAATAGCTCCGTACTCTGTTAATTCTATCCCTGTTTCAGAAATAATTTTTGTATTTGGTCGAACGCCAACAGAAATAATGACAAGGTCTGCTGGAATCGTTCGTTTGTCAGTCTTCACATTAGTTACACGGGTATCGCCAGTTATTTCTGTTACGGATTCTTCTAAAAACAACTTAACATTTGCACCACGTGCTATTTGATGAATAGATTCGGACATGTCTGAATCAAATATCGTAGCTAGTTGAGGCGCTTGTTCGATGATACTAATTGTAAAACCAAGCACAGCTAAATTTTCAGCCATTTCAAGCCCAATGTAACCTCCTCCAACAATAACAACGTCTTTTACATCATGTTTTTCAATATCTTTTTGTAACCGCTGGATATCAGGTATGGTCTTAATCGTATGAACACCGTCTATGTCTGCCCCTTTCCATTGAGGGATGATCGGCTCAGCTCCTGTGGCTATCAGTAATTTATCGTATTCTAACTCAAACATGGTCTGGTCTTGATGGTTATGACCAATTATTTTTTTCTGTTTAGCATCCACTTTCGTCACTTCATGTAAAATGCGTGCGTCAATTCCATACTTTTCAATAAAAGTTTCTCGCGTTCTTGCCACCAATTTATCAGTTGATGCAATCTTTCCACCAATCACATAAGGTAAACCGCATTGAGCATAAGAGTAAAAGGAGCCTTTTTCTAAAGTTATGATTTTAGCTTCTTTATCGTTTCTTGTAATTTGCATGGCTGCGCTCATTCCTGCTGCATCGCCACCAATAATGACATAGTTCATAAAAGAACACCTCAACTTTCTTCATTCACTATAGGTTTACCCTAAAAAAGCATCAATAAAAGATGAAGCCATTGAAAAAGTACAAATCAACTTTTTCAATGGCTTTGATTATAATGGCAATCGCTTCACTCGTTGCCTGCCTGCTAAGAGAACACCACTCGTAGCAGGCTCTAAAAAATTGCAACGGTTATGCTTATAGCTAAGAGGGCACTTCAAAAGGTAAATTACCTTTTGAAGTGCCCTCAAAAAAATAAAATCTAATTTAGACTTATTTTGACTAGCATATTGTGCGTATACTATAATTAGAATGTTATGGACTGAAATGAAGAGGTGAAGGTCGTGTTTGACAGATTACAATCACTAGAGGATCGCTATGACCGCTTAAATGAATTATTGAGTGATCCAGATATTATTAATGATTCAACAAAACTAAGGGACTATTCGAAAGAACAATCCGACTTAGAAGAAACGGTAGTCGCATATCGAGAATATAAGCAAGTTACCGAGCAATTAAAAGATGCAAAAGCAATGCTTGAAGAAAAGTTAGACCCAGAAATGTATGACATGGTAAAAGAAGAAATAAGTGAATTGTCAGATCAATCCAAAGAACTTGAAGCGAGACTTCATATTCTTTTATTACCGAAAGACCCGAATGATGATAAAAATGTAATTGTTGAGGTACGCGGAGCTGCTGGTGGAGATGAAGCGCAGTTATTTGCTGGAGACCTTTTCAAGATGTACTCCCGCTTTGCAGAAGCTCAAGGCTGGAAAGCAGAAGTTATTGAAGCGACACCAACAGAACTTGGCGGCTATAAAGAAATTATTTTTATGGTGAACGGAAAAGGAGCTTATTCAAAGCTTAAGTATGAAAATGGAGCTCATCGCGTTCAGCGCGTTCCAACGACTGAGTCAGGTGGACGGATTCATACGTCAACGGCTACAGTAGCCGTGTTACCTGAGGCTGAAGAGGTGGAAGTGGATATTCACGATAAAGATATCCGTGTCGACACGTTCGCATCAAGTGGACCTGGAGGACAAAGTGTAAATACAACGATGTCTGCTGTTCGACTTACGCATCTCCCTACAGGGGTAGTTGTTTCGTGTCAGGATGAAAAATCGCAAATTAAAAACAAAGAAAAAGCAATGAAAGTACTTCGTGCTCGTGTGTATGACAAATTTCAGTCAGAAGCACAAAAGGAATACGACCAACATAGAAAGCTTGCAGTGGGAACAGGAGACCGCTCTGAGCGAATCCGTACGTACAATTTCCCACAAAGTCGTGTAACCGACCATAGAATTGGCTTAACGATTCAAAAGCTTGACCAAATTTTGCAAGGAAAGCTCGATGAAATTATTGATGCTCTGATAGTGGAAGAGCAAGCGGAACTTATGCAAAACGCTGAGGAGTAAACTTATGAACGAAAGCATGAAATTATTTGAAGCCCTCCACTGGGCTTCTTCTTTTTTAGAAGAACAGGGAAAAGAACAAAAAGCTGCAGAGATTTTGCTTTGCCATCGTCTCCAAAAGACAAGAACACAATTATTTATCTCGATGCAAGAGCAACTGTCGGAAGAAATGGTTGTTGCTTTTAAACAGGATGTAGAAACGTTTGCAAAAGGAACTCCTGTTCAATATATAACAGGAGAGCAAGAGTTTTATGGGCGAATCTTTAAAGTGAATCAAGAAGTACTCATTCCTCGACCTGAGACAGAAGAATTGGTGCTTGGAATTCTGGATAGAGTGAAACTTTATTTTCCTAATCGAAGACTAAACGTCATTGATGTTGGTACCGGCAGTGGTGCCATTGCGATTACACTCGCATTAGAAAATCATAAGCTGAACGTAACAGCAACAGATATAGCGCCTACGTCTTTAAGCATCGCTTCTGAAAATGCAAAAAGATTAGGAGCCTCTGTGACGTTTGTCGAAGGGGATTTGTTACGGCCTTTTATTAATGAAGAAAGACAAGCCGATATCATCGTTTCAAATCCACCATATATCCCTCAAGTCGATTTTGAAGGACTCGATAAAAATGTAAAAAACTTTGAGCCAACGAGAGCTCTTGTAGGTGGCGAGGATGGGCTCGACTTTTACAGGCGTTTCATGAATGAAATACCACTAGTTCTTAAGGAAAAAGGTTTAATTGCTTTTGAAGTAGGGGTAGGGCAAGGAGATGCAGTTGCAACATTACTTCAAGATACATTCCCGCTTGCAATAGTCGAGGTCGTTCTTGATATCAATGGAAAAGATAGAATGGTTTTTGCGCGAGTAGAATAGAAAAAAAGGTGGGAAATAGTTGTATTTCAGAGGGCATGAAAAAAAGTTCGGTTTTTAACTTTACAGTGCCCTCGTTTTTTAACCGTTTGTCCCACTCTTTGTCTATGTAAAAAAACTAGAATAGTAGATTGTAAGTATTTGTCGAACACTTTTTTGTTTATTTTTTGAGTAGGCTGTCCACACTGTGAATGTGAAGGGGCGGTGCTATAAATGGTAAATCAAAAAGTTGTTATCTATCTATTATTCTCTTTATTTGTACTTGTGTTAAACTGGGAGGCTCAGCAGCATATTGCAGTGGCTTCTCATCATGAAGAAGTTAGTCAAGAAGAAGCAATCCGATTACGTATTCTAGCTAACAGTGATGCAATCAAAGACCAATGGTTAAAACGAGAAATTCGTGATGAAGTGAATCAATCGATTACAGAATGGGTTCAAGATATAGAAGATTTAGAACAAGCGAAAGCAACGATTGAAGGAAATCTAGCAGAGATTGAACAAATCGTAGAGAGACAATTAAAAAGCATTGGCTTAGACCAAACGTTTACAGTTGAATTTAATAGAGTTGATTTCCCAACAAAATTATATGGAAATCTTGTGTATCCTGCAGGTGAGTACGACGCAGTTTTAATCACACTTGGTGAAGGTAAAGGAGAAAACTGGTGGTGTGTGTTATTTCCACCGTTATGCTTCTTAGATTTTACAAATGGTGATGTTGCGGAACATGAAGAAGAAACAGAAGAAGAAACAAGTGATGAAGTAGTTGTAGAGTTTTTTGTAGTCAATCTAGCAAATAACGTCTTCGATTGGGTGAAGAATGTGTTTTAGAAGTGCAGAGATGCCTTAAGTTAACTCAGGAAGTGCGATGGCTTCGCTCACTGCGAGTGCTTTAATAAGAAGTACACTTATTAAAGCACTCTTCAAAAGATGCAGTGGCTTCGCGCATCGCATGTAAGAAAAGCGACTTTGTCCCTTTTCATATCATATTTACTAGATTCTTTTCATAGAGTGTATTAAAGCTTGTACACTAGAGGAGGATTTAGAAAATGAGCATGGTTGTTCGAATTGCAGAAGAAAAGGATTTATTGCCGATTCAAAGATTAGTGGCCAAGGCTGGTCTTGAGGAAAAAGGAATTGAACATCAAATAAATGATTTTTTGGTGATTGAAGACAGTAACCAACAAATTGTCGGTACGGTTGGCATTGAACGATTGGGAGAAGACGGGTTATTGCGTTCTCTAGTCATTAGGTCAGAGAATTTAGATGCGAAGGTGAGTCTGGAATTTCTTGAAGTCACTCTAGCATTTGCAAAACGCCAAAAGGTGAAAAATTTATATTTATTAACAAAGAGTGCTCTCCCGATTTTTGAGTATCTTGGTTTTGAAGAAATACCGGGCGAATCAATTCCAGCACATATTGAGAATTCTCAACATTTTAGTCAATATGTAAAAGGAGTTACGAAAGTGATGGCTACAAAATTAGAAAAATAATAGTTATACACAAGTTATCCACATGGACTGGATAACTTGTTTTTTTGGCTAAAAAATGATAAAAAGAACGATAGACAGATTTTTCAAACAGCTACTGACAGCAGGCTTCCTTGAGGATAGAGGGAGTGATGTAGGCCAGAGATGATGGGGTGAAGGAAAAAGTGAGTTATAAACAGACAAAAGTACTAACTGTGGATAACGTTAGTGGGGATTTAAAAAAGTTGAGTGTAATAAAGGATGCAGCCTTGTGGATAAAAAATGGAGAGGTCGTTGCATTTCCAACAGAGACCGTATATGGGTTAGGTGGAAATGTATTTCTAGATGAGGCGATAAGCCAAATCTTTGAGGCGAAAGGTCGTCCGCAAGATAATCCACTTATTATCCACATCGCTTCAAAATCACAAGCGCTTGACTTAATTGGTGCTCCCCCTGCCTACGCAGAATTACTCATGGACCAATTTTGGCCTGGGCCGTTAACTCTAGTTTGTGTGAGTAAGCAGAAGGTGTCTGAATACGTAACAGCAGGCTTACATACAGTAGCGATCCGAGTACCTGATCATCCAGTAGCTTTAGCTCTCATAGAAGAAGCGGGTGTACCGATTGCAGCTCCTAGTGCGAATCGCTCAGGAAAGCCGAGTCCCACAACCGCATGTCATGTCTTTCATGATTTGAACGGCAAAATTATGGCGATTGTTGATGGAGGAAGTACAGGTGTTGGCGTTGAGTCCACAGTGGTCGATTGTACAGGAGAAATCCCAATCATTCTTCGACCAGGTGGCGTGACGAAAGAACAGATCGAACAAGTCGTTGGAACAGTAGGGATAGACAAAGCGTTGTTTGAGAAATCAGCAGCACCGAAATCACCTGGAATGAAATATACACACTATGCCCCCAATGCCCCGCTCCAATTAGTAGAGGGCGGAACTGAGCGAATTCAGCAACTCATTATTGAAAAGCAAGGAGAAGGAATGCGAGTGGGCGTGTTAGCCACTGAAGAATCACAAACTTCGTATCAAGCTGATGTTGTACTTGCTTGTGGACAACGCGCTCATCTTCAAACAGTAGCCCAGAAATTATATGAAGTTTTACGAGTATTTGATGAGGAAAACGTAGACGTAATCTTTTCAGAAACTTTTCCACAAGAAGGTGTTGGACTAGCCATTATGAACCGGCTTGAAAAGGCCGCTTCAGGAATAATTATTAGATAGGTTGTCTTATTTTCCCTTGGTCATGCATACATTGGATTAGCATGGTCAAGGGGGGAGATATAGGGTGGTTAATGAAATTGTTACACTACTCATTATGGCAACGGCGCTAGGAATGGATGCTTTTTCAATCGCATTAGGTATGGGAATGATCGGACTTCGATACAAGCAAATTTTTCAGATAGGTGTAACAATCGGGGCGTTTCACGTCTTGATGCCACTCATAGGAATAATGGCTGGAAAATTAATCTCCCAGCATTTTGGAATGCTCGCAACGATGATAGGCGGAGGGCTGCTTGTCTTTTTGGGATTGCAAATGGCGTATTCCTCTTTAAAAAGCGAGGAAGAATCACGAATGGCTTCTCCGGAAGGAATCGGACTACTTGTATTTGCAATCACAGTAAGCCTTGACAGTTTTTCGGCAGGGTTGAGCTTAGGAGTATTAGGAGCGAAAACCGTTCTGACTGTTCTTTCCTTTGGGGTAATGAGTATGTTGCTTGCTTGGGCAGGTCTTTTAACAGGTTCAAAATTTAAAGGTATCATTGGCTCATACGGCGAACTGCTCGGCGGTTGTATTTTACTTGGATTTGGAATTAAACTATTAATACCATAAAATATAAAGAAACGAATAGGGGTGCTACTACATGAAAAATGTTTTGTTCGTTTGCACAGGAAATACGTGTCGTAGTCCAATAGCTGAAATGATGCTTCGCCAAAAGCAAGACCCAACCATTGATGTAAAATCAGCAGGGGTGTTCGCATCCGTAGGAAGTGATGCTTCAGACGGGACAAAACAAGTTCTCACCGAAAAAGGTTTGGAATGCGATCATTCGTCACAACAGCTTACCGAAGAACTTATCAATTGGGCCACGGTAATCCTAACGATGACAGAAGGACACAAATATGCCATTTTGCAAAGATTTCCGGATGCTCTCCCTAAACTATATACACTTAAGGAGTTTGTTGAAGGGGCTGAAGTCGATAAGGATATTCAAGACCCATTCGGCGGACCGGTTGAAACATACCGAACAACAGCTGCGGAAATAGAAAGATTAGTGAACAAGCTACCAGAAGCATTAGAACAGTAAAAACAGTTGATCGATAAATCATTAACAGATATGATGCAACTAAAGAGAAAAGATGGAAGCAAGAGAAAGGTGGAAGAAGTGTGAAAGTAGCAATTGGCTCTGATCATGGTGGAATTAACATTAAAGAGGAACTAAAAGCATTGATGGATGAAATGGGAATTAGCTATGAAGATGTAGGCTGTGACTGCACTGATTCGGTAGATTACCCAGATTATGCATTACCAGTCGCAAAAAAAGTCGTTGAAAAAGAAGTGGATAGGGGCATCCTAGTCTGTGGTACAGGAATTGGTATGTCTATTGCTGCGAATAAAGTAAAAGGCATTCGTTGTGCGCTTGTTCATGATACATTTAGTGCCAAAGCAACAAGAGAACATAATGACACAAATATATTAGCAATGGGCGAAAGAGTTATCGGGCCTGGGTTAGCTCGTGATATAACAAAAATATGGCTTGAAACAGAATTTGAAGGCGGGCGTCACGCAACTAGAGTGGGCAAAATCACAAACATAGAAGAGAGTCATTCTTAATAAGAAAGGCGGCAAGAGTATGGAATTATCAGCAGAACAGATTCAAGCGGATGTACAAAGCATTCTTGATGACTTACTAATAGCAAAATCATTAACTGAACATGATATTTTTGTTATTGGGACAAGCACGAGTGAGGTCATCGGTGAACGAATTGGGACAAGCGGTTCTGAAACTGTAAGTGAAGCTTTGTTTCAAGCTTTTATAACATTCCGTAAAAAAACAAATGTTCATCTTGCCTTTCAATGTTGTGAGCACTTAAATCGAGCACTGGTCGTCGAACGCGAAACAGCAAATATGTTTCAGTTGGAAGAGGTTACGGTTATCCCCGTAAAAAAAGCAGGCGGAGCGATGGCTGCTCATGCCTATAGCCAATTAAAAGAACCTGTCGTGGTTGAGTTTATTAAAGCAGATGCGGGTATAGACATTGGAGATACACTCATTGGGATGCACATCAAGCATGTGGCTGTGCCTGTTCGAAGTAAAATTAAACAAATTGGACAAGCTCATGTGACATTAGCGACAACAAGACCAAAGCTAATCGGTGGCCAACGTGCAGTTTATTCTCAAAATGAAAGCGGATT
The DNA here is from genome assembly GCF_002019795.1 of Bacillus alkalicellulosilyticus. Taxonomy (GTDB): domain Bacteria; phylum Bacillota; class Bacilli; order Bacillales; family Bacillaceae_F; genus Bacillus_AO; species Bacillus_AO alkalicellulosilyticum. Next base: position 4,284,229 of record NZ_KV917381.1, on the reverse strand, counting down.
ACAACCTAATTGTTAAGGTTTTTTTGTGTAATCCTAATATTTTATTAAAAAACTATAAAAAAGTACGGATTTTAGTCGTTGATTCATGGTAATATATACTTGAAAATAAAAGATAGATAGAAAAACACGAATGTTAAAGGTTGAAAGGGGTATAAGGATGGAGAATTTAAAGAAACAGGATCCTAAAGTTTTTGAAGCGGTACAGTTAGAGTTAGGACGTCAACGTGACAAAATTGAAATGATTGCATCAGAGAATTTTGTAAGTGAAGCAGTAATGGAAGCTCAAGGTTCAGTGCTAACGAACAAATACGCGGAAGGATATCCAGGAAGACGCTATTATGGTGGATGTGAGTATGTTGATATCGTTGAAGATTTAGCGCGAGACCGTGCGAAACAAATCTTCGGAGCAGAGTATGTGAACGTACAGCCTCACTCAGGAGCACAAGCGAACATGGCTGTCTACTTTACAATTCTTGAGCATGGTGACACGGTATTAGGGATGAACCTTTCTCACGGTGGTCACTTAACTCACGGAAGCCCAGTTAACTTCAGTGGCGTTCAATACAACTTTGTTGAGTACGGTGTAGACAAAGAAACACATACAATTGATTATGCCATTGTACGTGATTTAGCCATTGAACATAAACCAAAATTAATCGTGGCTGGCGCAAGTGCGTATCCAAGAGCTATTGATTTTGCAAAGTTCCGTGAAATTGCTGATGAAGTGGGAGCTTACTTAATGGTCGATATGGCTCATATCGCTGGTTTAGTAGCTGCTGGAGTTCACCAAAATCCAGTACCATACTGTGACTTCGTAACAACGACAACTCATAAAACATTACGTGGACCACGTGGTGGAATGATTTTATGTAAAGAAGAATTCGGTAAGAAAATTGATAAATCCGTATTCCCTGGTATCCAAGGTGGACCACTTATGCACGTCATTGCTGCAAAAGCAGTAGCATTTGGTGAAGTTTTACAAGATGACTTCAAAGTCTATGCAAACAACATCGTTGCCAACGCGAAGCAACTAGCAGAAACGTTAACAGCAGAAGGCATCAACCTAGTATCAGGTGGAACAGATAATCATCTATTACTATTAGACTTACAAAACCTTGGATTAACAGGAAAAGTCGCTGAAAAAGCATTAGATGAAGTAGGGATTACTACGAACAAAAATGCGATTCCATTCGACCCTGAAAGTCCATTCGTAACAAGTGGAATTCGTATTGGTACAGCTGCTGTGACTTCTCGCGGACTAGACCCAGAAGCAATGAAAGAACTTGGTTCGATTATCGCGTTCACTTTGAAAAACATTGAAGATGAAGTTAAATTAAAAGAAGCAGCTGCACGCATCAACGTATTAACAGAAAAATTCCCAATGTATCCAAACCTATAAGTAATAACGAGAGCTAGGGTGAAAAACCCTAGCTCTTTTTTTGAAACATGAGTCACAAAAACGTCGTTGTCGTTTTTATAGCTATAATTTCTTTTTTAGGTATAATACTATGTGAGAAGTTATGATAAAGGAGCTAATAACATGAGCAAAGTATTCGTTTTTGACCACCCATTAATCCAACATAAACTAACGTATATCCGTGATAAATCAACTGGTACAAAAGAGTTCCGTGAATTAGTCGATGAAGTTGCAGCATTAATGGCCTTCGAAATTACAAGAGACTTGCCTCTGCGCGATGTCACAGTGGAAACACCGGTAGGACCAGCCCCATCTAAGAAGATCGCTGGTAAAAAATTGGGACTAGTTCCGATCCTGCGTGCAGGACTTGGAATGGTAGATGGGATTCTTAAATTAATTCCAGCTGCAAAGGTGGGCCATGTTGGGTTATATCGTGACCCAGAAACACTACAGCCGGTAGAATATTACGTAAAGCTTCCGACAGATGTCGAAGAGCGTGAATTTATCGTCATTGACCCGATGTTAGCTACAGGAGGCTCTGCGGTTGAAGCAATTAACAGCTTGAAAAAGCGAGGCGCCAAAACAATTAAACTCATGTGCTTAATTGCAGCCCCTGAAGGAGTCGACATCGTCAAAGAAGCACACCCCGATGTAGACATTTACTTAGCAGCAATGGATGAAAAATTAAACGAAAAAGGATACATCGTCCCTGGTCTAGGAGACGCAGGTGACCGTCTATTCGGAACAAAGTAAATAAAGTTAGTGAAGTAACGGAAAAAGCTTGGGGAAACGTCCTCAAGCTTTTTTTAATTGAATAAAAACTTCTTTTGAATGAATGAAGACCGAAACAGAGAGGAAAAAGAGCAGAAAGGGTCTTCATAGGGTCGATGAAGACCGAAACGAAAAGGAAAAAGAGCAGAAAGGGTCTTCATAGAGTTGATGAAGACCAAAACATGAGGAAAAAAGAAGCGAAAGGGTCTTCATAGGGTCGATGAAGATCGAAACAGAGAGGAAAAAGAGCAGAAAGGGTCTTCATAGGGTCGATGAAGACCGAAACAGAGAGGAAAAAGAGCAGAAAGGGTCTTCATAGGGTCGATGAAGACCGAAACAGAGAGGAAAAAGAGCAGAAAGGGTCTTCATAGGGTCGATGAAGACCGAAACAGAGAGGAAAAAGAGCAGAAAGGGTCTTCATAGGGTCGATGAAGACCGAAACAGAGAGGAAAAAGAGCAGAAAGGGTCTTCATAGGGCGAATGAAGACCAAAACGAAGAGGAAAAAGAGCAGAAAAGGTCTTCATAAAGTTGATGAAGACCAAAACATGAGGAAAAAAGAAGCGAAAGGGCCCTCATAGGGTCGATGAAGGCCAAAACGAAGAGGAAAAAGAGCAGAGAGGGTCTTCATAAGGCGAATGAAGACCGAAACATAAGTAAAAAAACCAAAGAAGTCTTCATAATCAAAATGAAGTCCATACCCAATAAAAACACCATGAATTCAAGAAAACCACTTCTTCACACATGATATTGAGAAAACTAACAAATACTACATGAATAAGTCTTGTAAGGAGGACGTCATGTTTATGAGAAAAGTGTTGTTGTTACTCATTTGCTTACTAGTTACAGCTCAAGCAGGAGTTGAAGCCAGTAAGTTCCCGGAACGGCCTCCACTACCCGCTCTTAGCGTAGACCATGAAACTGTAGTGATGGTTGAAGTTGAGGAGAGTCGTTTAGAAGAAGTTCTCAATACGATTCATCAATCCATACCGAATGGAAAGGTCCGAAAAACCTTTTCAACTTTATTTACAGGGTTTTCATTTGAACTACCAGAAAAAGACGTAGAAGTATTAAAACAAATATCAGGCATTGAACGTGTGGACAAGGTTGTAAATTATAAAGCTTTTATTAATGAAAGTGTTCCTTTTATCGGTGGTGGAGACATTCGATCTCAGTTTGGTGAGAATGGTCACCGGTTAACCGGAAAAGGGGTAAAGGTAGCCGTCATCGATACGGGGATAGACTATAACCATCCAGATTTAAAAAGGAATTATAAAGGTGGGTTTGATGTTGTCGACTGTGACGACGATCCAATGGAAACTTTACCAGCTCAAGGGGGAGCTACTTTGCACGGAACGCATGTATCAGGCATCATTGCGGCGAACGGTCGTGTGAAGGGTGTAGCTCCAGAAGCTGACTTATATGTATACCGGGCACTTGGACCTGGTGGACAAGGAACAACAGAACAAGTCATTGAAGCCATTGAAAAAGCAGTGGAAGATGGCGTCGATGTCATTAATCTATCGCTAGGAAATGCAGTAAATGGTCCTGATTGGCCAACGAGCATTGCCCTAGACAGAGCGGTCGAAAAAGGAATCGTAGCGGTGACATCCAATGGAAATAGTGGTCCGAATATGTGGACGGTCGGTTCACCTGGAACATCGACCAAAGCGATTTCGGTCGGAGCATCATCGCCACCGTTAAAAACGCCGTATGTCACTATATTTGGTGAAGAGCGGGAAATCTCCCTTCAACAAATGGCTGGGGCCAAACCGTGGAATTTAAAAAGGGACTTTGAAATTGTAAATGCAGACATTGGCTTGGAAGACAACCTAGAGGATGCGACAGGTAAAATAATTCTTTTTAAAAGAGGTGTCCTTCCGTTCACTGAAAAAGCAAAACGTGCCAAGAAGGCTGGAGCCAAAGGTGTATTAATTTACAATAATACAGAGGGTCCATTTGTGGGTGTCATTCAAGATAAGATTGACATTCCGGTATCAGCAATCTCCAAAGAAGATGGAGAGTGGCTTTTAGAGCAAATCGAAAAAGACCGGAAAGAAACGACGGTACGAACAATCTATCGCCACGAAGAAGATTTAATTGCACCTTTTTCATCCAGAGGACCTGTCACGCAAACCTGGGAAGTCAAACCAGACCTTGTTGCTCCAGGTGTAGCGATTGACAGCACCATCCCTAATGGATATTTAGGTTTAAATGGCACGAGCATGGCAGCACCTCATGTTGCCGGAGCGGCCGCGTTAATAAAACAAGCGCACCCGGATTGGACCCCGGACCAAATCAAAGCCGCATTAATGAACACTGCAAAACGATTAGAAAACAATGATGGAAATGAATACATGCCACATGAACAAGGCGCAGGTAGAATTCAAATTGAACAAGCGGTGAATGCCGATACGCTCGTTTATCCTGGAGCCATATCTTTTGGAAAATGGGCAAGAGATGACCGTCGTGAAACAAAAAACATGACGGTAACGGTTGAAAACAAAGGAGACGTGACAACAACCTATTATGTAGTTCCTCCAATTGACGCTCCAGACGGTGTACAGTGGAAGGTTCCATTTTCGTTTGAGTTAAAACCGGACGAAAAAAAGGATGTCACCATTACGATGGATATTTTCCCTGCTGTCCTAGATGAGGGAATCCATAATGGAACGATTCTTGTAAAGGGTGGGAAAGAAGATATTGTCCTTCCGTATTTATTCTTTATAGAAGAACCAAATTATCCAAGAGTAATGGCATTTAACTTTCAACGAGGGGACGACGAGGAAAGTTACCGCTATGAGATGTATTTGCCAGGAGGAGCAGAAGAAGTAGGTATCGCTTTATATGACCCTGATACATTTGAATTTATAGACTATTTAGATGCCAAGGAGAATGTAGCAAGAGGACTTCTTGAGGTAGAATTAAACGACCTCGACCTTGAAGATGGAATATATAAGGCTCTTGTTTTTGCGGAACAAGATGGACAAGAAGACACTCTTGAAACGGCCATTTTGATAGGCGAGTTTCTTGAAACGGAACAATAATGATTATCCCCTAAAGGAGAAGCCACTGAAAAAGTACAAATCAACTTTTTCAATGCCTTTGATTATGGTTGCAATGGCTCCACCAGTTGCTCGCCTGCTACGAGAAACCCAATCGTAGCAGGCTTTAAAAAATGCAACGGTTACGCACATTGCTTAGAGAGCCCTGCAAAAGTTAAAAAACCGAACTTTTCAGTGCCCTCCTAAAGGATACGTTGTCTTTTAGGGGAAATATGTTGTTTTTTTTATAAGTTGGGTATAATGAGAAGGAAAAAAGTAAACTGGTCCATTGGTAGGAAATATGACAGAAGTGTGACAAATATCACATTCGTTTATCGAGCTGAGTAAATAATGTGAAAATTCGTTGACATGTGGATGACCCTATTGTACGATTATAAAGGTTATTGTGATAAGGGTTTGGCCCTATACATATTAGATTGAATAGCTCCGAAAAAGATGGTGAAGGAGCGAGTAAGATGCCTTTAGAAAAACGTTCGTTACGTGCAATGGCTTTAGTTTCAATTATTTCCTCGTATATCGTTGGAGGAGTCGTTGGTGGTGTTTTCTTAGGTATTTGGGTTGGTAATCAACTTGGAGCAAAGCCACTGTTTGTCATATTATTTCTCTTTATGGGACTAATCAGTGGATTTTATGGAGTATACAAAGTAGTTCAACCATATTTAGGAGACGGTGACGAATGACATCTCTGCAACAAAAAATGAAGGGATTTACGATTGTTACCGCCATTTTTATACTCTTGTTTTTAATTGGGTACATAATAACACCTTATCAATCCCACTTCCTCGGTCTAGTGATAGGCCTATCATTCAGTTATATTAATCTCTGTACCATCTATATTAAAACGAAAGTCGTTGGCGATAGAGCCGCGGGAATGTCAGGAAAAGCCTATCTTGCAAATGGGATAGCTTCCTTTGGTATGTTAATTCGTTTTGGACTAGCTGTTTGTGCGGTTGCGCTAGCAGTTTCGTTTCCAGAAACCATTGATTTGATTTCGGTCATTACAGGGTTAGCCCTGATTTATATATTTCTACTTATAGATATGACAATTGAATTCATAAGAAAGAGGTGAAATCTTTGGAACACACTACACCCAGTTTTGAATTCTTAGGGTTGGGTTTCGATACATCAACAGTGATTATGACAACCGTTGCATGTATTATTGTTTTTTTAATTTGTTTTTTTGGTTCCCGCAATCTTCAAATGAGACCATCTGGAATGCAAAACTTCCTTGAGTGGGCAATTGAGTTTGTGCAGAACATCATTAAAGCAAATATGGACTGGAAAACAGGAGGCCGCTTTACAGCTCTCGCGTTTACACTTCTTTTCTTCGTGTTTGTCGCGAATATGTTGGGGATACCTTTTGAAATTTATAACGTAAATAATCATGAAGTCTACTGGAAGTCACCAACTTCTGACCCCGTATTGACTCTAAGCTTAGCCGCATTTGTCATTGTGCTAACACATATTTACGGGATTTCGATTAGAGGCTTTGGTAGTTATGTCAAAAGCTATTTCGAACCAGTTCCGTTTTTATTTCCGTTCAAAGTCATTGAAGAGTTTGCAAATACGCTAACACTTGGAATGCGTTTATTCGGTAATATTTACGCGAAAGAAATTCTAATGGTATTAATTGTTGGGTTAGGTGGATATGGATTGTTTGGCAGTATCGGAGGATTCTTTACCGGTGTCGCCATGTTTGTGCCATTAATGATTTGGCAAGCATTTAGTATCTTTATCGGGGCGATTCAAGCATATATCTTTGCGATGTTAGCAATGGTGTATATGGCCCACAAAGTAGAACATCATTAAATAATGCTCTATGAGCGTTTTTAATAATTAAAAAAATCATTTTTATATTTTAAGGGAGGATTTTAAATCATGACAGCATTAGCAGTTGCAATAGTAGCAGGTTTAGCAGCGATCGGTGGAGCGATCGCAGTAAGTATTATCGTAAAGGCAACAATCGAAGGTGTAACTCGTCAACCTGAATTACGTGGACAATTACAAACATTAATGTTCATTGGAGTACCTCTTGCTGAGGCAGTTCCAATCATTGCGATCGTAATTTCATTCTTACTTTTATTCCTATAAAAGTCGTTAATACAAGGAAATGATGCAAAAATGGCGACGAGTTCTTATTTGAACCTTCGCCATTCCTTATGTATCGTCATACGAAAGGAGTGACACCACTTGGAAGGATTTCAAGTTAACTGGGGTACTGCCCTTTATCAGTTAGCGGCCTTTGTAACATTACTATGGGTCGTAAGTAGATTTGCATTAAAGCCTATCATGGGCATGATGGAAAAACGCCAAAATATGGTTAATGAGCAAATTGATTTTGCTGAAAGAGACCGTAAAGAAGCTGAAAAATATTTAGAACAACAACGTCAAGAAATCCAAAATGCTCGTCAAGAAGCACAATCGATTTTAGAAAATGCGAAAAAGATGAGCGAAAAGCAAGGACAAGACATTGTCAATGCTGCTAGAGGAGAAGCGGAAAGAATTAAAGATTCTGCTCTTGCTGAAATACAGCAAGAAAAAGAAGCAGCTGTTGCCTCCCTTCGTGAGCAAGTTGCTTCCTTATCAGTATTAATCGCAACAAAGGTCATTGAAAAGGAACTAGATGAAAAACAACAAAAGAAATTTGTTGAAGATTATCTTAAAGAGGTAGGCGAAGAGCTATGAGCAATCAAGCAGTAGCGAATCGTTACGCCGTTGCACTCTTTCAACTTGCTAAAGAAAACAATGTGCTAGACACAGTGGAAAACGAGCTTCAGCTTGTTAAGCAAGTAGTGAAAGCAACACCGGATTTTATGACTGTTTTAATGAATCCTAAAGTAGTAGCTAGTAAAAAGAAAGAACTCATTCGTAACAGCTTTGGTTCAAATGTAAGTGAAATCGTGTTCCAAACCATTTTCTTACTAATTGACCGCAAACGAATTGATATTCTTTTACCGTTAATAGATAAGTACAAAAAACTTTCTCTTGATGCGTTAAATATCGCTGAAGCGAAAGTATACTCTGCCTATGAATTATCAGAGGAAGAGAAAAACGAGCTTTCTACAGTGTTTGCTCGTAAAATTGGTAAAACAAAATTAGTGATTGAAAATATTGTCGATAAAGACCTCATTGGTGGAATCAAGCTTCGTATCGGTGACCGTATTTATGACGGAAGCTTACAAGGACAACTTGACCGCCTGCAACGTGGATTGTTGCAAAAACGCTAGTAGAAGATAGGGGTGAATGGAATGAGCAGCATCAAAGCAGAGGAAATTAGCTCTCTGATTAAACAGCAGATTGAAAGTTTTCAATCTGATATTGAAGTATCAGATGTTGGTACGGTTATCCGTGTCGGTGACGGTATTGCCCTAGCTCATGGTCTTGAAAACGTTATGTCTGGTGAGTTACTAGAGTTTTCAAACGGTGTCATGGGTATGGCGCAAAACCTTGAAGAAAATAATGTCGGTATTGTAATCTTAGGTCCATTCCGCGATATTCGTGAGGGAGACCAAGTAAAACGTACAGGTCGTATCATGGAGGTTCCAGTAGGTGAAGCACTTTTAGGACGTGTTGTTAACCCACTAGGCCAACCACTTGATGGAAAAGGACCAATTGAAACGTCTAAAACTCGTCCGATTGAAAGTCCAGCACCAGGTGTTATGGATCGTAAATCAGTTCATGAGCCATTACAAACAGGAATTAAAGCGATCGACGCTCTTGTTCCAATTGGCCGTGGACAACGTGAGTTAATTATCGGTGACCGCCAAACTGGTAAAACAGCTGTAGCGATCGATACAATTTTAAATCAAGCAGACCAAGATATGATTTGTATCTATGTTGCGATTGGTCAAAAAGAATCAACGGTAGCTGGCGTAGTTGAAACATTACGTCAAAAAGGCGCATTAGATTACACAATCGTTGTAACAGCGAGTGCATCTGAGCCTGCTCCGCTTCAATTCTTAGCACCATATACAGGGGTTACTCTTGGAGAGGAATTCATGTACAATGGCAAGCACGTTCTTGTAGTATATGATGACTTAACAAAACAAGCAGCGGCATACCGTGAGCTTTCATTATTACTTCGTCGTCCTCCAGGTCGTGAAGCTTATCCAGGGGATGTATTCTTCTTACACTCTCGTTTACTTGAGCGTGCAGCGAAGTTAAGTGATGCAAAAGGTGCTGGTTCCCTAACAGCATTACCGTTTATTGAAACACAAGCTGGTGACGTATCAGCTTATATTCCAACAAACGTTATTTCCATCACAGATGGACAAATCTTCTTACAATCTGACTTATTCCACTCAGGGGTACGTCCTGCGATTAACGCTGGTCTTTCTGTATCTCGTGTAGGGGGATCTGCTCAAATTAAAGCGATGAAAAAAGTAGCAGGTACATTACGTCTTGACCTAGCTTCTTATCGTGAGTTAGAAGCATTTGCTCAGTTTGGTTCTGACCTTGATAAAGCGACACAAGCAAAACTTAACCGTGGAGCTCGTACAGTTGAAGTATTAAAACAAGGATTACATGAGCCATTATCTGTTGAAAAACAAGTTACAATCCTTTATGCCTTAACAAAAGGATTCTTAGATGATATTCCGGTTGAAGATATTAGACGATTCGAAGCAGAATTGGCTACATTTATTGACCATAACAAGAAGGAACTTTTTGAACACATTCGTACAACTGGCGGTCTTCCAGAAGAAAGCGATTTGAACGCTGCTATTGAAGAGTTCAAAAAAGGCTTTAACACAAGTAAGTAATCTTCTGAAAATACCAGTTACGCGAAAAGGTGGTGAAAACAGTTGGCCTCACTTCGAGATATAAAAACGCGAATAACGTCTACGAAGAAAACGAAGCAAATTACGAAAGCGATGGAGATGGTATCAGCTGCCAAACTAAATCGCGCTCAAGAAAAAGCAAAGTCTTTCTTACCGTACACGGAAAAAATTCGCGAGGTTGTTGCAAGTATTGCAGCTAGCAACACGGATGCAACTCATCCGATGCTAGAAGAACGTCCAGTGAAAAAGACGGGTTATATCGTGATTACATCAGATCGTGGCTTAGCAGGTGCTTATAACGCTAGCTTAGTCCGAGAAGTGTTAAAAGCTATTGATGCTCGTCATAAATCAAAAGATGAGTACGGACTTATCGTTATGGGTCGTATCGGTCGTGATTTATTTAAAAAGCGCAACCTGCCAATTATTCAAGAAGTCGTTGGTTTATCCGACCAACCTGAATTTAGCGATATTAAAAATCTCGCTAGTACAACGGTTGAAATGTTTTCTGATGAAATCTTTGATGAGCTTTACATCTGGTATAACCATTTCGTAAGTCCTATCACACAAGAAGTCACAGAAAAGAAAGTATTGCCGTTAACAGACTTATCAACAAAAGAAGGTAATGCTGAATACATCTATGAGCCGTCTGAAGAAGCAATTCTTGAGCAGCTTTTACCGCAATACGGCGAAAGCGTCATTTACGGTGCTCTATTAGATGCGAAAGCAAGTGAGTTTGGTGCTCGTATGACAGCGATGAGCTCGGCCACTGATAACGCTTCTGCTTTAATTGATAGTCTTACACTTTCATACAACCGTGCACGTCAAGCAGCTATCACGCAGGAAATTACTGAAATTGTCGGCGGTGCCGCTGCCCTTGAATAATTGCAGTTGAACGGAATAAGCAAGTATAGGAGGGAAACTGATGAATAAAGGTCGCATTACTCAGGTAATGGGTCCAGTCGTAGACGTAAAGTTTGATGATGGACAAATGCCAGAGATCTATAACGCACTAAAAGTTGAGCAAGTAGGTTCAACGAAAAATGCGGTAGATGTAAACGTAACGTTAGAAGTTGCTCTACATCTTGGTGATGATACAGTTCGTACCGTAGCGATGGGTTCTACTGATGGACTTGTTCGTGGTACAGAAGCATTAGATACAGGAGCTCCAATCTCGGTTCCTGTTGGAGATGCAACATTAGGTCGTGTGTTTAACGTATTAGGGGAAGCAATTGACTTGGATGAGCCTATGGCTGCTGATGTTAAAAAAGACCCTATTCACCGTCAAGCACCTAAATTTGAAGAGTTATCAACAAAAACTGAAATTCTTGAAACAGGAATTAAAGTCGTTGATTTACTTGCTCCTTACATTAAAGGTGGAAAAATCGGACTATTTGGTGGTGCGGGAGTTGGTAAAACCGTATTAATCCAGGAGTTAATCAATAACATCGCTCAAGAGCACGGCGGTATCTCGGTATTCGCAGGTGTTGGTGAACGTACACGTGAAGGAAATGACCTTTACTATGAAATGAAAGACTCTGGAGTTATTAACAAAACGGCAATGGTATTCGGACAAATGAATGAGCCACCTGGAGCACGTATGCGTGTTGCATTAACGGGTTTAACAATGGCTGAGCATTTCCGTGATGAAAAAGGTGCAGACGTACTTCTTTTCGTTGATAACATCTTCCGTTTCACACAAGCTGGTTCAGAGGTTTCTGCCCTATTAGGTCGTATGCCATCTGCCGTTGGTTACCAACCAACACTAGCTACTGAAATGGGTCAGCTTCAAGAGCGTATTACATCAACAAATGTTGGTTCTGTTACATCAATCCAAGCGATTTATGTACCTGCCGATGACTATACAGATCCGGCTCCAGCAACAACATTTGCTCACTTAGATGCAACAACAAACCTTGAGCGTAAGCTTTCTGAGATGGGTATCTACCCAGCCGTTGACCCATTAGCGTCAACGTCAAGAGCACTTTCTCCAGAAATCGTTGGAGAAGAGCACTACTCAGTAGCACGTCAAGTTCAGCAAACATTACAAAAATATAAAGAATTACAAGATATCATCGCAATCCTTGGTATGGATGAGTTATCTGAAGAAGACAAGCTTATCGTTGGTCGTGCTCGTCGTATCCAATTCTTCTTATCTCAAAACTTCCACGTGGCTGAGCAGTTCACAGGACAACCAGGATCGTATGTACCAGTAAAAGAAACAATCGCTGGATTCAAGGAAATCCTTGAAGGTAAATATGATTCTCTTCCTGAAGATGCATTCCGTCTTGTAGGTCGTATTGAAGAAGTTGTTGAAAAAGCAAAACAAATGCAATAATGGGAGATAGGAGTCGCTTCAAGCCGACTCTTCTATCAATCATAACCGTATTGCTGTTAAGGAGGGTATTCGATGAAGACAATGCAAGCGAATGTTGTCACTCCTGATGGCACGGTATTTGACGGAGATGTTGAAATGGTAAGCGTACGCGCCCAAAGTGGTGAGCTAGGTATTTTACCTGGTCACATCCCGTTGGTAGCTCCTCTAACCGTTGGTGCAGTTCGCCTTAAGAAGGACAATAAAGTCCAACGAGTTGCTGTAAGTGGTGGATTTATTGAAGTCCGCCCTGACAAAGTAACCATCTTAGCAGAAACTGCTGAACTGCCAACAGATATTGATGTCGCCCGTGCCCGTGCAGCGAAAGAACGAGCAGAGCGTCGTATGGCTGAAGCCAAGCAAGATGAAATTGACTTCAAGCGCGCTCAATTAGCTTTACGCAAAGCAATCACTCGTTTAGAAGTGGCAGGGAAATAATAAAAAATACTTGTAGCCGTCATATGAGGACTACAAGTATTTTTTTGTGGTTTTATTTTCACTATCGGACACAGGATCCCTTATTTTCCCGATTTAAGCTATTTTTCATGATTAACGGACACAGATGCACTTATTTGCTTGATTTTTGACTGAAACCCTCTACTTTTATATAAATAAAGGACTGTGTGTCCTTTACGCGCAATAATATTGTTTTTTTGTTAAAATAGCGAATCGTGTGTCCGTAAGTAAAAACTATTGAACATATAACTCGCCATCAACAAAATAATACCGCCTCCCCTTAACCATGATTTCATTCCACTTTCCACGTGTAAGTAAAGTAGATTGTTGTATGTATGGTTTTTTATAAGTGTCTTTTAATCTCTCAACCAATTGCAATATATCTAGTAACTCTTTAGGAAATTCTCTAAATTCATCAGGAAGAGCTTTACAGAAATGTAGCTTCTCAAAGAACAACTGCTTTTCTTCCTCGGTCGCTTCTCTTTTAAAATATCCCCAAACATGTTCTAATGTAGTTAACATTCCAGTTCGTTTATAGGGCTTACTCATTATAGTAGAAAATGTATCATAGAGCCCGTCAAAAATAAGAAGCTCAGGTAGTTCACGGTATTGGTTGCGTAGGGTTACATATTGTTCATATCCTTTAGACATGACGTCATACTTATTTTGTGCCCAAAGCTTTTCTAAAATTTTTCTTGCAAATTTTATATTTTCTATTTTTTCCATGGCATGACCCTCCAATGGGCTGAATATACCATTGAAAAGGTTAGATAACAAGCGATAACAAAAGTAAAGCATATTTAGAATTTTCTAAACGGAAATGTGGCAATTTGGTTTCAGTCGACACTATATATAGGATTTGCTATAATGTATTCGATTGCTACATACATATTAATGGAAAAGGCATGGAGGGTGAGGCAGTATGGATCCACTGTATAACCTGTATCAGAATAACTATTTGGTCGTTGCCGTATTTGTACTCCTTGGTATCTTATTACCATTGGTTGCGCTTACAGCAGGAAGGTTTTTAAGACCAAATAAGCCAACAAAAGAAAAGCAAACAACCTATGAAAGTGGAGTTGAACCAACTGGTGGAAGCTGGGTTCAGTTTAATGTAAGGTATTATATGTTTGCGCTTTTGTTTGTTTTATTTGACGTAGAAACTGTATTTTTATATCCGTGGGCAGTAGCCTATGATTATTTAGGAATTTTTGCACTTATTGAGATGGTTATCTTTATGATAATGCTATTTATTGGATTGATTTATGCCTGGAAGAAGAAGGTGTTGACGTGGATTTAAACTTAGACAGCATAACAAAAGAAGAACGTGAAGAGTTAGAACAGAACGTCTTTTTTACAACTTTAGAACAAGTCAAAGCTTGGGCAAGAAGTAATTCAATTTGGCCCTTAACCTTTGGATTAGCCTGTTGTGCCATCGAAATGATGGGAACCGGTGCATCACATTATGACCAAGACAGATTTGGTGTTATCTTTCGGACGTCACCAAGACATTCTGACTGTATGATCGTTTCTGGGACTGTTACGAAAAAAATGGCTCCGATCCTTAAGCGTCTGTACGACCAAATGCCAGAGCCGAAATGGGTCATCGCCATGGGATCCTGTGCCACAGCTGGGGGACCGTATGTGAAATCATATGCCGTTGTTAAAGGTGTTGACCAAATCGTTCCGGTTGACGTATACATTCCAGGCTGTCCACCTAATCCAGCTGCCTTAATTTATGGAATAAATAAATTACAAGAAAAAATCCGTTATGAAGCTAAGACTGGGAAGCGGGTGACTAGTCGATGAGTGATAAACCAACCGCAGATGAAAAAGCCAAAGCAGAAGCTTTACGCAAAATGAAAGAAAAGTCAAAGAATACAGAAGAGACTGAAAATAAGGAAGCGCTTTCAAAAGAAGTACGAGAAGAAAGCAGCGAGCCAGCGGATGAAAAAGCCAAAGCCGCGGCAGCCGCCAAAGCCAAAGCAGCCGCAGCCGCGAAGGCGAAAGCCGCTGCACTAGCGAAGCAAAAAGCCCAAGCGGAAGCACGAGAAGAAAGCAGCGAGCCAGCGGATGAAAAAGCGAAAGCCGCGGCAGCCGCCAAAGCCAAAGCAGCCGCAGCCGCGAAGGCGAAAGCCGCTGCACTAGCGAAGCAAAAAGCCCAAGCGGAAGCACGAGAAGAAAGCAGCGAGCCAGCGGATGAAAAAGCGAAAGCCGCGGCAGCCGCCAAAGCCAAAGCAGCTGCAGCAGCGAAGGCAAAAGCAGCCGCTGCTGCAAAGGCAAAGTCGTCAGGTGCTGGAGATACTGATGATGAAAAAGCCAAAGCGAAAGCCGCCGCAGTTGCCAAAGCCAAGGCCGCGGCAGCCGCTAGAGCCAAAGCTGCATCTGCTTCTTCAGCCAAAACGGAAGCTCCTATAGCTGAAGGACCGTTACCAAACCAAGACAAACTAGATAAGTATGTAAAGGTGATTTCTGATAACCTGGGTGAAGAAGTACTAGAAGATGCTTATATTAATAAACTAGCAAAACATGTGCCAACACTTGTTGCTAAAAAAGAAACGTATTATAAAATTGCCCAGTTTTTAAAACATAATGAAGTTTTGTCGTTCGACTATTTATCAGAGCTGCATGGTTCTGATTTTGAAACACATATGGAAATTTACAATCATTTTTATTCCTTTAAAACAAAAGAAAATATTGCATTAAAAGTTAAAATTGATAGAGACCAACCGGAAATTGATTCACTAGCCACGGTATGGGAAGGCGCCAACTGGCCTGAACGAGAAGCTTATGACTTATTAGGAATACAGTTCTCGGGTCATCCAAACTTAACACGAATTATGTTGCCTGATGATTGGGTCGGGTACCCACTTCGTAAAGACTATGAACCTCATGATGAGGAGGTATAGGTTATGATTAGAACAGAAGAAATGCTATTAAACGTTGGACCACAGCATCCTAGTACGCATGGGGTATTCCGACTTGTCGTAAAAATTGATGGTGAAATTATTACAGAAGCAACACCAGTCATCGGCTATCTTCACCGTGGTACGGAAAAGCTAGCTGAGAATTTACAATATACTCAAATCATCCCGTACACCGATAGAATGGATTACTTATCAGCGATGACAAACAATTATGTCATTTGTCATGCTGTTGAAACGATGATGGAGCTGGAAGTTCCTGAAAGAGCAGAGTATCTCCGCGTCATTGTTATGGAGCTTAGTCGGATTGCAAGCCATCTCGTTTGGTATGGTACATATTTATTAGATTTAGGCGCAATGAGTCCATTTCTATATGCCTTCCGTGAACGCGAAATGATTATCAATCTGTTAAATGAAATCTCAGGTGCTAGACTGACGTTTAACTATATGCGTGTAGGTGGAGTAAAATGGGATGCCCCTCCTGGTTGGGTTGAAAAGGTAAGAGACCTTATGCCTTACTTACGAAAAGAGCTTGAAGGCTATCATACGTTAGTTTCAGGAAATGAAATCTTTTTAAACCGCGTTAAAGGAGTCGGAAAGTATACGAAGGAAGATGCAATTAACCATTCGTTAAGTGGAGCTAACCTTCGCTGTACCGGCGTAAAATGGGATTTACGTAAAGATGAGCCATATTCGATTTATGACCGTTTTGATTTTGATATCCCTACTCATGAAGATGGAGATTGCTTGTCAAAATACTTCATTCGAATGGGCGAGATTGAACAATCGATTCGAATTATAGAACAAGCTGTAGAGCAATTCCCAGGTGAAGGACCGGTACTTGCCAAAACACCGAGAATCATTAAGCCACCAGAAGGCGAGACCTATGTTCGAATCGAGTCACCTCGAGGAGAAATAGGGTGTTACATCTCGAGTAAAGGGAAGAAAGAGCCATATCGTTTAAAATTCCGACGTCCGTCATTTTATAATTTGCAAATTCTCCCTAAGCTGCTAGTGGGTGAACCGATTGCAAACTTAATTGCGATACTAGGCGGAATTGATATCGTCTTAGGGGAGGTTGATGGATAATGATTAATGAGTTGTTAACCTCATCTCCAAGTTGGATGAATTTCATAACATTTTTTGCGATTGCCGCCGTGTTGTTAGGTATCGTTCTTGGCTTTGTCACGTATGCAATATTAGCTGAACGTAAAGTGCTCGGTTTTATGCAGTTACGTGTGGGTCCTAACCGAACAGGTGGGGGATTTGGACTGTTACAAACGGTAGCAGACGTACTAAAGCTTTTATTAAAAGAGGACACGATCCCGAAAAAGGCAGATAAACCATTGTTTATCCTCGCTCCATTTTTAGCCTTTGTTCCAGCCTTTGTTGTGTTAGCGGTTATTCCATTTTCGGAGAACCTATATTTTTCGGATATCGGTGTAGGATTACTTTTTTACATTGCTGTCTCTGGAATTACTACGCTCGGAATGCTAACAGGAGGGTGGGCATCTAATAATAAGTATGCGCTAATGGGTGGTATGCGCGCTGCCGCTCAAATGATTTCTTATGAGGTCCCGCTTGTTCTTTCTGTGGTTGGGGTTGTGTTACTTACAGGAAGTTTAAATTTAATCGAGATCGTTGAAGCGCAAGCGAATGTTTGGTATGTCGTTCCTCAAATTTTAGGTTTTGTTATCTTTGTTATTGCTGCAACCGCAGAGCTGAACCGAGTTCCTTTTGATTTACCAGAGGCGGAGTCAGAGCTTGTTGCAGGGTATCATGTTGAATATTCAGGTTTCCGCTGGGCATTTTTTATGCTAGCAGAGTACGTTTATTTATTTGCGATGTGTTCCTTAATTACCGTGTTATTCTTAGGGGGCTGGCAGCCAATCATCTTCCTAGACTTTATACCAGGAGTCGTTTGGTTTGGTTTAAAATTCTCAGTCGTCTTCTTCTTTATGATTTGGTTACGGGGAACATTTCCACGAATTCGAGGCGACCAGTTAATGGAGTTTGCCTGGAAGATTTTATTGCCACTCGCGATTGTTAATATCATTATCACGGCATTAATGAAGGAGTTTCTTCTGTAATGAAACGTAAAGACCAAGGGGTGAAAGCATGTTCGGTCAAGGGCTAGTTAAAGGCTTAAAATATACACTTGCAAATTTAACGAAAAAAAATGTGACATCAATGTACCCAGACGAACCGGTAGAGTTTCCGGATCGCTTCCGTGGCATTCAAAAGTTTTACCCTGAAAAGTGTATCGTCTGTAACCAGTGTGCAACAATTTGTCCAACAGATTGTATTCAATTAACAGGGAAACCACATCCAGACCCAAATAAAAAAGGAAAAATCATCGATACGTATGATATCAATTTTGAAATTTGCATATTGTGCGATTTATGTACTGAGGTTTGTCCGACAGAGGCGATTGTGATGACAAATAACTTTGAATTAGCTGTGTACAGTCGCGATGACCTTTTTAAAGATTTAGAATGGCTTGATGAAAATGATACTAATGTGAGGGAGGAGAATAAAGCGTGACAGGAGAAATGATTGCTTTCTTTATCCTTGCCCTCATAGCCATTAGTGGTGGCGTACTAATGATTAACTTACGAAAAGTTGTTCATATTATCGTCGCCCTTGCTTTCACATTTATCAGCATTGCGGGATTATATGTGTTGTTATCTGCGGAATTCATTGCCTTTGTGCAGGTGCTTATCTACGGTGGGGCGATAACAATTGTGATGCTATTTGGAATTATGCTAACAAAGCATGATGATACAAGTGACACACCAACAAGTATTAGCCGCTCCATCTTCGCTTTTGTTGGTGTGGTCATATTCTTTGTCATTATGTTCATTGGAATTAACGGCTTATCCTTTGAACAGCAAGCAACCACATTACATGAAAACAATGTAAGACAAATAGGGATTGCGATTTATTCGAAGTTTGTTATTCCATTTGAAACCGTCGGTGTTATCCTCCTAGTCGCATTAGTCGGAGCGGTTGCCATTGCAAAGTCCGATGATGAGGAAAAGGAGGCTGGCGACCATGAGTAATATTCCATTATCCGTATTTTTAGTCGTCGCTCTTATTCTTTTTTGTATTGGAATGTTTGGAGTACTGACGAAAAGGAACACGGTTATTGTGCTAATTTGTATTGAGTTGATGTTAAATGCAGTCAATATTAATTTAGTGGCTTTTGCCATTCACGGACCAAACCCAGGTATCTCAGGGCAAGTATTTGCGCTTTTTGCAATTACAGTTGCCGCAGCTGAAGCAGCCGTTGGTCTAGCCATCCTGATCGCTCTTTATCGAAATCGAAAAACGGTAAATGTCGACGAGATGAATCTTATGAAACGATAAATTGAGGGGGTGAATACGAATGGAAAATGCATGGATGATCCCGCTTTTACCTCTTTTATCTTTTATCATTCTTCTCCTATTTGGAAGAACATTAAAAGAAAAAGGTTCGCTAGTAGGGATTGTAATTTCATTTATAGCTTTGATATGGTCGATCCTCGTCTTGTTCGACAGACTTAGAGGGGAAGACGTCATTTATCAATTTTCTTGGCTCACCATTGGAGACAGAACGATTACAATGGGGTTAGAAGTCAATCAGCTAAATGCGCTAATGCTAGTGATTGTGACACTAGTCAGCTTTTTAGTACATATGTATTCAAAAGGATATATGACAGCAACGGATAGTCACAGGATTCCTGTCTTTTATTCCTATTTAGGATTATTTACATTTTCAATGCTTGGACTCGTGCTATCTCCTAACTTGCTTCAACTCTATATTTTCTGGGAGCTTGTTGGAGTGTGTTCCTTCCTCTTAGTTGGATTTTATTACTTTAAAGAAGAAGCAAGAGCTGCTGCGAAAAAAGCATTTATTGTCACTCGAATTGGTGACGTTGGTTTATTTATCGGGATTATATTATTATTCTGGAATGTGGGAAGCTTCGAACTTCAAGCAATTTTTGCGGCTGTCGAGGCCAACGCCTTAACAGAAGGAATGATAACATTAACTGCAATTCTTATTTTTGTCGGGGCCATAGGAAAGTCAGGTCAGTTTCCTCTTCATACATGGTTACCTGATGCGATGGAAGGTCCGACCCCTGTATCAGCATTAATCCATGCGGCAACAATGGTAGCTGCAGGTGTGTATTTAGTCGCTACGATGTTCCCGCTTTTTTCGGCATCACCAGTAGCGATGACAACAGTTGCTGTCATTGGTGGATTTACAGCGATTTTTGCGGCGACAATCGCGATTACGCAAAAGGATATTAAACGCATTCTTGCTTATTCCACAGTGAGTCAGTTAGGGTACATGATGTTAGCATTAGGTTCAGCAAGTTACATTGCTGCTGTATTCCACCTGATGACTCATGCTTTCTTTAAAGCACTGTTGTTTTTAGCAGCAGGAAGCGTAATTCATGCAGTTCATACGCAAAACATTTTTGAAATGGGCGGACTTTGGAAAAAGATGAGGGTAACGGCTGTCGTCTTTTTAATCGGATGCTTAGCCATTGCTGGATTCCCACTCTTTTCAGGATTCTTTAGTAAAGAGGAAATTTTGTTAGCGACATTAGCTGATGGAAGATATGGATTATTCGCTGTTGCTTTGCTCACGGCTCTTCTAACATCAGTCTATATGTTTAGATTGTTCTTCCTCGTTTTTATCGGAAAGCCAAGAGGAAATCAATCATCGGTTCATGAATCTCCAGCGGTCATGACGATTCCAATGATCGTGTTAGCTGTTCTTGCTGTTGTCGCCGGATATGTCCATACCCATTGGTTTGGTACTTTCTTAGGAGATTGGCTCTCAAACAGCCCATGGAATCGAGGACATATTTACCTTAGTGATCCAGGTTGGGTAATGCCTTTAGCAGTATTCGTTTCATTATTAGGTATATATGTAGCGTGGACAATGTATGGCAAAGAGAATATTTCCCGAGAAAGAATTCCTGGTAATGACAGTGTTTTTTATCAGGTATCGTATCGGAAATATTATGTTGATGAGCTATATGACCGTACATTCGTACGCGGGACGATAGCCATAAGTTATTTGTTCTATTATATTGAAAAATACATCATTGAAACGATTATTCAATTGGTAGTAAGCTCTACTGAAGCACTAGGAAAACTGTATGAACGTCTTTCAACAGGTCAAGTTCAAACGTATGGAGCGGTAGCCTTTATCGGTCTAGTTATTATCCTAGTCGTCTTAACAGTAACAGGGGGGTATTTCGGATGACACAATCATATCTACTTACAATTCTGATTTTCTCACCCCTTCTTGGTATCTTGTTTATTGCCTTAGTTCCAAAAGGAAATGATAAGCTCGTAAAATTACTTGGATTTTTGACTACATT
This sequence comes from Bacillus alkalicellulosilyticus, assembly GCF_002019795.1. Lineage (GTDB taxonomy): Bacteria > Bacillota > Bacilli > Bacillales > Bacillaceae_F > Bacillus_AO > Bacillus_AO alkalicellulosilyticum. The sequence goes on along the minus strand of NZ_KV917381.1, from coordinate 4,263,071 downwards.
GCTTCCTTTAATCTTGGCTATTTATGCTTTTTCTATTTTTGACCGTGCTAATACAGCCCTTCAATTTGAAGAAGTACGACAATGGATTAATTTTAGTACAGCGATGTTAAGCCAAAACCAAGTAAACTTGTGGATAAATTATGACCTTGGAGTCAATGGTTTAGGGATTTCGTTAATCCTTTTAACAGCCATTGTATCAACACTAGCGGCATTAGCTTCTACCTTCCAAATATCGAAAAGTCTAAAAGCATATTTTATTTTGTTTTTACTGCTTGAAATCGGGATGTTAGGTGTTTTTGCAGCTCAGAATCTATTCTTATTTTTCATTTTCTTTGAACTTACCTTGATTCCAATGTACTTCCTCATTGGGAAATGGGGGTATATGGACCGTGAAAAAGCAGCAAATAGCTTCCTCATCTACAATGGGCTTGGCTCAGCTGTGCTGCTAATTGTGTTTGTTGTGTTGTTTGTTAATATCCATACACTTCGCATTGATGAATTGACGATGATTCTTCAAATGGTTGGACCTGGATACAGTGAGTTGAAATGGGGCTTATTAATTGCACTATTGATTGCCTTTGGCGTTAAGCTTCCAATATTCCCATTGCATACATGGATGTTAAAAGTTCATGTTCAAGCACCCCCAGCAATTGTAATGATTCACTCTGGGGTTCTCTTGAAAATTGGTGCATATGGATTAATTCAATTTGGTTTTGGATTTTTTCCAGCCGAGATAAACGAAATTGCTTATATCATTGCAATTCTCGGTGTCATCAATTTGCTGTACGGGGCTTACTTAGCACTCATTCAAACCGATTTAAAAATGGTGCTTGCCTATTCAAGTATTTCTCACATGGGGATTGTTTTAATTGGATTAGCTGCTTTAAATGAAGTAGGATTACAAGGAGCTGTTTTCCAAGTAGTGTCACACGGTTTAATTTCAGCGCTCCTGTTCTTCTTAATTGGTGTTTATTATGAAAGAACAAAGACTTCAAAAATAACAAAGCTCGGTGGATTATCAAGGTCAATGCCAATTGCATCAGGACTTTTACTCACAGGAGCAATGGCATCACTCGGATTACCGGGAATGTCAGGCTTTATAAGTGAGTTCCTATCCTTTTTAGGTTTATTCCAATCGATGCCGATTATCGCCGCTATCGGAACCCTCGGTATCATCTTAACAGCTGTATATTTACTAAGAGCGACATTAGCTGTTACGTTTGGACCGACTCCAGAGGAATGGAAAGAACTTAAGGATATCGGGCCTTTAGAAATGGTGCCAGCTATTGTCTTGCTTGCGTTTATCATTTTATTAGGTGTCTATCCAGCGATATTAGCAGAACCATTACAAGGTGCACTACAAATCTTACTAGCAGGGTTAGGGGGGTAGAGATATGGATTTAGAAACGTTACTAAGTTTTCCATGGGGAATTATGGCGCCGGAATTTACGATTTTAATTGTGGCAACAGTCCTATCTCTCCTTGACCTCTTTTTAAAAGAAAAAATAGACCGAAAACTATTAGGATGGCTTGCACTCGGTGGGATTTTGGTGGCTCTCGTCTTCCTTGTAAGACAGTTAGGGTCTCCTGTTCAAATGATTTTATATGATACATACCGTTTAGATGGATTCTCAATTGCCTTTAAGTTTATCCTTTTAATCGGTGCAGCGCTTGTCATGATTATGGCGATTGATTATAAGAAAAAAGAAATTGAATACCGTGGTGAGTTTTTCTACTTATTGTTAACGGCATTACTCGGTGGAATGATTATGTCATCCAGTGCCGATTTAATTACTCTTTTTGTTGGTCTTGAGCTTTTATCATTGTCATCGTATATCCTTGCGGGCATTATGAAGAAAGACCTTCAGTCGAACGAAGCGGCTATGAAGTATGTCATCAATGGTGGAATTGCTACAGCTATCACACTATTTGGATTAAGCTACATTTATGGATTAACTGGGTTTACAAACCTTTTTGAAATCGCTCAAACATTAGCAGATCCAAATGTACTCGAAAATGCGTTTTTACTGTACTTTGCCTTCTTCCTCGTTTTTGTAGGGCTTGTCTTTAAAATTGCAGCTGCCCCATTTCATATGTGGGCACCAGATGTTTATCAAGGGTCTCCAACACCAGTTGCTGCATTTTTAAGTGTTGTTTCAAAAACGGCTGGGTTTGCGATTATCTTGCGTTTGTTGTTTGTTATATTTTCAGCAACGCCAGGACTTCAATATTCATATTTAGTGTTTGATACAAGTATGTATGTCGTGGCAATCGCAATTGTAACAATGATTGTTGGAAATATTATGGCACTTCGACAAGAAAATGTAAAAAGAATGTTTGCCTATTCAAGTATTGCTCAAGCAGGTTATATTTTAGTACCGATTGCGACTTTAAATATGCTCATGTATGAAACGTTATGGTTTTATTTAGTTGCTTACTTGTTTATGAATATAGGGGCTTTCGCTGTCTTGCAATTGGTTACTGAACAAACAAACTCATCCAACATAAGTAGTTTTGCTGGATTAGGGAAGAAGTCTCCAATTCTTGCGCTCTTGATGGGATTATTCCTCATCTCACTAGCAGGTATACCAATTAGTGCTGGTTTTATTGGTAAATATTATATTTTTATTGGAGCAATTTCTGTAGGATTCTATTGGACAGCAGGGATTATGATTGCTACCTCAATCATTTCATACTTTTATTACTTCCGTGTCCTCGGACAAATGTATTTTAGACCCAACTATGATAGCAAGCCAATAACCGTCCCAATTGGGATGTATGTCGTCCTATTTATTTGCGCCATTGGTACCTTTGGGCTAGGGCTCTTCCCAAATGTTCTAATTGACTTCATGAATACCTATTTAGACTTCTCGCAAATTTTACAATAAGAATGGAACGATGCTCTTAACAAGAGTATCGTTTCTTTTTTTTGTAGCAACTGTAAAAAAAATATTCTTATTATAAAAGATGGTTAATTTATATGAATTGAGGAAATAAGAGGGGAAAGAGATCATATATTTTATTAATGGCAAAGATTAGATGTCAATAAATGAAAAATTTCCGAGGAAATGTAGATTTTTATCAACTATTGAAGTATTATGGAAGTTGGATTGATTTATGATTTATAGGTAAAATGTCTCTTTTCTTGGAAAAGGATAATCATTTATAGTTATCAAGTCAGTGTCAAAGGAAAAGAGGTTATTATCTTGGTAGAAAGCTTTGGGCAACAAGCACTCCTACATATCTTTGTGCATATTTTCTTTCTTGGAGTCACATGGTGGGCCTTGCAAGCATTTAAGTTTGATTTGTTTGTGAAAAACCCTAATGGTGCAAAAGCAAAAACACTAATGATATTACTTACAATTGCAATTGCTTACCTTGTCAGTAGTTTCTTATTGGAATATTTTAGTTGGTCAACTATGCTTCGTCATCTTTTTTAAAATGTTTGTCGATGTTTGACTACAACTTCCATGTATGCATAGCTCCTCTCTGGAAAAAATGTTACTAATAACATTGTGAAGCACGGAGAGGGGAACTTCGAAATGAAATATTTTTTTGTTGTACTAGGACTATTCCTTATCGCTACAACAGTATATGCTGGGGAAACGGATACCACACAACTTACAGAGATCTTGGATGTGATGGAATCCAACGAGATAGCAATTGAGAACTGGAAGTTATACACAAGAGGAGAGCAACAGCTAGTTCGTGATAGTGTGGAGTACAAGCAAGAAATCATTCAATTACAAAATGAATGGGCTGATTTTGACTGGGACTTTCCAACAGATATAGAGAGAGAGGACAATTGGAGAGTAAGCGCAACAAAACAGCATGAGGAATTTTCCGTTGAAGAACAGATAACGTTTCTTGCTTATCCAAAAGCACAAAAGTATGCCATTTATGTAATATACGAAGTTCACGGACTTCATGAAACAAACTCAAATTGGAATAACTTCGAATCGCATTTCCACAAACGAATGAACCATTTGTTTTCAACAACTCCGGATGTCTTCACTACAGTAACTGGGAAAACAAGTTTGATTTCGAGTGAAACCTTAAATCAATCTGCAACAAAATTAATAAAAGATTTACAAGCATCACCGGTTGAAGAAATTAAGGAAGAAACGTTCTTATCCATATCTGCATATAATCATAATTGGGCAGACCACTTGGAAACGAACGGCAACAAGATGAATGTACAGCTTGCTTTACGGTATGGAGCCGGATTGGGCTCTGAAACAACCGTCACAATTGGAACGCCTATAATAACTATTGAATATTAATATAAAAGAGACGCTTAATTTATAGACGCGGAGGGGAATACGTTGGAAAAAATTATTGTCCAAGGCGGCAGGCAATTACAAGGCTCCGTCAAGGTAGAGGGAGCGAAGAATGCTGTTTTGCCTGTCATTGCTGCATCCATTCTTGCAAGTCGTGGCACTAGCACCATATATGATGTGCCGTCTCTGGCTGATGTATACACGATGAAGGAAGTTTTATCAAATTTAAACTGTGACGTTGTGTATGAAAATGGTTCATACCAAGTTAATGCAGAGAAACAGTTGAGCACGGAAGCACCATTTGAATATGTACGAAAAATGAGAGCGTCTTTCTTAGTAATGGGACCACTCTTAGCAAGAGTAGGTCAGGCAAGAATCGCTTTACCTGGAGGATGTGCGATTGGATCTAGACCAATTGACCAGCATCTCAAAGGCTTTGAAGCAATGGGAGCTACTGTTGAAATCGGAAATGGTTTTATTGAAGCAAAAATCGATGGTCGACTTCAAGGAGCTAAGATTTATCTTGACTTCCCGAGTGTCGGAGCTACAGAAAACATTATGATGGCCGCTGTTATGGCAGAAGGCACTACAATTATTGAAAACGTCGCAGAAGAACCTGAAATCGTTTGTTTAGCTACCTATTTAAATGCAATGGGAGCTAAAGTGCGAGGTGCAGGTACGGGAACCATCCGGATTGATGGTGTCGATGAATTACATGCTGCCAATCATACAGTGATACCTGACCGCATTGAAGCAGGAACATTCATGGTAGCTGCAGCAATTACAAAAGGAAATATCCTGATTGAAGGTGCTCTTCCTGAACATTTACGGCCTCTTATTGCCAAAATGACGGAAATGGGCGTTGAAATTATTGAGGAAAGCAACGGCATTCGTGTCATTGGCCCAGATGTTTTAAAGCCAATTGATATTAAAACGATGCCTCACCCAGGATTTCCAACAGATATGCAAGCACAAATGATGACTCTATTGCTCCATGCACATGGCACAAGTGTAATTACAGAAACCGTGTTTGAAAACCGATTTATGCACGTTGAAGAGTTCCGTCGAATGAACGGTAACATTAAAATTGAAGGTCGTTCTGCGATCATTAGCGGCCCAAGTCGCTTGCAAGGAGCTGAAGTATCAGCAACGGATTTACGCGCAGGCGCTGCTCTTGTCCTCGCTGGCCTAGTAGCTGAAGGTATTACCCGAGTCGTTGAATTAAAGCATATTGACCGTGGATATGTTGATTTAACAGGAAAACTTCAACAGCTTGGTGCTAACATTGAACGAATCGATGTTGTAGTTGAAGAGGAGCTCAAAAATCTAGATGCTCCTGCACCATTAAAAATAAATACTAATTTAGTGTAATTCCAAAAGTCTGGCACCAGTGGGTGTCAGACTTTATTATATATGTACTAAATATATAATTTTTATTATGTAATTATGTAAAAAATTGTTTTACATTTCTATTACAGTTCTAAATTCATGACAAGTCCACATATAATGACTATGAGAAATATGCAATATTGGAGGCTTGGCATGAAACGACTACTTGTCATTGGATTAATCTTAACAACTGTGATTCTCATCTTACCTACATTACTTGTCCTGTTTTTTTCTAACAACAATGACTCGACACAACCTACTACACAACAAGCTAAAGCCGTTTCAAATGATACGGAACAACTTACAACTTTGGATCATGACATTACCGTATCCGTCTTTCGAAGCAAGCAAGAACAAATTGAAGAAGTTGACTTAGAGGATTATGTCATTGGTGTTGTCGCTTCTGAAATGCCAGCGAGTTTTGAAATCGAGGCATTAAAAGCACAAGCTCTTGCAGCACGAACATTTATTTTAAAACAAATTTTAAACCCAAGCGATATAAAAGTACCTCAAGGTGGAATGGTATTAGACTCAATCTTGCACCAAGTGTATCATAACCAAGAAGAGTTGAAAGAGATGTGGGGAAGCGATTACGAGTGGCGTATCAATCGAATTAAAGAAGCGGTAGCCGCCACCCAGGGACAAGTGCTTACTTTTGAAGGAGAGCTCATTACAGCTTCTTTCTTCTCAACGAGTAATGGCTATACTGAAAACTCAGAGGATTATTGGAAAAACCCAATACCATACTTACGCAGCGTCGAAAGCCCATGGGATGAAAAGTCACCACGATTCACAGACCAAACCGTGATTCCGGTAAGTGAATTTGAACAAAAGCTCAAAGTCACACTACCTGCTGGGCAATCCATAGGTGAGATTGAAGGAAGAACAGACGGCAACCGTGTAGCAACTGTCAATATTAACGGAAAACGCTTAACAGGAAGACAAGTTCGAGAGGATTTAGGATTAAACTCCTCTGATTTCAACTGGAGAAGAGACGGGAATAACATTATCATCGAAACAAAAGGCTGGGGCCACGGCGTCGGCATGAGCCAATACGGAGCAGACGGCATGGCGAAAGAAGGAAAGAACTATAAAGAAATCGTCAGCCACTACTACCGAGGTGTCTCTTTAACCACAATCGACCCGTTTGTAGGTCAGTTAACGGCAATGGTAACCGAATAATTAATAGGAAGCATCACACATGTCTGAGGGGGGCATGTGTGATGCTTTTTTCATTTATAAAGGGAATGAACGCCCAAAGGGAGCTGTAGCCGGGGGTAAGGTCGTTCATAAGCTAGATGAAAGCCCAAAGGGAGACGAAGCCCAGGGGAAAAGTCGTTCATAAACCAGATGAAAGCCCAAAAGAAGCCGAAGCGAGGAGGAAAAGTCGTTCATAAGCTAGATGAAAGCCCAAAGGGAGCTGTAGCCGGGGGTAAGGTCGTTCATAAGCTAGATGAAAGCCCAAAGGGAGACGAAGCCCAGGGGAAAAGTCGTTCATAAGCTAGATGAAAGCCCAAAAGGAGCCGAAGCGAGGAGGAAAAGTCGTTCATAAGCTAGATGAAAGCCCAAAAGAAGCCGAAGCGAGGAGGAAAAGTCGTTCATAAGCTAGATGAAAGCCCAAAAGGAGCCGAAGCCCGTGGAAAAGTCGTTCATAAGCTAGATGAACGCCCAAAAGAAGCCGAAGCGAGGAGGAAAAGTCGTTCATAAGCTAGATGAAAGCCCAAAAGAAGCCGAAGCGAGGAGGAAAAGTCGTTCATAAGCTAGATGAAAGCCCAAAAGGAGCCGAAGCCCGTGGAAAAGTCGGTCATAAACTAGAGGAACGCCCAAAAGAAGCCGAACCGAGGAGGAAAAGTCGTTCATAAACGAGATGAACGCCCAAAAGGAGCCGAAGCGAGGAGGAAAAGTCGGTCATAAGCTAGATTAAAACCCATACGGGGACCAACGCCAAGTGGAAAAGTCCCCCACAAGCCGCACGAACGCCCAAAAGAAGCCGAACCGAGGAGGAAAAGTCGTTCATAAACGAGATGAACGCCCAAAAGGAGCCGAAGCGAGGAGGAAAAGTCGTTCATAAGCTAGATGAAAGCCCAAAAGAAGCCGAAGCGAGGAGGAAAAGTCGTTCATAAGCTAGATGAAAGCCCAAAAGGAGTCGAAGCCCGAGGGGAAAAGTCGTTCATAAACCAGATGAAAGCCCAAAAGAAGCCGAACCGAGGAGGAAAAGTCGTTCATAAACTAGATGAACGCCCAAAAGGAGCCGAAGCCCGTGGAAAAAGTCGTTCATAAGCTAGATGAACGCCCAAAAGGAGCCGAAGCCCGTGGGAAAAGTCGTTCATAAGCTAGATGAAAGCCCAAAAGAAGCCGAAACCCGTGGAAAAGTCGTTCATAAGCTAGATGAAAGCCCAAATGAAGCCGAAGCGAGGAGGAAAAGTCGTTCATAAGCCAGATGAACGACTCAAGGAAGCCAGCGCAAGGAAAGAATATTGTTCATTACATGATTAATAGCATCAAACAAGTAAAAGCCGGATAAGGATACTTTTATAAAGCTAATAAAAGCCACCCTAACAAAACAACTAATGAAAAACCCTCCAGTAGATAATATACTGAAGGGCCAGTCATACTTAGAAGGATTATTCATAGTAGGTCCATTGATGAACGCCTACTTTAGTAAAAGTTTTACTAAGAAGTGAGCGAATAATCTTTTTTGAAACCATGCCGTTACACCACTCAGAAATCCCATTAGTCGTAATCCTCCGTTCAGGAAACAGAAGCTGGTATTCAGCGACCGACCTCAAAACAGCTGCGTCAACAGGTTCTTCACTGGCGCATTCTTGACAAATGCACCTCCGACCAACCATTAAAATAGATAAAGAGCCACAGGAGTGACACGCAATGCCTTTACGTAATCGTTCAAACTCATAAGAGGGTAACTGCGCATAGGGGGATTTCTCGATATGCATGGAGATTAATTTGTCAGCTAACATCGTGTGCTTCTTCGTTAGCAAGGAAGGTGTGGCATTTAGTTTAGTGAGAAACTTAGGTAGTTGGCTTCGAAATAAGAAAGGTTTGTTGAGTGGATTTCCATAAAGGGTAAATTGGGAGTTAATAAAGACAACAGCGGATTTCAAAGAAGTTGCGTTCCCATAGCCGAGAGAATTGAGAACTTGGCGGAATAAAGATTCGCACCTGGAGAGCTGAGTCAGAGGGTTAGTCACTTCTGTTTTTGGCATTTTGTAAAAATGATCAGAATCGTAAAAATAGTCATCTTCAAAATTTTTAACTTCAAAAAGGTAAAGCGCATCTTGTAAAATGAGCAGAGTATCAATTTGGAAATGCGTGTTTTGGTGTTTTAATAGAAGGTCATTTAAAATGAGGCACTGGCATTGGAGCGTTTCGGTAAAAGAATCAAACAGTATTTCTCCGTCATACCCCTTTTGCATAGAGGCATAATACTGCTTTTCTTTCTCAGATAACTCACCGCGATGGTGTAAATATTGATAAAGTAACAATTCGAACGGTTCAGACCGAGTTTTATATGGCATATCCCACATCCTTTCTATTGTGACTACCCTTTAAATATAAACACAAATCCAGTAAATTAAAAAAAAAATTAAAATAATATGCATAAAAAATTCATTTTGTCGAAAAATAAATGAAAAAAGATTTTGTGTGAATGTATAGAATCTCTCAAAAATGCTCAGAATGGTTGCTGAGGTGATGAGAAATGAGAGAAGAAGAAAAAAATCAATCTTCTAAACAATCAAGTTTTAATGTCCAACGCTTTTTAAGAAGACGCTGGATTCTACCAGCAGTCTACTTAGGAGCAGCCGCTGTTGTCCTTAGTGCATTCTTTATGTTACAAAATGGAAACGAAAGTGCTTTACCAATTGATGAACTGGATAATATTGAACAACCAACTGATGGTAACTTCCAGTTTGACCAAGAAGCTGTACCTGTAACAGGAACGGCGGAAACTTTTAAACTTCCTGTAGCGGAAGAAAATGATGTTGATGTTGTTGGTCACTTTTTTGATTACGATGCAAGCCCTGAAGAACAGCAAGAAGCTCTTGTATATTACAATAATACGTACCGTCCAAACACAGGAATTGACTTAGCAAAAGAAAGCGGTGAAAGCTTTGATGTCACTGCTGCCTTAAGTGGGACAGTCGTAAAAGCTGTAAAAGATGAGTTACTTGGATATGTTGTAGAAATTAACCATGACAATGGAGTAGTTACACACTACCAAAGCTTAGATAAAATTAATGTAGAAGAAGGCGCTTCAATTAAACAAGGGGAGATTCTTGGACAAGCGGGTCGCAACTTATATAACAGTGACGCTGGCGTACATGTTCACTTTGAAATCCGCCACAATGGAGTAGCTGTGAATCCACTTGATTTCATGAATCAAACATTGCAAACGGTTGTTGACAAAAACACTGCAGCTGATGAAGATGAGTCAGACGAAAAAGAGTCAGGTGACAAAGAATCAGACGACAAAGACTCAGACAAAGAAGCTGAAGATGCTAAAGAAGAACAGCCTGAAACTATCAATTAATAGTTTTAAAAAAATCTGTCCACTATGAGGCAGATTTTTTTTGTAAAAAAAACAAGTCTAAGTAACTAATTTCATAATATAAAAAGGCAAAATAGTTGACGAGCTATCAGAACATTTGGAATAATATGTTCTATAACTAATATAATGAAAAAAGGTTGTATTGAAACAGTTTTTTATTTTTAGGAAGGAATGGTAGCGCTTTCTATCAAATATAATAGTACAGGAGGATATTATGCTATACATATTTCTAGCCGTTCTTGCTCTAGCTATTTTTTTCACTTTCAAACTTAAAAAACCACTACTTTTATCCCTGCCCTTTGTCGCAATATTCTTATATCTAATCGTACAAATCATCATGGTTCCTATGCCTTTAATGGATACTGTCAAATTTATTTTTAGCTTGAGGTAAGATAAATGAATACGTGTACATCTTGTAAACATACTGAATGGACCATGATAAACAAATGGCAATACTTTTTTATGCTTTCGATATTACCGTTTGTTTGCGCGATGCTCATTGGTTATTTTTTTCACTCATTTTTCGTCATTCTCGGCATAGTTGTTATGCTTATTAATTATAAGGTTGCAACGAAAAAGGCTCCTCTAAAAATCTGCAGAACTTGTAAACTTGTTTCATAGTTTTATGTAACCACCTAATTTGAAAGCGATTACATTCAGTGAAGGAGGTGAGACAATGAAAAAAATCGATAAGGAAGTGGCTGATGCGTATTTTAAAGCACGTAATAAGGTAATTGCTGTTTGCCTAATTATTGGCGGACTTGCATCTTTTGGTGTTGTTCTTTTTGCTGAAGCACTCTCTAGTATTACTTTTATGGGAATGCCGTTCCATTATTACATGGGAGCACAAGGCGCAGTACTAACTTTCATTATCATGCTTTTTGCCAATGCCATTATTAGCGACAAAATTGACAAAAAATTCGGTATAAATGAAGAAGAAAATGTTCGTTTAAGTGCCGGAAAATCAGTGGACCACTAATAGTTCTAGTAATTAATCTTGCTTTAAGTAGGGGGGAATCAATTTGGATGCACAAGCAATAGTGTCTTTGCTCATGATTATGGCCACATTCGGGTTGTACATTGGAATATCGATTTACAATCGCGCGAAGGCCACGTCTGACTTTTACGTAGCTAGTCGCGGTGTGCCGCCAGTGTGGAATGGTATGGCCATCGGTGGAGACTGGATGAGTGCCGCTTCCTTTATCGGGATGGCTGGTACAGTTATGATTTTAGGATATGACGGTTTGGCCTATATCATGGGTTGGACTGGTGGGTATTTATTTTTAACATTCTTATTAGCACCTCAACTTAGAAAATACGGTCGTTATACGGTACCGGAATTTATCGGTGACCGTTTTGACTCAAATCCTGCACGCTTAATTGCAGCGATTGCGACGATTATTATTAGTTTCGTTTATATAATTGGCCAGTTATCAGGTTCTGGGGTTGTTATCGGCCGAATCCTGAGTATTGACGCGATGTACGGCACAATGATTGGTGTTGTCGTTATTGCCATTTATGCAACACTAGGTGGGATGAAGGGGATTACGTGGACTCAAGTGGCGCAATATATCATTTTAATTATTGCCTACATCATTCCCGTTATCTTTATGTCACTTCAAATTACAAATAACCCGTTACCATGGCTTACATATGGAAACATCGTTAGCCAACTTGGGGACCTTGATAGAGAGTTAGGATTAAGTGAGTATTTTGCTCCATTCCAAAGCAGTAATAAAGCTCATTTCGTTGCATTATTATTCTCATTAATGGTCGGTACTGCGGCTCTTCCTCACGTTATCGTACGTTTCTATACGGTAGCGACGATGAAAGCAGCACGTTGGAGCGGCGCATGGGCGATTCTTTTTATCGGATTACTTTACTTATCAGCTCCTGCATACGCAGCATTTTCTCGTTTCATTTTAATGACTCAAGTGGCAGGTCAGCCGCTTGACCAACTTCCGGCTTGGACACAAAGTTGGATTGATACTGGTCGTTTACAGCTAGCAGACACGAACGGTGATGGCATTCTTCACTGGGAAGAAATTCAAATCAGTAATGATATTGTCGTTATGGCGACTCCAGAAATCGCAAATCTAGGAATGTTTGTTATTGGGTTAGTTGCAGCCGGTGCGATGGCCGCGGCCTTATCAACTGCCGGTGGTTTACTTATTACGATTTCATCATCGTTTGCACATGACATTTACTATCGTCTCATGAATCCACAAGCGTCTGATAAAAAACGCTTATTGGCAGGGCGTATCGCCATTGTTGGGGCAACCGTCGTGGCGGGTATTGTCGCACTCGACCCTCCTGGCGTTATCACGCAAATTGTGGCTTGGGCCTTTTCAATTGCAGCAGGTACTTTCTTCCCAGTTCTTTTACTCGGGGTGTGGTGGAAACGTTGTAATGCACAGGGAGCAATTGCCGGGATGCTAACGGGTCTTACAGTTACAATCCTTTATATTGTATTAGCACGTAACGGAATCTTCACGTTCATGGGTATTGGTGACACAGGTGCCGGTATCATTGGAGCACCAATTAACTTACTTGTAACGTATATCGTTGCGATGAGAACGCCTGCACCATCACAAAAGCTTCAAGATGAAGTGACAGACCTTCGTTATCCAGAGCAAATGACATATCGCGATGGCGAGGTATGGATGGATGAATCCGCAGGAAAATAAAGACCGATTTACTCAAATAAAGAGGCACCCTCTGTTTCAGGGGGTTTCCTCACTTGAGTTAGAGCGGCTCATTGAAAAATGCAATCTGAAAGACTATGAAAAGTCTGAGAAAGTACTTTATTCAAAAACGCCTCGTGAAGGGCTTCTGCTCATCCTATCAGGGATGGCAGAGGTCTTTATTCAAGATGATAAATCCCTAAATCACCAAGAAGTACTTGAAATATTGGAAACGGGTGATATTATCGGATTTTCAAGTCTCGCCGATTTTCTCGGTGAACCCAATCATCACCCGCATTCCTATACAGTCGAAGTGAGAGCGTTAGCCCCATGCAGTTGCTTGCAAATTCCGTACTCTGTCATTGAAGAACGCTGGCATGATGATAGTGTGAGAGATTATATTTTACGACAAGTCGCCGTTCGGCTCCGTGACATTTATGGATCCCTCGCAGAGCAAGTCAAGCTAGCAAACCAGTGGGGAGAGAGCGAGGCTTTTATAAGACGGATTTGTGATGTGATGAATGGGCCAGTCGTATCCGTTCAAGAACAAGAACCGATTCAAAAAGTAGCTGAAACGATGGCGACACATTCAGTCAGTTCCGTCGTTGTCCTTGATGAGCAACAACACCTTAAAGGAATTATTACGGAAAAAGACCTTGTGGTTCGTGTAATTGCAGCGGACAAACGAGCGGCAGTGGCCGAGGATATTATGTCTAAAAACCCAGTTACAATCAGTCATAATGCCTACTATTATGAGGCGATGTCCACCTTTTTAATGAGCGGGATTAAACACCTACCAGTCGTTGACAAACAAAAAGTAATTGGCATGGTGACGATGGCAGACTTATTAAGAAAGAAAAACCATGGCACGTTAGAAATCGTTCAAACGATTGAGGAATCCTCATATGAGACTCTGCCCAATGTAAAATTTGCAATCTATGATGTTTTGCAACAGCTACTCCATGATGAAATCCCTATTATTCACACATTAGAAATGATTACTAAGCTGTATGACCGTTTACTATCGCATAGTGTGGATTTAGCAGTAAAACAGCTAGAGCAAACAGGACATGGTCGTCCGCCTGCTCCGTTTTGCTTTTATGCAATGGGAAGTGGTGGACGAGCCGAACAATTTTTATTAACCGACCAAGACCATTTTCTTGTCTATGGTGAAGGTGAGAACAGCGAAAGTTACTTTGCTCGCCTTGGTCAAGCGATTGTCGACCATCTTGAACATGCCGGCTATAAAAAGTGTGACGGCAAGATGATGGCAAGTGAAGAGAACTGGAGGGGAAGCATTCCAGCTTGGCAGACACGCCTCCGAAACTGGGCGTTACGAGCCACGAATGACAACATCCTTCTTGCACAAAATTTCTTATCCTTCCGTCTGATACACGGAGATCAAAGACTCCATGACCAATTTGTAAAAGAAGTAAAAACACAAGTCCAACAATCTCGGATCTTCTTTTACCGAATGGCAGAAATCGAACGAGACCAGCCCGTACCGATGCTAGACCACCCGGTACGTGCGTTATTTAGAAAGAAACGAAAATCAATTGATATCAAAAAAGATGCATTGTTCCCGTTTCATCACTCTCTGCAAATGCTTGCAGCTAAGCATCATATTGTAGAGGGGACGCCATTACAAAAACTAGAGACGCTGAAAAAAGAAAATATTTTATCTGAGTCAACCGTTGATGAGGTGAAATACGCCTATAGCGTCGTACTCCACACTAGAGTTACACAAGGATGGTCCAAGTATAAGCGAAATGAACAAAGCACAAGTGAAATTGTCTTCACTCGCTTACGTTCAAGAGAAAAAGAAGAGCTCATGCTTGCGTTAAAAGCGATACGTAACCTTCAACAGCACACGATAGCCGAATTTGGAATGATGTAAAGAAAACCTTTGTTGGTTTGAGGCTCAAAGAACGGATATAAAAAGGGGGCAGTCTTAAACCAACACCAAAAGGGGGACAGAAGAGATGATGTTTTGGAAAAAGAAAAAATTCCAATATCTACTCGACCGACAACCGTCGTTAAATACTCGGCTAAGAGATATGTCTTTTACAATATTTGATACGGAAACAACCGGATTTTCCGTCGGAGCACATGACCGCATGATCGAGTTAGCCGCGGTTCATGTTCAAGGAACAACCGTCACTGACATGACTTTTCATACGTACGTTAACCCAGAGCGGGACATCCCACACGACATTTCTACACTCACTGGAATAACAGAGGATAAAGTAAAAGAGGCACCGCCCGCACTAGATGCGATTGAACAGTTCTTTCAGTTCACCGAATCGTGTGAAAGTGATGGCTGGGTTGGACATTATTTAAGCTTTGACTTACTTGTTTTAAAAAAAGAACTACAGCGCCAAAAGTATACGTATGAACAACCTCTATCGATTGATACCCTTGATATGATCGGATACTTCAATCCATCTTGGGATATGAGAGATTTAAGCAGCTATGCAAGAACCTTTGGCACAAATATGTTTGACCGTCACAGTGCCTTAGGTGATTCTCTAACAACCGCGTACCTTTTCGTAGAATTACTTCGATTACTAGAAGAGCGGGGGAAAACAACGTTAGCAGATTTAATCCAAATCACAGATAATCCAAGCAGAGCCTTTCTTTAAGAGAAGGGTTCTTTTTGTCGAAAAAATAGGACTAGTAAAAATTTGCTAATATGGTACTATTTCTTAAGTTAACTTATTGGATATCCTCTTTATTTTACGTCCTAAGACCGTAGACAACCATGAATTATGAGAGGAATTACTAAGGGCGCAAATATTGTTACACAAACGACAATAAGTGTTTTAAAGGAGTATGGTATGAAAATATATAGATACAAAGAAAAGTTAAATGATTATGAGTGCTTTGATTATGTTAATTCAGAAGATAAAGAATTTTTCCTTTTTGACTACAAAGGACAATCTTTAAAAAACAAATGGGATGCTCTTCCTGTAAAAACAAGTGGAAATGGGATGAAAAGTGATTTCCCGTACACAATGGTTAATTCAACGGTATTTAGTGAACGTGCAGTAAAGGTACTAGGGGATTTTCTAGAAAATACTGCAGAAATTATTCCTGTGGACCACCCAAAAGGCAAATACTATTTAGTGAACGTGGTAAATGTTCTGAAGGCAATTGATGCAAATAAAAGCGAAATTATATATCGCGAAGATGGAAAATTTTCAAGATATAAAAGGTTAGCTTTTCATGAAGATTTAGTTGCCGAACAACATATCTTTAAAGTCTATTATCACAATAAGCATTTAATAAAGAATACAGCACTCTTTGTTTCGGAAAATTTTAGAGATTGTGTACTTAATAATGAGCTAGTAGGTTTAGATTTCTTTGAAGAATGGGATTCAGAAAGAGCGTATGAAGATGAGAAGAAGGCCTTTGAAAAGATGGTTACTTTCATAAATGGTTCCCTAGATAAAAACTATTCCTTTGAAGAGGCTTTGCAACAAGTACTCAAAAAAGGAAAAACAGCAATTAGTGACAAATGGGCAATTCGTAGAATGTCTGATAAAGATGCTGAACTAGGGGAATTACAACTAGATGGAACATATCTTTGGATGAAGCCAGCTTTCATACCCCCGATTTTGCTATCATATCAGTGGGGAATTAAAGAGGAAATACAAGCATAGAGTTAATTTGAATGAAAAGAATGTCCGTTAGTTGGACATTCTTTTTTGTGTGCTGAAAATGTGGTAGCCAGTGTAGCCCCTTTTGTGAGAAAGGAGAAAAAATAAAATCGTTGGCCGTAGAAGATGATTGCTTTCGGACAAGAGCAGGAATCTTTGTTCAATTTAGCAAAATACAAATTGAAGCAAAAAGTGCAAAAGTTTACAATAAAATTGTAGGTGTATACCATACATTTTATTAGAATTAGAAATTAGGAAGCACAATACGTTATTCCATAGAAAATGGTGTATGGCTACCTAAGGTACCAGGTATTTCTAGCCACTTTGAAGAGGCCTGGGAAGGTGGTTCATATATTGCCACTCATAATGGAAGGTATTTAACTAGTTATTTTGATGAAGTTGACAAAAAAATAGCGGAAGTATTAGAAAATAATACAGAGCTATCAGAAGAAGCTATACATACAGCACTTGTAAAAACATTTCATTAGATAAGGGAGAAGCAAAATAAAAAAGAGATGGGGTGTGCGTATTGAAACTATTCCTTCGAAGAAGCTTTGTAACAAGTACTTGAATCTTTGAGTGGGCTAACGAATAATTTTAAGGGAATAGAGGAGTTCATGATGATAGACAAAAATGAAAAAGAAACTTTATTGCTTGATAGTGAAGAAAATTTCAATAGATTACTTGAGATAATTGAATCAGTTCCTAGTAGAAAAAGGGGAATTTCGATTGAAACTCCCGAAAGAGATAAGAATTTTCGTGATGTAATCATGCATCTTTATGAATGGCATGCCATGCTTGAGAGATGGTATAAAGAAGGGATGGACGGGGATATTCCTTTTATGCCAGCGCCTGGTTATAAGTGGAGTAGTATTAAACTCCTTAATATGCGAATATGGGAAAACTATCAGGATGTGACGTTAGCCCAAGCTATCAAAAAATTGAAGTTAAGCCATCAAAGAGTAATGAACTTAATCAAATTACATACCAATGAAGAACTCGTGGTAAAAAAATATTATAAGTGGACAAAAACAAGTAACTTGTTAAGCTATTTTTCAGCAAACACATCAAAGCATTACATATGGGCCATTAAAAAATGTGAAGGTATGGCTAAGACTATAAATAAAGAGGAAAGTAAATGACAGTTCTATCATCGTGAGCCTAATCAGTATATCGTATGTATGCGATTTTCTATTGGGAGGATTAAGGCAATGAATGTCCGAAAACTCTATCGGACACAGGATCCCCTATTTCTTCAAAAAAAGCAAAATATACAACGTAACGGACATACGATCCTCTATTTGAGCTAAACTCTACCAATTTGAACATTTTTTCAGCAAATAGGGTCTCTGGTGTCCGTTAGCTTTATAAAAACTCAAAAAATACAAAAATAAGGGACTGTATGTCCGTAATGAATCCAAAATGAGGAGATAGCACCGACCGATCAAGCGGCGTGCTATCCTTTTTTTTTGTAGAAGATAGGAAGCTCATGTCGAAGTTTCACGGATAAAAGAATTGCTCAGTTTATTTTCAGAAAATTACGATAAAACTCGTTGACCGTGCTATTATTCTAATGTAAACTGGTATAGACATATAGTTGACTTTAATACTTGAGTACAGCTTACTTAGTTTTGTTTTTTTTTTTTGGAGAGGCTCTAGCAAACTAGCAGTCTACCAAAAATTCATAAAATAAAAAGGAGGATTTAAAATGAGTATGGGTGTAAGGATTAAGGTAAGAAGTTTAGGATTAGTAGTATTAGCAGTGTTACTCCTACTATCGTTAATGCTTCCATCGATGAAGGTTGCCGCAGAAACAAAAGGGGACTTTAAAATCATCGGGTATTACACATCATGGTCTCCACCAACGAATTTAGATGCTAACCAAGTGACACACTTAAATTATGCTTTTGCCGATGTTTGTTGGGATGGGATACATGGAAATCCAGAAGTGTGGGTGCCTGAGGGCGAAAGTAATACGTGGCCTTGTCGAGGACAAGGAGAAGAAGTTCTTGATGTACCAAACGGAACCGTTGTCCTAGGAGACCCAGAAAACGACACAGATACATTATTTGAGGGAGATACAGAAGAACAAGATTTTGCGGGAAACTTAAATCAATTACGCAAGCTTAAACAAACAAACCCAAACTTGAAGACGCTGATCTCCATTGGAGGTTGGTCATGGTCAAACAATTTATCCTTAGTTGCAGCTACGCAAGAAACGCGCGAGGTGTTTGCCAAGTCAGCTGTTGAATTCATTCGAACGTATGAAATGGACGGAGTCGACCTTGACTGGGAATATCCCGTTAGTGGAGGGATGTGGAACAACCACCGAAGTCCTGATGATAAAGTAAACCATACGCTGCTCCTGCAGGAAATTCGCAATGCCCTTGATGAGGCTGAACAAGAGGATGGTAGAGAATATCTACTTACGATAGCGTCAAGTGTCAGCTTTGCTTATTTAGAAAACAATGAGTTAGATAAAATTGCCGAAATTGTAGACTTCATTAATATCATGACATACGATTTCAACGGAGCATGGGCGCAAAAAACAGGACACAATGCACCACTTTTTAAAGATGACCGAGCAACAGAAGCAGATGTTCATCCTCATAATATCGAAGCCGGAATCACAGGTCATTTGACTCACGGAGTACCAAAAGAAAAGCTCGTCATGGGTCTTCCATTTTATGGTCGTTCTTGGGGAGGGTGTAACCAAGACAATAACTTTGAGAAAATCGATAACGGTGGCTATCAGCAATGTACCGGACCTGGCATTGGGAATTTAGAGCCTGGTGTATACACATATAGCTATATCCAAGAAAATCTACTGAACCAAAATGGGTACACTCGTTACTGGAATGACGTCGCAAAAGTACCTTACTTATATAATCAAGAAATTGGTGAGTTTGTGTCGTACGATGACCCTGAGTCCCTTACACACAAGGTCAACTTCATAAAAGATACAGGATTGGCTGGTGCAATGATTTGGGAGTTAAGCCAGGATGATAACAATGCCATTCTTCTAACAACAATAAATGAAGAATTGAGTAGAACGAACAGCACACCACCAGATGGTGATGATGGAGACGATGGTGGCGATGATGGTACAGGTGGAGACGACGGCAATGATGGTGGAACCGGCGGAGATGATGGCAGCGGGGATGATGATTCTGGTGATGACGGAACGCGCGACGACGATAAAGACGATGACGATGATTCAGATGACAATGGAAAAGGAAATGACACCCCAACTCATGAAACACCTGGAGACAGAGCAAATGATGATGTGGACAAAAAGGAAGAAACACCTCCTGTAAAAAAGGATGGAGGAAGCAAGGGTGATGGACAGAAGCTCCCAAGCACAGCAACGAATTTATTTAACTGGCTTTTAGCTGGTTTGCTATTAATTGGAGCGGGGACTTCGCTCTACTATTATCGTAAAAAAACAGCAATTTCATAATGGATTCACTAATAGCAAAACCGTTTGCGGGGCCTAGGTAAAAGGAAAAACTCCTTTTGTCTAGGACTCTTTTTTGGTTTGTCTTGCAAAGGTGAACGTAGAACCAACAAAACTAGTAAAATCATTGGAACAATTGAGTTGATATATGAGAGAATGTCTAGAAATGGATTCGGAAACGCTACGAAAAAAATGAGAAGAAAAAACCGAGGGCAAAATGATAACTTTCTGTAATCTCAAACGTTATGTTCATAGAAAGGGGGAGAGGGATGACGGCATCGATTGACCAATTGTATAACAAGCATGCGCATGATGTGTACTATTACATCCTCTCCCTCTGCCGGAACCATCACCTAGCCGAAGAGATCACGCAGGAGACCTTTTACCGAGCGTATGTCTTTATCGACCAGTATGATGGAGAGAGGATTAAAGCTTGGTTGTTTAAGGTAGCCTACCATACATTTGTGGATGTCACCCGAAAAAATAAACGAATCCTAACAGAGGGCGAACCTTTTTTTCAACAACAACCAGACGAAAGTAGAACGCCTGAACAAACCTATGAAATAACGGAAGCTTTAGCGGAAGCGGGACAGTTCATTTCAAGACTTCCACAAAAACAACAACAGGCGATTTTGCTACACGATATCCATGAACTAAGCTACCAAGAAGCCGCAGAGATTTTAGAAGTGACAATAGGATATTTTAAAATCCTCTTATATCGGGCACGACAAACGCTTCGCCAAGAAAGGAGCAAGTATGATGAGTGATGAGTTTAAAGAACAATTAATAAAATTAGAACGTGGTGAGCTATCACCTGAAGAACAAGTAGAAATAGAAGAAGAATTGGAGAAGCTAGAGATTCTTCAGGAGCACATCGATAGGACGACGATAGAACAGATGCCTCCCCAAAAGAAACAACAACTCAATATAAAAAGAAGCAAATGGCGCCTCCGATTCGAACAAATGGCTACACTTGCGGCAGTAGCTATCTTGTTTACAATTTTGAGTTCAATCATAACCATGGGCTATTATAGCATCGGAAATAAAGGCCATCACTATCCAGAAATTGCTCGTATGACATATGAGGTGACAAATCCAGGACTATCTCTCTCTGGGGGAACGAATGCAACTCCTTACTTTCAACTGAAAGCCGACTATACATTATCCAAGCAAGTAGGACGAGGAAGCGAAATAATAGGGACGATGACAACGACGCACTTTTTTTCACTGCTTGCTTATCCTAATAAACAAATGTGGGAATACCCAGCTGCTTTTTTTGAAATACCAGGAACGACCACGATTTCATATGAAGAATGGGACCGTGCGGAACAACTTGGGTCAGGCACTGTAATAAACGCTGCCGTTTCTTTTGACCAATTTTATCATACGGAAGAAGTTCATGGACTCTTAGACGAATATAATCTTGATATTCTCTTTTATGGTGTCGATACAGGGGAAACAAAGGAAATGTACGGGAGGATTGATCCGGTGGGCTTCCCGGCTTGGCCTTTGTGGCTACAATCAGACCGAACTCTCCATAATGTTGTAGACAAAGGGACTTACAAATTAGAAAGTTACAGCTATCCAGATGTTCAAGAAAACGATGAAGAGGTACTTCAACAGCAATTTATAAAAGTATTGGAATTCCTAAATACGTATCAAAGCCAGGCCGAAAAATATCATTCTGACTTTGCCTATTACACGATTGAGGATAGGTTGGCGCATATTAAAGAAAACGGAATTCGTCACTACGGAGTATTACTAACTGGACCTACAGAAGAAATCCTAAAGCTAAAAGGCGAATCTTGGATTACACGCTTTGAAATCCAAGATGTAGATTTTTATAACTGGTAACTAGCAAAAACCTTGAGAGAAGAAATACTCTTAAGGTTTTTTACTGCATATAAATTCCAGTCATACCTCAAATACCAACTACATATATTTTATAGTCCTCTCGAAGCAAAAAGCTCCGTTCCAAAAATCAATCCTAAATCCCATGTAAATATGGTCGTTATCCCAAAAATTCCATAAATATTTGACAATTGTGAAAAAAGAGCTTGGCTTATTGGTATATCTGTCTCACCTCGTTAATAAAATGTATCAATCACCGACATAGATTAGGAGGCGAGTGGTGTGCACGATTACATCAAAGAGCGAACTATCAAGATTGGCAGGTATATCGTTGAGACGAAAAAGACAGTACGAACGATTGCAAAGGAGTTTGGAGTGTCTAAAAGTACGGTCCATAAGGATTTAACTGAACGGTTACCTGAGATCAACCAGGAGCTGGCCAATGAGGTTAAAGAAATTTTGGAGTATCACAAATCGATTCGTCATTTGCGAGGTGGCGAGGCAACAAAAGTGAAATATCAGAAAGATCAAATCACTGGTGAAGAAAAAGTCGAAAAAACTCGTATATAATAAAAAAATCAATCCCTGTATTAACAAAATATGATAAAATAAAACAATAGTAATAGATTCGCATAATTTGTAGTCTTGGAGTCGAGAACAGGGAGGATAAACTAGATGTTCGGTAGGGATATAGGGATTGATTTAGGAACGGCAAATGTATTAATTTTTGTGAAAGGTCATGGGATCGTATTAGATGAGCCGTCTGTGGTGGCACTTGAAGCAAGTAGCCAAAGAGTCCTTGCAGTAGGGGATGAAGCGTTTCGTATGGTCGGGCGAACACCGGGGAATATTGTCGCAATGCGTCCTATGAAAGATGGAGTCATTGCAAACTTTGATCTTACAGAATCAATGCTAAAGCACTTTTTAGGAAAAATTAAAGTACGTAACTTTTTATCAAAGCCAAGAATTCTCATTTGTTGCCCAACGAATATAACGTCTGTTGAGCAAAAAGCAATTCGAGAAGCTGCTGAAAAAAGTGGCGGAAAAAATGTGTACCTAGAAGAAGAGCCAAAAGTAGCTGCAATTGGAGCAGGAATGGATATTTTCCAACCAAGCGGTAACATGGTAATTGACATAGGCGGTGGGACAACAGATGTTGCTGTACTTTCCATGGGTGATATCGTCACCGCCTCTTCAATTAAGGTAGCTGGT
This sequence comes from Bacillus alkalicellulosilyticus, assembly GCF_002019795.1. Taxonomy (GTDB): domain Bacteria; phylum Bacillota; class Bacilli; order Bacillales; family Bacillaceae_F; genus Bacillus_AO; species Bacillus_AO alkalicellulosilyticum. The sequence continues at coordinate 4,239,972 of NZ_KV917381.1, read as the reverse complement.
GATCGATTTGATCAAGAGATTCTCAATTACATAAAGAAAAAGTATAAATTACTTATTGGAGAACGTACTTCTGAAGCGATAAAAAAAGAAGTAGCGACTGTATTTCCAGGTGCTCGTAAGACAGAGCTAGACATAAGAGGACGTGACATGGTGTCTGGTCTTCCACGGACGATTACAGTGTATTCCGATGAAATTCAACAAGCCTTACAAGAAGCCGTGTATTACATTGTACAAGCTTCCAAAAATGTTCTTGAGCAAACACCGCCTGAATTATCAGCCGACATCATTGACCGTGGCATCATTTTAACAGGGGGAGGGGCTCTGTTACACGGAATCGATTTATTGTTAGCGGAAGAGCTTAAAGTACCAGTTCTTATTGCTGATGAGCCGATGCATTGTGTAGCCAAAGGAACAGGTATCATCCTAGAAAATCTCGACCGAATGTCAAGTAAAAGAATTACCCTATAATTAACAGTTGATATATCCTATAGTATTGCCGATATAATAGATAGTATGAAACAATCGAAGGGGGAAACGGAATGCTCCGTGGAATTTATAGCTCAGCTGCTGCGATGGTGGCGCAACAACAACGTCAAGAAATGCTTACGAATAATATTGCGAATGCGAACACTCCAGGATATAAAGCAGATCAAGCGTCGTTGCGTGCTTTTCCAAATATGCTGATTAAAGCAATGAACACATCGAATTTCCCACCTCATTCTCAAAATGTCGGTGAACTTAGTACAGGTGTATATTTACAGGACCGCATGCCGAATTTTAGGCAAGGTGATATAAATGAAACAGGAAACAGTACAGATATTGCATTACTACAAGGTGTAGTACCAGGAAACGGTGCCTTGTTTTTTGCAGTTCAAAATGATCAAGGTGATGTACGGTATACGCGAAACGGTAACTTTGCTGTGGATGCGAATGGTCATCTTGTCACTACGGAAGGACATTATATTTTAGACACAACCGGAAATCGTATGCAAGTCGGCTCAGAGAATTTTGTAGTCGACCGAAATGGACAAGTTGTCACTGAGTTTGGTGCTCCAGTTGGGCAAATTGGTATTGCTTTTGCTGAAGACCCATTACAGCTTGTAAAAGAAGGTAATGGACTACATCGCTTAAATGATGGACAACTACCGACAGCTATCGGGAATCCAAATATAAATTATCAGCTTCAACAAGGATTTATTGAGCGTTCAAACGTAGACGCTACACAAACGATGACAGAAATGATGGCAGCGTTCCGTAATTTTGAAGCCAACCAAAGAATATTACAAGCGTATGACCAAAGCTTAAGCAAAGCTGTGAATGAAGTTGGACGAATTGGATAGGGAGGAGTGAGCACATGAATTTATCTATGATTGCAGCATCAAATACGATGGGCCAATTACAACGTAAAATGGATACCATTTCAAACAACATTGCAAATGTAAATACGGTTGGATATAAACGTCGGGAGTCTACATTTTCAGATTTGTTATTTCAACAAGTGAACAATCAAATTGATCCAAGTAAAGAAGTAGGGCGCCTCACTCCCCATGGCATTCGTGTTGGGTCGGGAGCTAAAATTGCTCAAACGGCCATTCGCTTAGAGCCAGGTCCGGTTCAACAAACAGAACGTCAACTTGATTTAGCATTAACAAGCAAAGGGTCTTTATTTCAAATTCAAGTAGATGTTGACGGAACACCAGAAGTAAGATATACAAGAGATGGAGCCTTTTATTTATCGCCAAGTGCTACAAATCCAAACTTATTAAATTTGGTAACAGCAAATGGAGATTATGTTCTTGGAACAGCAGGTCCGATTATGATTCCAGCGAACTTCAAAAATATTATGGTCAATGAAAGTGGACAAGTCTCAGTTAGTATGAATAATGGGGCACAAGTCCAAGCTGGCCAATTAGCGGTTGTTCGTGCCGAAAGGCCGCAAATGTTAGAGCAAGTGGGAGAGAACATGTTTGCACTTCCTGCTAATTTAGCTCAATTAGGCTTAAATCAAGAGGATATTATTGGTCCAGGCGGGCAATTCTCTATAATGCAAGGGTCTCTTGAAATGTCGAACGTTGACTTAGGAAGAGAAATGTCTGAACTGGTAATGACACAACGATCTTTTGAATTTAATGCAAGGTCGATAACAATGGCAGACCAAATGAGTGGCCTAATCAATTCAATCCGACAAGGGTGATTTGATTAGCAAGGAGAAGCTATGAGTGAAGAAAAAAGCAAGAATACAAGTGAAATAGAAGTACAAATTCAAAATCAAAGCCTTCGAGAAGAAAGTATGGCAGAAGAAGAACAAGAAGACACGAGGGAAAAAAGACGAAAGCGCAAAAAAAGAGGGCGCATTCGTCTTATTCCCATTTGGGTTCGTTTGTTCATTGTCATTGTACTTGCGGCAGCTAGTCTCGTTGGGGGACTTATGTTTGGCTACGGAGTTCTTGGCGGTGGTGAACCACGAGACGCTCTTGAAACGAGCACATGGCAGCACATACTTGATATTATTGAAGGAAAAGAATAATCAAAAAAAGCTACGAGGCCACATTATGTGTCCCTTGTAGCTTTTTTCAGTCCTTTCCGACTTATTGAATGGGTAACCAACGGACCTTCCATATGTCTCTTTCGCTCTTTACCAAACCAAATCCAAGTCCCTCTTTTTTTGAGATGATTATGTTCGCATTTTGCCCAATCGATTCGATTAAGTATCCACCTTCATTTAGTTCCTGCTCAATCCGTTGTAATAAAGTACCCTCTTCTGTTTTTTTAGTTTTTATATAATCTTCAACTGTCTCAAAGACTTTATCATGAGAGGAGTCTGTAATATACAAGGCATATTGGGTTTCATAATCCTCAATGCGCTCCGCATAAAAAAACAACTGAAAGATTTCAAATGGTCGCAATCCACGAAGAAGCTCTTCATTTTGTGTATTCGCAAATTTTTCATAAATACTTTGTAATGAAGCAGAAAGTTCAATGGATGTGTAATGCGTTTCTCCTAATGGAGTTTTAGTTAAATCGGAGCGCAACTGAAGGGCGCTTTCCTTTTGAGTTGGTAACGCAACAAGCTGTGGTTGTTGATGACCGGCTAGAACGAAATAGCCAAAGACAACGATAAAGCATAATACGATTCCTGTTAAAAACGAAGGAAGGACATGAGTAGATCGAGGCTTCATTTTACCAGCTATCCTTTTTCGGATGTTGTGTTTATCCTTTGACGTAAATGTAGGGCTTGGGGATAAAAAAGCATCGAATTCGCTTTTTAATTTTTTTACATCATCATTCATTGAATATCACCTCTCAGCCCTTTTAATCTTGAATGAAGTTTTTCACGTGCTCGCTTTAATCTTGTTTTCACTGTCGATGGATTAAGCTTTGTAAGTAAAGAAATTTCTTCAATTGAAAACTCCTTGTAATAATATAATAAAATCATTTCTCTATATTTCAGAGGAAGTGACATGATCCTCTCCATCATATGAGATTGCTCATCTTTTTGGAGGAATTGACTTTCTGGTGTACCGTAAAACGTACCTTGATTAAAAAACGTTGAAGTTACGTGAATATGCTTAACATGCCAACTTCGTTTATAATCGCGACATGCATTTATAGCAATGGAGTAAATCCATGTCCGTAAAGAAGATTGACCACTAAAGCTTTCAAGATGTAGGTACACGTTAACAAACACGTCTTGAATGATATCCTCTGCCTGTGTCCACGATTTTGTATAGGTATAAACCAATCGTTTGAGTTCTTCCCCATAACAATCCATCAGTTCTTCAATAATCTCTTCTTTTGTTCCATAAAGGAGCTGATAACAAAGCCAACTCGAGTCGTGTATGGATGGCGTTTTATTTACTTCCAATCGGTTTCCTCCTCAAAGGTCATACTAATACAAGTTAGACGGAATGCTTCATGATTAAGTTTCATTTATTTTTTCCCAACTTACGAAATAAGAGAGTGATATATCCTTCAGCATATCATATGGTATAATAATCCACATATGGACAAGTGTAACTTGTGAAAACTAGGAGGCGATTTGATGTTAACAGTTGAAGAAATTAAGGAAATTATTCCTCACAGATACCCGTTTCTACTAATCGATAAAATACTTGAAGTCGAGGCAGGAAAACGAGCTGTAGGTATAAAGAATGTAACGGCTAACGAAGAATTTTTTAATGGTCATTTCCCTGAATACCCTGTTATGCCTGGAGTTCTTGTGCTTGAAGCATGTGCACAAACGGGGGCTGTTGCCTTACTCTCTATGGAAGAATACAAAGGTAAAATAGCTTTCTTTGCAGGGGTAGAGAAGTGTAGATGGAAAAAGCAAGTCCGTCCTGGTGATACGCTAACAATGGATGTAGAGTTACTATCAATTAGAAGAGGGATTGGCAAAGGGAAAGCAGTAGCCACTGTTGACGGTGAACTTGCAATGGAAGCTGAAATAATGTTTGCTATCCAAAGATAAATGAAATTAAACTAGGTCTTTTGAATTATTTTCAGGACGACCATATAAGAAGCCCTTCAATTGAAGGGCTTTTTTTTATGGGAAATCCTAAGGGATTTGTCGAAACCTGAGATGGAACAAAGAATTTATCAAATTATTAAAAACAAAAACACTATTAATATAGGAAAAATACAGTTTTTTTACATAACAAAAATCCGACATAAGAATAGGTATTTGCTCTTATTTTAATACAATAGTTTTACAGTTATGGTTTTAATCAAAAACAATTGTCAGAATTATACTTACAATTATATAATTGGATAAGTAATTTCTAATAATTAACAATGATTAGAAAGCCTTGTCAGAAACCATAAGAGAAATACATTCTAGTAAGAAAGGTGAGGATATCAATGCCACTGTATTACATGAAGTCGATTTGGACACCACTTGAGTTAGTTGGCATAAAGTTTTTCAAATGTGAAGAAGGAAACTATTATGTTAAACTATGGAGTCAACCTAGAAGAAGACTAATAGGGAAAAGCTGATAACTCATTCAACTGGTAGAGTGAAAAGGTAGTATAGTAGCTTAACGTCAGGAGAACCTTTCTATCGATAGGTTCTTTTTTGTTTTTAAAATTATGCTTATAAAACTTTTTATTTCAAAGAAGTACCAAATGATTTTTTGTATGGATTGTCGTTTTTTGTAGAATCTTAGTATATAATTAATATAACTTTATGCATAAGAGTAGCAGCCTTGATTACCTAACGATTGGAGAAATCCTATGAAGCAGCAGATGAACGCTAGATTTGAGGCATTTATAAAAAATAGTAAAAACATCCAAAACCTTTTTTTATATATCAATGATGCCGTTATTTTGTTTGATGATAAAAACAGAGCAATTGCGGTAAATCCTGCATTTGAACAGATTACAGGCTATTCTTTTGCCGAAGTCTATGGACGGAATTATTGTAATTTCTCGATTCGGACTACACCTCATATAGCAATAAACAACATTCCAAGCACCTTAAAAGAAAATCGTTATTGGACTGGAGAAATCCAATTTTTTCACAAAGAGGGGTTTGAATTGTTTTCACTGGCTACGATTACGTATGTAGAAGGGGAACAAGGGTGCTATTCCATTGCTGTGATTCGTGATGCAACAAAACAAAAAATAATGGAAAACGAAATAAAAAGTCTTGCTTATTATGATACATTAACCAAGCTTCCTAACCGCAGATCCTTTTTTCTAACTGTAGAAAAAGGTTTAGACGCGATCCAAGCGAAGTATGCCGCAGTATTATATTTAGATTTGGACTATTTTAAAAAAGTAAATGACTATTATGGTCACGAACAAGGTGATGTATTACTTGTTGCCATCGCTGACCGTCTAAAGGATGTAGTCCTAACAAAAGGAACCCTTAGTCGAGTTGGCGGCGATGAATTTGCTGTCTTTCTTCCTGACTTAAAGGTTAAACAAGAAGCCATTTCAATGGCTGATAGCATTATTGATGCCTTACATCCACTCATGCAAATCCATGGTGAGAAAATAGAAACAACAGCGAGTATAGGAATTAGTTATTACCCCGAACACGGAAAAGATGCACAGACATTATTTAAAAATGCCGATTTTGCAATGTATTATTCCAAACAACAAGGTCGGAATGCCTACCATATATACAATCCCAAGGATATTGCCGCAACAATACAGAGATATCAATTTGAAAAAGAGTTAAGGGCCGCTGTTAAAAACGAAGAATTTGAAGTATATTATCAGCTTCAAATGGATATACAATCTGGAAAAATGTATGGTGCAGAAGCATTAGTACGCTGGAATCACCCAGAAAATGGCGTCCTTTCTCCATTTGCCTTTTTACCATTAGCAGACGAAACTGGAATTATAGTTGATATCGATGATTGGGTCATGAAAAAAGCTTGTATTCAAGCGAAAAAATGGATTATGTCAGGATTGGACTTGATCGTATCAGTCAATGTCTCACAAAAACAATTTGATCAACCTAACTTTGTTTGTAAAGTAAATGAAGTGTTACAGAGCAATGAATTAGACCCACGGTTCTTTTGCATTGAAATAACCGAGGACATAGCAATAAAAAATGTAGAAGAAGCCATCCATAAAATCAAAAGCTTAAAAAAGCTAGGTGTTCAAGTATCACTTGATGATTTTGGAACGGGTTATTCCTCCCTCAGTAAACTAAAGACGATACCAATTGATACATTAAAAATAGACCAATCTTTTGTAAGAGGCACTGAGGAGCTTGAGCAAAACTATGCGATAGTTAAATTAATTATTGCGATGGCAAAGACCCTAAACTTTTCAGTCATTTGCGAAGGGGTTGAAACAACAGAACAACTGTCACTCATTAGAAACGAAGGTTGTCACCATGCCCAGGGCTTTTACTTTAGCAAACCGTTAACGGCTGAAAATTGTGAAGTATTAATGTTGAAAATGAAACAAGAAGCGAGTTCACCAAACGTATTATGAAAAAACCTCATTAACTTTGGGAATGATTTGTAATACTTTAGAAAACTGGCAGATACTATAGACCCTCGAAATTAAGTTTGTTACGATAATTTTCGTACTAATGGGGAAAAGTAAAATTAGTACGTGAACATACTGATTTTATTTTATGGGGGTATGAAAAATGAAGAAGAAAGCTCTAGTAACAATTACATCTGCAGCATTAGCGTTTGGTTTCTTAGCGGGTTGTGGAACACCAGCCGAAGAGCCAGTTGAGGAAGCTCCACCGGTAGAAGAAACACCATTAGAGGAAGCTCCTGTTGAAGAAGCTCCAATTGAAGATACACCTGTGGAAGAAGAAACACCAATGGAAGACACTGAAGGTGACGACCTAGGAGAGCCTGCAGAGGGTGAAGAACCAACAGACGAAGAATTAGACATTGATGAAGCAGAATAAGTAAGAAACGGAAAAAACCTCATACGTGGGGTTTTTTCTATTTCTGGAAATACATATTTGCTTGTTGCAATTGGCGATTAGATAATGATTAAATAGAAGTAGTATTAATGTTTGGAAAAATAATGTAAGCTGTAACTTTTTACATTAAGGGAGAGAGATGAAATGAGAGTCAAAAAAGCAATTATTCCTGCAGCAGGATTAGGAACGAGGTTTCTACCAGCAACAAAGGCACAACCGAAAGAAATGTTACCAATCGTTGATAAACCAACGATTCAATACATTGTCGAAGAAGCCGTTGAATCAGGAATTGAAGATATCATCATCATCAGTGGGCGTGGCAAGCGTGCGATTGAAGATCATTTTGATAAATCGTACGAGCTTGAAGAAACTTTAGAGAAAAAAGAAAAATTTGCGATGCTAGAAGAAGTACAATCCATTTCAAATATGGCCAATATTCATTATATCCGACAAAAGGAACCTAAAGGCTTAGGGCATGCGATTTTATGTGCCAGTCGTTTTATAGGAGATGAGCCATTTGCGGTAATGCTCGGAGATGACATCGTCAAGTCGGAAACTCCTTGCCTAAAGCAACTATTAGATACATTTCATCGTTATCACTCTTCTGTTGTCGGCGTTCAGCAGGTTCCGGATGAAGATGTGAGTAAATACGGAATCATTGAACCAAAAGGAGTAGAAATTGAACGTGGAATCATCCATGTCAATGACCTGGTGGAAAAACCATCGCTTGAGGCTGCGCCATCAAATTATGCGATTATGGGACGTTATGTTCTACGCCCAGAGATTTTTGAGATTTTAGCTTCATTAGCTCCAGGCGCTGGTAACGAAATTCAATTAACAGATGCGATAAAGCAACTAAACCAGGCACAAGCCGTCCTTGCTTATCACTTTGACGGAAAGCGTTATGATGTAGGGGACAAGCTCGGCTTCATCAAAGCCCAAGTTGACTTTGCACTTCAACGTGAAGATTTAAGTGAAGATGTAATGGCTTACTTAAAGGAAATTACAAAAGGGAAATAAGATAGAAGCTGGGACAAAAGTTTGTTTAACCTTTTGTCCCAGCTTTGTTGCGTTTAGGGGAGCCACCAAAAAAGTGCAGCGCTGTTAAGAAAACCGCTTTTGCGATCTTACTTAACGGACATACGATCCTCTATTTTCGGTAAAAATGGATTTTATTAATCGTATCGGACACAGAGGCCCTTATTTTCACAAAAACATTAAAAATTAGCCGAATTTATTGAAAGTAAGGTCACTGGTGTCCGTTACAACAGAAAAAACAAAAAAAATAGAAATAGGGTCATCTGTGTCCGTTAGAATAGTCTTTAGAGAGAGTGCGCTACCTTCACACGTTGCGCATCACATTTCGGAATAGAAAAAAACACCGCTAGCGGTGTTTTCTATGTGTCCTGAGTCAGTTTATCACGATCAGGGGCCTGGGGGGGTTGTTCAAGCCAGCCATTTTTAATCATTAAGTTAGCGCTATCTTCTGCGTAAGCTGTTATTTCGGTTAAGAGTCTTGCATATCTTAGTCCAATATCTCTTCGCTGACTTGCAGAAATGGCAAGTCCATAGTTGCCAATTCCTGCAGTAACCATTCCTGAAACATGAAATAGCATGAGTTTATCAGAAAAAGGAGCAACCTGTGATTTAGTAACAGCAACGTCCCACGGACTAGGGGCAGGTAAGTCGTTTGTTTGGAGAATATCAGTAAAAATAGTAATGTGTTTATCGGCTATCTCTTTTCCTCTTAGGAAAAATTGACGTAGCTTATTTGATTGACACGTTTGAGCAAAACCAATCATTAAGCTTTTCCCAACGAGATTTGATTGTATATTGTAAAACAAATGAGTGATCTCAATGGAATTAACTGACCTCTGTTTTCCGATCATTGTTCCTAAATAATTTTGTTCGGTTACAAATGACACTTCTTCAGGAAACGGAATAGAAGGCGGGCGGTAATAAGTGCCTTTTTCTAATTCGATTTTTTTGACATTGCGTTGCAATTCCATCGAATCGATAAGTAAGGTTTGATAAAAATCAACCACATCCATCCGACTCGCTGTCGTAAACGCTAGTGAACCAGTGGTCAAACCTAAGACCGTTAATAGCTGTAAATAAAGCAAATAATACAGATCTGTATACAACCGTGGAGCATTTAAGTTTACATCTTTTTGCGTAAACCCTATTGGTTCTGGAAAATTTTCTTGCTTATATAAACTGACCAGAAAACCAAGACGACAGTTTGCTTTTTCTAGACATTGTTCCAGTACGGTTCGAACATCCTCATCGTCTACATTTTTCAAAAAATATGAAACAATTTGCTTTGTTGCCGTGTCATTAATGTACTGACTCCACAAGCTGGCAATTTCAGATGATGTTAACTTTACTTTGGTTTTTATAGTCATCGCAACTACCTCCATCTGTAGTATCATTCCCAAAAAACCACACTAAATTATACTATTTTAGTTAATTTGCGAAAAAAGTCTCCAAAAAGAAGAGGATGGAATAAAAGGTATAACAACCTATAATCCCGCCCTCACCAGTACAGTAATTTTAGCCAATAATAACACGTTCTTTAGGATAGTGGTAACTCTCCGTTGTTGCTTCATGTCCCCGAAGTAAAAACAAGAAAGAGAAAATCCCAATTCTTCCAATAAACATAACTATGATGATAACGACTTTCCCGAAAGTCGATAACTCAGGCGTAATGCCCATCGATAGCCCGGTTGTTCCAAACGCCGAACAAACCTCAAAGACGATAGCCATCAGCGAAAAAGGTTCAGAGGCCGACAAGGCAATTACAGCTGTTCCGCAAACGAGCATCGCTACCACGACCACGACAAACGATTTTATCATATCATAGTTGTCGATTTCACGATGAAATACTTTGATCGAATTACGACCTCGGGCAAACGCGAATATCGTCAATAATACAATGGCGAACGTTGTTGTTCTGATCCCACCGCCGACACTACTTGGAGAAGCTCCAATAAACATGAACAAACTTAACAGTAGCTGAGTAGGCGTCGTGAATTCATTAACATCCATTGTCGCTAACCCACCATTTCTGGTAGTGACGGATTGAAACAAGGAATAGAAAAATGTCTCATGCCATGACATCCCAGTGAAGAAATGGTTTCGTTCAAATAAGTATATTAGTAGAGCACCAATAACTAGTAAACTAAAAAAGGTAACAGTTGTTAATTTGGTAAATAATGAGAATCGAAAATGAGTATCACGTTTTTTATTTAACAAAAACTCTTTTGTTTCAATTAAAACAGGAAAACCGATGGCACCAAGGATAAGCAGGATCATGTTAATCGTTTGCACATAATAATCTTGCGCAAATGGAATGAGAGATTCACCTGTAATATCAAATCCTGCGTTGGTAGTGGCACTGACAGCCCCGAAAAAACCTTGCAAAAAAGCTTCCTGCCAAGTAGGGAAATAGGAAAGAAAATAAATTCCCAACAGCAAAGTACCGACTGCTTCAAAAATCAAAATAAGCACGAGAATTTGTTTCATTAAAGCAACTAACCCTGTGAATGTTCCGCGGTTTTGGTCAGTCATAATGAGTTGGCGTTCTTTTAATCCAATTCGTTTTCGAAAGACAAGCCAGATAAAAGTTCCAAGCGTCATAATGCCGATGCCACCAAACTGTAAAATAAAAGCGAGAACAAACACACCAAACGTACTAAACGTATCTGCTGTTGATACTACGGTAAGCCCTGTGACACTTACCGCACTAACAGCTGTAAAAAAAGCATCAATAAAGCTCCATTCCATTCCAGGCTTATGGGTATAAGGGAGACTCAATAGCAAGGTAGCTACAATAACGGCAGCTAGGTAAAACAAAACAATCAGTTGAATCGAAGTAAGATTGAGCCGAGCCATTTTCCTTGCTGTATACATGGTTTACAGACCTTCTTCTTCAAAACGCTTTAAATCATTTTTATGTCCAATCACAATTAAAATGTCATTTTGCTTTATAATTTCGTTCGGCAGCGGGGAAATGTTAATATCCTCCCCTTGTTTAATCGCTAATATCGTACATCCATACTTTGCACGTATATTTGTTTCGATTAATGATTTCTCTGCTACTTTCTCAGAAGCAATTAATTCAACAATACTATAGTCTTCAGAAAGCTCGATATAGTCGATAATCTTTTCAGACACTAAATGCTGAGCAATTCGAATTCCCATATCTTTTTCAGGATGAACGATTCGGTCAGCTCCAATTTTTTCTAGGACACGGTGGTGGTAATGATTTTGGGCTTTAACCCATACTTGCGGGACACCAATTTCCTTCAGTAACAAGGTACAAAGGATACTAGACTGAATGTTATCGCCAATGGCTACAACGACATGCTCAAAGTTGCGGATTCCAAGTGAATTTAATGTGTTTTCATCGGTACCGTTGGCAATCACCGAATGTGTAGCGTGATTCGTTATCGCATTGACCCGGTCTTCGTTCGAATCAATCGCCAGGACCTCATGTCCTAATTTATAAAGCTCTTTACAGACACTACTTCCAAATCGACCTAGACCAATTACTGCAAATTGTTTTTTCATGTTTCTCCGTTTCTCCTTTTGGCTGCCTAATATAACGCATAAAAGACCATCACAAAAAAATGGTCTAAAGGTAAGTCTTTGACCTTCCTCTAAAACGCTGACGAGGTTAGCTGTCGGATTAGGGACATAGAGTATCCCCTCTTATACATAAGATTCACCCCAAGGTAGAGAACTATTCTACCTAAATTGGTTCCCCCGCTCACAATGGATTTAGCGAATAAAAGGCATTTATTATTTTTAAAAAATGAATTGATTATAATCTACTCCTCCAGCCTTATCTTGTCAATCCTATTTTTGTAAATTTTTCATTTGCCTATTGAAATCTTTGTGATTTCCTGATATTGTATAACTATCTTGTATTGCATAATAGCTACAAGTTTTATTTTAACCTCCTATCTTGCTTTACAAGATAGCTGAAAAGGGGTACACGAATCGATGACGACATCACAAATGCTTAAAGGAATATTAGAAGGCTGCTTGCTAGCGATTATTTCAAAAGGTGAAACCTATGGCTATGAAATGATTGAAAAGCTAGATGCATACGGGTTTAAAATGGTCAGCGAAGGAAGCATTTATCCGATTCTGCTTCGCTTACAAAAGGAAAAGCTCGTCTTCACAATAACAAAACCATCCCCAGCAGGGCCAAAAAGAAAGTACTACACATTAACTGACAAAGGTTACGAAGAGCTAGCTGAATTTCAAGAACGATGGAATGTCTTATCCAACAGCGTCACCCTTGTTTTACAAGATACTAAAACAAAAGGAGAGTAACAAAATGGAACTAACAAAAAAGAGTCAGGAATTTCTTGAAGATTTGCGGTTGTACCTATTCTCAAGCGGCAAAAAGGAAGCTGAAATCAATGAGGTGATTGAAGAATTAACCGACCACTTAATTGAAGCAGAAAAAGAAGGGAAAAGTGTTGACCATATTACGGGTCTGTCTCCAAAGGCATACATGGAAAGCATCGCTGAAGAAATGCCCTTTGATGTAAAAGGAATGCTAGTCGTTATTCCTGCGATTTTATTCGGAGTGTTTGCTTATATTATGCTAGGGGATGCGATTAGAGGGACAATGTCATATACGACATACCATGTGATTGGCTTTCCAGTCGTCATTTTGATTGGACTAGGTAGTGTCGTTTTTCTATTTAAAATAATAGCAAAAAACAGACTGAAACTTACATGGCAATGGATACTTCTTGGAGGAAGCAATTTATTCGTGATTGGATTATTTGTGGCTGTTTATATCCTGTCCAACAACTATGGTACACCGTTTATCGAATTCGGGTTTACAGGGAGAATTGTAGCAACCATCCTCTCAATTGCTATTTTTATCGCAATCGCGGTATGGGCTAAAATCTGGTCACCGATCATTATCCCAGCTCTTCTGTTTATACCAGAGGTTATCGCTGAGTCTTTCATCGTCAATGAGGACGTAAAAGCTCTAGTCATTACAAGCGGCTTTGTCCTTATTGCCATATATATGATCTTTTTATTACGAAAGGATTCATCTAGTAAAGGATTACCAAGAAAAACCAAGAATTAATATACAGGGGGATTCAAACCTTTGGTAATGGCTCATGTAAGGAGGGATTTTTTTGGATATTACTTATGGAACACTTTTAGTCCAGTTTATAAATGTCTCAACCGTTATTGTGTTCATTTTGTTCATCATCCGATTTGTGGATTATATACGCTCTCGTGATGAACAGTTGCTTCGCATGGAGGAAAAGCTAGATGAACTGTTAGACTCCATTGAACCTGTCGAAAAACAAGTATAGTCCGTCAAAAATATGTCAGAAAATTTATCATGACGTATACCTACTTTTCTGATATGATGGTATCATTAAGAATGATAATTATTATCATCTAAGATGAAAGCAAAGGTGACGGACTATGAAAAAGATCGTGTTTTGTGAACATAACGACTTTAAAACAAAGAAAGTCTATAAAGAGCTTAAATCAAAGTATTCACAAGTGAAGATTTCGCGTAAAGGCTGTGTAGGCAAATGCAAAGTTTGCAAATCTTGTCCGTTTGCTGTCCAGGATGGAGAAGTAGTGAAAGCGAAAAGCCCAGGAAAGTTGTATAAAGAACTTGCAAGTGCAATCAAATCATCATAATCTAGCAAACCTCTGATTAGAACTCTATCTACCGGTAACAATGGTAAGGTAGGAAAAGGAGGTAAGCATATGCTTCAACAAAAACTGGCATTGTTACTTGCGTTATCAGTTCTTATTTTTGGTTCGTATCTCGGATACAAAACCTACCATATCCAATTGGATAAAAAAACAACGTTAATTGAAATGGATATCCATCATATAAGCAATCACCTCACGTTTTTACTTCATGCATCAGAACAGACCGATGCGGGCAAGCAAATCGCTTATTTAGGAAATAGCGCATTTGCGACATTACCTCCCATGCAACATTTTGATGTCAGCGAAACAGCCAAACGTGAAATGGCTACTGTCTATCAAACGTTGATTCGAGGGCATATTGGTGAAGACATCCCATTTCAAGAAATGCACCATGAAATTTTACACACACTTGAACTTGTCGTGCCCTATCAGGAAAAAATATATAGTACAACCATAGATAAGCCAACCTATATTGAAATGATTGAAAAAATAGAAGAGCAACTCGTATTTATAAATGCACTCCATCAATAAAAATAAGTAAAACATAACAAAAAGTCTACTGATGAGGTAGACTTTTTGTTATGTTGAAATTAAAGAATTAAGGGGGACTTCAGATGGACGTATTTGCAATTCTCGGATTTTCACTTGCAACAGGAGCAATGGCATCTGCGATATACGCGGTGACAAAAGTGGAACAACTAGAAAAGAAGGTAACCGAGTTAGAAAAACGCCTAGATGACAAAGAAGAAAATACGACTACTAAAGCTTGAGGAGATGCCCCAAGCTCTAGTAACTATTATGTTCACTAAACAGCGATGTACTTGCCTAAAACTTAGTATGTTGCTTTTTTCTTAGGAATAAGACTTCTCTTTAGAACTAGAAGAACTGGGATCAATGGGTGCATCTACAACTTTAGAAAGAAAGGTGGCAAATGAATAATGAGAGAGAGGTCTTGTTGCTCTTTCAATATCATCAATCAGCATTTGTAGGTGGAACTCAATAAAAAAGGAGCCAGAATCATGAGCAAGTGGAATATCGCTAATGACATACTTACGTCCAGTTCTATGAAAAAGCTCTAGTTGCGTTGTTGTAATCATTTCATCACCCTATTCTTTCATTGATTATCTTTATTATAATAGAAGAAACCAAATAGAATAGGGCATTTACAGTATGTTTAAAAACATGTTATCTGTTTGTAACATTTCGTAGTTCAAAAAAACTGTAACCATATTTCCCTCAATTCAGACTAATTGATAACGCTAAAATAAGGATGGTGATTCGTTGAAACAAGAAAACAAGGAGGAGGACATCCGCTCCATTTACCGAGAATATGTCGAGGACGTGTATCGTTTTGTGGCAGTATTCACCGCAAATAACGAAGAAGCAGAGGATGTCACACAAGAAGTGTTTATCCGTTTAGTTGATTCCATTCATAAGTTTAAAGGACGCTCATCACTTAAAACATGGATTTTTTCAATCGCTAGAAATGTCGCCATTGATTATGTCAGAAAACAAAAAAAGCAGCTGTTTCTGAAGGCACTGAAAAAGTACAAACCAACTTTTTCAGTGCCTTCGATTATGGTTGCAATGGCTCCACCAGTTGCCCGCTTGCTACGAGAAACCCACTCGTAGCAGGCTTTAAAAAAATGCAACGGTTACGCACATTGCTAAGAGGGCACTGTATAAGTTAAAAACCGAACTTTTTCAGTGCCCTCCGTGTTTCTTCATGACTATGTGCTACAGTTTCTTCCGGCAAAAGGAAAGTCTACAGAGGAAATTGTCGAGGCCAAAGAAGAAGCGAGAACCGTTCATGAAGGCTTACAAAAACTAAAGCCTGACCACAAACTAGTGATACTTCTCCGTGGGATTCATGAGTTTTCGGTGAAAGAAACTTCACAAATCACAGGCTGGACCGAAGCAAAAGTGAAGGTGACCTACCACCGTGCCTTAAAGGAACTTAAGCTAATCTTAGAGCGGGATGTTGCCTGCGAGTTTACAAGGAGGGTTCATAATGAGTAAGTACGACGATAACGAACTTCTCGAGCAATTGAAAAAGAGCCATTCAGAAGTGACACCAAAGAATTCCTTTAAAGAGGAATTAGAATCCACACTTATCAATCGCTTCAATCACAAGTCAAAAAACAAACTATGGATGCCAATGACGGGGATGGCAGTAGCAGTGGTCCTATTTTTACTACTCGTTCTTACCCTAGATGATACCTTGGGGCAACCGGGTACACCCGTGGAAGACACTGAACCAAGAGTATTGATTTATCATACACACAATCATGAATCTTTCCTTCCCGCACTCGGCATTGAAAGTGAGGGAGAAGAGGCGATGCACCATGCCTTTGATGAGACCATCAATGTAACAATATCTGGTGGATACTTGAAGCAAGATCTAATAGAGCATGGAATTAAAAGCATTCACCTTCAACATGATATCATGGAAGAACTGGCTGAGGCAGACCTACCATACAAAGAATCATATACCCTTTCCCGTCGCTATCTAGAAGCAACATTAGACCAATATGATGACATTGACCTTGTGTTAGATATCCACCGAGCCATCGAACCATGGGAAAAGACGACAACTTCTATACATGGAGAAAACGTAGCACAAATAGTAATGGTAATCGGAATGGAACACCCCAACTATACAGAAAATCATGCGTTGGCAAAAGCCTTGAGTGAAAAATTAAATGACATCCACCCAGACTTATCAAGGGGAGTTAAGCTGCTTAGTGGCCCTCCTCGCAATGGAATCTACAATCAGGATGTCCATCCACACTCCATCCTCCTTGAAATCGGAGGTTATGACAATTCTTTAGAAGAAATTCAGTACAGTACAAAATACCTTGCTAGAGCCATCTCTGAACTGTTCGAAACAAGCTAAAACCCAAAAAAGTCCCACCATTTCCGCGAATGCCTAACCCACTTTCACCTCCAGTCGCATATGGTAAATTAGTTGACTCGGAAGGTGGTGTTATGATGTACGGTTATGGATTAGGTACTCCAGCTGCAGGTGCAGCAACAGGAGCAATGACAGGTGCGGCGTTCGGTGCTCCAGTAGCAGGCGCTGCTGCAGGTGCAATGGGCGGTGCTGCTGCAGGATTTGGCGCAGCTCCAATGGCAGGTGCTGGCTATGGTTACGGTGCCCCAATGGCAGGTTGCGGGCCAGTTGCCGCGCCAGTACACGGTGGAGGTCGCGGTTTTGCGTTGATTATCGTCCTATTCATCTTGTTAGTCATTATTGGAGCTTCTTGGACAGCTGCAGTCTAACAGAGAATAGCATGAAAAAAATATACAACAGTCCTACTATGAGAGTCCCCCACTCATAGTAGGACTTTTAAATTTTCAAGTTGAATTGGTTGAGAGCCAGTAATTGTATGGGTAAAATGTTCGAGGAGCCTGAAGAGAAAACGAAAAAGAATATTCGTGCCCAAAAAGGCTCGTGAAGATCCTGAAGTGGTAACAAAAAAGAATAATCGTTACCGAAACGACCCGAAAAGAGCCTGAAGAGGTAACGAATAGAAGTAATCGTTCCTGGTAAAGGTCGCAAAAAGCGTGCAAAGGTAACGAAAAAAAATAATCGTTACCGGCAGGCGCACAAAGAGCCCCAAGAGGTAACGAAAATCCACTTTCTAACTGAACAACACCACAAAGCGGGTACTTCAATCAAACAACGTACCCACTTTCTAAGGTCAGACGGGTGTTCTTCCCTTAATAAGCAACACAACCCACTTAACAATAAAGCCAACCCCTACGCCGATGATTAGAAAAAGAATTGGTAAAAAAATTGGGCCCCATAACACACCAAAAATAGGCAAGGTAGACGAATACACGACTCCAATTGTCCCTAAAAATGCAGAGAAAACAAATGGAAGAAAAGCATAAGGACCTGATCCTCCTCCTGCATCACGATAAGCATCCCAGATGGCAAATAAGTAAAGACAGGGATAGAACATGAGCCACTGATAATTCGTCAATGCAATCGCTTGTTCAATCTGACCATGAAAACTTGGGATTATAATCGTATTTAGGTTACTTTGGACATTGACAAGAAATTCTAAAAAAATGAATACAATTCCCTTAATCAATTTTCCGTTCAGAAATTGAGCAAAACCAGGAAGGGCAATGCTCCAAAGAATTTTTTCACCGGGGTTGGCATTTACCATAATTGTCATCTCTTTTCTACAGTTCTAGTTCGTTTGTTAGCGCATACATGTATGTTCTTTACTGAGGTTATGTAAGTTCGTTATAGGTATCCCCTAAAAAAAGAAAAGCTATTATTAATAAACTTGGTACTTACAACCAATTTTACATGTGAGAAAGGTTTGTTTACAAATAAGGTGTTAATACATAAAATAGGAGTAACAAAAGGAATGGAGGGTGCACAATGAGAGAAACCAACGAACACCAAATTGTCTTGTTTGATGGCGTATGTAATATGTGCAATAGCCTTGTTACTTTTTTGATTAAGCGTGACCCAGAGGGAATGTTTCAATATGCTGCATTACAATCTGATGCGGGGCAAAAGCTTTTGCAGCAATATGGTTTGCCAACGAATGACTTTGGTTCTTTTATTTTGATTAAAAAAGGTAAATTTTATACAAAGTCTTCTGCAGCTCTTCACGTACTTAAAGAATTAAAGGGAGCATGGAAGCTTCTTTATCCTTTAATTATCGTACCCAGGCCGATTCGTGATTTCGTTTATAGTCTAATTGCCCACAACCGCTACCGCCTTTTCGGAAAAAAACAGGAGTGCATGATTCCGACTCCTGAATTAAAGAAACGATTTTTATAATGGTGCAATGCAACTATGGTCGTTGTTCGACGGTTTATTAACGAATGTGGATACTTCATAAGCAACCATTTCTTCAGAGGGATATGGTTGAATCCATTTTTCTAATTCTTCTACATCGGTAAGTTCTGGGTTCAACCAGTCCTGTTGACCTTCTTTAGATAATAACAAAGGCATTCGGTTGTGAAGACTAGACATTAACTCATTCGGAAAAGTCGTGACGATCGTACAAGAAAAGACCGTTTCCTGAGACTCGGGGTCAATCCATTTTTCCCAAAGACCAGCGAATGCAAATAGTTGTTCATCAGCCATCCGGATAAAGTAGGGCTTTTTCCCATCTGCTGTTTGTTTCCACTCATAAAAACCAGTCGTAGGCAATAAGCATCGACGCTTCGCAAAAGCTTTTTTAAAGCTAGGCTTTTCGGCAATCGTTTCTCCTCGTGCATTAATCATCTTATAAGCGTTTTTTCGGTCTTTTGCCCAAGAAGGAATCAACCCCCATTGCAATAATCCGCCTCGACGTTCCTGTCCCTGTTGAATCACGGCAAAAATCGGCTGACCAGGTGCAATGTTATAACTCCTAGGAACCGTGATTTCATTTCTAAGCTGAAAAGTTTGAATTAGCTCCTGTTCATCTGCATGTAAAGTAAATCTTCCGCACATTGGAATAACCTCCTTGCCCCTAGTGTACCAAGAATGAAATGAAAATCAAAAGGACGAAACTAGGCAAAAACCGACGGCATACTTCCTACTTATGAATCATTTTTGGTAAAATATTAGAATTTTTAGAATATTTTGTTGGAATTTCAATTATTAGTTGGTATTATTTGATTATCAGGTAGTATTTTACAAATGGAGAGGTGATTGTACCCGCAACTTTTTAAGTGCGGATTTCCGCCAGCTTTTCACTGTATTAACGGATACATTATATTGGTGTGCCAAGTCTGCTGGCTTTTTATCAAATAGAATCGCCTCCTTGACCCACAACTGTTCACGTTCGGTTAACCCAACGAGACATCCTTCTAGACATTCGCGTTCAAATTCATCACTTGATGAATCCCACTGTCCATT
Organism: Bacillus alkalicellulosilyticus; assembly: GCF_002019795.1. Taxonomy (GTDB): domain Bacteria; phylum Bacillota; class Bacilli; order Bacillales; family Bacillaceae_F; genus Bacillus_AO; species Bacillus_AO alkalicellulosilyticum. The sequence goes on along the minus strand of NZ_KV917381.1, from coordinate 4,219,987 downwards.
CGTTTCTGACATGTGTTCCTTCAACTCATGATACTTCTCGTACTTCACTTCTTTGCGAAGATGTGTAAGCATCTTACCTCTAACTGTGGAAATGGCAAACGTGGAAAAAGGCCCTTTTTCTGGCTGATAGCGTTTGTATGCTTCCCATAGTCCAATCAAACCAATTTGAAAATAGTCCTCATGATTTTTGTAAATGCGTAGCACCACCATTTGTTTCTTTATGATCGGTTCATATTTCATAGCGACATCATCAAATAACTCTTCCATTCTCTGATCCTTTTGGTTGTGCACCAACCCTGTATTACCGGTTAGCTAAAGAATACGATTGTTTTGATGTGAGAGAAACTTGAGGAAAATGACAAAAGAGGGGAAGACACCGTTGTTTTTTCAAAAAATAGCTACCGTTTTGTAAAAAAACAAGAAAGTACATCTTGGTTTATTGCGAAAACAAACTAATTTTTTGGAGGAGGTATAGGTTATGAAAAGTGACTATATTATTAATGGGGGAACCATGGCATTAATATCAGTCGCACACGAAACGTATGGAACTCTTGTTTATGAGTGTAATGAAAAGCCGTTTTATGTCGTTGCCAGACCGCAGGAAATCATCAACGACAGCTGTGTGGAAGGTGGCGCAAACTATGAGGGGCGAAGAGAAGCGGTCATGCATTATTCCAAAAAAAGAAATAAGCTCCCGATTCCAATTTATCCGGAGGCAAGAGTTATAGCCTTTCCAACGCATTCGCCGAAAAACTTTGTCTGTAGCTGGATATTCTATGATTATGTAAAATTCTTTGGCCGGACACATAACAGTGAAGGGCATTTACATACTGAAGTGACGTTTGAGGATATGCAAACCTACTCGTTTGATGTATCAGTCCATGTCTTTGACCAACAAATGCTAAAAGCATCCCACTGTATCTCAAGATTTCACAAAAACAAATTCATAACAAAGAAACGAAAAAAAGGAAAGCGCATGAGACAAAAATAAGGAAGCAAAGAGACGGTGTCCTCTAACGGGGATGCTGTCTTTTTTATGATGGGAGGCGGTGCATCTCTTAGGGACACAGCAGCCCTTATTTTCTCAAAAAACAGCTTTTTTCATCTGTAGAGGACACACAGTCCTCTATCTTCAGAAAAAGACGTGAAATAAGCATCATTTTATGAGAATAAGGTCGCTGGTGTCCGTTATAACAAGAAAACTAGGAAAAAAGCGAAAATAAGGTCTCTCATGTCCGATAGAGAATTCAGTTCAAATATACTACATAATATATTACAAAAAGATTACAATTGTTACAAATAGATAAATTTCACTATATAGAACAAGGGATTTGTCATAAAAAGGCGAAAAGAGACTTTAAAACTATGAAAATATATCCAACAAAATAGCGAAACTGACTTTATATTAAAAGCATTACTGCCGATATAACTAGTAGGAAAATCTAGCAAATGAGTAAATGGGAGGATAAGAATATGGCGTCAACGATTAAAAAAGTAGTCATTTCATCTGCTTTTGCAACAGGCCTTTTTTTGGCGACCCCTCAATTAACAGATGCTGCGCTCGGTGACCAAACGTTACGCAAGGGAATGGACCACCCTGATGTCAAAGACTTGCAAAAAGCCTTAAAAGAAAAGGGCTTCTTTCAACATGACACAGCGACAGGCTTTTATGGTTCAATTACTGAGGATGCAGTACGGAAGTTTCAACAACAGCACCGACTAGCTGTTGACGGGATCGCAGGGCCACAAACACTTTCGGTATTATTAGCGCAAATGGGAGAACAAGCAAAAGTACAGGTACAGCAGAAAACAACAACGACTCAAGCGCAAACGCAAAAAGTACAAGCACAGTCAAATGTACTTAACACCAACATGGTGTTACGAGCAGGTTCAAAAGGAAAAGAAGTGGAAGCGCTTCAAATTAAGCTCAAGGAACAAGGGTATTACAATCATAAAGTGACTGGTCAATTCGGAAGACAAACGACCGATGCCGTTAAAGCATTTCAAAGAAAAAACAAGTTAACTGTGGATGGCATTGTTGGCCCACAAACCTTGTCTGTTCTTTTAAATGAGCGGCAACCTGCATCAACGCAAACGAACAATGTCACATTAAAGCAACCAACAGCTCAACAATCAACAATTCTTCGAAATGGAAGCAAAGGCGCCCAAGTGTCTAAGCTCCAAACCGACCTAAAAGAATTAGGATTCTATAAAAATAGCATCACTGGTAACTTTGGTGGAGTAACTGAGGTAGCGGTGAGAGACTTTCAAAGAAGTCAAAAGCTTAAAGTCGATGGCATTGTCGGACCACAAACATTCGCAGCCATTAACAAAGCATTAGAAGCGAAGAAAAAAGCTACGCCAAAAGTACCAGCGCAGCCTGCAGCACCAAAAACACCAGCGCCAACAACACAACCAGCACCGAGCACTCCAGCTCCTGCGCCAGCACCTAGTGTGCAACCAGCGCCAAGTACACCATCAACAACATTAACGATTGGCGTTAGAAGTGACCAAGTAACATTAATTCAAACGCAACTTCGTTCACTTGGGTTGTTCCATGTTGAACCAACTGGGTATTACGGTGACATAACAGCTCAATCCGTACGAGAGTTTCAACGATTGAATAATCTACCGGTCACTGGAAATGCAGATGAACAAACGATTGCTAAGATTAATGAAGTAGCAACAAGTCGAGCAACACAACCAGCGCCAACGAATAACGCAGCACTGATGACCAACTTAATTGCAGATGCAGCTACATTTGTAGGTGTACCATACTTATGGGGAGGCTCAACACCAGCAGGATTCGATTGTAGTGGACTTGTACAATATGTGTTCAGGAACCAAGGCATTACAATTCCAAGAACTGTAGCCCTCCAATGGAATGCAGGAGTCCCAGTCGCTGAACCTAGCATTGGTGATATTGTTTTCTTTGAAACCATTTCAGCGGGCCCATCACATAACGGAATATACATCGGCAACAACCAATTCATCCATAGCGGTTCATCGACAGGAGTTATAGTAGCCAGCCTAAACAGTAACTACTGGAGCCAACGCTATCTTGGAGCAAAACGACTGCACTAACAGAAAAAGTGTCCAAAAGGGGATAAGTACAACTCCCTTTTTGGACACTTTATTAAATCTATGCTTTCCAGTAACCAACTATCCCAACATACCGTCCGAAAAAAGAGGAAGATTGAGCAAAACGGGCAGGTAAAAAAATATAGGAGCCCGAAACAAGTTTAAGCCAAGGAAAACGGGCAGATAAAAAAATATAAGAGCCCAAAACAAGTTCGAGCCCAGGAAAAAGGGCAGGTAAAAAAATATAGCAACCCAAAACAGGTCTGAGCATACAAAATCGGGCTGATATAAAAAAATACCAACCCAAAACCATGTTAAATTCATCAAAACAGGCTGATAAAATTGAAACTCAGCTACAAAACAAAACTAGCCAATCAATACAAAGAGCTAGTGGTCAAACTCAGCGGGAATTTCAATAATATTTCCAAGGTTTGCGCTTTCAATTATCTCTTTGCCAATCTCTCGGAACCGCTCAAGGTCTTCTTCGGAGAAACGTTCTTGCACTTGCGCTTTGACTTCCTCTAAATCGCCAGAGGAAATGCCCTCTCGCATAGAGTCAGCCATCTCCGTCAGTTCAGACAACGAAAAATGCTCTAACACAAAATCAATCGTCTCCGCATCTATAGCAGAGGTAACGGTAGTGAAGAGGTCACTATTAATGACTTCACCACCAACCGCACTTTCTTCATTTTTCGAAAAACGCGGATGTTGCTGCAACACATTTTTTCGTTTATCCTCTTCATCTACAGCTACATCAAAAGGCATTTTCTCTTTTATGCTTTGCTCAACTTCAGACACTTTAGTTAAAAAGGCACCGACACCCATTGAACTTATAATGAAAAACAAGATAATCCCAAGCACTACTATTCGCAATAGAACCACCCTTTCTCTGTTGTTAGTAACTCAGTATTAGCAAGTGCAACAGAGATTAATCAATGCTATTCAAAGTAGTCGCATAGTTACTAAGGGACTATTGTTGCTGAAGGAGGAAAGAGGTATAATTGTTCTTAATAAAGAACAAGAATGGACGTGGTCACATGCCAACTAATGTTAAATTCTTTAAAGGGTTTCTATGGGGTTTGGCACTATCTCTACCAATATGGGCTCTTATCTTGTATTTGTTATTTCTTTAAAAGGAGAGGTTGGTCTTCTTGAGTACTACAAGGGTAACTATCAGTCATTGGCTATAGCCTTCTCTCCTTATTAATTTATTCCATAATATTTTTTGCCGAGCACATAATCCAATATACGATTATGCTGACGATTGGTACGGCCCTACTAGTGATAGTATTCTACCGACGAAAGGTAGTTCAAACGAAAAGACTAGAGCTACAAGGGAACGAAATCATTTACACAGTAGGATTACGAAATAAAAAAGAAATAAAGATAAATCTAAACGACATAAACTATGTCGATATAAACTATTTCATGTTTTTATCTATTTGAACAACAACAAAGTCATTCGATTACCTATGTTATTCGAGAATTGCACTTATATTTACGCGATCTTGACATATCACCGATTCAATAAAAACTCACTAGAAGAGGCACACCAATAAAAATAAAAGGCACTGTAAAAAGTTCAGTACCGAACTTTTTCAGTGCCCTCTATATCTAACTTTTTTCAGTCTCTCTATAATATCATCGAAAATTAGTTAATATCCTCAACCGTGAATGGCCAGTATGAAAATTCATCCGGGAAAGAACGGTTTCCAAAAACAAGAGTGTAATGATAGGCAGGTTCAGCTCGGAATATAACTGGAAAGGTTACCGTTTCACCGGGAGAGAGTGTAATCGAAATATCTTCAACCATACCGCTCGTTACATAATTTTGGTCATCTTCCACTCCACCAAACACAATATGGAACAAAGCTTGTGTAAGGTCGAAAAAACTAGACTCTGTTTCATACGTTTGTTTCCCATTATTCGTTAGCGTGACGGGTATCACTAATTGTTCTAACTCTTCGTTAAACTCGGGTGTCCCAATCGAGGCTTCCATTTCTCCATAATATCTTGAAGTCATGTGACCGGATTCCGTAAGTTCAAGCGCATCAAATGATAAAAATTCAGTAAAAGAACCAATCGAGCTACGTTCAAACTTAGACGCTTTTGTCACCGAACCCCCTTTATTATCAACAAAAAAGGAAACGCGAGAAGAAGAAATAGGATGACCAAATTCAAGTTCATAATAGGAAGACGGCACAGACCCGACAGAAAGTACTCCTTGTGCAGAAAGAGTTTCGTGAGGACCTAATCCTTCCGGTGAAAAATAAGAGATTAACTCTGAAAACTTTTCTCGGTACTGATCATGGGAATCATAGTTTGATGATGTCCCAGGGCTGTCTTTTCTTAAAACCATAGAGGTAATATCTTCCCTCGGAATGATAGTATCCGTAAGATTTTTCACCGTATAATCAACAATAAAGTATTGTGAATCTCCTTTTTCAAGGTCGTCTCGCAGAGATACCTCGTCCAATGTAAACTCATAAGACCCATAGTAACTATGAATGGTAACCGTGTCTCCCACTGTCCAAATGTCGTATGTATCAGCATCAGTAGATTGAGAACTTCCTGAACATGCTGAAAAAACAAGAAGAGATACACACATTAGTAAAACATAAATAAATTTCATAGATGTTTCATCCTCCCTTTACATTTCGTACAATAAAAATCTACATGTTTACAAGTATACGAAAAATAGGGTAACAGAATAAAGGCAATAGACTTAATCCACCAATTCTTCCTATTCTTTCAAACCTAGAAACGAAAAAGAGGATGGCACAAAGGTTTTCCCTTTGCCATCCTCTTCCCACAAACCTACTCTTACTCCAACTCCAAATGCTCACGCAACAGTTTTGTCATATTCTCCCGGTCCTCATCCGAAATAATAACGTAACTTAAACCATCAATTCGCTGACTTGGTCCAAATAATGCGAGCTGTTCGACAGAATGTCGTGCTTCTTTATACTTCGATTGAATCTTCCACATTTCACTTAACGTTAAATCCGTTCGAACAGATTCACCAACGGCATCTAAAATATCTCCAACTCTAGTAATCGACCCGATTTGTGCGCCTTCTTTAATAACGGCTTCAACAATTTGGCGCTGACGGTCATTTCGTCCAAAGTCTCCACGCGGATCTTGCTTTCTCATCCTTGAATAAGAAAGGGCTTGGTCGCCAGTAAGGAAAATCTCTCCTTCAGGGAAAGTATCGCCGCCACTACTAAAGGCAAACTCATTATTGACCGTAACACCACCAAGGGCGTCCACAATTCCTTTAAAGCCTTCCATGTTAATGCTGACATAGTGGTCAATTGGAACATCTAAAAAGTTTTCAACGGTATCAACTGTCATTTGAACGCCACCATAGGCATAGGCATGATTGATTTTTTCAATCGTTCCTCTTCCAACAATCTCAGTACGAGTATCACGTGGAATACTAACCATTTTAATCGACTCTTTATTCGGATTAACGGTTAATAGAATAATCGTATCCGAACGTCCAGCATGCGTTTCTCCCTCTGAATCGACACCGGCTATCAAAAACGACAAGGGTTCTTTTTTATCGACATCCACTTCAGTTTCCCTCTTTAATGAACCCTCTCGTTCTAATGGTTGATGGATTTCAGAAGCTGTGTCGGATACTGACTTAAACAAGTGCAATCCATATCCAACGACACTAAGTACTACGATCCCAGCTACAATCCCAAGTATTACTAGCGTTTTTTTCATATATTAATCTCACTTTCTATGTTATATTTTGTTTTAAATACAAAGTAGTTAACTACAAGCAGAAAAAATGATTAAGTTGTCTCTTCATTATATAACATGTACAGAGTAAGGCAATTGTAATACGTTTCAACATAAGTATACAATTTGTGATATAATTTTGTGTGTTGTTTTAGAAAGCTAGTAAAATAGTAGGAGGTTCATTCAGAGAATGGAAGAAACGATTAGCCTAAAAGATATATTTGTCACTTTACGTCGAAGAATAAAAACATTAATTATTATACCTATAATCACAGTTCTTATTAGTGGACTCGTTAGTTTTTTCGTATTAACACCAATGTACCAAAATTCAACACAACTACTTGTAAATCAAGAACAACAAGATCAATTTTATAGCCAAGCTGATATTCGAACGAACATTGAACTAATCAATACGTATAACGTCATTATAAAAAGTCCAGCAATTCTTGAAAAAGTTATAGATGAAGCAAACCTAATAGAAACCTATGACCAATTAAACAGTAAAGTAACAGTTGGTAGCGAAGGAAATTCACAGGTTGTCAGAATTACAGTTCAACATGAACAACCGCATATGGCTGCAGAAATTGCCAATACCATTGCCAATATATTTCAACGTGAAATTGTATCAATTATGAATGTAGATAATGTGAGTATCTTGTCTCAAGCCAAATTGACTGACAATCCAACACCAGTTAAACCAAACCCATATTTAAATATGGCGATTGCATTTGTTGTAGGTTTAATGGCAGCAGTCGGACTTATCTTCTTATTAGAGTTTCTTGATACGTCAATTAAAGATGAAAATGATGTTGAAGCAGTACTTGGCTTACCTGTGTTAGGAGTCGTACCTGACATGGGAGATGAACGTGGAAAAAGAAGGAAAAAGAAGGAAAAAGAACTAAAGAGGAAGGAGAGATAAAATGGCTAGAAGACAACCCCCAAACTCAAAAAAACGTGACTTAATTACACATACAGATAAAAACTCACCAATTTCAGAGCAATATCGAATCATTCGAACGAATATCCAGTTTGCTGCAGTTGATAAAGAAATCAAAACAATTGTTGTTACGTCAACGGGTCCAGGCGAGGGAAAATCAACAACAGCCGGTAACTTATCAGTTGTGTTAGCGCAGGATGGGAAAAACGTACTGTATGTGGATGCTGACTTACGTAAACCAACTGGTCATTATACGTTTGAAATGATGAATACAAAAGGCTTAACAACAGTACTTACAAAGCAAGCTGAACTAGGAGACTCCATCCAACAAAGCAAAATCCCAAACGTATTTGCTTTAACAAGTGGACCAATTCCGCCGAATCCAGCAGAATTACTTAACTCAAAAGCAATGGAGCAATTTATTGAACAGGCAAAAACTGAATTTGATTATGTCGTAATTGATACTCCTCCTGTCATTGCTGTAACAGATGCGCAGATTTTAAGTAGTAAATGTGATGGAACAGTGTTTGTTGTGGCTAGTGGGAAAACAAATCGTGAACAAGCCGTTAAGGTAAAAGAACAGCTTACAAAATCAAATGCCAATATCCTAGGTGTGGTTGTAAATCGTAAAGAAAAACTTAAAGATAGCTACTACTATTATTATGGTGAAAAATAGCAATAAAGTTCTATTAAAATAGCAATAGTCATGGTAGAATTGTAAACAAAGTTCAAAATATGTAAAATAATGTATCGTTTTTAGGGGAGAAGGAGGAAGAGAAACGATGATTGACATTCACTGTCACATTTTGCCTGGATTAGATGATGGTCCAAAAAATGAAAATCAAAGTATAGAAATGGCAAAAGCCGCGGTTACAGAAGGTATTACCTCTATTATTGCGACACCGCATCATCGGCATCCTTCCTTTTCAAATGAAGGCTGTACGATTAAAGATACAACAGAACTATTCAATCAAAGATTAAAGCAAGAAAACATAGAGCTTACGATTTTACCGGGTCAGGAAGTTAGAATGGTTGGGGATATTGCCCAAGGGTTAGAAACAAAAGAACTTCTCACCCTAGCAGACGGGAATAAATACCTCTTTCTTGAACTTCCATCAAGTCATGTACCAAGATACGCCGCAAATATAATCTATCAAACTCAATTAAGTGGAATTACACCTATCATTGTTCATCCTGAACGAAATAAAGAATTAATTGAAAAGCCAGAAGTCATATACGACTTTGTAAAAAATGGAGCATTAACACAACTAACCGCTTCGAGTATTACGGGTCATTTTGGGAAAAATATTAAGAAATTTAGTGAACAAATCATTGAATCGAACCTAACTCATTTTATTGCCAGTGATGCGCACAATATCGAATCAAGACCATTTCGTTTACAAGAATCATATATGCTAATTGAAAAAGTATTCGGTACAGGAACAGTCTATCAGTTTCAAGAAAATGCACAACTTTTACTAGAACATCAGCATATTGCGATGGTACAACCAGAACCTATTAAAAGACGTAAGTTTCTTGGAATCTTCTAAGAGATTTCAACTAGATTTTTGGTGATGTCTCCTTCCCATTATCGACGGAGGTACTCGGTCATGCTGTGGGTTCAAAATATTGAACCTTAGGTGCTTGTCACCACTGGTTTGACGTGAGGTAAGGTTAGATGCCTTACAAGTTTTTATTAAACCAAAACCGATTAAAAAGATAGAAACATTTTTATTATAAAGCCTTAAACTATGAACCTTTCCTAAAAAGAAGTATAGTTTAGGGCTTTACATCTTTATTGAGAAAAGGAGGGGTAATAGATGTCATATAGAAAGAGGTTGGCCGCTTTAATAGGGGTTGATTCTGCAATCGTACTATTCTGTATTTTTATTAGTAATTTTATTTTAATTAAAACAGGGTCAATGGTAACAATAATTTTAGCATTCAGTGCGGTTACGTTACTAATAAGTTATCATCTTTTTGCTTATTTTTATCACCTTTATAAAAAAGTATGGCAATATGCAAGTGTAAATGAGTTAACGGCAATAATAAAGGTTATCACACTTTCAATATTCATAACGGCAGCTGTACAATTTGTGTTTATTCAAGATGTGTATATGCGAGCCTTAGTGATAACATGGATGATGCATGTCCTATTAATTGGTGGTTCTCGTTTCTCCTGGAGAATGTACCGAGATACGATTATGAAGGTAGATAAAAATAAAAAGCCAGTACTATTAATTGGAGCTGGTGCTGCAGGAATAATGGTTGCAAGGCAGTTACAGAATAGTGAGTTTTCTGATTTGCAGCCTGTTGCCTTTATTGATGATGATAAGGCGAAACAACAACTAGAAATCATGGGAATACCTGTAGTTGGTGGAGTATCAGAAATTACTAGAATTGTAAATGAACTAGAAATTAAACGAATTATAATTGCGATTCCTTCTTTAAGTAGAATAGAGTTAAACAACATCTTTATAGAATGTTCAAAAACGGTTGCGAAAACGCAAATCATGCCAAAAATTGAAGACATTATGACCGGGAAAGTATCGGTAGAGCAATTCCGTGAAGTTGAAGTAGAAGATTTACTTGGACGAGACCCAGTAGAACTTGATATAGCAGGCATTAAGCAATATATCAAAGGCCAAACGATACTCGTTACCGGTGCAGGTGGCTCAATAGGTTCTGAGATATGTCGACAAATTGCAAACTTCGAACCCGAACAATTAATTTTGTTAGGTCACGGAGAAAATAGCATTTACTCGATTGAAATGGAACTTAGAAGAACCTTTCCACATGTAAACCTAGATACGGAAATTGCAGATGTACAAGATCGTGAAAAAATCTTTAAGATTATGAACAATAGAACACCTCATGTTGTGTTCCATGCAGCGGCCCATAAGCATGTGCCATTAATGGAAAGAAATCCAGAAGAAGCGGTAAAGAACAATGTAGTTGGCACAAAAAATGTTGCTGAAGCAGCAGATAATGCTAAAGTAAATACATTTGTGATGATTTCCACTGACAAAGCTGTTAATCCAACAAGTGTGATGGGAGCGACAAAACGGATTGCAGAAATGATCGTTCAGCATATGGACATTATAAGTGACACAAGATTCGTGGCGGTACGTTTTGGTAATGTTCTTGGAAGTCGCGGAAGTGTAATCCCATTATTTAAAGAACAAATCAAAGCTGGCGGACCAGTAACAGTAACGCACCCAAAGATGGTCCGTTACTTCATGACAATACCTGAAGCTTCAAGACTCGTGCTCCAAGCAGGAGCGTTAGCAAGAGGCGGAGAAATCTTTGTCCTTGATATGGGTGAGCCCGTTAAAATCGTAGACCTTGCAAAGAACCTGATAAAATTATCAGGATATTCAAAAGACGATATAAAAATTGAATTCACAGGTATGAGACCAGGAGAAAAGATGTATGAAGAACTTCTCGGAAAAGATGAGGTTCATGACTTGCAAATTTTCCCTAAGATATATATTGGAAAAACCCCACCAGTCAATATCGGAGTGGCTCAAGCGGTCATCGGAGCAATTGAAATAATGAGCCCAGAAGAATTAAGAGAAGAATTATTAGATATAGCGAATTTCAGGAAACAAGAGTTGCAACACCTCAGCTTGGTGAAATAACCAACAAATCAACACAATCCTGACTTGCTACTTTAATTGAAAAGAGGCGACTAGGGATTGTCATCCTAGGGATTATAGCAGGCATCGCATTCCCAACGGCTAGAGGGATTATAGAAAAAGCAAGAGACGAATCATGCGAAATTAATATCGAACAAATTGAAAAAATGTATGAAACACACCTTTCATCAGAAGGAATCGAACATTCGGATGAATTATTTTCACAATTTGTAGAGGAGCATGATCAAGGAGTGTGTAATGTATCCTGTGACTCTCTTATTTATATAGAAGGGACAGTGCAATGCAGCAGTGAAACGAGTTAAGTCGAAGAATTTGTAATGGTTTAATTGACTAGAGATAGAGCTATGAAGCCGATTAGTATTTGAACAACTAACCGACTTAAAATCATTCAAGGGGGGGTACAAAGGGTGTATCTGAAAATAAAAAGAATAATAGATATTATACTTTCTATGATAGGGATGATAGTTCTATCCCCAATCCTAGTATTGCTTACTTTGGCTATTAAACTAGACTCCAAAGGTCCAGTGCTTTTTAAACAAAAGAGAGTTGGAGTAAACAAAACACATTTTAACATATTGAAATTCCGTACGATGAGAATAAATACTCCAAATGATACGCCGACACATCTTCTGGAAAATCCTGACCAATACATTACAAAAATGGGAAAATTCTTGCGAAAAACGTCATTGGATGAATTACCTCAGATCTGGAATATCTTTGTTGGTCAAATGAGTATTATCGGACCTAGGCCTGCATTGTGGAATCAATTCGATCTTATCGCTGAACGTGATAAGTATGGAGCTAATGATGTGCCACCAGGACTAACGGGTTGGGCCCAAATTAATGGTAGAGATGAACTTCCTATTGAAATTAAAGCAAAGTTAGATGGGGAGTATGTAGAAAAGATTGGTATTGGTATGGATGTAAAATGTTTTTTTGGAACAATTGTTAGTGTGGTTAAAAGTGATGGTGTTGTTGAAGGTGGAACTGGAACAACAGGTAAAAATGAAATTGCTAGTACTAAGGAAAGAGTGACGAAATGAAGAAGGTACTAATTACTGGAGTTAATAGTTACATCGGGTTAAGTCTAGAAAACTGGCTCACTGATAAATTAGAGTATCAAGTTGACTTCATTAGTTTTAAAGAAGACTCTTGGCGAGAGAAGAGTTTTTCTGAATATGATGTAATATTTCATGTCGCAGGAATTGCTCATGTTTCAAGAGATCCAAAGTTAGAAAGTTTATATTATAAGGTAAATAGAGACTATACTATTGAGTCCGCTAAGAAAGCTAAGAGTGATGGGGTAAAACAGTTTATTTTTATGAGTAGTATCATCGTATATGGGGAAAGTATGGCAGATGAAAGAATTATTGATATAAATACAGTTCCAAAACCGAGTAATTTTTACGGGGATAGTAAGCTCCAAGCAGAGGAGGGAATTACTCCACTAGGAAATGATAAATTTAAGGTTGCTATTGTCAGACCACCAATGATATATGGCAAAGGTTCGAAAGGAAATTATCCTAAACTCGCAAAAGTAGCACGGATGATTCCTATTTTTCCTGAAATAAATAATCAAAGAAGCATGCTTCATATAGAAAATCTTTGCGAGTTTATTCGTCTCTTAATCGATAATGAGGAAAGTGGATTATTTTTCCCTCAAAATGAAGAATATGTGCAAACAAGTGAACTGGTAAAACTAATAGCTCAAGTTCATCAAAAAAAAATCATAACTACTAAAATGTTTAACAAAATCATTAAACCGTTCATTGGGAAAGTAGATATCATCAATAAAGTATTTGGAAATTTGGTCTATGATAAAAGTTTAAGTCATTATAAGACAAATTACAGAATTAGAAGCTTAAGAGAATCAATTGAAGCTACCGAAAAAAACCAAGAAAGGTCGCTAAAATGAAAAAACATATTTTAGTTATTGCTCAGTATTTCTATCCTGAGCAATTTCGGATTAACGATATATGTACGGAATGGGTAAAAAGAGGATACAAGGTAACTGTAATTACAGGAATACCTAATTATCCGCAAGGTAAGTTTTATGATGGATATAGCTATTTTAAGAAAAGAAGAGAAGAATATAACGGTGTAGACATTATTAGAATTCCTCTAATACCAAGAGGAAACAGTTCTATAACTCTAGCTTTAAATTATTTATCCTTTGTTGTATCAGGGTTCTTTTGGAAAGCCCTCTCAAAATTAAAAGCAGATTATGTATATATATTTGAAGTCTCTCCTATGACCCAAGCACTTCCAGGAGTTTGGTATGCAAAAAAGAGAAAAATACCTTGTTACTTGTATGTAACAGATCTTTGGCCCGAAAATGTTGAAATTGTAGCTGGTATAAAAAATAAATCTATCTTGAACGCTTTAGGTGTAATGGTTGATTATATATATAAGCGTTGTGATAGAATATTTACTTCTTCCAGAAGTTTTATAGAAGCCATCCATCAACGAGGAGTAGAGTTAGACAAACTAGAATTTTGGCCTCAATATGCAGAAGATTACTATGTTCCTGTTAATAAAGAAATTGCGTCAGCAACAGAAGTCCCTATGGATGATACTTTTAATATTATATTTGCAGGAAATATTGGTGTAGCCCAAGGATTAGATATACTACCTGATGTCGCAAAAATTTTAAAAAGAAGTAATATAAAAGTCCGGTTTAACATAGTTGGAGACGGGCGATATAAAGAGACCTTAATCAATAAGGTCAACAATAATAATATTCAAGAACTGTTTAATTTTATTCCTAAGCAACCGGCTACTAAAATCCCAGAACTTATGGCAGCTTGTGATGCTACATTAATTAGTCTTTCTAAGAGTAAGGTGTTTTCCATGACCTTACCAGCGAAAACTCAATCCTGTTTAGCTTGTGGTCTGCCAGTGATAGTCTCTGCTGATGGAGAGATACAACAGATCATCAATGAAGCTGGTGCAGGAGTTTGTAGTGATGCTGGAGAAACAGAAAAATTAGCTGAAAATATTAAAATATTAACGTCATTGTCTGCAGATGAATTAAAAACTATGTCTATTAATGCGCTTGAGTACTCTAAAAAAACATTTGATAAAAACAAACTATTAGAAAGAATGGATAGATGGTTTAACAAAACTAATTAGAAAAAGTTAGGAGTAATAAATATATGTTTAAAGATAGTACTTTATTAATAACAGGTGGAACAGGTTCTTTTGGTAATGCAGTAATGAAACGCTTCTTAAACACTGATGTTAAAGAGATAAGAATATTTTCAAGAGATGAAAAAAAACAAGATGATATGAGAAAGGTGTATAAAGACGATAAATTAAAGTTTTACATCGGTGATGTACGAGATTTAGCAAGTGTAAAAAATGCTATGCATGGTGTAGATTATATCTTTCATGCAGCGGCATTAAAACAAGTTCCTTCTTGTGAATTTTTCCCACTTGAGGCAGTAAAAACAAACATTATTGGAACCGATAATGTTGTAACAGGAGCAATCGAAATGGGGGTAAAGAAGGTTATTTGTCTATCCACAGATAAGGCAGCTTACCCTATAAATGCAATGGGAATTTCTAAGGCAATGATGGAAAAAGTATTTGTTGCAAAGGCAAATACTGTTGACCCTGGTAGAACACTAATCTGTGGTACAAGATATGGTAATGTAATGGCATCAAGAGGTTCAGTTATTCCGTTGTTTATTGAACAAATAAAAAAGGGTGAACCTTTGACTATTACGGATCCAAATATGACAAGATTTCTTATGAGTCTTGAGGAAGCGGTAGAACTAGTTGTGTTTGCTTTTGAAAATGCTCAAGCAGGAGATATTATGGTTCAAAAAGCTCCTGCTTCTACCATTGGTGATCTTGCACAGGCGTTAAAGGAACTATTTAACGTAGATAATGAAATAAAGATTATTGGAACTCGCCATGGGGAAAAACTATATGAAACCTTACTTACTAAAGAAGAGCATATAGTAGCCGAAGATTTGGAAGGTTTCTATAGAGTACCTGCTGACAAAAGGGACCTTAATTATGATAAGTATTTTGTAGAAGGTAATAGAGAATTGCAACAAGTAGATGATTATAACTCTCATAATACACAGAGATTGAGCATCGAAGCTATTAAAGATAAGCTACTAAATTTAGATTATATTCAAGAAGAGTTAAAGAGATGGAGTGATAGATAGATGAAAATACTAGTACTTGGTGCTACTGGTATGGCAGGACATGTAATCTCTATATATTTTAAAGAACTAGGTCACGAGGTCACAGCATTTAGTAGAAGAGAGTTTCCATATTGTAATCATAATTTTGTTGGTGATATTACAAACTTCCCATTTTTAAAAAGTGTAATAGTAAACGGAAACTATGATGCAGTAATAAATGCGATTGGAATTTTAAATAAGGATGCAGAAGATAATAAAGCATCTGCCGTATTAGTAAATAGTTATTTACCACATTATTTATGTGAAATTACAAAAAATATGAAAACAAAAGTGGTCCATATGAGCACGGATTGTGTATTTTCAGGTAAGGAAGGTGGATATATAGAAACTTCATTGAGAGATGGTGAGACTTTCTATGATAGGTCAAAAGCTTTGGGGGAAGTTGAGAATAACAAAGATTTAACTTTTAGAAATTCTATCATCGGCCCAGACATGAATGAAGAAGGAATAGGGCTATTTAATTGGTTTATGAAACAAGATGGACAAGTTAATGGTTTTACCAAAGCCATTTGGACTGGGGTTACGACACTAACCTTAGCAAAAGCAATGAATAAAGCGCTAGAAGAAAATCTAACAGGGCTATATAATCTGGTGAATAATTCTAGCATTAACAAGTATATGTTATTAAACTTGTTTAACAAATATATGAAAAACAATGAATTAGAAATTTTACCAACGAATAATTTAGTTCTTGATAAATCCCTAACTAATACTAGGAATGATTTTAGTTTTGAGGTCCCTAGTTATGAACACATGGTGGTAGAAATAAAAGAGTGGATACAAAAAAATAAAGAGTTATATCCGCATTATTTTTAATTATAAGGTGGGGAATGTATGAAGAAATTAAAACTGATAACTATAGTAGGAACACGTCCAGAAATTATCAAATTATCAGAAGTAATTAAAAAGTGTGATATTTATTTTGAACACATACTAGTGCACACAGGACAAAATTATGACTATACACTTAATGAAGTGTTTTTTGAAGAATTAGGAATTAGACACCCAGATTATTTCCTAGGTGTTGTGGGGGATAATCTAGGTCATACAATGGGAAATATACTTGCTAAATCTTATGATTTAATGATAGAACTAAAACCTGACGCGCTTCTTGTGCTTGGTGATACTAATTCATGCTTAAGTGTAATTTCTGCAAAGAGATTAAAGATTCCTATCTTTCACCTGGAAGCGGGGAATAGATGTTTCGATGAGAATTTACCTGAAGAAATTAACAGACGAATAGTTGACCATACGAGTGACGTTAACCTTTGTTATACAGAACATGCAAGAAGATATTTAAACTCTGAAGGTGTGCCGAAAGAAAGAACGTATGTAGTAGGCTCACCAATGGCAGAAGTTCTAGGTAATAATTTGCATAAAATTAACAACAGTAAAGTTTTATCAACACTTAAGTTAGAAAAAGGAAAGTATATCCTACTTTCGGCGCATCGCGAGGAAAACATTGACAATGAAAATAACTTTATGGCTCTAATGAATGCAGTTAATGCGATGGCAGAAGTATACGATATACCCATCATTTATAGTACACATCCAAGAAGTAAAAATATTATTGAACAAAGGGGTTTTAAATTTTATAAAAATGTAAGAAGTCTACCTCCTTTTGGATTCTGCGATTATAATCATTTACAACAAAATGCATATTGTGTTGTCTCCGATAGTGGGACAGTTGCAGAGGAGGCAAGCTTTTTTAAATTTCCTGCAGTATCAGTAAGAACGAGTACAGAAAGACCTGAGGTATTCGATAAAGGAAATATGATAATCGGTAGTATCACAACAGAGCAGGTTCTTCAAGCAGTAGATATGGCGGTTAAAATGGATGCAAGTAATCATCTTGGGGTAGATGTTCCTGACTATGTAGATACAAACCTAAGTGTGAAAGTTGTGAAACTAATTCAAAGTTATACTGGAATTGTTAATAGAATGGTGTGGAGAAAGTAATATATTTTGTTGGCTATTTAACTGAAATTAGGTGGAAAAATGAATACACAGAATTTATATAATAATTCTGGTAAGATACAAACAAATTCAACATCAAAAAAAATTGTATTGTTATTTCCGTTATTGCTTTTTACATTTTACTTCATTGGAATAATGGTATTATACGTTCTTGGACCATGGGATTGGCCGACTCATCGTCCAGTTCAATTTTATAGCTTACTGTTTTTATATCATCTAGCATTTGGACTTGGTTATTTAATAGCAATTAGTAAAAAAACTATTCCAAATAAAACAATTAAACGTGAATCGGTAATGCGCTTCTTAAGCATTATGATTTATTTAAATCTGATTTACGTTATTTTTAATTTTATGCATACATTAGGAGTTAACGCGTTTTCGCTTAGTTTTCTTTTTGATTCTTTTATGAGTGGGATTTCCAATCCGGCCGAACAATATCAGAGTAAGTTTCAAACTGAGAGATTTGGGGGTTCCTACTTCACTTATACATCTGTGCTATTAGCCCCTTTTTTTTGGTCAGTCTTTCCATTAGGATTTTATTATTTTAAGAAACTATCATTTCTCAAAAAAATGGTAGTTTTAATGAGTGTTTTTATAGAATTATCAAGGTGGATTGGGACAGGTACTAGTAAAGGTATTTTTGACATAATTATTATATTAGTTGTCATAATTCTGATAGTTTTTTTAAGGAAAAATTATAATAGTAGTGGAAAGAAAAAAATATTTGGTTCAAAGTCTAAATTCGTGGTTGTTATTACTATATTGGCTATTATTGGCATTTTGGCTTTCACAAATAATGTAGGAAGTAGAGTAGATCAAAATTGGCAGAATTACAGTATATCAAATGGTAATGTATATATAAATCATGATTCTGTTTTAATGAAAATATGTCCAGACGCCTTTAAGCCAGGGTTAATCTATCTAACCTCATATTTGACACAGGGTTACTACGGTTTTTCAATTTCTCTAAAACTGGAGTTTGTACCTTTATTTGGTCTTGGGAATTCAATGTTTCTAATGGAGAACTTTAACAAAGTAAGTGGCTCAGATTTATATGAAGAGACTTACCAAACAAGAATGGCGTTATATGGATGGGATCCTTATGTTAACTGGCATAGTATATATGTATGGTTTGCGAATGATGTTCACCACATTGGAGTAATATTTGTAATGTTCCTAATTGGTGGATTATTGGGCTTAGTATATAGAGATGTAATATTCAATGAAAATCCAATGGCGATAGTACTGTTATGTTTGTTATTCATACTTTTACTTTATACTCCAGCAAATAACCAAGTGCTATCATATCCAACGACGTTTGTAGCCTTTTGGGTACTATTAGTTTACTGGACATTAAGAAAAAAATACAAAATAGTTTTTTAGTTTTATTTGCTTTTTTAAATTCCTAAGTTAGGAAGGATATTAATGAGGTTCGTTTTTTTAGTGGGTAGTTACTACCCATACTTTTCAGCAATTGGAAAATGTATACTGAACATTGTGAAGGAAATTGAAAATGAACACGAGATAATCGTGGTATCAAATATGGATATAGCTAAGTATCCAACAGAAGAACACTATGGCTCACATCGCATAATTAGAGTTAGAACAAGTAGTATGCAAAAAAGAGATGGAATAATAGATAAGCTCGCGAAAAGTAATTCTATACTTCGAAAATATTACCAGTTTAAATTAGTTGCAGAGAGAATTTTAGGGGCAGGTAAAATTGTGACATCAAAAAATAGTCTCCAAGAGGATTTGATTTGTGAATATGTTGATGCAATGACAAGAATCAGGAATATTGATGTTATTATTCCTACATGTTATCCCTTTGAATCTGTGGTTGCAGCTCAAAGATATAAAACTAAATATGCAAGTAAGGCAAAGATTATTCCGTTCCTGTTTGATAAGTTTAGTGACAGTCCTACTCTCCATCGAAACAACTTTAATAAAAAAATTAAATACAAGAGGCACCTTCGATTAGAGGAGGAAATGATAATGAACTCACATAACGTATTTTATGTGGATTCTTGGATAAATCATATGTCTAAAGTCTTTGCAAAGTATAATAATAAGTTAATTCATATTGAGCATCCATTACTAATTAATTATTCTAACGGGAATGATACTGTTAACATTAATAATAATTATAAATCTGTGAATTTGATATATACTGGTGTGTTGGACAGGATGGTTCGACCACCAGATTTAGTTCTTCAAGCACTCTCTAAAGCAGTAGATGTAGATAACAAAATAAAGGTGAATTTTTATATATTAGGAAATTGTGTAAAAACGGTCGAATCTTATACAAAACAACATCCGAGTAATATCTTTAATCACGGGCATGTAGATAGTGAGGAAGCACTAAAGTATATTAATAAAAGTGATATTTTATTATCTATAGGAAATACAGATGTAAGTTTAATACCAAGTAAAATATTTGAATATATGTCATGTGGAAAACCAATTATTCATTTCTATACATCTGAAGATGATAGAGTTATTGATATGTTAAAGAAGTATGAGCTTGCGTTGTGCTTGAAGCAAATGAAAAATCCGAATGAAGAATATGTAAATGAGATGATCTCTTTTGTGAGAAAAAATGTAGGAGTAAACATTAGCTTTAATGATGTGAGAGGAAAATTCTTTGAGGCTACTCCAAAGTTTATTGCAAAGAAATTAACGGATAGTGTTAATCCTTAATTCCATTTTGAAAAAATATTTCAGGGAGAAGGAGAATTCATGGAAGTCAGTATAATTGTTCCATTCTATAATAATGTAGATTGGTTATACGAAGCAATAAATAGTATAGAAGAAAAAGAGGATTTACATTTTGAAATCTTAATTATAGATGATGGTTCAAAAGAAAAGATAGACATTAAAAGTATGTCTAAGCATAAGGACAGAATTAGGTATTTGAGACAACCTAATCAAGGACCCGGAAAGGCTAGAAATTATGGTATTGATGAAGCAAGGGGAGAATATATTGCTTTTTTAGATTCTGATGATTTATATACGAAAGACAAGCTCTTGATACAATTAGAATTTATGCGGAAGAGTCAACTAGAATGGTCACATACTTCTTATATGAAATTTTACCCAGATCGCGAAGATGACCTTGTGAATAATGAAAACTTTTATGGTGATATATTTCCTAAATGTTTTGCCTTCAATCCAATTGCTACACCTACTGTGATGGTTAGAAGAACTGCGCTAGAGAACCCTAAAAAACGTTTTTCGGAGAAAATGCGTTATGGACAGGATGGTTTTTTATGGTGTCAACTAGCTTCTTTCTATCAAGTTGGTATTATAAAAGAACCATTATCGAAAGTTAGAATGCGTGGTGGAAATGCAACAATGAAGGCAAAGAATCATTTATATGTAAAGTCCAATATGTACAAATATATACTTGAAGAAAAAAAATATTTCGGCGGTAGTAAAATACCACTTTTTATTAAAATTATATTTTATTTATCTCACGTAAGTTATACCATCGTGGACGGCATTCTTGCAAAAGTTATAAAGAATCAAGGTCTTGAATATATTTCTAGACTTTTATATGCGCCACAATACCTCATGCTGAAGTTGTATTCTAAGTTTTAAATGAATGTTTTTTAAGAAAAGAGGTTGAATAGATGAGCATTTATGAAAGAATAGTTAACAAAGAGGAAAAAATTTCTGTTGTTGGATTAGGCTATGTAGGAATGCCGTTAGCTGTTGCTTTTTCAAAGAAAGTGGATGTGATAGGTTTTGACCTAAGTAAAAGAA
Source organism: Bacillus alkalicellulosilyticus (assembly GCF_002019795.1). Classification (GTDB taxonomy): domain Bacteria; phylum Bacillota; class Bacilli; order Bacillales; family Bacillaceae_F; genus Bacillus_AO; species Bacillus_AO alkalicellulosilyticum. The sequence continues at coordinate 4,198,601 of NZ_KV917381.1, read as the reverse complement.
AGATCGAGTTATACTTATCAGGAATCGACCCTACGAATGAGGTTGGAAATGATGTCATTTGTGATACGAATGTAGAATTTACATCGAATGAAGAGAAACTAAAAGATGCAAAATTTCATATAGTTGCTGTTCCTACACCTATCAATTCTGATAAAACGCCAGATCTTACTCCTGTAGAAGGTGCAAGCACAATAATAGGTCGTAACTTAACTAGAGGCTCTATTGTTATATACGAATCTACGGTTTACCCGGGTGTAACAGAGGATATATGTATTCCTATATTGGAGAGGGAGTCAGGACTTAAATGTGGTGAAGACTTTAAAGTTGGCTATTCTCCCGAACGTATTAATCCGGGTGATAAGGTTCATCGACTTGAAAATATAAAAAAAATTGTATCGGGTATAGATGAAGAAACGCTCGAAGAAGTAGCTAGGGTTTATGAAATTGTTATTGAAGTAGGTGTCCATAGAGCAGGTTCCATCAAAGTAGCAGAAGCTGCAAAGGTTGTAGAAAACAGCCAGCGAGATATTAACATTGCTTTTATGAACGAGCTCGCAATGGTGTTTGACCGTATGGGAATTGACACTAAGGAAGTTCTAGATGCAATGAGTACAAAGTGGAATGCACTCCCATTTACTCCTGGTTTAGTTGGTGGCCACTGTATTGGAGTAGATCCCTATTATTTTCTATATGAGGCTGAAAGATTAGGCTACCATAGTCAAATTATTCTTTCTGGAAGAAAAATAAATGATGGTATGGGTAAATTCGTTACGGACGTCATTATAAAAAAACTTATTCACGCAAATAAAGTAGTGAAGCAATCTAAAGTAGTGATATTAGGACTAACATTTAAAGAGAATACTCCTGATGTTAGAAATTCAAAAGTGGTCGATATTATATCACATTTAAATGATTATGGTATTAAACCAATTGTTGTAGACCCAATAGCAAACGTAGATGATGCGATGCATGAATATGGCATTGAGATTACGGATATTTCTGAGGTGAACGACGCAGATTGCATAGTAGTAGCAGTTGCACATGACCTAATTAAAAACTCTATCATTAGTAAGTTGGACAACTTGTTTGGAACGTCTTTTCCAAATGAAAAAGTACTTATTGATGTTAAAAGTATCTTAGATAAAGATGATATGGAGAAAAAAGGATATGTCTATTGGAGACTATAATAGAATTAACAAAGAATCTCTTTACGTTAGTGATCTTTTTTCAACTTGGGGATCAAGAATAAAGTAATGGTGAGGAATTGACTATGAATAACAAAGCGATAAAATTTATTAGGAATTTTTCCTACACGCTAGGGACTAACTTTATATCGCTAGTCATTTCTACCTTAGTCGTTTTAATTATACCTAAGCTTTTTGGTGTAGAAGAATATGGTTATTGGCAGTTATATATTTTCTATTCTTTATATGTTGGGTTCTTACATTTTGGTTGGAGCGATGGGATTTATTTAAGATATGGGGGAGAAGATTATAAGACGCTTGATAAGCGTTTGTTCTTCTCCCAATTTACCATGATGATAATAATGCAACTTATAATTGCAGTTGTAATGTCTATTTATGCTATTATTTATATTGAAGACAGTAATAAAGGGTTCATTGTTTTAATGGTGGCAATTAATTTAGTGATTATGAATGTGTTATCTATGCTCATACTGATACTGCAAGCTACCAATAGAATTAAAGAATATGCACTCATTACAATGATTAGTAGATTTTTTTATGTGCTTCTCATCATTCTATTTTTGTTAATAGGCGTACGTGAATATGAATTAATAATAATCGCTGATTTATCGGGAAAATTAATTGCTTTGATGTTTGCTATCTATTGTTGTAGAGACTTTACCTTTCAAAAAATGTCCAATTTCTTTTTCAGTTTCTATGAAACAATCAATAACATACAAGTTGGAGTAAAACTTATGTTTGCAAATATATCCAGCATGCTTGTTATTGGTGTAGTTAGATTTGGCATTGAAAGGTCTTGGGATGTTGCCACTTTTGGTAAAGTATCTTTATTATTAAGTATATCAAATATGGTTATGCTTTTTATCAATGCAGTAGGTATTGTATTATTTCCCATTTTAAGAAGAACCGAAAAAAACAAGTTATCTGAAATATATATCACAATTAGAGTTTTATTAATGGTTTTTTTAATGGGTTTTATGTTTGCTTACTTCCCATTGAAAACAGGTTTGGTATATTGGCTACCAAATTATTCAGACGCATTAATGTATCTTGCGTTAATATTCCCTATTATTATCTTTGAGGGGAAGATGGCATTATTAGTAAACACTTACTTAAAAACTTTTAGAAAGGAAAACACAATTCTAAAGTATAATGTGATTGTACTTATTTTAAGTATTATTACAACTATTGTTACAACGGTATATATTAGAGATTTAAACATGGCTATTGCTTCAATTATAGTTTTATTAGCGATTCGAAGTTTTATAGCAGAGTGGTTTTTAATAAGTGTACTTAATATATCTATATTAAGGGATAGTTTGCTTGAGATTTGCGTAACATCCAGCTTTATTATAGTTGCAATAACATTAGGTTCTAATATGTTAATAGCAAGTAGCATCTATTTATTGACTTACTTAGTGTATTTACTTATAAAGAGAAGAGACTTGATAATTTCAATAAAACGTATCAGATTATTATTAACAAACTAAGAAAAAGCATGAGCGAGCGCTTACCAACCAAATTAGAAGGAGCAGTTGATATAGTTAATCATAGAGAATAATCCTGTATCCCATACGCTACGTTTAAGCTTAAAAAGAAAAAAAGAAGAAGTTGAATACTAGATACGTTATTAAGTTAGCAATATTTGATATCTTAGAACACACACCACCAGGCAAAGGTGGAGAAATCCAACTTACCGATGCCCTGCTGGAACTTGCCCAAAAAGAAGCAATTTATGCTTATAATTTTGAATATAGACGCTATGATGTAGGTGACAAGCAAGGGTTCCTACAAGCAACCGTAGAGTATGCCCTAGCAAGAGAAGATTTAAGAGAAGAGTTTTTACAGTATTTAGTCAAAACTGTTGAGAAAGAAGTTGTAGGAGATGTGATGAAAGAGGTAGCTGCTACTAAGTAGTAAACCTATTGTGTAAATAGCCCCGCCAAACTAGAGTATCTGGTTTGGCGGGGCTATTTTTGTTGTGGGTGATTCGGGTGGTGCCTAATTGGGTGGTGCCTGGCACGACCCGATTAGTTTATATGGCTTCGTTTTTCATTGTTTCGAGTGGTGAAAAGCATCAAGAAAAGTGTATTTTTTTATTATTATCTACTAATGATATAATGAATTATTAAATTAGAATTATTTGGAGGAACTATGCTTACATTTGAACAAAAACTTGCGATTATCGAGTCTTTTCCGGAATTAGAACGGCACGATGTATCACTAAATCGTGTTAATTTTCATTATGTGGGAGGAGACAGTGATAAAAAGAATGTCGTATACCACTTGCATCCAAACGGAAATGGGTTTGTTTATGCTGCAGCACTTAAAGTGCCAAATAAAGACCCTAAAGGGATGGTTAATATCCGTGATTTTTCAGAAGAAGAATTACGTTCGATCGTTAAGCGCTCAATTGAATCTCTGCAACCAAATGCAGTTCGTGAACTAGAGGAAACTCTTCAAGATATTGATGAAGTCTGGATGGACAATGAGGGGCATAAGCTAACTGTTGTTCATGAAGATGACATGTGGAACGTCAATGCAGGAGAACAACTAGATGGAACGTTTCTTTCGTATAATGAAGCGAAGCAATATTTACTTGAAGAAGGATTTAAGCCAAAGCGAAAATTTGATAAGCAAACGAATTAGTGAGTTATAGGAGTTCTGATGCGCCCAGGATTTTTAGGGCGTACTTTTTTTATTTATGCTTGGGGATGACATCGTTGAAAACGATAAGCCATGTCTTGAACAAATGATGGAAATGTATGAACGATACAATACGACAATTCTAGGAGTGCAAGAAGTACCTCAAGATGAAGTTCATAAGTACGGAATCGCTAGTGGAACGTTCATTGACGATAGAGTCTATAAAGTAAGTGATTTAGTAGAAAAGCCATCTCTCGAAGAAGCACCGTCTAATCTAGCCATCATGGGAAGATACGTCATTAACCCAGCTATCTTTGATATTCTAGAACATACACAACCAGGAAGGCGGAGAAATTCAACTTACAGATGTCTTGATGGAACTTGCCCAAAAAGAAGTCATTTATGCTTATAATTATGAAGGTAAGCGTTATGGTGTAGGTGACAAGCAAGGGTTCCTACAAGCAACCGTAGAGTATGCCCTAGCAAGAGAAGATTTAAGAGAAGAGTTCTTGAAGGATTTAGTCAAGACAGTTGAGAAAGAAGTTGTAGGAGATGTGATAGAAGAGGTAGCTGCTACTAAGTAGTGGTCCTTAATTTTTTAATGTTAACAGCCCCGCCAAACTAGGAAATCTGGTTTGGCGGGGCTGTTTTTGTTGGGGGGATTCGGGTGGTGCCTGGCACGACCCGAGTGAAAGCGTGGTGAGTGGTGGCGAAGTAGTGGATTTAGCATGGAACTATGAGGCGAGAAATATGCTTCCAACTTATTGTTTAAAGAAAATATTTGTTTCAACAAAATTAATCAAATATATTAGAAAAAATTTGATGAATATGTATTTTATTACATAATAATTGTATTATTTACATAGTGCGTTATAACTATATGTTCAACTTTGTTTTTTCTTATAACATACCTCTTTTATCTAGAAGTTTACCTTTTGAACTTTTATATAAAATGCTAGGTGTTTTAGAAAAATAAATATTCAAAATAGAGTTGTGTGGGAATTAGTTTTTTTATTTTACTTAACACAAGGAGGTTTTTGTATTTATGTTTTGTTCAAAATGTGGAACTAAAATAGAGGATAATAGTAATTTTTGCATATCTTGTGGCTCGAAGGTGGTTAGCAATATTGATAGTCAAAATGAGATTGCTATTACAGTTCATCAAATGAATAACAGAAATGTAGAATCACAGGGTCAGGAGGAAAAAGGTAGTGGTGGGATATTTGTGGTATTGGGTTGGATATTCTTTTCTATTTCTTTGTTATTTTTCCCTATTATCTTTGGTCCGGCTGCGAGTATCATGGGTGTTCTAGCCAGAAAAAAAGAAAAAACGCAAGGTACAGTTCTAATTGTAATGGGTATCGTTGGAATGATTGTTGGAATGATACTTGGAATTCTAGTAAATGTATTATAATTCCATGTATTAATTAATCCAGAGATTTACCAACGTTAAGTGAGTACGAAGAAAGAAGAAATAATACTGAAAAGAGGATCTCTCTGGGATATGAAGGTGAAAATGTTATTCAATTTCTCGAATTAAAAATAGTAGAAGACGAATTTGAAGTGATAATCAGTGCTGAACTTGGGCCTGTAACTACTGACAATCAGCTCGTTTACGAGGATGAAAGGAAAAGGAATATTGTCGAATATTTAATAGGACGAAATAATTGCGTATTTTAAATGTTAATAAACAGATATATGCTAAACATAACAACCAAACTATTATTTGCATTTGTAAAGACGCTAATAATGTAATTGATAAAGTATTTAAGCAATGGCATGCGAGAAAAAGTCGTAGGAAAAGTGTTGAAAGAGCTAGCTTTTACTAAAAAGGGGTCGTACTATGAACAACACCCCCGTCAAACTAGGTAATCTGGTTTGACGGGGTTATTGTGGTACTAATACGGGTGAGTCTGCACTCTTAAAAATATGGACCCAGAAAGCCAATAACAATAAATATATTTACCATGAATTAGTTATTGTACAAAAAAACTCCATGCTAATACATTTAACAAAAGACATTTTCATAGGAGATGAATAAATGCTTGGAAGACTGAAATCAACAAAGCCATTATCAATTATTGGACTTATTTTATTAGGGATAGGTGGCTATTTATTTGCAAATAAAATATCTTTGTTAATATTATTCGTTTTTAATACATGGGTACTTGAATATTATGATTCAAGGTTAAGTTTAGTTTTTAATTTTATTTTGGGTGCCTATGGTTGGGAAGGGCATATCGGACTCATTTTATATATTACTACCCTATTTTACTTATATAAGAAGCGTGAAGTAATTAATAGTACAAATTCCATTTTAAACGTATTTGTTGGGTTGTTAACACTAATTGGATTACTAATCCTATTGCATAGTTTTTACTATTTTTTAACATGGGGAGGTCATATATTTCCAATATATAGTTCATGGTACAGTCTAATATTATTCGTTGGTGGTTTTCTATATCTATACAAAAAACGAAGCTAGAAAGAATCAAAAGTATCGGAAATATGAATAATGTGAGGTGGGAATATCGGACGTCCATAAAAACAATCAAATGTGAGTTCTACAATGGTTAGGAACGTTTATTATAATAGGGATAACAATTGATACCTTTATTTTTCCATAAGTCTGGGGATTTGGTGCACCAAATCCTCAAAAAAACTTTTCACTAGCAATTTTACTGTTTATGTTATTAGGTTTTGTTGTCACAGTGTTAGTCTCTGTAGTAGCAATCGTCACTAGATTATAAGAAAATTACGCTTCTCAAAAGTGAATTCATCAATTGTCCGATTTATATAAGCTTCTGTATTTAACTCTTATGCTAGAAAGAATCAATAGAATCTGCACCAGTAGAAGCCAAACGCAACATTACTCTTCACTAATTAACAGTAATAGTGATTTATTACTTGATGAGACAATAGCTGGTTCATTTGCTGACATACAGGTAGTTTACGCAGACTCTTATTTTGTTAGCCTGTCTGTAGACAATGTGCCTAACGCCTACTCCATTGAGATAGTTTCTTCTAATAAGGTAGCCCTACCGGATTCATTCTTTGTAGTGGAAGAAGAACAAGAAGAGATTGAAGAAGAACATATCGAAAAAGTGCCTTTTAGAAAAAGCAGAGGAAACAGAGTACTTGAGAATGCACCTACCTTATTGGAAGGAAGCATTGTTACAGTAAAAGGAATATTAATGGACACCTACACATATGACAGTGTATCAGCTGGAAGAATAACTGTACCATATATTTGGGCAAGTTCAATTACTCCACAATAACGTAAAGAAGAAGCATGAGACAGTTTTCTCTTGCTTCTTTTTCTTAATGAACTTACGGATTACTAGGTAAATAAGCTGAGTTTCAAAAGAGAGAACACAACTTGAACAATTTATTTTTCAAACTGTTCACAAACAGAATGAAACCATGTAGGGATGTTTATTGCTTCATAAAGTCATTATTCCGTTAATTCCTTCCATTATAATCTCTCTATCATTTTCACTATTATCAGTTAAGGCAAGGTCACTATAATACAAACATTACTAGCGCGAAACAAAACAATCTATATTCACACCACACAAACTGTGGTGAGAGGTTTATTTCTTCTTAACAATGGACGTATTTATTGTAATTTTCAATTCAGTTACTATAAAAACTATTGATTCAACATGAATCGAAGGAGGGTAGATGGGAATGAATCATAGAGTAAAACTAAAGGAAGTTACTCATTTTGCGGATCAATTACATAATGAAACGATGAAGGCTCTAGATGGTATAGTTGCGGTGCGTTCGAGTATTAAGCAAATCGTACAGATGGAGACATTCCAAGGTGAAGCAGCGGATAAATCCAAAACGTACTTTCTAGAACTACACGATGCAATCTTGCAAGAATTTGAAGAGTTATTCACTTCCTTAAAACGTACGCTAGATAACCATATCGAATCCTTTCAAGCGAATGTTGATTCTACCGACTCCGCTATCATTGAAAGCTACTATTTAAAAGAGAAAATCACGACAATCGAAGACGATTTTGATAACCTATCTCAAGTTTCTGAAAAAATCAATACCATTATCCAAAGTGTATAAGATATCTCAAGCGCTACAGCCCCCAGATTAACTAATGTTATGCGCGCCCTTGATGACCTCATAGAAGTACCAATGAAATTGGATAAGAAAATATCTGGTTTCACAACTAGTGGAAAAACCGAGATTGGTATTAACAATAGTATCATTTTTGAACTTGAGTCATTAATAGGTAAGATAGAAGCCAAGAGAGGAACAAGTAAAAAGAACATAGAGTGGTTTGAGAAAGGGTTAGAGTTAGTTTATACGAATGGTTTCTTACTCGAAAGAAGAGCAAACAATGCAGGGAAAATAGGAGATTTATCACTAATTAAGAACTTTATGAATCTATCAAACTCCGCTTTGTATCAAACCTCACCCTATGATATGCTTTTAAAAAAAGTTGGATAACGACTTCGATAACGTTGCCTGATTGCCACCAGATGAGTGAAACCTATATTATGCTGAATGGACAAAACATGCAATACAATCGGTAAGAGTCATTGACGAGTATATGGAATATGGCGGTATTTATCATGTGGTTGCGAATGGAAGAATCATCCGTGAGTATTTTGAAAATGGAACTCAAAAATTTGCAGTAGTAGACCATATTCCCGAGGAACGGATTGGCGGAAGTAGAGAATTAGACAGCGCACTTGAAGGAACATCTATATGGTTTGTAGATTACTTAAGTCCAGGAAATGCTATTAAAAATACGGGTAAAAAAATAGGGGAAATTGCACTTAGTGGATTTAATAAGGGTACGGGTAAAAGCCCTTCAGGTTTTGCAGATCGTGGTAAACTAGAAGGACATTTTGATAAGCATGGGAAGGAATTTGACGGATTATATAAAAATGCCGACGAGTATCTTGAAGGTGCAAAAGAGGTTATTAGTAATGGCATAAAGGTCAAGTATGAATATAAAGGTGAAATTAGGACAGGATATGTCAAGTTTCTGGGAAATAATAAAAATGGTAAAGCAAAGTTTGAATTTGTAGGTACTAATAATAATGGTGATATTACGACCTACCACATTCAGAGTGGCAAAAAGATTTGGAAGACCATTAATGGTGGAAATATTCCAGTGATTAATCCAGCAGAGTAGGAAGTGAGGATTTATATATGGTATATACCGCTCTTGTTAAAAGGCTAGACCCACAAATTGAGGAAGAAGTGATAATTGAGATCGAGGGTATTGAATTTACAGGATTTGCTTTTATTTGTCCTTATAAAATTGAAGTAGGAAAAAGTTACCCTGTATCAATAGGGTTTACTATCTTAAATGAGTTAATGATTCGTGAAATCCAGGGAGAGAAGAAAGAAATTGAACGTATTGGTTTAGGTTATGAGTATTATATAAGAGGTTTGTTACATGAGGATAATATTGATGCAGGATTAGTTTTTACTGATGACGATGAGTATTTGTCTGATTATCCTGAATTGATGGATAAATATATTGAAATAAAAGTTGACAGAATAAGTATAGAATTTTTAAGGGAAACTACTGATTAAAAGGAGAAGAAATTTAGTTTCATAAAGTATTAATACTCTCAACAGTCATATAGCTAGCTGTAAAGCACTTGGCACGACCTGAAACATGAAAAAAGCTGAGTATGAATTCATACTCAGCTTTTTTTAGTGAATCATGGACTCAATCATTTTCACAATGTCTTCTTGCATTACGTTTCGACCATCTGAAAGGACGGGGTCATATGAAATACGATACGTCCAATCGTCTTGTTCAAAAAAGACTTGCATGGATGACTCGTAGGTACGAAAGACAACTTCAGTGTCTCCAACGGATACCGTTTCTGTATCTTCAAAAATGGAATAATTAGGAGGCTGTGGCCCATACTCCGTAAATTCTGTGATAATCAAATAGTTGGTTTCCGTTAAAGGGATGGTATAGCGAAGTCTCATGCCGGTTGAAAAATTGACCGGGCTATATTCTCGTTCAACGTGAATGCTTTGAATAAACGCTTCTTTAGGCAAGTATGTAGGAAGAACGGATGAAGAGAAACGTTCGAATACAGAATCCATTTCCCCTTGCGTTGGTATTTGCTCAAGGAATAACGTAGCTAAATCCGCTTCGTTCTCGGGAACTCGATTCGAAAATCGGTAAGAACGTCCTTCTTTGCCCCAAATCACGTCACCCGCGTAATAATAAGCACCCGTTCCTTCTATAGGTTTGGAAATCGAATCGTTCGCATTTTTTTCAAACCACTCAGTACCATCTTGAACGGAAATACTATAATGATCGACTCGCTCGTCGCCTGAATACGCATAAGAAATCAAATGAAATCTTTTTTCAGGATGAGTCGATGAAGCTGGATCTGCGAAGTCATTTAAAGTAATCTCGCTATGTTGTAACGTGTAGGCACTAGGTGAGACAAGATAAGAAGATTGGTAAAACGAGAGCAAATCTGAAAAACGGTCATCTAAATCAATTAGTTTCTCTTCAAACTCTACCATCCTCACATCGTCTTCGGAAGAGGAATCACCACTAGATTCCGACTCAGGTTGAGCATCATTCGATTCGATATCGACAGGGGCCGTAGTACCTTCCTCTGTTGACGAACAAGCTGTCACACCAATTAATGAAACCACCAACATCAAAAATAGTAAACTTCTAACCATTTTATCACTCCTATAAAAAATACAAAAAAACCAAAAGTTTCTAATTATAGGATAAACTAAGGGGAGGAAAAAAGAAAGGAATAAGACAATGGGAACTCATCAAATGAAACCATTTTGTTTTAGAGTTGAAATGGAGGTTATTTTTAATGACAAATAATGTCTTAGGAGAATTTATGAGAGAGGTAACAAAGAAAGTGCATTATGGATGTTATCTATCTTTAACTGTATTGTTATTAGCTGCATGCGGTGATAACGACCAGCAATTACTTAATGAAGTTGATGAAACAGTTGAAGTTGAGCTATCAGATGCTCACAGTGAGTATCCTGCTTCAGAAATGTTATTTGAAACTCTTACTTTTGAGGTTAAAGAGGGTGAGGATTCAAGAGGAACATTTAAAGTAGATTTAATTAATATGTATGTGGAGTCCGAGTTAACTAACGACATTCAAGTAGATATATTGGAATACTTCCCCGATTTTTATATGAATGGTGATATACCGGATAGTAAAACATCGTCTCCTCTGAACCCAGCATTTATAATTAATATAATCGATCCTAGTTTTGAAGAAAGACTATTTGCAGGAATTGGTAAAGTGATACACATGAATGAAGATGAGTATGCCTATAGTGTGGAACTTATCGATACTGATGTTAGCTTCGATGAAGGTAGAGATTCTAGTAAGTAGTTTGGTGTACTATTATGTACTTTTGCCTTCCTAATTGGTAGGGGATTATTAGCTTTGATTTATAGTAGACAATTACTGTTCAGCAAGGAAAACCTAAAAAGCTCGGACGTAACTAGCTAAAACATCTGCAATGGCTTCACTGGCCACAAAGTCCGTTGCGAGAAATCCACTCACAACGGGATTTTATAATAATGTGGCGGTTTCGCTTATTGCTTAGAGGGTGGGATAAAAGTCCCTTTGTTCAACCCTCTTTCCTGAAGGTAAATTAATAGTTAGACTTGTAACTTCTAAATGTATGTCCTCTCCACAAAATGAAAATAGCAATTATTAATCCAACAATAGAAAAGGAAAGTATGACTAATTGAATATCAAATCCTCTAGAAACGAGTAACGTTACACTTGCATAGGCAAGAGGATCAAACCCGTTCATGGCTAAAAAGACAATACTCATAACCCTCCCCATAATACGAGGATCAGTATCTTCTTGTGCTGAAGTGAAGAAAGGGATAGAAACAAATGTCATGGTAAAACCAATTAAAAACGCTAACGCCGTCAAGATATATAAATTAGGAATTTGACTAAAAGCTATAGCTACTAGTAATGTTGCAAGTAAGCCTGCAATCGATGTTAATCCCCTACGACGTATTTTGATTATACCGATTATTGCTGTGCTTATTAGCATCCCAACCCCTAAAGCAGCGTCAATGTAACTAAGGTTAATGGGTGTGCCTCCATAAGTTTCCACTAAAATGGGGATTGCAATGGATATCGCTCCAAAGGCAAAAAAGTTTAATGTAATTAAAATTAGGATACCTGTCATTAAAAATCTACTTGCTTTTACATAGGAAAGACCTTCTATGAGGTCTTTAAATGGTGTTTGTTTAAATGTGTTGACTACAGGACCTTCCTTTATGAAAGGTGGAAACATAAAAAAGGCAGACAACAAAACAATAATAGATGAGACTAAATAACCTGCTGTTACGCCACCGAATTCCATGATACTCCCAGAGATAATAGGTCCAATAACAAAGCCAATCTGCCCCAACCCCTGAATAATAGCATTTGCTTGTTTTATTTGGTTTTTTTGTACGATTTTCGGAATTAATGATGTTCCTGCTGGTCCGGAAAATGCATCTAATGTTCCAAAAATGGATCCCAAAATGACCAGGTACAGAAATGATAATTGATCTGCGTTATGCAATAAAAAGATGATAACTAGCAGAACTCCTTGGATTGAACTCGTACTGAACATGATTGTCGTCTTCTTAAATTTATCAGCAAGAACTCCTCCAAATGCCATCATGAGAATACGTGGCACAGTAATGGCGATAAGAATAATCCCCAATGAACTAGCAGAATTTAAATCAGAAATGACATACCAAGTGGTTGTCATGAAAAACATACTAAATCCTATTAGCGCCAAAAAGCTCCCAAAAAACAAAAATATAAAAGTGCGATTCCGGAATAATGATTGTTGTTCCATAGATAACCATCCTCTCAAACTTAGTATAGAACCAATCATAAATTGTGACGTAATGTCGTAAGCAAACATTTTCCGCAAAAATAGGTAATTCGCAAATTTACAATAGTAAAACGGTTAACACAAGTGTATTGATTGTGACCTTACGTAACAGATTATAATTAAGTAAGGTGGTGTTAACATGGAAATGACAATTGGTCAGTTTGCAAAAGTAGTAGGGTCAACGGTAAGAACACTAAGGTACTACGATAAAATGGAGTTACTTACCCCAAAAAAAGTAAATAAAAATGGTCGAAAAGTATATACACGATTGGACTGGGAACTTTTTCAACAAATAATGATTTTAAAACATTTTGGTTTATCATTAAATGAAATAAAAGAACAGATGACTAATCAGAAGTTAAAAAATCGAGAGTTGTTGCAGGTACAGAAGCAGTTAATTGAACAAAAGCAAGTGGAATTAAATGATAAGTTAGAAGTAATTACGAGAATGGAGAGACTGTATAACATTGAAGGTATTTCCGAGGAAGAATTAAATGAATTTGCTTTTATTATGCTTGATTTATTTAGGAGGGAAAAATCGCAAATTCAAATATGGGAAGAACATTTTGCAGATGACAAGGAGATCTTAAAAGAAATAAAAATCCTTCATGATCCAGAATACCAGGAGAAGATGGATAGAGAAACATGGTACTTAATTCAAGCGATTAGAAACGCCCTTCACTTTAACGATTCTACAAGTAGAAAAAAAGTACAAGAGGTTCTAAATAAAATGGATAACCTATTCCCGGCGAGTAGAAAAATTTTAAAATTAGTGGAGGATGACCTTTTTTTAGCTAAGTACAATCATGAGTTTACTACTTATTTTCCTGAAAACATAGCTAGCTATATTTATAAAGAGTTAAAAGCATATTATAATGAGAACGATAATAATGAGTAGGAAAAGACAGGTTACTGAATAGCAAATGACCCTCAAGAGTCTTTGTTCCACTAACTGGAGCTAATGTTGAGGTAGAAAGACGAAAAACAACAGATCCATTTGCTGCACAGTACAAGGATACTTGTGATTAAATAGTCATTTGAGGAGGTCACTCATTTTTAGATGGTCTTTTTTCGTACTAGACCCTTAATGACAACAAGGATTTCCATAATTGTAGAAAACAAGATCTACAATTTGTTATTTTTTGATATGATCTTAGTATGATGTTTTGTGATATGTAAAGTTTAAAAAAGAGTAACAAATTTATAAATAGGATGGTGAGAGAGTGACAGTAGATAACTTAAATAATCTTAGTATTAACTTAAGAAATTTAGAAAGAGACTTTAAAGAAAAAATTGAACCTTATCGTTCAGATTTGTGGAGATATTGTTATAGTTTAACACGCTCACCTTGGGATGCAGAGGATTTAGTCCAAGACACTTTGTTAAAGTCTTTTTCAATATTATCAAAATTGTATCAACCAGTAAAAACGAAGTCAATTTTATTTAAAATTGCAACAAATTTATTTATTGATCAAAAAAGAAAAGATAAACACTTAAATTTCTCTGAAAATGATGAATTTGTAAACAATATTCCTTTCGATGACGACCTCCAACTGCTTGAAAATATTGATTTTCTAGTAACAAGCCTTACTTCTATGCAGTATGTTGTTCTGATATTATCAGATGTTTTTAAATATAAGGGAAAAGAAATTGCAGAAATCGTTGGCACGACGGAAGGAGCAATATACACTAATTTAAGTAGAGCTAGGGAGCAACTACGGAATGGGAAGAAAAAGGAAGGGCAAAAAAATAAAACGAAAAATAGGGACATTGAGTACAATAAAGCTATTGATATTTTACTAGAGGGGTTTAGAAGCAAAGATCCAACATTAATCTCTTCAATCTTAGACGAAAATGTAGTTACGGACATTACCCACTCTGGCATAGAGTTTGGGTCTGATGAAACAAAGAACAACTCTCTAAAGGATTGGTACGAGATTGTACAAACTCAACATATTGATGTTTCAGAATACAAAATGCTATGGGGTCGTCCTGTAATTATTGAATTAGAAAAGAAACATGACAATCAACTTTACTTAAACAATGTTCATTACATAGAAACAGTTAATGGTAAGATAACATATTGGAAGTTTTATTGTTTTTCTTGGGATCTTATGGAAATGGTTTCTAAAGAGTTAAAGGTAAATTTAAATGCTGAATATTTTTATCATATTTTTTAATATTTATATGTAAGTTTTTCGTTTATCCATCCGTTATATATATAGGTCCTATTAAGGGTCAAATAAATATACAAGGGGAGATAAGCGTTGAATAGTCCAATTAAAAACAAGATTAACACAATTTTTGTCCATGTAAGTAATTTAGAGGAATCAGTCAAATGGTACAGCCGACTACTTAATCATGATGTGGATTTATCAAATGTGTCAGAGCCAGTTCATAACATTCCTATGAATCAATACACAGGACTAACATTGGATGCGGGTCCTTCGGGTGTACCTAAAAAAATAACTCCGTCCTCACATCCGTTATTTAATTTTCATACTGATAACATACAAAAGTCCTATGAATATCTTAGAAAGTTAGGCTACCAAATCGAATCTGAAATCGTTAAATTTGATGATTTTGCTTATTTTAACATTAGCGATCCTGATAATAATATAATAATGGTTTGTAATGGTTAGTTAATAAAATAGAAATAGGGGAATATTTTATAATTAGAAGTTGTTGAACTATCATGCTTTAGTTGAACAAGCACTTGCTTATTAAGTGGATCGTTTACTGAACAGACAACGATAATGGACACTATATATATTTTCAATGGCGATCACTTTTAAAGTGATCGTTTTTCGTATTTGACCATTACTGTGCAGTAGAAGATATTAAAATTTATTCGTTAGTTTGATAATGAGATGATGAAGCCTGAAAACAGATGTAATAGAATGTAAAAAAGAAGGTGAACTAACAACAAACAGTGTAACTGGAGGTTTGTTTACTAATGCAGGAACATAAAATTAATCTAACTGCAG
Source organism: Bacillus alkalicellulosilyticus (assembly GCF_002019795.1). Lineage (GTDB taxonomy): Bacteria > Bacillota > Bacilli > Bacillales > Bacillaceae_F > Bacillus_AO > Bacillus_AO alkalicellulosilyticum. The sequence continues at coordinate 4,182,859 of NZ_KV917381.1, read as the reverse complement.
CAGAGATTGGTTCCATTTGGGCGAGTTTTATGACAGAAGGTGGGACCATACTTGTATTGACATATTTTTAAATGGTGGAGGATTTAGAAAACTAAGAATCATGTTGGACAAAAGTAATTTGCTAGCACCAATGACTTGGGATGCCGAAGTAAGTGTTTCTACTGTTGCGCCGTTTTCAGTTAAGCTTATGCTTTTTCAGTGTAACGCTTTGACAGTAATATTATTGGAGAATATTAGCAATTCTCTTGCATTAAGCTTTCGTAGGGATATCGCTGCTAAATATGCTAAACAAATCGTTAGTGTAGGTCTTTATGCTGAAGATGGAGCAGAGTTAATGATAAATAATGGGTGGTTAGAATACTCATCGCATTCTGTTAACATACAAGATTTAACAAAATAGGGTACTGAATGGCTTTTCCGAAAAAGTCGATGGAAATCAACTTTTTACGTTTCAATAGAGTCTTATAATCGGCTATGTATAAATTAAAGCCCACATTGTAAGGTAGATTATTTCGAAACGTTAAATCGTCTATCGTGGTACGAGAGGAATTTCATCTACTTGTCCTCTTAGCTTACTTTTTTAGGCCATATTGTTATATTTATTCGTATAACGACGTTTGCATAAAAAGAAGAAGTAATAAAATTGCTATATTGTCAAAGTCCTCTATAAAATACTCTACAGTCTTCAATATAACTGGAAGGTCGTAATTTAGTGACCTTTTGGCTTTTTCCTAACAAGAATAAATATTCATTCTCGACCAATACTAAGTGAGTGTTATTTATTAACACAAATTCAATGTGGGGGGATTTCAATTGAATATTCTAATTAGGTTAAGTTCATCCTTACTATTGATTGGTTTAAGGTTTACACTTTTCATTAGAAACCTAACAACAAAGTTAGATTCTCTAATGAAGCCAAGAATAGCGACCTAAGATTTGATATTCTATATGTATTTCAAACACATTGGTAAGAAAGTAAGTGAACATACGATTGAGGTATGTTCACTTTTTGCTTTTGGGTAGCTACTTATTATTTTGTTAATCCTGCACGATCTTCCATTTGTGGGGGTTCTTCTAACCATCCGTTTTTAATCATTAGCTTCGTTCCTTCATTGTTATAGAGAAATATATCTTTTCCGATGGAACCAGAATCTATAATAAGATCGTTTCTTAACGTAAACATAGCTCCAAAGCTGTTACCTACTAATCCAAATCCATTTAATAGATAAGTGCAATACATCATTAACTTATCAGAAAACGGTGGCATCGTAGAAGTGGTAACTGTACTACCAATAAAAGCAGATGACTGAATATAATTATTATGAAGAGTGTCTTCGAACATTTTAATCTGTTTATTAGACAACTCCATCCCCTTCTTAAAATACTTTTTGACTTCTTTGGTATTGGTACACTGAGCGAACCCTGTAATAAGTTGATTTCCGATTAAGTTCGATTCAATGCCGTGATGAAGAATCCCAATTTCAAGATCATTCAATGGTCTTTTATCATTGAAAAGATTAAATCCATTTAAGTAACTTTTGTTTTTTACAAATTCTGTCGTTTTCGGCATAGTCACTTTTGGAGGTGAACTGAGCAACCCATTTTGCAGAAGATACCTGGTAGAAATTTTATAATATTTTTTTGAGAGAGAACTTAAATTATCAAATATCGAAATAATATCTTCACGGTACGCCATGTTAAAGCTAATAGAGTACATGGCCATACTAAGTTCCTTGAACACACGTAAAAACAAAATATCAAAACCATTGTCGTACAATAACAGGTTTACTTCAGAGGTGCAAAACAGGAAATCGCAAGGCAATTCACAATAGAAATCACATCAATTTCACATTGAATTTCACAGTATAATTCACAACAAAAAGGACTTAGAGATGTTCAATTCTCTAAGTCCTTTGATTATATTTGCTTCTTTAACTAACGCAACCCGTTAGTTCAATAAAATTTTATAATATTGTACGGATACCCTGTGGTAAAGACTCTTCCGTTATCCAATTTTCTATCATTTCATTAAAAAAATCAGGCTTTACCAGAGATACACCATGACCAATTTTAGGGACAATTATCCCTACACAATTTGAGTTGTTTGAAACTATATCTTTTGCTGACTTTATCATTACTGTTTTTTCCTTTTCACCAACTGTGACTAATATCTTGCTTTTAGCTTTATTAAAATTCTTGGGTAATACAAATGACATATTTTCTTCTAATATTCTAACAAGCGTCTCCGATTTCATTAAAGTGCTTTCTTTGTAATAAGTTTCAAAGTATTCATTATTAATATAAAGTGTTTTTGCTTGTAGTCTTGAAAATGATTTATTTTTAATCAATGGAAATGTTAATTTAATAGCAGGTTTAATCATTTTTTTTACAAGTGGAGATGGTCTAACTAATGCACTATTTATAATTGCGTAGTCAATCAAATTTGGTTTCATACTCAAAATTTGAATTGTTACTTGTGAACCTAATGAGAACCCAATAATGATAACTTTCTTTCCTTTTCCTAAATTCTCTATTAACTCGATTACGGATATTGCACTATGTTCAATTGAAAAATTTATCGATTGATTACTTTTTCCTTGTTCGGGCAAGTCTACTGCAATACAATGGTAGTTTTTAAAGTATTGAATTTGTTTATCCCACATCCAACTACTTACTCCACCACCATGTAAGAATACTATTAAGGGAGCTTCTTTATCCCCATATTCTTGATAATGTAAGCTCAAAAAATTCACCTCTTTGTATGTAGAATTTTATTTTTTTTTTTTATTTTGTTATTGAATCAACCTCCCCGTTAGTTTCCGTAATGCTTTACACTAATATAGATATGATTTGAAGCACTACATACTATTGTATGCCAAGTGATTAAATCCATTGTAACAGATAATATATTCAATATTCTTTTAATTAATTGTATAATAGAACTACCGATGTACCTTTGACTTAAATGTGGGATCACTAATTTAGTGGAACCCTACCGTTAGTTTGAGGACATTGGGTTTTTTTATGGTTAAAAGTGATGTAAAATTATGTTGTGCAGTGACCCTTATAGTGATTCCGACTTACTGGAATGGGGCTATAAGTTAGACCTCTAATATTGATGTGAGGCACTCCACTTACACAATAAAACGGCACTGCACCCCAATTTAATAACCAAAATTCATTCCTGTATTTTTTACAGGATTTTTTTATTTATTAGGAGGAATTTTGAGGTTTTATGTCGTAATTTTTATTTTGTTTAAAAGACTATATTGGAGAAAACCAAAAGCAATATAATATTAAGCAGTTGAAACTCTACCGTTGGTTGGAGCTAGGAAACTAGACTCTTGTGTTAAATATGAGATTTAATATCTGGCGATATAATCCTGACATACTACAATGGGCACAAAGCTCTCACGGAAACTTGGATAGTCAGATATGTCATACTGCGACTGGGAGGAGAAATGATGAACACTACCATTACTCCATTTAGTTATGGAAATGACACGCATAACAGCCATAAAGGGCAGCGTAATTTTTATCAGTTTTATGTAGGTATTGATATTGGAGCGAGCTTTCACGTTGCATCCTGTATTCCATTTGATGCATTCTTAGATCCTAAAGGGATTGCTTGGAAAAGGACGAAGACAATGAAATTCAACTCCGATAGTGCTGGAATCGCTGAGTTTTTAAATGCTTTAAGAAGGATTGAAAAACAATTCTGTCTTACCAAAAAAGACTTTTTAATTCTTTTGGAACCAACAGGCGGACACTATTCTTATCTAATACAGCAAGTGTTATTAAATGAGGGTTATGAACTCTTTCAAGTTGAAAATAGAGCCGTTGGTGAGTTCCGTAAAAATAACTTAGGAATCTCTGAAAAAACTGATTCAATGGATGCCAAAGTAATGGCTTATATGGGGTGGCATAAGCAATTACATCCACATATGCAAGGTGTAACTCTTATTAGACCTCAATCAGTCCTTCAATCTTTATTTCGAACAGTAATGAGGGACAGATGGTATTTAAACGTCCAATTAACTCGACGTAAGAACCAGGTTCAACAGCTTTTAAAAGTCACTCATCCTGATTTAAATAAAGCTTTTAAGAGCCTATCTAGCACCTCTGTGTTGAAGTTAGTCTTAGAGTTCCCTACGGGACTTCATATGAAGGAAGCCACAGCAGAAGAGATATATAATTTTTTATTGAAAGCTGGTGCAAAAAGTGTGGCTAAACGAGCAGCTAACATATTAGCTAAAGTAATGCCTAACACTATTGCAGTTCCAGCTGAACATCTTGTCGAAAGACAAAAATGGGTTATAGAAGAAGCCCTACGTCTCGAAGAAAGCATCAAACTAATTGACAAAGAGATTCATAAACTTTTATGGGGTGACCCTGACAAAGGTTTAGATGCTCACCCATATACAGAAATCTTAATGTCCCTTCCTTTTGTGAGCGAAAACATCGCCTGTACACTGATTGGGGTCATAGGTGATGTTGAACGATTTAATACATATAAAGAGTTCAAGAAATATCTAGGTGTATCTTCGGAAAACAAGCAGTCAGGAACATCGGTAACTGGCACAAGACAGACATACAGCGGTGTTAGAGATGCCAGGAGAGTCCTTTATCAAATTGCTTTAATTATCCTAGCAAACGGGCAAAAACACCCTACCGTCTTCAAATTATACTATGACCGTAAGGTAAGTGAAGGAATGAACAAGAAAAAGGCAATTGGGCACTTATGCGGCAAAATAGCATCACTTATTTACACAGTCCTAAAAAACAAAGTAAAATATGATCCGATCACTCACGCTAAAGCGTGTGGAGTAGAGTTTAACAATCTTTATATTAAAAATAACGAGGGAAAAACTAAGTTAACAAATTGAAAATAGAGTTAAAAACACAAAACCCTAAGTGCTTTAAATGAGCAAAAATCACCTATTATTTTTTAAATTTTAGGTGATTTTTCATCTTTAAAAATACTTTTTTATTCGTAAAGCACTACACTACGTTTAAGTGATTTTTTTCACAAAGTCGTCTTTTTACCTAATTTTATTTTAACATAAATTTACAGAATACCTTCATAAAATCTTATAATATTGATTATTTAATATATATTATATCGTTCAGGGTAAACTGCTTTGTTGTGATGCCTAGTAGCTGAGCAGGCGTATATACTTTTCCATTCATTTTTATGCCAAAACAGAAATTATAATAGGTTCTTAAAATAGTTACCGCCATTTGTGCATACTTCGGGTTAAAATTGGAGTAGATATAGCTCTTACCTCCACCTCTAGCTGTAACAAGTGGGCGTTCCAAAATGGATAATCTTCTTCGGATTTGCTGCATAAAACTGTTTGTTGGTCTATCACTAACTTTAAGAACCATGTTCGCAACATAATCAACATCATAATCACTTATATCCGTTGTACAATCAACATCGTAAAATCCTTTATCAAGTGAGGGAAGTGGTTGTTGTATTGGGTTCCTAGCCCATACCTTATACTTGTGAACCCGATCAGATTGTTCTTCATTAAAATGATGGTATCTCAGTTGATTTACCAGTTTTATATAGGCTATCTTTCTGGTAGATTTTTCAGTAATACCATTATCAAGTAATCTTATCTGCAAATAAACTATATTCATCAATCGGGCGCGTTTATCTCATAACGTGTCTTTTCTTGGTGCTAATGTTGAATAAGACGAAATCAACTAATCTAATAATTGCGGAGTACAAATATACAGGTTAAAGGAATATAATTTTTAACGGCGGTCATTTCAAAAGTGATCGTTTTTCGTGTTTGACCATTACTACGCAATAAAGAAGATGCACAATGTGGAAAATAGAAAACAATAATATGTTATTCTCATGTATAATTTTAGTATGAAGATATGCAACATTGTGAAACTTTTCACTTAAACTAACTGGCAGATTAATGGAATAAAGGTGGGGAGAGAAAATGGGGAAACCTACTAAAGTTTTGTATCGAGAAGTCCAACGACCACGCCATATTTTATGGTGGGTGACAATTTTATTAGTTGCTAGTTTTATGTGGTACTGGTTCATTCAACAAATTATTTTCGGTGTACCAGTGGGGGATAAACCTGCCCCAGATGTGTTTACAATTATTTTTTGGTTGATTTTTGGTGTTATTTTTCCTGTGGTTATGCTAGGAATATTAAAACTGATCATTGAAGTCCGTAATGATGGTATTTATATTCGTTTTGTTCCCTTTCATTTTCAATATGAGCAGTTCCTTTTCAAGGATATACATGATTACGATAACATCACTCACAGCCAGTTTAAACGATTCGGAGGTCCGGGAATTCGATTTAATCTTAAGGGAGAAACAGCTTATAACTTAAATGGGAAGGAAGGTATAGAGTTAAGGTTGAAATATGAGACAGTGATAATAGGCATTCAAAAACCGAATGAATTTAAAAAAGCATTGGATACGGTGCAAAAAAAACAGTGAAATCTTAAGTCTTCAACTAAAGAGCAGTTAGTTCAACAACATCCAACTCTGTTGTTGTGGTAAATGAGGCCATTTGTTGTACAAAAAAGGATAGGTAAAGCAGATGTATTCACTGCTCTCCTATCCTTCTTCTTTTGCCCTTTATAATGTGTGAAATTTTATAAATTAATTACAATATAAAAGGTATTAATCATTTACATGACTTTTAATAAAAGACCCATACTGCGCAATAAACGTCTTCACTTTTATGTAACTTTGGAAAAGATCTACTTGAAGCTAACGCAACCCTTTTCGAATAAGAAAAAATTTGGACAGATACAAAACACCTCCGATAAACGTGAGGTTTTAAAAATTATGTATCTTTTTCGATCTTTTTAATATAATTTATTTCATTAATTATTCTAAGATCTGTTTGGCATTGCTGAAGAACGTCGAGCTCCAAGTAGTGCTAATAAGAACTAAACCGTATGGGGACTAAATCCCAAACGGTTTAGTTTATGTTGTATAAATTTATTTTTAGGTAAACAACACTTCATTTTTCATGAGGTGAGGGAATAAGCTCACCTCATTCTATACCAAGACAAACAATTATTGCGATGAAAAAAGGTTGTTTTCGAGAACTTTTTATTAATTATAAGGATTTAAATCTTTTGACAATTCATGTTACTCAATTTAAAATAGATGTATATTAAGTAACATTGGGTGGGGGTGAGAGTTTTTGGAATATGTTCAACCCATAAAAGATGTCGTAAAAATTAATGAGATAAAAGAGAAACTAAAGGATAAATCAGAGAGAGATCTTTTACTTTTTGTACTCGGTATAAACACAGGAATAAGAATTAGTGATTTACTAACGCTCAAGGTAGGTGACGTATGGAAGGAAGGGAGTCCTAAAGAGTTTCTTAGTTTGTGGGATGGTAAAAGTTCCGATAAGAAATTACACTATTTAAATACGAAAGTGAAAACAGCATTGAAGGATTACCTACACCACCAAGACCTTAAAAAGGATGATTATCTGTTTAAATCAAAAAAGGTTAATCAACCTATCACTCGTCAGCAAGCTTACCGTATTATTAATAATGCTGCTAAAGAAGTCGGAGTTTCAGGCAATATAGGGACACATACGCTCCGAAAAACGTTTGGTTACCATGCTTACCGCAAAGGAATTGCCATATCTTTACTTAAATCGATCTACAACCATACGACCCTAAACGAAACACTTCGCTATATCGGAATAGATCATAATGAAGAACAGTATATTAAAATAGATGTGAATTTATAATAGAAAGAAGGCTCTATTTTGTTTGATCAATCTTATAATGATTATTTCATCCTACTCTGTGCTCTCCTTTTAATCGTCGGGGTATTAACGACAAAGTTTTCTTCTCGTCTCGGAGTACCAGCACTTATCCTTTTTATCCTAATAGGAATGCTGACGGGAAGTGATGGTTTAGGAATGATTCATTTTGATAGTCCTCAAGTGGCACAATTAATTGGTATATTTGCTCTTATTATCATTCTATTTGAAGGGGGACTTCAAACTAAATGGGCGACGGTTAAATCCGTAACAAAACCAGCCCTTTCTCTTGCAACATTAGGTGTAATCCTAACGACTGTTATCGTAGCCGTTGCGGCTAAATTAATACTAGAGGTTTCGTGGCTCGAAGGCTTCCTGTTTGGTGCGATTGTCGGATCTACAGATGCTGCTGCAGTTTTCGCCGTTTTAAAAGGTCAAAATATTCGAGCGAGGCTAGGTGCTACGCTCGAAGCTGAATCAGGTTCCAATGATCCAATGGCCATGTTTTTAACCATTTCCGTCATTGAGTTGCTCTTAAACGACAACCAATCTTACTTATTATTAGTAGGTTCGTTCTTCTGGCAAATGGGCATTGGTTTATTAGTAGGACTACTCTTAGGGAAGTTAGCGACCTTTGCCATTAATCGCATTAATTTAGACTCGAGTGGTTTATATCCTGTTTTTGCACTGGCTTTTGCGTTACTAACCTATAGTTTAGCGGATATTATTGGTTCTAGTGGATTGTTGGCCGTATATGTTGCAGCGCTAGTGGTCGGTAACTCGGACTTAACATATCGTCAATCAATATTCAGATTTAACGAAGGGTTCGCCTGGATTGCTCAAATATTAATGTTTACCATACTAGGTCTACTAGTATTTCCTTCTCAATTATATACACTCGACGTTATCATCAGAGGCTTACTATTGTCCCTTATTCTTGTGTTAATTGCTAGGCCTGTAGCCGTGTTCCTTTCAACGATTAAGATGGGGTATGACCTGAAAGAAAGAGTATTCTTATCGTGGGCTGGACTAAGAGGAGCCGTCCCCATTGTTTTAGCAACATTTCCGATGATTGCTGGGTTAGAAAATAGTCAATTGTTCTTTAATGTTGTCTTTTTCGTTGTGTTAATTTCCGCCTTAGTCCAAGGCTCGACCATTTCGTTATTTGCCCAAAAACTTGGGCTTACTGGGCCTAAAAAGATTGAACCTCCTCATTCTTTAGAGCTCGTTTCTATTGGTAAAGCAAATGCTGAAATTCTCGAGTTTGAAGTGAGTGAAGAAACAGAAATTACAAATAAGCCGTTAGCCACCATTGATTTTCCTAAAGATGTTCTGATTAATGCAATTATTAGGAAAGAGGAACTTATAACACCATATGGGGAAACTGAAATTAAAAAAGGCGATATTCTATACATTTTAGTTAGTAGAGAAAGTAAAAAAGAGTTAAATAAAATGTTGAAACAAAAATAAAGGAAACCAACCTCTACTTTATGAGAAGTGGAGGTTGGTTTTAAACTGAAAGATTATCTGTATTTCTACAAAATTGAAAACGCTGTCCAAGGATGCCACAAGCTTATAAAGAATTAGTTAGGAGGTGCAATTTGTGTGGTTGAAAAACCGTTATTTGATTATTAGTTTAATAAGTCTTTTCTTATTTATCATTACTGCTGAGCTAGTACGGTTGGGGGAGACGTTCAGCTTTGATCTGATTCTAAGAGAATTAACTCAGAGTGCAACTTTTATGTTAGGTTTTATGAAGGTGATGACTGAAATCGGTTCCGGAGAGGCCATACTATTGTTAACAAGTTTATTGTTAATTTTTCTATGGCTGAGAAATAATAAGCTCTTATTCTGGTTCCTTTTTTCATTATCTGTTGGTGGAGTTCTTCTTAACTTCGGGCTAAAGTATTTATACCAACGAGAACGTCCAGGAGCAGAGATGGATATCGAAGTATTTGGTAATTCTCTAGATTTAATTTCATATAGTTTTCCAAGTGGGCATACGATGCGAAGTGTAATACTCCTGATGTTTATTATCTACCTCACAAATTATCTCTCTAAAAAGTGGCTAGCAGATTTGATTCTAATCGTTTCTATATTCTTACTTATTTGTATTCCTTTTAGTAGAGTTGTGTTAGACGTGCATTATATTTCTGATATTGTTGCTGCTGTTCTTGTATCAGTTAGTTGGTTTTACGGTTGTTTATTTCTTTTTAAGAATAAGCTACAGTAGATTACTTTGAAATAGAATAGAGATCGATGATGTTGAGATTTCTTAGGTGCTATGTTTCCCATTAATTTTGAATTCGTAATTAATCTAAGATATGTTATGATTCATACAAATTAAATTCGGGGCCTAAGCTAAATTAAAAGAGAGCAGCCACATGTATTAAACTGGCTGCTCTTTTTATATTAAGCGAATGCTTCTATACCTAGTATGAAATGTACAAACAGAAAGACAACAATCATCATGACCATACCAACGTAAAGGCCGACCATCGCTTCATGTTTCATGAATTCTTTTAATTCCCTCATCACCCTGAATCCTCCTTTCTCTTGAACTACAAAGGAACGGAGCGGTTGATGAAGGTACTACCAAATTTGATGGTCATTAACATGCTGTTTAACTTAATAGTTGAAACGTACGAGTCAAGATAATCAGTTCTTATGTTGAAATCAGTAAAAACGAACCTGCATGATAATGGTAGAATGCTTTTTAAAACAGGATCTGTATGGCTAAATGAATGTAGTTGATGTTTATAGTCTGCAGTCTCGATGATACTCATTACTGTAGAGGGGTCTTGGTTAACGCCACCATGGTAATAGAGAGAAAAAGTAGTTGTAAGTAGGGTACATATTACGATGATTATATTCTTCATATCCATCTTCCCTATGTCGTTTGTTATCATTATACTTGCTATTTAGAGAAAGACAATACGCTAGGATTAATTATTTCGTTCGACGGTTTACTAATAATAAAAGTTGTGTGATGATCGCTAAAATTGGTAATTCCAATAACGGGCCAATGACAAGGACTAAGGCGACCAAAGGTTGGTCTGGAAATGCGGTCATAGCAATTGCTAAAGCAATGGGATAACGCTTTTAAAGAATAAACTTATTGTATTTATGTTAATATACAAGTGAAGTACAGAAATCCGACATTAAGTATGAAGAAGATAAGATGATGCCAAAGGATTACTGATCATCTTAATAGGTGCTATTGTTCTTTGATAAGGTTTTTACTTTTGGTTATTTTCGATTTACTGGTATACAATGTTTTCTGAAGTGGTTATGTATAAAACATTTGTAATAAAGGTAATCCTGTTTATTTTTGGATTTGTTATCTTCTATATTGAAAGAGAAAATAAAAAGAGGAGTGTTTCGAATGTCGACAGTAGGTAAGTGTTATCGAAAGCTTACAAAAGAACCTATTACGGTACACTCGAAAGATCTAATAGTGGACGTTTATAATAAACTAATAAATCAAGACTTTATACACCGTTCTGTTTATGTGTTGGATAATCAGAAAAATTTAGTTGGGATAATTACACTTAGTGAATTAATGAAAATATTTGCGGTGCTTAAAGGAATTACTACTCCTAATGCAATGTCTATATATCGTTTATACAATTTTATTTCAGAAGATACAAAGGCAGAACACATAATGTGTTCACCCGTTTCGGTTAAACTTATGGACACATTAGAGGAAGCATTTGAATTAATGCTGATACATGATCTTCAAGAACTCCCTGTAGTTGATGAGAAAAACTCCGTAATAGGTGACTTGAACGTATTTGAATTATTACGTGTAATAAATGATAAAATCACAGACTAGGTGGAACATGATACATAAACTATTAATGATCATTGTATTATAACTTACTTTTTTCTTTGGATGAACAAATTTTTTACCACAGTTTATAAACAGTTATAATTATTAAAGTTACGGGATGCATTTTTTAAAGAAGCATTCATTTCTAATAAAAAGGTAAATGAAAGTAAATAAAAAAAAGTATGAGGCACTACACTTAAAGTAACGGGAGCTCCTTTAGTTGAACAAGAGCTATCATCTATGCCGATCTTTTACTAAGCAGTACAACGATACTGGTAATTACATTGACCATCTAAAAGACGATTGAGTTCTAAGTGATCGTCTTTTCGTATTTGACGCAATAAATATATTCAGTTCTAGTTGATTTCTTTGTAGTTGTTGTAATATTTGGTATTTTGATTATACTTGTTAAACTTTTCCTGTAAAATAGAAATTGACATATGGCTAATTGTATAAAAAGTAGGAAAAGTTAGGAATGAATAGATTGATTGAACAAATCAGGATTAAGGAAGTAGCGTCCTATGATTCAACAGGAATTGAAGTTAATTTGAATAACATAAATTACATTTATGGAAGCAACGGAACAGGTAAGACTACTATTTCTGAAATGCTACGAAATAGTGATAATCAAAAGTTCTCTTCTTGTAGTATAGAATGGAAACAAGGCGGCTCTGATATTGATCTATTTGTTTATAATAGAAATTTTGTTCAAGAGAATTTCAATATTCGTAATGAGATAAAAGGTATCTTTACTTTAGGTAAAGAATCAACTGAAATATTGGCCGTAATTGACGGAAAAATGAAAGATGTAGAAAAACATCATGAGCGGATTGGAAATTTAGAAAATAACATAAAGCAAAGAAAAGAGCAGTTAGACATCTTAAAAACAAATTTTTCAAATCAAAGCTGGGATTTAAAGCGAAAATTTGATGGAAATTTTAAAGAGGCATTTGCAGGTTATCGTAATAATACGGAGAAATTTATGGGAAGATGTTTGGATGAAGCTGAAAATAACAACAGTGAACTGTTTAATATTGAAGAACTAAAAAACAGAGTTGAATCTGTTTTTAATGGTCCTCAAGAAAAAGTTAGAGTAATCCCAATAATTAACTATGATAGTTCCTTGGAGCATCAATCTATATTTAAAACAAAAATAATAGGTAAAAAAGATATAGATGTTGCTAGACTAATTTCTAAACTAAATATAAGTGATTGGGTACAACAAGGGCACAGACATATGGAGGATACAGATGGTTTATGCCCATTTTGCCAACAAGATCTTCCTGTAACATTTAGAGAAAAGTTGGATGATTATTTTGATGAAACATATACAGAACAAATACAAATCCTTAATTCATCAATAAAACAATATAAAAGTGATACACTTAGCTTTTTTGAAAGGTACAAATTTCTTATTAATGAAGATATCCCTTTCATCAATAAAGAGAAAATAGCTTCTCTATTTGAAATTATGAATTCAACTTATAAGGAAAATATTCGGTTGCTTGAAAGGAAGGCCACTGAACCAAGTAGAAGTGTTGAGTTAAGTTCAATAACAAACTATCTAGAGCAAGTAAAATCAGAGGTTAAACAGGCGAATATACAAATATCCGAATTAAATAGGGTAATTGACAATATCAAAGAAGAAAAGGAATTGTTGGTTAGAGATATATGGCGATTTATCGTGGAAGAAAACAAGAGTAACTATGAAACTTACATAAGTAATTTAAGAAGACAGAATATAGCTTTAGATGGAATGGAGAAGGGCAAGGTCCAACAAGAAGAATTTAAAAAGAAACTGGAAGAAGAGGCAATTGAGCTCCAAAATCAGTTAACAAGTGTTTTACCTTCCATTCATGAGATTAATATTCTTCTTAGTTCCTTTGGCTTTAAAAATTTTCAATTAGCTGAATCCGAAGAAAATGGTAATTACAAAATTATAAGAGAAAATGGTGAAGATGCGAATGAAACGTTAAGTGAAGGAGAGAAAACCGTTATTACCTTCCTCTATTTCTATCAACTTATTAATGGAAGTAATGATCAGGACAAGGTTAATACTGCAAGAGTAATTGTAATTGATGATCCAATTTCTAGTTTAGACAGTAATATATTATTTATGGTAAGTAACCTGATAAATAATCTAAAGAAAAAGGTAAGAAGTAATGACAAGAACTTTAAACAATTAATAATTTTAACTCATAACGTTTATTTTCATAAGGAAATTTCATTTAATAAAGGACATGGTAGTCAAAAGTTAAATGATGAAAACTTTTGTATTTTAAGAAAGACGGACAATACATCTCAAATTACTAATTATGAAGAAAATCCTATTAAAAATTCATATGAACTACTTTGGAAAGAATTACGGGAAAATCCTAATTCAATAACAACACCAAACATTATGAGAAGAATATTAGAAAATTACTTTAAGTTCTTTGGGAACGTTGATGTTAATGAAATTGTTGAAGGGTTTCCTGATGAAGTTAAAGTGGTTTGTAATTCTTTACTTTCTTGGGCTAACGATGGATCGCACCATGTGAACGATGATTTATTTGTAGATATTAACCAAGAACAAAATAAAGTGTATATCGAAGTGTTTAGAAGTATTTTTATAAACTCTAATCATGAGTCTCATTTCAATATGATGATGGGGAACATTGATAGTGAAGTGGAGAAGAGCGGGGCATACGAGAAGGCTAATAAGGAAATCAAAGAGGCATTGGCCCAGGTTGCTGTTGGTGAAGAATAATTTTCAAGGAGGGAAATCGTGGTATCAAAAGCTATCCATTATGACCTTAAAACTTTCGAGGGTACAATACAATCACTCGGAAATACCTAAATTTAACAGATAGAGAAATAAGTAAATATATCGCTAATAATTATGATAGCGAAGAGTTCATTGAAATGTTTCAAATAACTGATGAACAATTGTTATCTAATGAACTTATAATGTCCGCCCTCCATGTTACAACTAATAATGATGAATGTTCGAGTATAAAAACATATGGGCTTGTTAATTTACAACAAGCTATATTATTAGACACTCCATTAAATAAAAGCTTACGCTGAGTAAGAAAGGAAAATATTTATCAGGGCCATTAGCTACACAGTACAACGGTACTATTCAGTAGTTAAAGTTATTTTGGAACTTACTGTATGTATGGTCATAAACTGATTCTTCAGTGAGACAATGAAGAATTGAGATAGCTTCTACTAAGTAGTTCCCTTATATGTTAGCAGCCCCGCCAAACTAGGTAACCTGGTTTGGCGGGGCTGTTTTTGTTGTGGGTGATTTGGGTGGTCGTCGGGTGGTGCCTGGCACGCCCCGAATAAGACATAAGTACTCCATATATAATGGAAAATATTACTATAGCCTCTCACTATCTGTACACTTTTGTTTTTTGCTAGGAGTAACTATTTTCCAAAAAAGAGATTCCTTGAGAAGGGAATCTCTTTGGTATAAAGCGGGGTGGGAATTTGTCTCTGATTGATATACGAATAAAAGAAATACTTCAAGCCAACAGTCAGCTAGAGAAACAAAGGTCAATGATTTCTTCTGCAAGAGGAAATATAAAGGGAGTATCGAATAGTTTAGATAGGAAAATTGCAGCAAGGCGTAACATTGGTGGTCGCCTAGATGAGGTTCAACTTGCTCTTCATGACATCGAACATCAACTAAAGGCTCTTGAGAAGTTTACGAACCAATCGATGACCGCATACTCAAACAACGAAAGAAAACTAGTGAGTATAGCGAAAAAGTATACACTCTCAAGAAAGTCCGTCAAATCAAAGAATTGGAATGCGTTTAAAGGAATTAAAGTCAAGTTCTCGGCAAAGAAACAAAAGATATGGAAGAGTGTAGCTAAAACACTAAAGATATTACAGCAATCTTCCGAGTACTTAGACGATGTACATCAAAGCTAAAGTAAAAAGTGTATATAATGCAACGATTAATGAACCCTACAATTGGAATAAACAATCCACCATGCTGAACACACAAAATGTCAAAGACGACATGTCTGATTATGTCTTTAGTAATGACTACTTAATGGATAAATCTCAAACCGCCTTTACATTAGATGAGGAGGAAGCTCTTAAGCGATCCAACCAACTTAGAAGGGAAATCATTTATTGCCTCATCTGAAATCGAACGACCGGCACCTCATTTTGATGACTATCGAAAAGTACTGGGCAATCCAAATTCAAAAGCAAATATGCATACAGGTGGTCACCTTTCTAATGCGGTTATTAATTTTTGGGCAGATGATGTCATCACTCTATTGGACAAAGAAGCCAGCATAGGAAATAAAGCCCTTGCGGCTGGGTTTATTCTAGTCAGGCCCGCAAAATTCGTAGATAAAGCTTTAGATTTAAACAAGGCGAAGAGGCTTGATAACTCTAGTGGCCCAAGCAGTTCTCAAACTCCAGAACCTAAAACTCAATTGACTGATAAGCGTAGTACAGATGTTAATAATACACAGACTTCAGAGATTAAGGGTATGGATGAAATTGGTTGGAGTATGTCAAAAGGAGGAGTAATAAATGGTAGGAAGTATTCGCAGCATGCTTTGGAAAGAATGGCACCTAATACTCCCGAAGTAAAAGCTATATTAACAAGTAGAGCAATAAAAAAAGCTGAAGAATTAGGTTTTAAACCACAAACAAAAGAAATTAGTGACTTTATCAAAAAATATGTTGACCCAAGAAATATCCCACCTTCAGTTATTGAAGATGCTATAATGAATACGAAAAAAATACCTGATAATAGAAGCGGAACGTTTGTACATGTAACAAAGGATATCAAAGTAATAATAAATGAAGCAGACGATGTTATCACAGTTATACCGAACTAATTAATAAAAGGATGAATACGTATGTTTATAAAGTATGATGAATATGATTTATTAGAACTTTTTCAAAGTGAGCCGGTGAGCATAACAGGCAATATGGAAGATGGAGAGTTTATTTATTCTTACAAAGATGACCAAAATTTCAAAGTGATTTTAACTTTAGATGTATATAAGCAAACTAGTAGTCTAAGTATTACATTCAATGATTCAATAGTATTTACAGGTGATTTTAATAATGTAACAAGTATAAAAAAAGATGACAAAGCAATGGTAATAAATGTGGGAGAAGAAGAGAGACTAAAAGTTAAATTTTATAAGCAAGTTGGAGTGGAGTTACTTTAACATATACTAATGTATTAGAAAGAATATATTTAACAATTATGACAATCACTCGGTAGGAAAAGTAGTGATAATTCTAATATAATGTTTTGTTGTCAAACCTCGACAGGCTTATGCCTGTCGAGGTTTTTATAGTCTTTAATAATAGAAAGGAAAAATAGTTCTGTTGAGTACGGCTATACCTAGTTCAGAATAAACCGACGCCCCTATTTCCATATTGACAATGTAATCATTCTATGGCTTCATTAGATTAGATATCTAATTAGGTATCTAATTTATCTTTAGGAGTAAGCTATGAAAAAGAGATTTCATAAGTTGTTAGTGGGAACATCTAACTTGCATTATAGAAAGAGTACAAGTCAATTTAGTGCACTTGGTTTATCGCCAGGGCAGCCAAAAATATTGGAAACGTTAATAGATTTAGAGGGTTGTATGCAAAAGGAGTTAGCGGAGGCTTGTGAAGTGGAGCCGGCTACAATTACAAGTATATTACCGGGTATGGAGAAAAACGATTTAATCAAACGGGAAACAATCGTGAATGCGCCAGGGAAAAGGGCCTTAAGTGTGAGGTTAACGGAAAAAGGAAAAGCAATGGAAAGGGAAGTAGCAACAATTTTTCATGACGTAGAGGAAGAATGTTTCAGAGGATTTACAGAGGAAGAGAAAGAAACGTTCTTGTCGCTTCTGGAGAGAGTTCACAACAATATGAAGTAGAGTAGATATCACCAAGAGACTGTGTATCTAGTAATCAGATTTCAATAGCACCAAAGGAGAAGACAATGGGGCAAAAAAGTACGATAGCAGAAGAACAAATTGAAGACGGTGTTAGGTCTTTATGGAACACCTCCTTTCTATTTTTAATCGTTGTTAGTTTGATTACTGCAATGGGCTTTAATATGATTTATGTCATTATTTCAAAGTATGCAATGGGTATTACTTCTTCCTTATCGATTGCGGGCGTTATCGCAGGGATTTTTTCCATTGCGGCTCTAGTGATGCGGCCCTTTGCCGGATTAACAGTGGATAGAATGAACAAGAAGACATTATGTATTATGGCCAATCTATTAATTGGGGTTTCTGTTTTAGGCTATGCCTTATTCGAAAACATCCCAGCGTTATTTTTCTTCAGAATTTTGCACGGAATTGCTTTTGGGGTTAGTAGTACCGTCATCATTGCTCTTGTGACAAAGTACATTCCTAGAGAGCGAATTGGTGAAGGACTTGGGTATTTTGGACTTGGTCAGGTTGTGGCACAAGTTATCAGCCCACCTCTTGGAGTATATATTGAAGCGGAGTATGGGTTTCAATTGCTTTTTCTACTGATTGCATCATTGTCATTTATCGGAGCCGTCCTGCTAACATGGCTTCGCTATCCGAAGAGCAAGAAACCTGAACGTAAGCAAAAAAGAAAGATCACGTTAGATTCACTTTTTGCCAAAGAGGTGATGGTATATGCGGCGATAGGGGGCATGTTTTCATTTGGAAACGGAATTGTAAGTACATTCCTGATTTTGTTAGGTCAGGAAAGGGATATTTCGAATATCAGCTTGTTTTTTTCCGTAGGTGCCGTCGTTCTGTTTATCCTGCGACTGTTTGGTGGACGAATTGTCGACAGAACAGGGTTGACTTTGGTCGTGAATGTCTCACTTGTCGTTACCGCCTTATCCATGTTTTTAGTTGGTGTTTCTCCCGTACTAAGCTTATTACTTGTAGCGTCTGTGCTGAAGTCTATAGGTCAAGGATTAGGGCATATATCGCTGCAGACCGCCTGTATTAAAGGAGTAGATGCAAGCAGGGTAGGTGTGGCTACAAGTACCTTTTACATTGGCGCAGACATTGGTCAAGGAATTGGTCCTATGGTTGGTGGAGTGATTTCTGCTAACTATGGTTACAACGGACTTTTTCTTGTATGTGCTGCTCTTATGTTGATTTCAATGCTGTTCTTTAACGTACACCAGAGAAAACATCAGGAAGCGTAAGCGAGGTTCTATATTATTATGAGGAGGAGATTATAGATGGGAAAAGAAACCGAAAAGCATAAGGAGTTTATACCAGTTCCTGATGAATACAGATTGGAGAACGAAAAGCAGGGTACCATTGAGAGCGTACACTATCAAGTTCCTAATTTAGAGAATGGTAGTCGTACGAAGCATGCGAATGTGTATCTGCCCTATGGCTATGACGCTAGCGATACAAATAAAAAATATAATGTTTTCTATTTGCTGCATGGGGGCGGGGAGGATGAAAATCTCTTATTCGGTGGACCTGGTCAAAACAGAGAGTTAAAGAATATTTTGGACCATATGATAGCTAATGGCGTTATCGAACCTATGATTGTTGTGACGCCTACATTTTATGGTGTGAAAAATAATTTGAAGAACGACCCAGCACGTTCTCATGTGGAAAACGTTGACCATCCCCTTCCTATCGTGGAAACTGAATTTTTTCATGACGAATTGGTCAATGACTTAATTCCTTTTGTTGAAACAAACTATCATACGTATGCAGGAACAGCGAGTAAAGAAGAATTGAAGGCTTCGCGTGGACATAGAGCGTTTGGAGGATTTTCCATGGGCTCAGTTACAACTTGGTACACATACATAAACTGCCTTGATTACTTCAAATATTTTGTCCCTTTAAGTGGTGATTGTTGGGCATTGGCTCAGAAGGCGGAAGGCGAAAAGGCAAAAGAAACAGCGGAATATTTAGCTAAAGTGGCAAAAGAAGCTGGTTATACACCAAGCGATTTCTACTTGTTCTGCGCAACGGGAAAACAGGACATTGCGTATCCGAATATGAAACCACAGATGGATGCGATGAAAGAGTTAACCGATACCTTCATCTATTCATCGAATACAAAAGAAGGAAACTTTTATTTCATTGAATGCGAAGGTGGAGTACACACGTGGCATTGGGTGAACCAGTTTATTTACGACATATTACCTGATTTATTTAAAGACTAACGATGGTAATTCTAATACTGCCTACCTACCGAAACGTCAAGGTTTTATGGTTTTACCTCAAACGAAAAACGAGGCTTAGGAACTTCTTCTACTCTTAACCCCGTTTCTTTTGAAGAGACGATTGCTATTGTAGTATGATGCAATGGCTTCACTCGTAGCAGGCTTATAAAAAATGCAACGTATACGCACATTGCTTCGAGAGCCCTGTAAAAGTTATAAAACGAACTTTCCCAATGCCCTCGAGAAAAAACGTTGTTTATGTAATGAAGACTTATTATAAATGGTAGATTAAAGGTTATTTAAAAGATTGTGAAGGAAGGTCAACCGTTGTATGTAATAGCTAAAGAGAAGTATAGTAAATTGACATACATTTGAAAAAAGGTGGTAACATTCATGAGTACCTATGGCAGTCTCCATGAAAAAGAAGGAAGACACGTATTGGTTTTTGAACGGAAATATTCATGTAGTCCTGAAACCGTATTTCGATTTATAACCGAACCTAATTATTTCACTCAGTGGTATCCTTTTGCAACTGGAGATATGGACCTTAGTGTTGGTGGAAAGATTAAGTTCAATGATGGAGAAGGTTCAATCTATGAGGGAGTGATTACCGAATTAGATCCTCCAAAGTCCTTTTGTTTTCAGGAAGGTAATGATGTGTTAGTGATGAGCATAAATGTTGCAGTTGAAGGGTGCACCTTGACGTTTAGTCATACGTTTGATGACCGAGAAATGGCGATATATATAGCCGCAGGATGGCACAGATGCTTGGATGTTTTTGGTCAACTAATCGATGGTCGTGCAATAGAATGGGAAGACAATGCATTAGAATTACGTGAGTATTACAAAAAGAAGTTTATCTAATCATTTAGATATGCTTTATTACAGCCGCACCAAATTAACCACTGCTATCAACGTGTTTACTAATAGAAGAACATAGATTGTTATAAAATGAAAAAGCCTAATCGTCTTATACCGAGGGATTAGGCTTTCGGTTTATTCTATGGTTTTTTTTTAAGTGGGTAGCTTGGTATCCTATGGACTTACTTTTTCTAGTCTTAGTCCTTCCATATTAAATGATTTAATTCTTCAAAGCTCTTTACTCCAGACATCCACTCAAGATTACCTGCGAACTTTTCCGAGCATTTAAATTCAATTTGTTTTGTTTGTTTTCCAAGAATACATTCAATATATCCTGAGAAATTCCTTGTATTATCAGGGTTAGGTGAAGAGCTATAACCATTCAAAAGTTTATACTCGTAGTTTAAATTTGGCATTTTGTCAAAGGCACGAGTCGAATACGCTTTATTTAAATTTACATAAGTTAAAGAATCCAGTCCCCATCTAAATACTATTTCTCCATCTGGAAATGTGGCTTTAATTTTGATAAATCTACCAATATCATCTTTTGATATCCCTAAAATAACAAAATGAGGTAGTTCTCGATTACGTGTCATTGTTAATTACTCATCCCTACTATTTGCGACTTAATCTATACGCTTGTTTGTATACTGTTATCCCTTCTAAAAGTAAACTAACTCATCGGACCATAAACGCTTATGCACTTTCCTGAATAAGCATCCAGCAAAACAGTAGGTTCTTTACCATCGTATTTAAGTTTAACTTCCCACCTTTGTTTATTCATTAACTCATTATAATACCCTTTTTGTTGAAACAGGTATGTATAAACATTTTCATTATGTATTGTTTCTATATCAATATAATCAGGAAAAATACCCAAATGTTCTGGTGGGTTATTTAAACAATCTACTGCACTAATCATTGCTTCTGCCGAATTCATAATAGGCTTTTGGTATTCATAAAAGGCAATTATAAAAATTCCAATAAACAAAAACATTATTACTTTTTTCATCTAAAGCCCCCTGTTTTCATTTAGGAATCGTGAATAGGCTTTTAATTTTGTCTTTAACTCTACAAAGCCAATAATTTATAACGTACATTTCAAATTCAAAGCTCAGTACGTCTTACTTTATTGATCCTAAAGCCCTGTTAAATAGTCTTCAAATTAGATTAAGTTTTTATCTTTAAGTTTATTAAGTTTTTCTTTTGGGATACTTCGTTTTAAATCTCCATTTATAACATCAATCTCCTCCCATTCTGAAAAAACAACAAAGTCATCTGTAATAGGAAGAATTTCGTTCCAATTATATTTATTAAATTCTTGTGCAAGTTCAAAGCGTATCGTTTGGCACTCCTCCCAAATTTCCTCCCAATCATCGCTCGCAAGCATTTTTTCTAAGTTTTTCTGTTTCTCATCAAACTCTGAGTTCCTTATTATATTTTGATAGTTTGCAGGCATCTCTGCTGAGTTCCATAAGACCCCCTTATCATCAATACCATAGTTTTCAATTACTTCGTTACGATAAGATTCAATTCCTAATTGGATAAGCCCTAGGATAGGCTCATAATCTGAACCAAACAATGCTATATAACAAACCTTGTCCCTAGTATCTAATTTTATTTCCTTTACTGCATTAGGTAACTCCGTTAGCACAATATTTTTCAAATCATTCAACAACTGTTTTTTATCCATAGCATACTCCTTTTTTAATAGGATTTTCCTCTTATAAATGTTAAACTGCACTATTACCAAATTGCTGCTTTTGTAAATAAGTTCCACGAAAAAGGCGTTTATTCCTTCTTAAATAAACGCACCCGATACTTGAATATCACCCTTTTCATTGGCTGTAATGAACCCTAGTAAAATGTTCACGTATAAAAAAAGAGAAAGTACTTTTGATTGAAATTATAGTAGAATAGCCGATATATTAAGAGATAGTACTGTTTTTAGAGTATGATTTGCGGGACTTTGTGTCCATCTTATTGGAGGAAGACGTATTTTGGAAGAATTGACTGGTTCATATAATTTATGGTTGGTTGCTCTATCATTAGGTATAGCAATTTTTGCAGCGTATACTGCACTCGATTTAGCAGGTAGAGTGATTCACTCTAAAGGAATTTATAAAAGAGGTTGGCTTTTAGGTGGCTCTGTGGCAATGGGCATTGGAATTTGGTCAATGCACTTCATTGGTATGATTGCTTTTCAGTTGCCAATGGTTATGTCCTATCAAACAGGTGGCGTCATAAAGTCCATTATTTTTGCGTTTGTTGGCTCTTTTATTGCATTATATGTTGTGAGTTCAAGTACAAAACTTTCAAAACATAGATTGATAATCGGTGGAATCACCATGGGGGCGGCAATTTCTACTATGCATTACGTAGGAATGGATGCAATGGAAGGGATGTCCATCTCATATGACCCTTATTTGTTCCTTTTATCAATTGTTGTAGCTGTAATTGTTTCCATAGTTGCTTTAAAAATTGCTTTTGAATTAGCGCGTATTGCTAATTCTAAATTGCTCTATTTAATGAAGGTAACAAGCGCATTGGTGATGGGTGCTGCAATAGCAGGAATGCATTATATTGGTATGGCAGCAGCCAGTTTTTCTATGTATCCTCATGAGCATGTTCACGAATCTGGTTTAGATATGAATATTATCGCTGTATCGATTGCACTTTGTACATTATTAGTTCAGTCCTTTCTTGTGTTAGGCGTTTTTACAGAACGTCGCTTGCATTCTCAAGCTCAGAAATTGATAACAAGTGAACTAAGGTATCGGTCACTAGTAGATAATAATTTAGATATGATTTTCTCGATGGACACCAAAGGTCAATTCATATCCTTGAATAAATCCGGACTTGAGATTATAAAGGTAGATGACCTAACAAAGATTGATTTGCGTTCTTTGTTTACTAGGGATAATTGGAATCGTGTGAAAAAAGAGTTTTGTGGCGTAGTAAGGAAAGGAAAGCCAGTAAATTTCGAAACTTGTCTTGAGATTAATCAGAGTACGATTTTCATAAATGTGATGTTGGTCCCTATTTACTTAGATGACCAATTGGATAGTATATATGGAATAGCAAGGGATATTACGTCTCAGGAAGAAGCCAAAAAGAAAATATTCGGTTTAGCGTATACAGATCAGTTAACAGGGCTTCCCAACCGCCGTTACTTAATTGACGAAATTAATAGGGGGCTAAAGACAAACAAAAAAGTGGCTGTGTATTTTCTGGACTTAAATCGATTTAAAGTGATTAATGATGCTCTTGGCCATAGTGTTGGCGACGAATTATTACAAGTTGTTGCGACTAGGCTAGGTGAATGCTTGAATGGGGAAGGGATACTTGGACGTTTAGGTGGAGATGAATTTACAATTTTATTACCAAGTCTGCAAAACCTCGACCAGCCAACGAAACTAGCACAAAAGATAATTAGCGAATTCTCAAAACCAATAGACTTAAAGGGTCGTCAAGTACACACCTCAGTAAGTATTGGGATCGCGGTATCTCCAAACGATGGTGATACCGCAGATGTGTTAATGAAGCGTGCGGATATAGCAATGTATGCATCAAAAAAAAGAGGAGAAAGCACCTATTCTTATTATTCAGCAACCCTTTCTGAGAAAACGGAATCGCTTTTACTTTTGGAAGAAGAGTTACTACAAGGGATAGACAGAGATGAGTTTTTCTTAGTCTTTCAACCCCAAATCAATGCGAGTCAGGAAGGTGTCCTTGGAGTAGAGGCATTGGTACGTTGGCTTAAACCAGATGGAAGTATTAAGGGTCCAGGTGAATTTATTCCATTGGCTGAAGAATCGGGTCTAATTCTACCTTTAGGAAATAAAATATTACACCTAGCCTTTGAACAAGCTCAAAATTGGTTATTAAAAGGAACACCGATTAGGGTTTCCATTAATCTCTCTCCAAAACAGTTTCAAAATGAGTTCCTAGTCGAGGAAATTGAACGGTTAATTACTCAATACCAACTACCACCTGAATTAATAGAACTTGAAGTTACAGAGAGTATGACGATGGAAAATAGGGAGAGATCGATTGCTGTATTACAGAATTTAAACAATTTAGGTGTTCAATTAGCCATTGATGACTTTGGGACGGGACATAGCTCCTTACAATACTTAAAGGATTTCCCGATTCATCGATTGAAAATTGACCGGTCCTTTATTTCAGAAATTGCGGAAAACCCTAAGTCAAAACAAATTACGAGTGCGATCATCTTGTTGGGTAAAGCATTAAATCTGGAAGTGACTGCTGAAGGTGTTGAGACGATTGAACAATTAAAAGAATTGTCGGAACACCCCTCAATCTCAATACAAGGATATTACTTTAGTAGACCGGTCAGTCACTCAGAAATTGAAAAAAACTATCTAAGCTGATTCGGGTGGTGCCTGGCACCACCCGACTGAAAACTTTGTTTGGCTATATGCCACTCAAGGTTTTTTACTATGTTTTTTTAAATCTTCCCTTTTCATGGAAGATTATGTATGATGAGCTTAACAATCATACAACTACGGTTAGTTTGTATATTATCGATGAAAAGTATTCTTTTGAAATAACCGAGTAGTACCTTACAAAAGAGGAAGTGATTCTGTTGAGGTTAAAAATAATTATTGCCGCAATTATATTATTTCTTTCAATAATAACAGGGTGTACTAGAAGTGAAAATTTGAAAACTGACGTAAATGATGTTAAAAGCGAGAGTATGGCCGTTCGAGAACAGTCTAGTGATAACATAGAAATTGCTAAAAACTACCTTGAAGAAAAAGGATATGAGGTTATTTCTTTAGTCAGTTAGTCAAGTCATGAGTTAACGCAAAGCTGGCTTGAAAGTATGCCAGGTGAACAAGAGTGGCACGTTCAACCTGTTGAACCTGAAGAGTATATCGGAAAACGATTAGATAGAGTAAGATTTGTTGTAGGTAGTCATCCTTTAAACAGTAGATTAGAAGGAGAAATAAACGTGACTGTATTCTTATATGAAGAGGAAGTCATTGGGGGAATCTCATTTGCTCCAGATTACGATGGTGCACCGTATTATTTAGACAGTAGTTATTAAGTCGTATCATTGGAATAACGGGAACGATAGCAGTTGTCTAAAGAGAGAACTAAAAAAAAGGGGAAAAAGTAGTGGGGGAAATGAAAAAGGTAGTAGTGGTATTTGCTTTGATAGTTACAGTGCTGACAGTAATAAATATAATCTATAAAGATGATTTGAAGAATACTTCGAATATTGTTGATGAACGTAGATTGATATCATCAGACCCAAGAGTTGAAGAACATCAAAAGTATAAGGAAGGTACAAAGGAACGTGAAGCCGTATATACGTTAGAAAAATACTTTAATATATTGATGGAAGAGTATGTATTTGAGGAATCACTAGAGTTTATTGATCAAGAAACGCTGAGTGGAAATATGTATAATGAACTTAAAAGTGAGGCAACTCTTCAAAGGCCTTTGTTAAAATATGATATTATTGCACCTTCATGTTGGGATTATGATGGTTCTGAAGAGTGTCTTGTTGAGGTGTATATGCAGTTTGATACATTTCTTGGTGGAATACAAAAATACCAACTGGTAAAAAGAGATAATAACTGGTTCATAAAATTTCGTGACATTGATGATGAAAATTATGATTTTTAGATGTTTACATAAGTTTTGCTAGGAACTGTAAATGTTAGTTGTAAACAAATGTAAAAGGAGATTATTAATGACTGCTAGTATTTTGTTGTTGTTTATTATATTGCCAGCGTCTGTCTTATTTGAGTTTTTTATAGCAAGAAAAGGAAAGGTTTTATTTGCAATTATTTTTCCATCTATATGGACTGTATTACTCATAATGCTTGATTTTTCCGAAGACTTTATAATTCCCATAACTGTAACTGTGTTTTTACTTTGGTTATTATTTTTATGGAGTATACTAAAAAAGAGTAGAAACAAAAACTAATTAGAGAAAAACCCCTTTTCTTCAAGAAAGGGGTTTTTCAATAGGTTCGTAGAATATTTAAATGTAAAGAGTTTAAGAGGATTTATATACATAAAACTAGTAAGGGGATATGAAATGCCATCTAAATCGGATTTTAAAAATGAAATTGAAAATCTTATAAGGGAAGCCTCAAAGGGTGGAAAAGCTTTTATCGATATTACGTCTAAATACGTTCATGAGAAATTAGGCGGCTATCCATCCCAAAAACATAATATGCCAAGTTGTTGTGACGCAATGTATGAATTGAAAAAAGAAAAAGATGAAATACTACATGCTCCCAAAAAAGGGAAGGGAGCAACGCTAAAAATAAGATATTTTCTTTAATCGAACTAATGGTATTCATTCAATTATCTAACAAAAAGGGTGGTAGCGTATGAAAGAACTATATATAAAACAGAAGGTATTCAGCTTAAGTGGCAAATTTACGGTAAAGGACCAAGAGCAAAACGATGTTTATTACGTGGAAGGAAGCTTTATGAAACTTCCTAAGACCTTCTCTATTATGAATTCTGATAGAAAAGAAGTTGCGCTTATCACGAAAAAGATGCTCAGCTTTTTGCCGAAGTTTTTTGTTGAAGTAAATGGTCGAGAAATGGTGATGATTAAGAAGGAGTTTTCATTCTTCAAAGCGCGTTATACGATTGATGCAGCAGGTATCGAAGTGCGTGGCAATTGGTGGGACATGAATTTTCAATTATTTCAGCATGGTGAAGTTGTCGGTAAAGTAAGCAAGCAATGGTTCACATGGGGAGATAGTTACAAGGTTGAAATCCTAAATGAAGAGATGGAAACTATCATTATTGCTCTAGTTATTGCAATTGATTGTGTGAAGGCGGACGAAGCGACAGCTGCTAACTCAGCAACATAAATGCTAGGAGGCTGAGTGTCTACTCAGCAAGAGGGAGAAAAAATGACTGAAATGAAAACTGAGAAAAGAAGTATGTATAAGAGACTATTAAAACGGTTATTTGTTGGTTTATTGTTCATTGTTGCATTAGGAGGCTATGGAGTCTATTGGGCATTTTTTGATATGAATCTATTGCCAAAAGTAAAGGTCTGAAAAGGTCTTTATGAACAATTCACCAAATGTAAGATTATGATTTCTTCCCAGTAACTCACTAGCTTCTTTTTCATCTTGAAGTCGACGATTAAAAACATCAATAATCCCAATGTGTTCGAAATATTTTTCCGGATCCTCAAGAAGGTGAATAATAAATCTTTTAACTTTGCATGTAACATATTGATTTCATCAGTTGTCGCCAGTGTTAACTCCATTGTTATACCCCATTGCTCATTGTAAAAACTATTATAGCTTTTATGTATATTCTTTCACATATTTTTGTAAAAATGAAGAGTTTTCTTGAGTAAACATACTGCAACCCAGCTTGAGCATGGTCGATTAGAGAAAGTGTTTTATCGGAAAAAATGCTAAGACCGAGCTACAACAGAGTAACAGGGATGAATGAAGGTTCCGCACAAGCTTTTATAACGATCTTTTTGGCTATGATGAATGGAGAAGAGTATAAAAGAACATTCAATAATGGGACTAATAAATTTTTGCTGAAAAGTATTAGAAAAGATTACGGTAAGGACGCTTTTAATAGAGCTTTAAATGCGGTAAAAAAACACATTGACTACTATTCAACCTTAGGCAAAGGAAACCTAACAGGACTACAAAAAATTGTAAATGATATGACTTTTTAATTTAGAAGTCTACATCCCCGCTTCGTGCCGTTGTTAATGAAGAGGGGATTTTTTTTCAGTCGAGAAAGGCTTATGCAATATCCTTTTCAGCATCCTCCTTCCTCCTTAAAATCCATATTAGCTTTTGTCCCAAGATAAATAATAGCATTCCGATTGTGACTAGAAGAATAAAGGTCAAAGTTCCTACTAGGTTAATAACAACATCAAGAAGCCGTCCACTCCTGTTCACAAGGTAATATTGATGCATTTCATCCAAAGCACCAACAATACTAGCCGAGATAAAAGCTAGCCATCCTCTTTTCCACAAAGTCTCTCCCGGTAACAATACATAAATAAGTAAAGCTAAAAAACCAAAAACGAAAAAGTGAGCAAGCTTCCGTGCTGGTAAGTAGGGAGGTTCTGCCTCGATAGAATAAGTTTGATAAAAAGAACTGCCCGGGTCTAACAAAAACAATAGATTAGGATCTTCCTTGTAAATGGAATCAATGGATTGGGAACTATCTTTAAGTTTAAAAACTTCATAGGAAAGATTAATGCTCATCATCAAAAGTGTGAAGAAAATGGTCATTGCTACTGCGTACCTCATAAGCCCTCCTTGTTTACCAATCAGTATGGACAAAAAAGGTTGATTTAATGCCGCTTCTATTGCAGTTCATTGTATTTTGCGATTACTGGAAGAGTATTTATATGGAATAAGATACCATTGAATCCACCAAACTAGTTCTATAGTATTAGTTTTATATGAAAAATATACTAGTATACATAAGTGGAGGGGGCATCGTGGAAGAGAGAAAGAACTTAGCAAAAAATAAATGGGTATGGGTCAGTGTTGGAGCGTTTATATTGCTTGTTATTGCTTACAGTACAGGCGCAAACGGAGCAACTACAATGATAGAAGAAGAGAAAGTGAATTATGAAGAACTTCTTGAAAAGATTGCGGAACAAGAGGGTAAATTAACAGAGGTTGAAGAGTTAGTTGCTGAAAAAGAGGAAGTTGTTGCTGAAAAGGAAGATTTGATTGAAAGCAAAGAAGAAGAATATCAAAAAGTACTGAAAGTTATTGAAGGTAGAGATTCGATTAAAAGTGAAATCAAAGATTTAGAGAGTGAACTGAAATTAAAAGAAAGGGAACTGGACAGCATAAAGTCAAATATTGAACGAAAAGACAAAGAACTATCAGCGATTTCAGGTGAACTTAAAAAGAAACAAGACGAACCGAAAAGACTAAGTAGCGGTACATTCATAGTAGGCCATGACATCCCAGCAAGTCGTTACATTGCAACTCCTAACGGTGGCAGTGGAAACTTTGTTGTGTACAGTGCTACAGGTTCTTTAAAAGTAAATGTCATTCTTGGTGGAAGCATCGGTGTTCCTGAACATGTCTTTTTTGCTGAAGAGGGAGACACGATTGAATTAAATAACCCAACCCGTTTTACACCCGTTGAATAGGATAGGGAAGAATGAAAGGGCCTAATACTCCATGTATTGGGCCCTTTTAATATGTTATTCAAGCTTACTTATAACATCATCGTACACTTCTTTCAATTTTCTTAAAATGTCTTGTAGTTCATCGTTTTTGAATAACCGGTGAAATGCTTCGACTAGCTCTGGTTCTGATAAGCCTTGTATGGATACCGTTTCAGAGTGAATGCGGTTATATTTAGCTTCCAATGATAGTGCTCTTTTGATAAAATTGATTCCTTTTTCTTGAAGTAATTCCATAAGCCTTACCCGTTTATCGGCTTCGATTGGTCCAACCTCTAGTACAAAGTAAAGGGAGTCAGGCTGAATTTTTATCCAACATAAAAAAGGACCATTATCCCACCACCATTTTTCACGAGTTTCTCCGAGTTTTTCTTTGAATTCATCGAAAAATGGTAACTTGTAAGATAGATTGCTTGAAGAAACGCGGTAATGTGTTTCTGAAATGCTCATTGATTCAGTCCATTTTATAAAGGCTTGTTGGACTGTTCTTTTTCTTTCTTTATCCGTTGTTTGTTGTTGTGGAATTTCTTTTACTAGTTCTTGTACCGGTTCACTTACAGGGTTTTCATGATTTAAGATGGCTGTTACTTGTTTGCGTACTCGCGTAAATTCCTCGCTAAAGTATAAATCAGCCATGGCTTGGGCCAATTCATCCAAGTCATCCCATTTGTTTACGTCGATTTTTTGTGAGTAAAATCGGGTATAACGTGACTTTTCCAGTTTCGAGCTTTCTTTGATCGAAAAACCAAACTTCTCTAATTGCTCAAGAAACCAAAGTCGTCCAGTATACTCCATTGGTCCTACTTCAACGATGAGGCGCAAACGGCTATCATTCGTTTGGTCAAACCAAATAACTAGCCCTTTTCCTAGCCAATATCCAGGTTCTCGAACAGGGATTTTTTCAATGGGCTGCCACTCCAGTGGGAGAAGATAAGGAGTAGTAGGGTGTGCCTGACAAAGTATCGATTCGTCAAAATGTTGTTTTATGAACTGTTCGAAGCTATAAGCTAAAATATTTTGGCCGTGTTTGAAAATGTACTGAATCGTATTTTTATACTTCATCATGAACTCAAATTGATACCCTGGTTCAAACTGTAGCTGTTTATGAAGAAGCGATGTTTCTTCAAATAGAGTATCGATTGTCGGTTTATGATTGCGATATACATCGATTGCTTGGATCCTTTGGTTTTGAATCGGATAAAACCGTTCTTTTAAGATTTGATTGTAATCTTCAATGAACTTACACACATTGTCGCCAATCTGGTCCTTATAAAGCATGAGTGTCGTATCTAAAATCGACTCAATCCGTTCATACGTCAGCATGAAATAGTGTGAATTGGAAGGCTTCTCACCATCGAGAGTTAAGTAAATAGGAATAATCGTAAAATCAGTAAACGTATCGTGAATATAGCTCAAATAGTCATCTAATTGATTTTTTGATTCGGTTGTATAGAACTTATTTTCAATCAAGATAATCGTTTTTAATTGTTGATTCACAATAACCAAATCGATATATCGATTTTTATCCGTCTTCACTTCTCGGTAGACATAGCTGTCCATGAGAGAGTGATTCAGGATTTCACTGACTGTGTCATATAGCGGGTTTTGGCTGTTTTCTTCGATTAGGATAAGGTGTTCCACGAGCTTCCGTAAAAAATAGTCGCGTAAACTATGATTTTCTTTCGGGTTAAGCAACCAAGCCAATATATTAGAATGGCGAATTTCATGATTTTCTAGCTTTAAAATCTTTAACGTGTTGAATGAGTTTACCTGCTGATTCAGTTTTTGAAAAGTAGCGTCATTCTCAAGCTCAAATAAATCTCTAATGTTCATCGTTGTTCACTCCGTTTTGATGTGATTCGAGTCGATTCGGGTGGTGCCAGGCACCACCCGAATGACTCTCTCAAAAATATTGTTAAGGCCAGCAATCGAGCCAATAGCTGATTGTTTAGAGGCTTGTATCATTTCTTCTTCAGTTATGAATTCCCAGTGGAGGGTATACCCATTTGCTAGGGCAAGGCATCGGAAGAATTCTCGTTGAGCTCGTCCATTGCCCTCGCGGAATGGATGTACGGCGTTGACTTCTGCAAATAGAGCAGCCGCTTTTTGGGCGAATTCCTGTTTCTTAAGCCCTTTTAAGTAATTTTGTTTTTTTAAACTTTTTGAAACGGCATCTTGAAAATAAGAATCTATATATGGAACAGCACAAAATTGAATCCCTTTACCGATGTATTTTCATAACAGTATGGATCTTGATTGTGGCTGCTATTTCTCATGTTTGACGAGCTCCACGACCTTCTTTTCAAATTCCTCATCTGAAAGATCACCTGTTATTTTTTTATGTGTATATCTTCTTCCTCTTTCTTGAGGTGTAAACCCTCAATGGCAAGTGTTCCTTTCACTGATGTAAGTTTATCCTTTATATGTTGTATATCCTTTTCAGCCAAGTTCGTCGTCCTCCCTGTCACATGAAATGGTGTTCTCTTTCTTCTTTAATTATAACATTGAATGGAGCGGATTCGGGTGGTGCCAGGCACCACCCGAATCCGCTCGAGTTACCAACTCAGTGAACGGTGTGGTAAAATTGGTTCATATGGTTTGGAAGGGATGAGTGCTTAATATGTTAAAGGGAAAGTTTGAGTATATATTTCATATTACGATGGTTGTTATAGGGTTAGTTATTATTGTTTCATCCTTAATTGGTATAAATGAAAGTGCTAGTGCAACATTTTATATGATTATTGGTGCACTGATTTTCATAAGTAGTCTGTTTCGTCTGTACTTAATTTATAACCGGGAGAAAAACTAGCTCGAGAGTATTATAATAAGGAAAGAGCAGGAATCATCTTTTATATCGAGATGATTCCTGCTCCTTTTTGAATGTCGGAACTAACTGCAAATGTAAGATATTTGTGTCTATGTCAATGATGATGTGTTATAAAGCACTGGCGTTTTATACCGCCATTCATTCCATCTTTCATCAATCGTTACTAGTTCAGTCATAAACTGACTTACATTGATTCTGCTAGTTTTGCCTGCATTAAACAGGGGACTTCTAATAGGAGATGGAAACACTTCATATGGACTCTCTTCTTCATGATTAACTAAGGTATCCGGCCGTACGATTACCCATTCCATATGTTCGGTCTTTTCACCAATTTCAGTAATCAAATAATTAGCAGCTTTGATGTTATCTTGATGAGGAGGTAGGAACCGTAACAGAAGATGTACGAATTTTTCACCCGTAGAGTTTTTTTCTCCTTCGGTAGTATTCGTATAACCAGTTGTACCCATAAGTATAAGCTTAACTTTTGGGTTAGCCTTGTTATGAATGGTCTCACTTATTCTTTTTACGGCGTCCAGCACTAGATTACGAGGCTTTCCAAACATTCCTTTAAGAGTGACATTGTGACCAAGACAAGAGATGATGACATTACATCCACTTACAAGGTTGGTCATTTCAAAATCAGACAACTCATTTACATTGCCCACCACTATTTCTACAAATGAATTTCCTTGTAGCTCATCAGGAAGAACTGCACTTTCTCTAATCAGTACTCGACAGTTGATTTGTCTTTTCACTAATTGTCTGACAACTAGTTTACCGGTGGCGCCACTTGCTCCAAGGACTAGAACCTTCATATGCTCACTCCGTTTTCAATAATTTTTTTCCTAGAAAAAGTTATTAGACCTAAAAAGAACTTTTCCTCGTTTTTATTATCACAGAACCTTCTAAGGGACAGAAGTATCTCAAGACCTAAAGATTCCTAAGATAGTAAGGCGTATACATAAATATTCAGCTGAACGAATTGGTGTAATATAGTATACTATATTTATAATATATTTTAATATAAAAGTAATTAAGTGAGGGGTATTATGTCATATCAAGCGGCAGCTGATTTACTACAACTAGCAAACCAGCTTTTTAAAGATAAAATACTTTTTTTAGGTAGAACAACGGAGGCAACATTTACCGTTATTAAGACGACGAATGATGACGTAAACATTCCAATTTTTGATAACAAAACAATTCCTTTAAAAGAAACATATTGTCATCAAATATACTTTGGAAACGCTGAGTCGATAATAATTAATGATGCGACATTACATCCGGTAACAGAGAATCTAGCAATTACGAAAAAGTTACATATTCGTTCTTATATAGATGTACCTATTCACTATAAAAATGGTGAGGTTTTTGGGACGATTTGTGCGATTGACTCGAAACCTTCTACCTTTACAGAAAATGATATTGAAATATTAGAGAGGTTCTCGAAGCTATTTTCGTATGTTATTGAGTTAGAGAAAAAGGTGAAGTATGATGTGTTAACTGAACTTTATAATCGTAGAT
Source organism: Bacillus alkalicellulosilyticus (assembly GCF_002019795.1). Taxonomy (GTDB): domain Bacteria; phylum Bacillota; class Bacilli; order Bacillales; family Bacillaceae_F; genus Bacillus_AO; species Bacillus_AO alkalicellulosilyticum. Next base: position 4,148,700 of record NZ_KV917381.1, on the reverse strand, counting down.
TCCTTTATGATAATTTTGATTTTATTACAACTGAAGGTACATTGATGCTTCTAGATATGGATGGGTTTAAAAGTGTAAATGATACTTTCGGCCATGATGTAGGTGACCTAGTGTTAAAAGAGGTAGCAAACATACTTAGAAAGCTAGAGATACCATTTCCAATACGATTAGGTGGGGACGAATTTGTTCTGCTTTTTCCGAATGTGATAGATACTGAGAACGTGGAAAGAATGGCAACTACGGTGCTGAAGTACTTGTCAAATTGGAGCAATTTTGAATATCCTGTAAAAGTTTCAGCAAGCCTCGGAATTTCCCGCTTTTTTGAAGAAAGCAACGACTTGAGTACAATCTTAAAAAAAGCAGATGCTGCGATGTATCTTGCAAAGGTAAAAGGAAAAAATCGATATGAATTTTACAAGCAATGTTCTTTGGATAAGGAGACTTCAAAACAATAGAATATTTTTTAAAAGTTTAAGTGAGGGGAGAACAAAAGGTTGTTTATGGCCTTTGGTTCCACCCTCTTTTCCTGTTCATTATCAAATGGTTGAATAAAGCAGATGAGAAAAATCATCAACAAGGATTATTGAATCATTAGTCAATCTCAAAACTATTAATTTACGTGAGTAGGCTTTCTGACATATTGGCTAAACACAGAGATTTTGTTAGTGATTTTTTCATATTCATCAATATATCTACTGAAATTTTTTTCATTGAACGATTCAACTCTTACATCGTTCTCAGTAATGATTGACAAACTGTCTTCCCCTTCTAAAAGAATGGTAGCAATGGCTTGAATGCTTTTCTCATCGTTAATATCGCCTGAAGAAATATCTTGAAGAGTTTTTGAGATTTTTGGAAGGTTTAGCGTTCTAGAATAGATTATTTCAAAATTACTGTTATGAAATAAATACATTTCTAGTCTATGAAGTGTTCGCGCTGCCTTGTCTACCGATTCCTGAAATAGGAGTTGTTCCCGTTCTGTAAAATCGTCGTTGTACATAGATAGATTCTCGCTTACTAGAAATAAATCATTATGAAAATTCCATAGTGTATTAAGAAAAGCATCCGACTCTTTTGACTGATAGGTGGAAATAACTTGATGAGCATTTTCAAGTTGTTTCCATAAGAAGACACTTACCAACAGTAATGCCACAATCACAAAATAAAGTAGTTTTTTCTTCATCATACCCTCCAATCGGGTGGTGCCAGGCACCACCCGAATCACAGTAGTTTAGCGAGTTCTTGCGGCCATACTTCTTTTAATGTGTTCCTAAATAATTGGTCAAGTTCCATCGTTGGGTCAGGTATATCAATGTTCAACTGCTTTGCATAGGTTTCTAAATGATCAATTTCTTTATTTAGAAACTCGTTTATAACATCCACCCTTGTTTCTAGATTTAGCTCTTCACCGGCTATCTTTCGTTTTAATAATATAGATACAGCTTCGTTTACTTCTCCAGAGGGCAGTATATCTTGAAGTAATTCTTGGAATTCTATTGGTGGGATTTCATTATATTTTTCAATCCACTTTGCAGCTAAGATTGGACGAAGTACATAAAAGTATTTTTTTATTTTCACTTGGCTTCCTTGTAGATATTCGCGAAAATTACCCTTTGCCATATTTAAATAATGGTATAAACAAGATGTTGGGGAAAATATCTTTTTGTCTAGTTCTCTCATTTGATCATATGTTGAATAGGAGTGGTAATAAACAATAGTTGATGTAAGCCATTCTAAAAGCGCGGGGTTTGATTTTCTAAATAGTTTAAGAGCCTTAGTTAATTCCCACCCGCTTAGGTCTAACAAGGGGTCAATTGGAATTGAGATAGATTCCCTAGCAGGGATTTCGATAACATCTCTTTTTTGGTCAATTGACAAATACCAGTTTGGTTGATGGATATAAATAAACCGGACATCATAATCACTGTCTTTCGAAGGGAACCCCCATGCTCTACTTCCAGATTCACAAGCAAATAATATCTTGATGTTATAATCTTCTTCAATTTGTTTTATTACATTTATAATGTGCTCTCTCATTTATGTGTAACCTCCATCTGCGAAACTAGTTTTTAATCATTATACACTGAAATTCGGGTGGTGCCTGGCACCACCCGAAAAATCTTTAGCTCATCACCGAACATTTGGTGGTGGGCTTTTTGATGTGAGCAAGTCTAAAAATTATTTCCGAGCAGTACAAACTCATTCCATATTTTTAAGGTATTTTTAGTTTTCCGTGTAATAAAATGAATACTATTCAACCTGCATTAACCTTCAACTCAACAACCTAGCCATTCACCGTTACACAACAACTACTCCTACAAAGCAGCAAACTCAATCAAACCGATACACTTCACATGTAAAGAACAATAATAAGTGAAAATTTTGCACTAGCCTAAAGCAAGTGCAAGTCGAAAGGACCGAGCGTAGTCTTGTATTATATGTGTGAAAGAAGAACACAATCATTCACCTAGTAATATAGTGATGAGGAATGTATAACAACACGGAGGTACTTACATGAAAAAAATATACGGGATTTTGGTTATGGGGCTTTTCTTTTTATTTGTAGCTGCTTGTGGAGGGGCGCCGTCAGAAGTGGAATTGGAAAATGAAACCGAACCGGTTAAGCAAGAGGTCGTAGAGGAAGAAGTAGATGAAGAAATTGTAGTCCCCGAGGATGATAATGGTGTAGATGAGGTCGAGCAAGAAAGCACGATTGATGAACCAGAACCGTTAACTGATGAAGAACAAATTATAGAAGTTATTGAAAAAAATGCAATGGCCGCAAAAATCGAGGACATTGAGCTATATATGGGCACAATTCATAGTCGTTCGCCATTGTACGAATCAACTGAGACTACTATGTTAGAGTTATTTGCTACGTATATACTGGATTATAGTATAGATGAAGTTGAAGTCGTTCGTATTTCAGGGAATGTTGCGGAAGTCCGATTCGTTCAAACTACGGTGAAAATTGAGGGCCCGGAATTTAACGATAATGTCATTGAGGGTATTCACGTATTGAGGTTAGAGGATGGAGAATGGAAAATCTTTGAGACACAAGTGTTAGACGCTACTTTTTTAAATGAACAACCTGCAGAAGTGACAAGCACGCTACCAACTGATGATGCAACAGTGGCAGACTACTTTCAATTGATTATTCCTTTTATGGACGAAGATTTCGGTAACTACCCTGGTCAACCGTTACCAGATGACACATACCAATTCATTTCAAATCATCTCCACTTATTCCCCGCAACCGAAAGCACGTTGGAAGAGAATGTAGACTTAATTAACTTTGATGTTGACTACCGCCATATATCTAAGAGTTTAAGCAACTATACATCTTCTTTATTTTACAGTGATGGGTATGTAATAGAGATTTACGAAGAATACGTAGCAGAAATTGATAGCTACTTTACGGAAGTGTTGGTTTATACAGATTATGGGGTATTTGATGTTATCTATCCTGGTGTACTCGATGATATCTTTGCAGAAGATTACGTGGAATTTATAGGAGTTCCAACCATACACTCTGGCTTTCCAAATGTAGGTGGTGGCTATACAAATGTCATCGTAGTCATTGCAAGCTTTGTGGAGTAGGTTCGTTCGTGTGGTTTCGGGTCGGGTGGTGCCTGGCACTACCCGACCCGAAATGAGTGGTATAATGGTGGCAATATGTTAGTGAGGGGATGCTTATGCTAATCCAATGTACGAAGAAACTGTTAGATGAACTTAAGGTGAAGCCAAATGAGAAGATAGAAAAAGACCCTTTATTTTCCTGGCATGCAAATATTCTCATCATGAACCGGAAAAAAGTATTGGTGTTCATGAATGATTTGAATAGGTATGTACTTGTGCTTTATGGGCTAAAAGCAAAGGATTTTCAAAATCTAAATCAGCTCATTGGACAAGCTATACGAGAAACGTTTACAGCAGAGAGTATTGAAGATAGTGTAATTGAAAAGTATTTACAACTGAATAGTGAGGTTATTATTACAAAAACAAAAGATAAAACGAGTGTGGCAAGGTTAAATAAAGCGTGTGAAGCAGCATTGATAAGGGAAGACTTTATAGAAACCAATGCGGTTATTCAGCCAGCAATGAGTATGAAGGCAAGCCGCATGTTATTTGGAAATGGGAAGAATAGCTATGTAAATCCGAATGAAGAATTGTATAAGACTTTGGAAGTTTTAACAGACGGCCCAGTGATTCAATCGAGGGCAGTGGAGATGACTGTAACGTTAAACCTTGACAATCATGAGGTGTGGCGTCGGTTGGTTGTTCCAGTTAACTTCACCTTCGAACAGTTACATGAGACGTTGCAAGAAGTCTTTGACTGGAAGAATTGGCATTTACATGAGTTCTATGTTTATCAAGAGATACAACACAAAAACTCTAAAGTGGTAAGGCTCCATTCCAACAAAGTACCTCCTGTGCTTCACATTGTTAGTCATGAAGAAGCATTTAGCTATGGTAATGGGACCCCAATGAAGCTAGAGAAAGAGTGTAAGCTTTCAGATTACCTTCCTGCGAAGTTGCAATACAATTATGATTTTGGAGACGGTTGGGAGCATACAATCATTATTGAACATGAGATTGAAGACTTTAATGGGAATTATTCTGTATGCCTTGCGGGGAGTGGAGATGCACCGCCGGAAGATGTAGGAGGAGAGTACGGATTTGAGCGGTTCCTTGGAATCATTTCTGACCAAACCCACCCAGAGTTTAAGAACATGACTAATTGGGGGGAACAGCAAGGGTATCAAAAATTCGACCTTGAAACCGTAAATAGAAGACTCAAGGCAACTTTTAGATAGTAGTGTCTATTCGGGTGGTGCCTGGCACCACCCGAATAGACACGAACCACCCCTATGGAAAATTCTCCTTTCTATTGAATCTTCTACTAGTATTGTAGTATATTAAGACTATACTTATTAATTAATTCTATTTTTTATATTATGAGGAGAACATATGATAGAAAAATCAAATCTTTCTCAGGAAGAGCTGCTTATTATCCTTCAATCGGCTCATCAGAGAGCGCAGCAAGACCCAAACCTCGACGCGAAAACATTAATTCAGGAATTATCAGAAAAAATGAGACCCTACCTCAAAGGAAAAGTGAGTGTATAACGAAACATAGAGCAAATAACCGGTCCCCATTCACGTCACAACATTCTAGGAATTTACTAAAGATTCCGAGTACCTAAAACTTTTATATTAAAAACCTATATAATGACTACGTTCGACTTCTTTCGGCAGAAAAATAGGACTATATACTCATGATATTAGTTTTGTTTTAAAATAAAATAATTTCACATGATCACATAGATCGAAGTAAGGGCAAACTCATTGAAAAATGGGGACGCAAAACTATAGGGGCTACGTCAAAAAAAAGATATGCCAGCCAGTTACTCAAAAAAACCTTCGTCGATTGCTTTGTGGATTGATAATGTAGTTGGAGGTTATGTGATGAAGTTGCTATGGCATTCTTTATGCATTGAAGTACATATGTATTTTTATCGTCAAAGTCGTTCGCAAGGTGAAAAAGGAAAGCATTTTCAAAAAGCTTACTATCACCAAGAACAACTATTGATGGTTAAATTTAATAAAACAAAGCTCCCGCTATAGCGGGAGCTTTTTATAATAATCAATCTAAATACAATAAACCAATCACAAACATTGTATCCAAAAGTACATAATAGCATGGGGAAATTGGGGTAAAATAATATTGGGATAAAAAACAATAGAACAGGAAACATATGCCGATGTTTAGTAAAGGAAATATGAAAAAACTCAAGTCGTTATTATTTATGTCATTATCTATCAATGCATTATTAATCCTGGGTGCCTTCATTATGATTTATAAAGTAGGAGGTATCTGGAATTTTTATGACCAAGTTATTGAGAGGACACCTTCACAGGATTTCTCAAAACACTTTATTCAAAGGAAAGATATATTTGAATCCAAAGTACATGAAGAAGTTGATATCATTTTTGCGGGCGATAGCATTACTGATTATGGAGAAGTTAATGAATGGTTTCCGAGACAAGTAGTATTAAATAGAGGAGTTAGAGGAGATGACTCAAAAGGTCTTCTATACAGAATAGACGATATTACTAGACATAATGCGGAAAAAATATATATTATGATTGGAATAAATGACCTTCTAAGGAGCGTCAGTAAAAAGAATTATGTGAATAACATGAGAGAGATTATTGAAAGGATCCAAGAAGATTCGCCGAACTCCCAAATTTTTATACAAAGTATCTTACCGATAAATCATGTATCTTACAAACTAAATACAACTCCTGAAGAGATACAAGAGTTAAATGTTATATTAGAAAAGTTAACAGTGGAATATGGTGTGAATTACATAGACCTCTATAGTAAAATGTCAGATGATAAAAATTTATTGAATGAACGCTTTACTAATGACGGTTTACATTTATTGGGTGAAGGATATGAAGTATGGGAAACTGCAATTCACAATAGCAACTAGTTGTTTTTTGTCAGGAAAGTAAGTGACTTCAAAGGATTAAGTCAAAGAATTAGGCGCTATATATTATTTTTATGAACAGATCCATTTTATGAAACAAGTATCCAAAAAAAACTAATCGTATAATTTCTAAGTATTTGTTATACTTTAATAGGTTTTCAGTTAGTAGAGAGGGGAAGTCCTGCTTGCTATTTAATTCGTTTGAATTCATATTTGCATTCTTACCAATAGTCTTCATCGTTTACATGTTACTAAATAAAATCAAATTAATTACGCCAGCAAAAATTTGGTTAGTATTGAGCTCCTTATTCTTTTATAGTTGGTGGAATGTATTATATTTACCTCTAATTTTATCTTCAATGATAATCAATTATTGGATAGGAAAACAGTTAGGCAAAAATAATAATAAGCATATACGAAAGATTATATTGACAGTAGGAATAGTGTTTAATGTTGGATTACTAAGTTACTATAAGTATTCTGACTTCTTTATTGAAAATATAAATTATTTGTTTGCAACAAATTTATCCTTACTATATTTAGCGTTACCTCTTGCAATTAGTTTCTTTACCTTTCAACAAATAGCTTATTTAGTTGATGCTTATAAAAACGAAACAAAAGAGTATGACTTTTTGAACTATTCACTTTTTGTAAGTTTCTTTCCGCAGCTAATAGCCGGACCGATAGTTCATCATAAAGAAGTGATGCCACAGTTTGCAAATGTAAGAAATAAAATAATTAATTATAGAAACGTCGCAGTAGGGATTTTTGTTTTTTCTATAGGCCTTTTTAAAAAAGTTGCAATTGCTGATACTTTCGGAGTATGGGCAACTGAAGGATTTAATAATACTGAAGTATTAACATTAATTGAGGCTTGGATTGTATCATTGTCATATACGTTTCAGCTTTATTTTGATTTTAGTGGATATACTGATATGGCAATAGGTATAGCCTTATTATTTAATATAAGACTACCTATAAATTTTAATTCTCCGTATAAGGCTTTGAATATTCAAGACTTTTGGAGAAGATGGCACATTACACTAGGAAGATTTTTAACGGCGTATATTTATATTCCCCTTGGTGGAAATAGGAAGGGTAAAAAAAGGACATACATTAATATTTTACTAGTATTTCTGATAAGTGGACTTTGGCACGGAGCTGGGTGGACATTTATTTTCTGGGGGTTACTACATGGTTTTGCTATGGTAATTAACCGTTATTGGCAAACCTTTGGTATAAAGATGCCTATGTTAATCGCTTGGTTTATCACATTTAACTTTATAAATGTAGCATGGGTCTTTTTTAGAGCGGAGACATGGGCCGATGCCATTAAAGTACTACGTGGAATGTTAGGGTTAAATGGTGTCACTTTACCAAACGGTGGGATTTTATCAGCTATTTCTTCGTTGAGTAATATTGAGTTTGAAATTAGTAAATTTTTTGTCAATAATTCAGAGATAGATAAATCTATATATTTGATTCTCATTACATTTATTATAGTCGTATTTGCCAAAAATTCAGTAGAATTAAGGGACAGGTTTAAGCCTAATCTCTTATCGGGAGCAGCTATAATAATTATGGTAGTTTATACAATTTTAAACATGAGTAAGATAAGTGAATTTTTATACTTCAATTTTTAGGTGGTATACAAATGAAAAAAAACAGGATGTGGGTATTAAGTGTAATAACTGTTATGCTAGTTATATTACTTGCAGTCGGTTCAGTAAACTATATTGTTGACCCTTTGTGGTTGAATAACAATAAAAATCAATTTAATAAACTCCAATCAAGTTTTGATGAAAGGCAGCAAAAAACAAATCATATCACCTTTAATGATTTTAATTATGATACCTTAATTGTTGGTACAAGTAGAACAACATATATTAATCAACATGAATTTATTGGTCTTAAAGCATACAACTATTCCGTTAGTGCAATGAGAATCAGTGAATATAATGATTATATAGAATACGCAAAAACTAGAAATGGAAAAGATTTTGAATTTATAGTTTTGGAACTTTATTGGGAAAGTTTTAATAAAGATATACCGAGTACGCATAATGACCCAAGTTATTATATAAATACGTCGAATCTTCCTTTTTATCGGTTGGGTTCCTTATTATCAATAGATACCCTTGAATATTCAAAAGAGAATATAGAGGCATCATTTAACGAAAGGTTAACAGAGACTCGAATGTACGATAGGGATAATATCGCTTATACAAAAGGTAAATCAGAAAAGCGGAGCAAAAGGGAGAAAGAGGAATTTTTAGCTAAGGCAAAAAATAATAGGTATAAGTCTAACTATGATGAAAATTATATAGGACATTTAAATGTTATTAAAGAAAATAATCCTAATACCAAGTTTATTATATTTACAAATCCTCTAACGGATTATCATCTAAAATCAAAGGTAAGTAATAGCTCCAGTTTTAAAGATTATGAGCGATGGATAAATGATATGATTGAAGTGTTTGGTGAGGTTTATAATTTTACAACAATTAATACCATTACTAATGATATTACAAATTATTACGATTCCCATCATTTTTATCCTGAAGTTGGTACATTAATTGCACACAGGCTTGTTGGGTATGAAAATGAATTGATACCAAGTGATTTTGGGATATTAGTTACAAATGAAAATGTAGGTCAACATCTGGAATTTGTTAAAAATCAATTAGGTATCGATTTGTAGATTTATAAAGTAATGCTGGAGCCAATTACAGTGAGGAGCTTCTCCTTTAAATGGAGAAATTCTTTGTTATATGGATACTAGTTTATAAACGGAATATGATGGTTGGAGATTATTAAGTAACTGATATATTTAATATCCCATAAATAATGTTGGAAGATAATTCATTTTATAAAAGAGAAAATGCATTGTTCTTTTTTAGTATGGTAGCAAAAAGCTTACTATCACCAAGAACAACTATTGATGGTTAAATTTAATAAAACAAAGCTCCCGATATAGCGGGAGCTTTGTTTTATGCTTTTTTATTTTATTAGGTAGTCGGCCATATAGTCAGCCCAAAGTTGATGACCTTGCTCATTGGGACGACCGCTTGTTAAATAATTTTGTAGGTCAGTATCTGTAACTTCAGGCCAAGCATCCCAGTGATTTGCAAACAAATACTGGTTTTCTTCTGCATAGTTTTGTAATGCGTCTGACTGAGTGAGAAAAGCAGATGGATTATATAATGGATTAGAAGGAATAATGACAATATCTGTTTCAGGTATAGCAGTTTGGAAATCATTCATGATTTGTTCGACGTGTTTTAACGTATCATTAATTAATACTTTTCCGTTATTATTTAAGATAAAAGGCTCAAAAATGATAATGTCTGGCTGCGATTCAATGACATCGTCTGTAATGGTTTGATTGATAACTTGAGCGGATGTTGCGCCACCATAATTGATTATCGTTACATTAAGCTTCCCAGGAGGCAATAGATTGTTCAGTTTGTCAGTGACAAGATTTGGCCATGAAAGGCTTTCCTCTGTATATGTTAAGGATTCTGAACCAAAGTATGTCATTTGAACAGCTTCTTCGGCAGTTTTGGCATTTGCCCATTTTCCAAGTAGTCCATTAACTTCGATGGTTAGTTTTTGTACTTGGTTGGTTTTTTCCCCAGTGTCCGTTTTTCTAGCGTTCTCTTGTTCATAAGCCTTCGCTTCACTAGCAATCGAGCTTATTTTTTCTTTGTATTGCTGCTGACCATACACTAAGATGATGAGTGCTACGATAATTACAGCGAAAAATAGAATGTTTTTTGTTTTTTTTAGTTGTGTTGTGATTATTGCCGCCTCCCTTATTTGTCCCCTTTTTCTGAAAATACCATTTGCTTACTATTATAAGGATTAATAGGAAGAGAATGAAGAGATAGTTAAAAGTTTTAAGGTGAAAGATATATGAATACTACTAATAGATTTGTATATACTAGTATGGTAACCATATTGAGAGATTGTAGGTGACTGCATGCGGAAGATTATTGTCTTTTCCCTTGCCATCCTTTTAGTCAGTATAATTGTCCTCGTATTTCATTTAACTTCACAACCTTATAGTGTCCAGGACCTTACTCCTCGACTCCTATCATATGATTTATCGTGGGTCCATCATTATTCTGCTGTATCTTTTTCCTATGGAGGACAAGAAATTAGTTTGCACTCCCTTGGTGAAGCTCATTTTTTTGAGTTTTTTATTCGAAAAGGAGCACATGTTATTGCATTTGCAATGATTGGTTTCTTCGCATATTGCTTGTTTTATTTTATTTACGGAAAATGGTCTGTTGGCTTCGCTTTTCTTTTAGTGTCTGTATATGCAGTGTTTGATGAAGTAAGGCAATATTTCCACCCAGAACGCCATGGGCAATTACCAGATATCCTTCTAGACATAGTTGGAGGATGTATAGGGATTGGACTTGCTCTAGTCGTGGTTAAAAAATTTTTTTTTTATTACGGAAGAAATAGTGAGCCCTACTAAAAACTAACTAATATGATGAAATAAAAAAATATAAGCAAAACATTGCCTTAGTGTGTGATATATAGGTATAGTTTTGCTTTTTTATTCTATTTTCACTTCCATTGTTTAGTTAATGCATATGGTCAGTTGATTGATTATGACTTTGCAGGTTCAGGTGGAGATTTTCTGTTCGTTAACGATTTGCTACCAAGAGGAACTTATTATGTGTATATTGATTCATATTTTTGGGATTGGGAAGGTTTTACAAGTGGTAAATACCGATTAAGGGCAACGTATCCAGGTTTGTTTACGAGGAATTCAACAACACTTGAACCAAATAACATAATGGAAACAAGTGTGCCGATGGTATCGAATAAATCATACAACTCAAGTAGCTTTTCATTGATAGATCAGGATGTATACCAGTTTACGAGTAGTAAATCTGGAAAGGCTACCGTTACCTTAGATAAAACGACGGGTGAATTTGAAGTGTATATTGTTGATAGCTTCTTAAATATCGTTGATTACAATTATTGGGTCACACCAGGTCAAACTATTGAATTTGACCTGCTGCTAGCAAAAGGAACGTATTATACTTATGTCATTCCAGAAGGGTGGAATGGAATTACAAGCGCAAATTACCGATTAAAGGCGACCTTCCAAGATCATACACCAACGATTAATCCGCTTTATAATACGGGGAAACAATTACCGGGAACGCTACGTCAAATACAACGGTCGTTGCTAATGTGGGAACAAAGAAAATTGGTGAGGCAGTTGCTAAAGATGGAAAGTACTCCATCGCTATTTCACCACAGCCTAAAGGAATCAAGATTAGCGTATATGCTGTCAATAAATCAGGAGTGAAAAGTGGAACAAAATCGACGACGGTTGTAGATTCTGCGCTTAAAACATCGTCTGTTAGATATGATAAAATCAAAGTGTCTTGGTCTAAAGTTCCAGGAGTTCATGGTTATGAAATATATCGTAGTACATCTAGTACAGGAACGTTTAGTAAAGTGGGCACTGTAACAGACGGAAGCACGTTAACGTATACAAATACGGGTGTCACAACTGGAAAAACATATCACTATAAAGTAAGAGCATATCGTATGGTAAATGGTAAGAAAGTGTATAGTCCATATATAAAAACGAAGAGTGGAAAAGCCATTCCTTCAAAACCTTCTAACGTATCGGCGAAAAAGGTGAATTCATCAACAGCAACTGTATCTTGGTCTAAGATAGCTGGAGCAAATGGTTATCAAGTGTATCGATCTTCTTCTAAGGATGGAACATATACTTTAGTTGGTACAGTAAAAAAGGTAGTACGGTAAGTTATACGAACAAAAACTTATCTTCTGGTAAAACGTATTATTATAAGGTAAGAGCGTTCCGTACAGTAAACAATAATAGAGTTTACGGAAATTATTCTACACCATATAAATATAAACACTAAGTGATACACCTATATAACTTGGCTTTATGCCTAGTTATATAGGTTTTTTATTAAAGTAAAGGTAGTGGCTTTGTTACAGGAAAAGTATATTCAAGAATGTTCTCGTCCACACTTATTGTGAGTGGAGGGCTATGATATATGGAAGAAGGAAATCTGTTTGTTGGTTTGTTGTGGGGCCTTTTACTAAGCATCCCTCTTTGGATAATAATCATAACGAGTATTCGTTTGATTATCTCTTAATAAAAACAGCCCCGGAAGAAGGGAAAAAGCCCTTGGACATAATTATTCATGACCTAGGGCTTTTAAAAAAATTTATGGTTGTTGTATAGAAGAATTTCCACCAGCAAACACTTTATCTATTTCAAGATGAGCGCGTAGTTCATGTCGAACTCGCTGAATCTCTTCCTCTGGAATATTTAAATAGTAAATGCCGTTAATGTTAGTTCCTTCACCTGTTAATTCAATTTGTTCAATGTGATGACGGGCTGGACTGTATTTCGATTGAATGGTCCACATGTCATCTAGTAGTAAATCCGTACGTACGCTTTGACCAACGATCCCTAAAATATCTCCAACACGTGTAATTGAGCTAAACTGTGCTCCTTCTTGAATTACAGCTTCAACGACTTGACGTTGTCTTGCATTACGACCAAAGTCTCCACGTGGATCTTTCTTACGCATACGTGCATATGAAAGTGCTTCTTCCCCACTTAAGTGAAGTTGTCCTTCTTCGAAATAATGCTTTCCTTCAGTAAAAGCAAAATCATTTTCTACAGTGACACCACCAAGGGAATCAACTATTTTTGTGAAACCTTCCATATTGATACTTACGTAGTGATCAATTGGAATGTCCAAAAGATTTTCGACTGTATCAATGGTCATTTGAACGCCACCAAAAGCATAAGCGTGATTAATTTTATCTAATTGGCCTCTGCCAATAATTTCTGTTCTTGTATCACGAGGAATACTTACCATTTTAGCTGATTGTGTATTAGGATTGACTGTTAAAACAATCAGTGTATCTGAACGTCCTTCATGTTCTTCTCCGGTTGAGTCAACACCTGCAAGTAATATAGAAATAGGTTCTTTGCTATTTACACTTACTTTTTCTTCACGTTTATCTGATTTTTCACGATCTAATGGGTCGTGCATTACAGAGACTGAATTATATAAATAAAAACCATATCCACCAACTGCTAAGGCGAGTACACTCATAATCATTCCAACAATTAACAATGGTTTTTTCATTCGATTATGTCTCACTTTCATGTTTTGTATTTTTTTACTAGAATAATAGAACCAGATTACATTATAAGACAAACTACTTTACTCTGCAAATGAAAAATTAATATAAAATAGCAGATAATTAGAGGTTTTGGAGAATGCTGTAAATGATTGTTATATTATAGTTTATATTTGTAGTTTGACGGGTTTTCGATAAGGGAATAATATAAAAAGAATAAAGTGAACGTAGGGAGGACAACAATGTCTGTAGAATTACTGGGATGGAAGAAAAAATTAGAGACAGAACGTAATGACCTGATAAAAAAAAGAGAGATTATTGAAGGGCGCCTTCAGCAAAAGAAAATGATGTGGAGCATCTTGCAAAAGCTATCTGAATCAGAGCGAGGACCACTATATAATGAAACCGAAGACGCTGTACATAAATATGAACAAGAGCTTGAAAGCTTTACAGAAGCAAATCAGTTGAAACTTACAGAAATTGAGGCGATTTTATCTGTCATAGACAAGCAAGTTTCATCATAAATTAGTTAGCATCATGCACCGAGCGAGTGGAAGGGTTAGGCAGATTATCGTCTAATCCTTTTTGTTTTGAGAATTGGAATCGTAATATCTATTCCTTTCTCTTCATTTTGTATATAGAGTAACAACCTAATTCATGGTATGATCAAAACGAGTCTCTACATATATTTTTTACTGAATAAAACATAATGATACACACTTGTCGACATCCTAAGAATAACAGCTTTGAAAGAGAAAAGGATGGGGGAAATGAGATGAAAGAAACGATCTTAGTCGTTGGAGCAGGGAGTTGGGGAACCGCTCTATCTATGGTGCTTGCAGATAATGGACATCAGGTTCGAATATACGGTAATCACGCCCATGTAATAGAAGAAATCAATGTGAAACATACGAATGAAACGTACCTCCCAAAAGGAGTTGTACTTCCAGAAAATATAGTTGGTTTCTCTGACCTATCAAAAGCAATTCAAGGAGTAAACACGGTACTTCTTGTGGTTCCAACAAAAGTGATACGAGACGTGTTGGCTGATTTGAAATCTGTGGCTTCAGAGCCATTGACCATTATACATGCAAGTAAAGGAATTGAACCAGGCTCGTTTAAGAGAATTTCTGAATTAATCACAGAAGAAATGCCGCAGGAGCTTTTACAGGATGTCGTTGTTTTATCAGGCCCAAGTCATGCTGAGGAAGTAAGTTTGCGCCACCCAACTACAGTTTCATCAGCAGCCAACAACATTCAGGCTGCGGAGAAAGTTCAGTCTTTATTTATGAATCATTATTTCCGCGTGTATACGAATGAAGACGTTGTTGGAGTTGAATTAGGTGGGGCGTTGAAAAACGTAATTGCGCTTGGTGCAGGAATTTCTGATGGTTTAGGATACGGCGATAATGCAAAAGCAGCGCTTATCACCAGAGGACTTGCTGAAATTACTCGATTAGGCGTTGCATTAGGAGCTAATCCCCTTACTTTTATGGGGTTAACTGGAGTAGGAGACTTAATCGTAACTTGTACGAGCGTACATAGTCGAAACTGGCGAGCAGGAAATCAAATCGGAAAAGGTTTATCCGTCGATGAAGTTCTTGAGAAGATGGGAATGGTTGTCGAAGGTGTACGGACGACTGAAGCAACATATGCGTTAGCAAAAGAAATGGATGTAGATATGCCAATCACGAATGCAATATATGACATTGTATTTACTGGTAAACCAGCGAAGGAAGTTGTTGATGGTCTTATGGTCCGAACGGGCAAGGGAGAAACACTTCCTCCAACAAATCGTTCGTAATCTAAAAAGGGGTTGGGACTTTACCTTTCGTCCCAACCCTAAAAGCAATGAGCGAAAACGTCACCTTTAAAAGCCAGTACTTCTTAACCTATAGAAGATATTTTCTCCCACTTATGGTCAATGTTTTTCATAATTACTGCAGAATCAAATTGCATGTGGTCAACTGGAATTCCAAATTTGTTTTGAAAATATGTCAGGGAAAGATCTTCAACAAGGAATGGTGTCATGTTCCAGTTCTCAGTTTGTAAACACATCCCTTGAACACAGCTTTTTCTTCGGTCTGGAGAATACCCGTCAGCTCCATTTTTAAAGAAGGTCGAAATATCATCAAATGAAGTAAATACACTTGTGTCTGGTAAGTTTTCACAGTCTTTTCCTTTAAGTGATATTTCTACTTCTCTGTCCTTAGAGTTCAACTGAAAAGAAATGTAATCGTCTACTTCATGGATGTTAAAATTAGAATAATGATTGACTCCTGGAAAAAGTCGTCCCCCTGCCAAGCTGTTAAGTAAAGCATTTGTATCTCTTCTAAAAATATAAACTCCCTCTCTGTTCTTTCCGTTCACTCCCCATTCAACGGATACTCGATGAGCCGCATTTTCACTTGAAACCCCTAGTGGAAGATTCGATAAAACCGAAGGCCTGATATTTTCTAACCGTATAAGACAAACCCCAACAATGGCCTTTCCTTTTACAATCTTCGGCTTAAATGGACTTGGAAGAATAGGTTCGATTAATTGAGGGGCGACTTGATAGTTAATAAGGATTCTCCGTCTAATAATTCCTTCAATTGATTTCATGGTTTAAACTCCCTCCGTAATCTTAATTATGTTCAATATATCACAAACTAACCTGAGTAGAGAAGGAAAAATATGAGTACAGTTTTAGGGAATAGAGCTAAAACAAGAGCTGTTAACCTAGTTTGGGCAAAGAAACAGCTGATTCCAGGAAACCGAATATGGAATCAGCCAAACTTGTATATTTACTTATTTTTGTATTACTTCTAAAACATCTAATAGCTCTTTACGGAACATAGGTGCGATGGTTTTAGCATATGTTGCTGTAATGTGGTTTTTGTCTCGATATACGAGAACATTACCAACCACAGGTCCACAATATTTTTCATCACACAAATAATCGCTTAAATCCATGTAATGGACATTTAATGGTGGATTCTCCAACCTACTCCATGCACTTTCTGAAGGTAAAACTTGTTCTCTTTCAACGATACACTCCATAGAATCTACACCATTTTCATAAACACAAGTAGGGACATCGAATTCAAACCATGGATTATCTCGAATAGCTAAAACCTGTAAATCATGTTCGTTTAATCTTTCCCAATGGTCTACAAAACCTTTTGGTACATTAGGATTTACAAACCTACCTACATCTGCTGTTGTAAAGATTAAATCCGGTTTGCTATTTATTAATAAATCCATTAGGTTTTCATTCCATTTTTGGCAATCTTCTTCAACATCATAATCGTTTGAAAACCGACAAGAGCTTTTTGTGTAACTTAAGATTCGAAAGTTCTCTTGTTCAGAAATAACCTCAAGAGTTGGAAGCCAATGAGCAGAGTGAGATCCTCCAACAACAGCAATGGTATAGTCATAATTATCACCTTCACCATATTTACATTCAATAACTTCTGGATTTCCTTGTTTTTGATGGCAGCCATCATTATAAACTTTTGGTAAGTCTCTTCTAGCTTCAATGGGTCTAGGGATGAAGGAGTCATTAGTAGTTTCGATCTCATAATCAAAACCTTCAATTAATACCGTTGCCCCTGGGTATTGTTCATTTTCAGCCATATCAATTGCAAAAACAGGTTGCTTACTTTCAATATATTTTGTTGCCCCATACCATGCTGTTGTTAATATTAAAACAGGAACTAATAAACTCAATGATACACGAGCGGTTTTCAAGGTTGTATTTATATTAGAGCTTTTTCGTAATGGTTTCTCGACAAATGTAGTTGTCAAGTAAGAGAGTAGGACAGAAATTAGCATAATGGAAAGTCCATGTAAGAAGGAAACTTGCTCGTTACCAGATAAGATATAATAAAAAATTAATATAGGCCAATGCCACAAATAAAATCCATATGAAATACTTCCGAAGGTAACCAATGGTTTGGAACTAAGCAGTGTGTGAACACCAAATTTCCCACCTTGATTCCCTGCCAGTAAAATTAAAGCCGCACTTAACGTAGGCCATAAGGCTGCGTAGCCAGGGAATACGGTTGATACTTGTAGGAGCATACCGCAACTTATCAACCCAAATAACCCCAACCAGCCCATAAAAGCACTTATCGATTTTTTTATCTGAATGTTAGCTATCAATAAAGCTAAAAGGCCACCAAGACTAAATTCCCATACTCTTGTAAATGTGTCAAAATAAGCCCAGGGTTGGTTTACATTGGTTAAATAGATTGAGTAACTAAAAGAGATAATAAACACAAAGATTAACATCGCTAGGAAAATTGAACGAACGGATTTTTTTATAAGAAATTTTGAAATGAATACTGTTACTATTAATAATAGTGGCCAAATAAGATAAAATTGCCCTTGTATTGACATAGCCCAATAATGTTGAAATGGGCTAGCTTCATTATTTTGTGCAAGGTAATCAACAGAATTTATTGCCAATTGCCAATTTTGATAATAGAGTGCAGAGGCAAAGGTTTCAGATATAGTCTGATGCCAACGAAGTTCTGGGAGTAAAAAAATAGAAGCTAGCGTCACAACAAAAAGAACTGTAAACGCTGCAGGGAATAGCCTTTTTGTAAGACGGACAAGAAATCCTAATATATCAATTTTATTAGTTCGTTCAAGCATAGACAATAACGAAGTCGTTATCAAAAAACCGGATACTACGAAAAATACATCGACACCACCTGAAACATTACCAAACCATATATGATATATACCTACTAATAGAGCCGCAACTGCTCGAAGGCCCTCAATTTCCATTCTTTTTTTTCTATCTGATTTTTTGTATAGTTCCATATTAAATCACTCCAAAAAACAGAATTATAGTTATTTTAAAATAGTAAATAGTAAATAGTAAATTAGGCGCAAGAAGAAAAACCTCAGAAATCAAATTAGATTTTCAGACTGAGGCTAAATTAATATATATTGTTGATTAATATTTATTTAAATCATAGATTATTATATGATACATCTAATGACACTGGCAATTGTAAATTTAACTGATCCTGATAAATTATGGAGAGATACATTGGTACTAAGCTAGTATTACAAAAATGTAATAAGTAGTAAAAAAGTGTTGCGCAATAGAGTAAAAATCATTACTATTGATTCATTACAATATATATATAAATTGGAGGAGAATTATTGGTCTTTAGTAGTGTGGTTTTTATATTTCTTTTTTTACCAGTGGTATTATTACTATATTATATTTCTCCAGTAAAATTAAGAAATCTTATACTATTATTATGTAGTATATTTTTTTATGCCTGGGGAGAACCAAAGTACGTTATTTTAATGATTATTTCAATAACAGTTAACTATTTTTCAGGTTTATTGATTAATAAATATAAAGACAAGGCATCTAAGCAGGTTGCTTTAGGACTAACGATAACGGTGAATATTGCCATATTAGGTTATTACAAATATATAAATTTTATTATAGATAATATTAACGTTATATTTAATCTTTCCATTAATAACGAGCCGTTACCGCTACCTATAGGAATTTCTTTTTATACATTTCAAGCAGTGTCGTATTTAATTGACGTTTATAGAAACGATGCAAGAGTTCAAAAAAACCCTTTAGATTTAGCGTTGTATATCTCTCTTTTCCCACAACTAATTGCGGGACCAATTGTTAGATATACGGTAATACAAGACCAAATTAAAAATAGAGTTTTTAACTTTAATGTCTTTTCCGAAGGGACACAGAGATTTATGGTCGGATTGGCCAAAAAAGTTATAATAGCTAACCCATTAGGTCTTGTGGCGGATAATGTGTTTTCTCAAGACCCAAGTGAAATTAGTATTCTGCTAGCTTGGGTAGGAATATTGGCCTTTACTCTGCAAATCTACTTTGATTTTTCGGGCTATTCGGATATGGCTATTGGATTAGGTAAAATGTTTGGATTTCATTTCAATGAAAACTTTAATTTTCCATATATCTCTAAATCCATTTCTGAGTTTTGGAGAAGATGGCATATCAGCTTAGGAAGTTGGTTTCGAGACTATGTCTATATTCCTCTTGGAGGAAATAAGGTTTCGAGAATAAAAATGTACAGAAACCTCTTTATAGTATGGGCTTTAACTGGAATTTGGCACGGAGCAAGCTGGACATTCATATGCTGGGGATTATATTTTGGTTTAATTATAGCGATTGAAAAAGCCGGTTTTGAAAAAATTATAAAGAAAATGTGGACGCCGCTACAGCATGCATATGCACTTTTATTGGTCATGATTGGCTGGGTCTTTTTTAGAGCAGATAATTTTTTATTTTCAATAGATTATCTAAAAACAATGTTTTGGGTTAACCATTTTAAATGGATTGATAATGCCACCTATCTACTAATTTATGATAATATGATAGTTTTTCTTATTGCTATTATCTTTTCTACACCTCTAATCAGTGTCATAGCAGGAAAAATTAGTGAAATTAAAGGATTAGTAAAATATAACTGGATATTTAATACAGTAATTTATAGTGCCATTTTGTTTCTTACTATTTCATATGTAGTTAAAATGACGTACAATCCGTTTCTTTACTTTAGATTTTAAATGAAAAGAGTGACGTATAATTGGGAAATTTAGGAGCTAAGTTTTTTTCATTAATCTTCCTACTGACTATTTCTAGTATTGGAATTATAACTTATTTTTACCCGGACAAAGCTAGTTCAAATATTGAAAATAGAACACTAGAACAATTACCTGAAATTACAATAAAAACAATTTTAAATCCAGAGTTTTCTAGTACTTTCGAAAGGTATTACTCTGATCAAATATATAATAGGGATTTTTTTATAAAGACAGCAACTCGAATGGAGCTTTTATTAAATAAAACAATTGTAAATGATGTGGTAGTGGCAAAAGATGGGTGGTTGTTAAATAAACCGAGATCAGCTATTAAAGAGGGAGAAATTGATAAAGGTTTAGCTAATGTTAATAGGATTGCGCAAAATCCTAAATATAGAGATGTAGAATTTTATTTTGCTTTTAGTGCTCATAAAAATACGGTACTTCAACATAAATACCCGGATTTCATTACAAACTACGACCTTGCTAGTAGAGAATATTTCCTAGAAAATTTAAGTGGAAGCTACCAAGTAATAGACTTATATTCTTACTTTACCAAAATGTTTAACATGGACGTACTGGAAGGTTTTTATTTTAAGACTGACCATCATTGGAATATGGATGGAGCATTTCATGGGTATCAATATATTATTGAATCGATAAGTGAAACATCATTAACATTTAAGGAAAAACCATATCAAAATGATGATTTTAAAAAGGAATGTACTGAACAAACATTTTTTAGCGGGAGTAGAAATCGAAATCTGTATTTAATGTTTGACGGCACAAAAGAAGAAGCGTGCATATTTGTGCCTAACTATGATTTTGCACAATTCGATGTGCGGACGACGGGAAAACGTGGGAAATTTGACGATTTTAGTAAAGTATATGCAGTCGGAATTAAAGAAGATTATATGGACTATTCGACCTTATTTACAGGTGATTATGCAGAATTAAAGTTTACTTTTCCCGAAAATACGGATAAACCAAATCTACTTGTGATAAAAGACTCTTACGTAAATCCAGTTGTTCATCTGATTGCTCAGCATTTTCATCACACATATTATGTGGATCCGCGACATTATCGTGGAAGTATTTCCGAATATATAGATGATAACAAAATCGGTATGGTCCTCTTTGTATACAATGATACTAATGTATCAGGAGAAATGTATGAACTAGATTAGTGTAGGTTTAGAAAATCCCCCTCATATAGATGAAGGGGATTTTCCTTTTATTAACGTAACCTTTTTTCTTGTTGAGCAAGACTTAAATTATGGCGTGTTGTTTGCCGTATGTTATTCCGTAATACAGGTGAAGATAAGATGAATTCATAACGACCAATTGCTGTTTGGAATCGCCCAAGTTGATGTTGCTGTGAAGCCCATTGTAAAAGGGAGTGAGCGTTGTTGTTAATGCCAGTTACAAACCTCGAATCTTCAGGGTAAAGAAGGTAACCATCTATAAATAAAGATAGTCTTTCAGATGAAGTCGACTCACTACTTGCTTTGTTAAGCAGGGAATGAGCACTAGGTATTTTCTTCCCAAGTTTAGCGTATTGCAATTTAATTTCCGTTTCCCTTTTGATGTTATGGTTTAGAATCGGAGCTGAAAGTATAAATTCATATCGTCCGGTGGCTGTATCAAACCGCCCTAGTTGGTGTTGACGAGTAGCCCAATTTAACAAAGATTGTGAATTTGAATTTATGGCTGAAATCAAAGTTGCATCACCAGGATATAAATGAGCCCCACCAAATAATATTGTTAGCTTCTCGGAAGTAGTCGACATTCTATTGGATGAATCAATAATGGACCTAGGTGATGGTAGTTTGCTCAATTTCTTAGAGTAACTCAGTTTGGTTTCAGTTTCCATTTTAATAGTGTTGTTTAAAATTGGTGCAGATAGAATAAACTCATATCGCCCTGAAGCTGTTACATATTGTCCTTGTTGATGTTGTTGAGTAGCCCAGTTTAATAACGACCGAGCGTTCGCATTAATACCGAATTCAAACCTTGAATCAGAAGGATATAACCCAAAACCATTAAAAAATATTGTTAACCTCTCTGAAGAAGTGCTTAAGGTATTTGCCAAGTTAATAAGAGATTGAGCCGTTGGTATTCGTTTATTTTGATTAGCATAAGAAAGTTTTACTGATGTTTCATTACTAATGCTCTTGTCTAAGTATGGTGCTGAAAGTATAAACTCATATCGTCCTATTGCAGTATCATAACGGCCATTTTGATGTTGTTGACTGGCCCAATTTAACAATGAGCGAGAACTTGTGTTAATTCCTGAGATAAATCGTTGGTCATTTGGATACAGGAGAACTCCTTCAATATATGCTGCTAATCTTTCTGATGAAGTGGTAGCATTATTTACTACTTCAAGTAGTTCGTTTGCTGTAGGAGCAGCTGATACTTGGTTTAATTGGTCATGTTCTTCAATATATGGAGCTTGCAATAATCCGAATCCAAATCTACTATCTCTACCAGGAGTACCTAAATCAATGGTGTCCTGTTGTAACTTTTTTCTTATTTCAGTATGAGATAAGGAAGGATGGGCTTGTTTTAGTAAAGCTATATTCCCTGTAACGTATCCGGCAGCCATTGAAGTACCACTTAATGAACTGAATTTTTGGTTTAAGTGCGTACTTAGAATCCTTACTCCTGGAGCTGAAACTTCAACAGTAGATCCTGTTGCTGAGAAAGAAGCCCTTGCATCTCTAGCATCTGTGGCTGCAACGGCTATAACTGTAGGATATCGAGCAGGAAAAGCTACCGTGTCTCCTGTACCATCAGTCTTCCCAGAATTCCCAGCTGCAGCAACTACTAAAATACCTTTACTATATGCTTTTTCAACGATTTCTTGTAGTGAAGAAGAATGAGTCGGTGCGCCAAGACTTAGGTTAATAATATCCATATTATTGGAGATCGCCCAATCAATACCTTTAATTAAATCTGATAAATACCCACTACCATTTTTGTCGAGTACTTTAACTGCATATATATTTGATTCATGTGCGATTCCGACGGTTCCAAAGCTATTATTTTGGGCTGCAATTATACCTGCAACATGTGTTCCGTGCCCGTTATCATCAATAAATGAGTTCGATACAAAGGATACACCACCAGAAATTATTAAATCACCATGAGTTGCGATTCCCGTATCAACGACAGCTATATTAATTCCTTTTCCGGTTACCCCTGATTGCCAAGCTCTTGGTGCGAATACTCTTTCTATACCCCAGTCCTTTGTTTGCTGCTGAATCTCGATAGTCTGGTCCGGCTCGATTGCAATGATATTGGGGTTTTTCTCTAATGCTTCAATCGCTGTTTCTGGTATTGAAATTGAAACCGCAGGAATATTTTCGTACTCATCCTCTATTTCACCTCGGAAGGCTTCAATTTCATCTTTGTTGACCTTGTCTTTAAATAGAACGATATATTTTTCTTCTTCATCAGAAGAAAGAGCAAAATTACTAGGAGCAATAAAAGATATAGCGATAAAAAATATTAAAAAGGAAATTGTAAGTCTCAATTTTTTCACCTCGATTTTTTGTTATGTGTATATATTGATGTTTCAATAAGTCTATATGACTATAAATATATCATAAAATATATTAGTTTAGTATTAAAAACAAATGGTTAATTGTAGTTTTTTTCTATAGTAGACACATAACTATATATGAGATAAAATTGTATAGCTACATATGGTATAATTTGTTGAAGTACTTATTATTTTGTCTAGGTTTCGGGTATAATATAAAATAGCTGTGAAATCAATAAAGTTAATGTCTTTATTATGTGGCTTTTTGTTAAGCCATTCACATTATAAATGGTGAATTCAATAGAAAAGGTGGAATAAACAGTGGATAGAAAAATTGGCGTTGTCGGATTAGGGTATGTTGGTTTACCAGTTGCAGTAGCTTTTGGTCAAGAACATTCAATAGTTGGATTTGATATAAATGAGCAGAGAGTTAACACTCTGAAAAACTACATAGATATTACTAATGAAGTAAGTGAAGATGAGCTTAAAGCAGCTGATATTACATTTACTACAGATGCTTCAGCTCTTTCTAATTGTGACTTCATTATTGTGGCTGTCCCTACACCAATCAATATTAATAAACTTCCTGATTTTACACCGTTGGAGAAGGCGTCAGAGTCAGTTGGTAAGCACTTAACAAAAGGAACAATTGTTGTGTATGAATCTACAGTATATCCTGGTGCAACTGAAGAAGTATGTCTACCTATACTAGAAAAAGAGTCAGGATTAAAGTCAGGAGAGGACTTCTTTATAGGTTATTCTCCTGAAAGAATAAACCCTGGAGATAAAAAACATACTTTTAAATCAATTACAAAAGTAGTGTCAGGTCAAACGCCAGAAATTCTAGAAATTGTTGCAGCAGTTTATGAAAGTGTTGTAACAGCGGGCGTTTACAGAGCCAGCTCTATAAAAGTAGCAGAAGCAGCTAAAATAATCGAGAACACACAAAGAGACTTAAACATTGCATTAATGAACGAACTTGCTATTATGTTTGACAGAATGAATATCGATACTTCAGAAGTGTTAGAGGCTGCTGGTACAAAGTGGAATTTCTTGCCGTTTAGTCCTGGTCTTGTAGGTGGACATTGTATTGGTGTTGACCCATACTACTTAACACATAAGTCTGAAAGCGTAGGTTACCGTCCTGAACTAATTCTTGCTGGACGTCGTATAAATGATGGAATGGGTCAATACATTGCGACTGTTTTAGTGAAAGAAATGATTAAAGAGCGAGTCGCTGTGGTTGGCTCGACAGTAACAATTTTAGGGTTGACTTTTAAAGAAAATGTCCCTGATTTAAGGAATTCAAAAGTAATTGATGTCATTAGAGAACTGGTTGATTATGGTATTGATGTACAGGTTACAGATCCGTATGCCGACCCTGAAGAAGCTAAGCATGAGTATGACGTAAATTTAGTTCATATTGAAGAATTAAAACCGAGTGATGCTCTTGTATTAGCTGTGCCTCATAAGTTTTATTTAGATAAGGGTTGGGATTATTACGCCAACCTATTTAAAAAAGAGAACGGTATAATTGTAGATGTAAAAAGTCAGTTAAATAAGGATAATTGTCCTTCAAATATTAAATTATGGAGATTGTAAATTCATAATCTACCAAGAGAGTAATTCAAAATGTCTTAGACTAACGGAATACTCTCTTTTCTCTTGATATAAATAAAATGTTACAAATGCTTAGAAATAATGACTGTACGTTAGTGGTGAAAGGTGTATCGATATGGAAAAAGTTAAGGTTCTGTTTTTTGTATATCAAATGGGTGCGGGTGGAGCAGCTCGTACTTTGTTAAATATTCTAAATAATTTGGACCGAAGTATGTTCTCTCCTGTCTTAGTAACACTCGGGTTTGCTGGTTCATATGAAAAGGATATCGCAGAGGATGTAAAGTTCATTAAACTTCCTACGCGACGTCTAAGTAGATCTGTCCTTGGTTTAGCTAAGATAATTAAAAAAGAAGAAATAGATATTGTTTTCAGTACAATACCACGAGTAAATACGATAGCCATATTAGCAAATTTCCTCTCCTTTTCAAAAGCAAAAAATGTTATAAGAGAAGCTGATAATTTAGGAGGAAGTTTTCGTGTGAATATGCAATTGCTAGGCTTTGGAATTATATACAAGCTATCTCACCAAATCGTTTCCTTGTCAGAAGGAGTTAAAGAAAACCTGGTTCAAAAGTATAAAGTGAAGTCAGATGATATCAAAGTGATTTACAATCCTGT
The DNA here is from genome assembly GCF_002019795.1 of Bacillus alkalicellulosilyticus. Classification (GTDB taxonomy): domain Bacteria; phylum Bacillota; class Bacilli; order Bacillales; family Bacillaceae_F; genus Bacillus_AO; species Bacillus_AO alkalicellulosilyticum. The sequence goes on along the minus strand of NZ_KV917381.1, from coordinate 4,122,669 downwards.
TGACATAAATAGTATCCAAAAAAAGGTGGACAACGGTAGCATCTTAGAAGAACATATACATATATTTGAGACAGAGGATAAAGTTATCATAACGGCTGGTAGATTAGTTAAACAAAAGGATCAACAAACGTTGCTTGAGGCCTTTGCAAAAGTGAATGAACAACTGAAAAGTCGATTAGTAATATTAGGTGAAGGTCCCCTAAAGGCTGAATTAATGGAACAGGTTGATAGGTTGCAACTAAGTGAACGTGTCTTTTTTGTTGGGTTTCAGCAGAACCCTTATGTTTATTTTAATCAAGCTGATTTGTTTGTCCTGTCCTCAATTCATGAAGGGTTTAGTCATGTGATTGCAGAAGCGCTAGCTACAGGTCTTCCTGTCGTGTCGACCAACTGTAAATCAGGTCCAAAAGAAGTATTGGATGAAGGTGAATATGGGCTGCTATGTGACGTAGGGAATGTAGACGACATGACATCAAAAATCCTTGAAGTATTAACGTTAAATAATGAACAACGACATATGTTAATTGCTAAAGGACAATTAAGAGCAAGTCATTTTGATGCTCGTGAAATTGTTAAACAATACGAGGAATTGTTTTTAAAGACGCTAAATGAATCGAGGTAAGCCAAATGACTAAGAAAGGAAAGGTTGTGCACATTTCAACTGTGCATCATCCCTTTGACCCAAGAATTTATCATAAGGAATGTAAGTCCCTTAAAAAAGCAGGGTACGATGTCAACTTAATTGTGACAGCTACTGATGTTGAAATCAATTCCAGTAGCATACCAATTATTCATTTAAAAAAACATAACAATAGACTTCTCCGAATGTTGTTTTCTACAACTGAAGCTTTTATAAAAGCAAAAAGAAGTAAAGCAGACTATTATCATATCCATGACCCAGAGCTGCTCCCAGTTGCCTGGCTTCTTAAAAAGAAAAACAATGTTGTTATCTATGATGTTCATGAAGATTACGAAACGAGCATTGCCCAAAAGAATTACATTCCTAAGCTGTTTCGTAAAGGAATTTCTAAAGTATATTCAATAGTAGAAGCTTTCTTTTCAAAAAAATTAGAAATTTGTTTAGCAGAGAAGTATTATAGAGAAAAGTATTCGAAGGGTATTTGTATTTTAAATTACCCCATACTCAATCAAGAATTACTTAATAATAAACCCTACGACATGCCCATTCAAAGTAAAGTGCTTTATACCGGAAATGTGACAATTGATAGGGGAGCTTTTATCCATTCTAGACTTCCCTCGATTGATCCAAGTTTATCGGTATATTTTATTGGGAGGTGTCCAGTAGATTTGGCCGATAGAATGTATGAAGTGGCAGAGGGAAAACAGGAACAGATAATTATAAATGGAAAAGGTAAGTATGTGCGGAAAGAAGATATTGATGCCAGTTATATTGAGACTAGATGGTTAGCAGGTATCGCGTTATTTCCACCAACTGAACATTATATGAAAAAAGAATTAACCAAGTTTTTTGAATATATGACTGCCGGATTACCGATTATTTGTTCGGATTTTCCAGTGTGGAAGGATTTTATTAAAAAATACAAGTGTGGAATAGCGGTTAATCCAAACGATGACCAAGAAATAAAAAATGCTCTTAATTATATAAGGAATAATCCGAATGAAGCGAAGCTAATGGGAGAGAATGGTAAGAAGGCTATAAGAACAAGCTTGAATTGGAGTATTGAGGAAACGAAACTGATAAAATGGTATTGTGAACTACAAGCTAAGTAAATGTAACAGGACAAAGAGTTATTGTGGGGGTGTAGTAGGATGGGAGAAGTAGCTAATAATGATTTAGTATCTATAATAACTCCTACATTTAATTCGGCGCGATTTATCCAAGAGACTATTGAGTCTGTGATTAACCAAACCTATCCATATTGGGAATTGATTATTGTGGATGATGGTTCTACAGATGACACCATTAATTTAATTGCTCGATACCAGGAGAAGGATTCAAGAATTAAATTGACGATATTTCAGGAGAATAAAGGGCCAGCCGTTGCAAGAAACGTGGCCATTGGACAAGCTAATGGGAAGTATATCGCATTTTTAGATAGTGATGATGTGTGGCTATCAAAAAAGTTAGAGAAACAACTTGCTTTTATGCAGGAACAAAACATAGCATTTTCCTTTACCCAGTATATGAATATGACCGAAGATGGGAAAGAAACAGGTTTTATTGAAAAAGTCCCTAAAAAAGTCACATATAAAGATTTACTAAAATCAAATGTCATTGGTTGCTTAACAGTTATGCTTGACCGTGAGAAAGTTGGTGAAATACAAATGTCCAATATTAGGACACGCCAAGACTATGTTTTATGGTTAGCATTGTGTAAGAGAGGTATTGATGCTTACGGTCTTCAAGAAACTTTGTCAAAATACAGACTTGTCCAACACTCTATCTCAAGTAATAAAATCAAAATGGCCAAACAAAATTGGAGTGTGTATCGCGATATTGAGAAGTTAGGTTTAGTGCAAAGCTCTTGGTATTTTATACATTATATGTTCTATAAATTAAGAAAATATAGAGTGTAATCTACCCTAGACATAACTTGAATTTGTGTAATAATAGTACTGTTGATTTATTAAGGTTTTTTATTTATATAAGAGATATAGGTTAGGCGGTGTAACGAACGTTGTTTAAAAATTATTTATCTGAACTTATAAAGAGGAAGGACCTCTTAGTTTATCTTGTAAAATCAGGGTTGAAGGCTGAACATCGCAATAGTTATCTGGGATATTTTTGGTGGCTTTTGGACCCACTGTTAAATGTAGTTGTTTATTACTTTTTAGTGGCTATTATATTGGGGCGTGGCGGAGAGAATTATGCTGTGTTTCTTGTCATTGGACTAGTTGTTTGGCGCTGGATGATTACGACTGTAAATACATCTGCAAAGGCCATTACAAAATATTCATCGATTATTAATCAGGTTTATTTACCTAAATCCATTTTTCCATTAGCTGTTTCATCTACTCAAGTTTTTAATTTTTCATTTGGGTTAATTGTTATAGCCATATTTTTAGTGATTTTTGGTGTCGTACCAGGCTGGCAAATCGTATTTTTACCTCTTATTATACTTATTCAATTAGTGTTTTTAATAGCAATAAGTTTGTTTGTTTCTTATATTTGTGTATTTGTACGTGATATCGATAATATATTGACCCATATTCTGAGGTTGTTTTTCTATGCTTCCCCTATAATATGGGAAGGAAGAGAGCTTCCACCTGAATTTTCTTGGGTTGTTCAAGTTAATCCCGTTGCTTTGATATTAAATGCTTATCGGGATGTCATCATGTATCAGCGAGTCCCTGAGTTTACGGGGATTGTTATCATAGGGATTGTATCAATTATATCTATTGTTGGTTTGCTATATTATTATAACCGTAATGAACATAAAATTATTAAAGCACTATAAAAGAGGTTTTTATTATGTCAATCAAAGAGAAAAAAATCAATATTTCCTCTGATTCAAGGGAAGTTATTATAGAAGCAAATAATCTAGGTGTTTCTTATCTATCTGGTCGTAAGGACGACTATAAATCACACGTCTTTAATTACTTGCGAAACAAAAAGGAAAGTGCTTCAAAGGAAAAGGAAGCTTTTTGGCCATTACGAAATGTTAATTTTAAAGGATATAAAGGTGAAGTTCTTGGAATTATTGGTTCAAATGGTTCTGGGAAAACGACCCTGTGTAAATTGATATCAGGAATCCTACAACCAGATGAAGGACAATTAACAGTCAATGGCAAGGTGTCAGCACTCTTTTCCTTAGGAATGGGATTTAACAAGGAGTTATCAGGACGAGAAAACGTCTATTTAAATGGAATGATGCTTGGTATTGAGAAAAATAAAATTGATGAGTATATTGGAGAGATTTGTAAATTTTCTGGTATTGGAGAGTTTATCGACCGACCAATGAAGTATTATTCGAGTGGAATGAAAGCTCGTCTTGGTTTTAGTGTTGCGGCTTACCTAGAACCTGAAATTTTAATTCTGGACGAAGCCTTGAATACGGGAGATGCTGAGTTTAGTCAGAAGGCAGCAGACAAAATAAAACAGTTAGTAACAAAAGCAAAAATGGTTTTAATTGTAACACATAGTCTTAAATATGCTAAGAAAAACTGTGATCGTCTTATCTGGTTGGATAAAGGTGTTATAAGAGAAATTGGAAATCCAAAAGATGTAATAGAACGATATCTAGAATCTATCCCAGTTAAGAGTCCGAAACCGAAACCAAAGCGTCTTGAATTAGCTCAAACTGAATCTGAAGTAAGAGATACTACAGCCATTAAGCTAAATCAAATTAGTGTCACCTATGAAATGAAAAACGAGAAATTTAATGCTCTAAATGATGTTTCTTTTACGATTAATGAAGGTGAAGTAGTAGGGATAATCGGGCATAACGGTGCTGGTAAGAGCACACTATGTAAATTATTTACGAGAATCCTAACACCGGACCAAGGGAATATAGTAATTAATGGAGAAACGACCGCGTTGTTAGGGTATGGCACTGGTTTTAATGCACAATTAACAGGTGCTGACAATATTTATTTAAATGGAATGCTACTGGGGATTCCGAAAAAAGACGTAAACAATAATTACGCTAATATTGTAGAATTTTCTGAGTTGGGGGATTTTATAAATAAACCAGTAAAAGAATATTCAAGCGGAATGAAGGCTAGATTAGGCTTTAGTATTGCTGCAACGTTAAAGCCAGATATTTTTATTATAGACGAAGCATTATCAACTGGCGATATGGCTTTTAAGCAAAAGGCAAGTGAAAAAATTCAGGAAATGATGGAACAGGCAAAAGCAGTAATTATCGTTTCTCATAGTATGGGATTTGTAGAGAAGGTTTGTACGAGAGCAATTTGGATGGAACGGGGCAAAGTTAGGTTTGATGGGAACTCTAAAGAAGCCGTTCAATTATATAGAGAAGAAGTTAAGAGGAAAAAAAATAAAAACTAAAAATAATGTTAGGTGTTGTAAACATTATGCTAAAAAAGACAGTTCGAATGGTTTCTAATTTCATACAATGGCTTTTTGATACATTGTTGACTTCAAAGCAAAAGCACTACGTTAAGAATATATTAACGGATAATCAAAAGGCTTTTATAAAAAATATCTTTAAAAGTGGTAAGGTTCAAACATATCTCCGTCAAATTAAAAAGGTGAAGTATCGCCTCTACAACCTTGGGTTTGAAAAAAGAGCCTACGAAGAGCTTAAACATATGCTTATTGATACAGAAGATCATGCTATGAAAAAAATAGCGTCTTGGGAACTTGCCGTATGGCATGCTAATCGACAAACGGTTGAAGATGCTAATAAGTGTATTAAGTTCTTACAGGACTTAAGAAAATTAGGAATTGACAAAGCTCGCTATCGTGAAAGTTCGATTTTACTGGCAGAGTGTTACGACCTAATTGGTGATGTAAAAGAAGCAAAGAAAGTAATTTCGCAAACTCTTGAAAATCAACAACACCCCGATTTGTATTTAGCGTACGCAAATCTTGAAGCAACAGAAGAAGATAGAGTACATTGGATAAACAAGGCTTTTATCTATAGGAATTTAAGTCCGATATCAATGCAAAAACAAGACGACGTGTTAGCTTATGACCGTCTTTTTTCTATAGGCAATACTACTAGTATGGATAAAGTCAAAGTAACAATTATTATTCCGGTATACAATGCTGAAACTGTTATTCATACATCAATACGTTCCCTATTGAATCAAACATGGGGTAATCTCGAGATAATAGTTGTAGATGATTGTAGTACAGATAACACCATTGCTATTGTTGAGGATTTTGTTAAAGAGGATAACCGAGTTTCGTTAATTAAACTCACTAAAAATGGGGGACCATACGTTGCTCGAAATTATGCATTGTTAAAAGCGACAGGAGATTTTATTACAATTAACGATGCGGATGATTGGTCTCACCCAGAAAAAATTGAAAAACAAGTGTTACATTTACTTAAAAACAATAAAATCATTGCAAATACTTCACAGCAAGCACGGGCAAGTTCCGAACTGAAATTCCATCGACGTGGAAAACCGGGTTTATATCTATTTAGTAATATGTCTTCGTTTATGTTTAGAAGAGAACCAGTAATGGAAAAGTTGGGATTTTGGGACAGTGTAAGATTTGCAGGAGATTCTGAGTTCATTATGCGCTTTAAAAAGGTGTTTGGCGAAAGAGCATTAGCTGAATTAGAAACGGGTCCATTATCTTTTCAAAGGCAGTCAGAGGATTCATTAACAGGAAATTCAATCTTTGGTTTTCCAGGATATTTAATGGGCGTAAGAAAAGAATATAGAGAGGCACATAATTACTACTATTCTATTGCACCAAACCTTCGTTTTGACTTCCCTCAAAAACGTAGGCCTTTTGAAGTCCCTGAACCGATGTGGACTAATCGTGAAGAAAAGCTAAACGGACGTAGACACTTTGATGTAATCATCGTATCGGATTTTAGGTTTGATGGTGGTTCTACGTTATCTAGTGTAGAAGAAATAAAGGCACAGAAACAAAAAGGATTACGAACTGGACTTTTTCAAATGTACCGCTATGATTATAATCCCTCAAAGTTAATTAATTCGAAAGTACGAGAGTTATTAAATGGTGATGATATTCAACTAATAGTCTACGGAGAAAAAGTATCTTGTGACTTACTAATTCTTAGATACCCTCCTGTACTACAAGATTGGCAAAAGTTCACCCCAGATGTGGAAGCAAAAAATATCTGTGTCATTATGAATCAAACACCAATGAGCGATTATGGTCCAGATGGAGTTCGGCGTTATGACATAAGTGTGTGTGAACAACGTTTACAGGAGTATTTCGTCAAATCAGGAACGTGGTATCCAATAGGACCTTTGATAAGAGAAACACTTGTTACTCATCATTCAGAGGAACTTCCATCAATACATTTATCTACAGAGAATTGGGTAAATATCATTAACGTGGATGAGTGGAGAAGACAGGAAAGACCACCTAGTAGTAAAAAAATAAGAATAGGTAGACATTCTAGGGGTGAAATGGTGAAGTGGCCAATTGACCCGGAAGAATTACTTATGATCTATCCTGATTCAGAAGAGTATGAGGTTCATATTTTAGGTGGGGCAGCAGCGCCAGAACAGGTATTAGGACGAATTCCATCCAATTGGAATGTTTTCGAATTTGGTGCTATGCACCCACGGGATTTCTTGGCTACATTAGATATTTTCGTTTATTATACTCATCCTGATTGGATAGAATCCTTTGGTCGAGTCATAATTGAGGCAATGGCAGTGGGTGTCCCTGTAATCATCCCGCCGGTTTATAAAGATTTATTTGGGGAGGCAGCAGTTTATGCTGAACCTCAGGATGTAAAAAAAGAAATAGAAAAGTTAATTAGTGATGAAAGCTATTATCATTCGAAAGTAGAGAACGCATTACAATACGTAAACGAAAACTTTGGGTATCGTATGCATGAAGTAAGGATTAATAAGTTTTTAAACGATTAAAATGGTAAATGAATTTTAATTAGTAGTTATTTAAGAAAATATCACTTTTACGGGGTGAAGAATGATGAGTAGAGACCAGGAAATAGAAGGTTCTGATGTATTACAAAGAAAATATAAAGAGCAAGAAGAAGAAATAAAGAGTTTGAAACAAAAATATAAAGAAGCTCTGGATGCAAAAGAAAGAGCTCAACATAAGTATAATACAATTCAAAAAAGTAAAATCTGGCGTTATACGAATCCTCTACGTTTATTACTTAACTTTATCAAAAGTTTTATTAAAAGCTTTCTTAAGCTTTTTAAACGGAAGGGTTCTACTATTAAAAACAAATTAGAATTTGTGAGTAAGGAAAAGAAGAAGAAAAAGGGTTTTCATCAATTGATAAATCGATATAAACAGCGATTATATAGTCTTGGATTTGTAGAACGGGGATTAATAGACCTGAAAGAATTATATGAAAAAAGCGATGACCCATACTTAAAGAGCCTTGCCGCTTGGGAATTAGCCATTTGGTATGTAAATCAAGAAGGAAAAGAAGGGGCTCAACAATGCTTAGAGTATTTACCAAAAGCTCTAGAAGGCAGAAATGAAGAGGACCTGCTAAAAAAGGCTATAGTAATTGAAGCAGAATGCTTGGAAAGACTAGGACAAGCTTCTCTAGCTAAACAAGTCGTACAAGAAGCCTTTGAAAAATATGGGGATAAGGAAACGAATTTATTATTAGCATCTGCTAATTTAGAAGAAACTTTAGAAGGAAGACTTGCTTGGATTAATAAAGCTTTAGAAGTAAATGAAATTTCAAGTATTACTTTGAGTGGTGACCAAACAAAAACAGCTTATGACCAGCTTTCATTACCTCCCGTATCACCATCGGGATCTAAGGACCACCTCCCCAAAGTAACGGTAATTCTTCCTGCATATAATGCGGAAGAATTAATCGGAACAGCAATTGACGCAATGTTGTCTCAGACATGGGAGAACCTCGAAATCTTTGTAGTAGATGATTGCAGTACTGATAACACAGTTTCAGTAATTGAGGAATATGAAAAAAGAGATAACAGAGTAAAGTTATTGCAAGTTCATACAAACAGTGGTCCGTATGTAGCAAGAAACATTGCTCTAAAACAAGCTACGGGTGAATTTGTAACAATAAATGATGCCGACGATTGGTCTCATCCAGAAAAAATTGAAAAACAAGTCCGACATTTGATGGATAATCCAGCTTATTTAGGAAATACATCTCAGCAAGCAAGAGCAACGAGTGATTTAAAATTTTCAAGAAGATCAGAGCCGGGTTATTACATTTTTAAAAATGTGTCCTCCTTTATGTTCCGTCGAGAGCCAATTATGGAGAGCGTCGGCTATTGGGATTGTGTTCGCTTTGCTGCTGATTCAGAATATATAAGAAGAATAAAAAAAGTGTTCGGAAAAGATACAATTATCGATTTAAAGACAGGACCATTATCCTTCCAAAGGAAATCGGATACTTCGTTAACTGCAAATAATTATTTTGGCTTCCCAGGCTATTTTATGGGTGCTAGAAGAGAGCATTTAGAAAGTTTGTTTTACTTCTTTAAAACAGCTGAGAATGTAAGGGTTGATTATCCGCAAGAAAGTAGACCATTTCCTGTCCCAGAACCGATGTGGCCTAAACGCGAGGAAAAACAAAATGGACGGCGACATTTTGATGTAATTATTGTATCTGACTTTAGATTTGAAGGTGGTTCTACTTTATCTAACGCGGAAGAAATTAAAGCTCAAAAACGGCAAGGTTTACGAACGGGTATTGTGCAAATGTTCCGATATGATTTTAATCCTTTAAAGAAAATCAATCCAAAGGTACGACAGCTTATCGATGGTGAACAAGTTCAAATGATTGTTTACGGAGAAAAAGTATCGTGTGATGTATTAATTCTGAGATATCCACCGATCCTGCAAGAGTGGCAAAGATATGTCCCAGATGTTGAAGCAAAAAATATATGTGTCATCATCAACCAAACTCCAATGAGTGATTATGGTCCAGAAGGCGTACGCCGTTATGATATCAGAGACTGTGAACAAAATTTAATAAAACATTTTGGCAAAACAGGTACGTGGTATCCGATTGGGCCGTTGGTAAGAGAAACCTTGATTAACCAACACGCTGAAGAACTTAGTGCCATTAATCTTTCAGACGAAGACTGGTCTAATATTATTGACGTCGAGGAATGGAAGAGAGAATCACGACTACCTAGAGGTAAAACAATTAAAATAGGGCGCCATTCAAGAGGTGAACTTGTTAAGTGGCCAATAGATGCTGATGAAATTTTAACATTGTATCCAGAATCTAATGAATATGAAATTCATATCCTTGGTGGAGCGAGTGCTCCAGAAAATGTTTTAGGTCGAATACCGACAAATTGGCATGTGCTAGAATTTGGAGCAGTACATCCGAAAGATTTTTTGGCAACGCTAGATGTTTTTGTTTATTATACTCATCCCGATTTGGTTGAAGCGTTTGGTCGAGTAATTATTGAAGCAATGGCAGTTGGTGTCCCTGTAATTATTCCACATCACTACAAAAAGTTATTTGGTGAAGCAGCAATATACGCTGAACCTAAAGATGTGCCAATGGAAATCAATAAATTAATGAATGACGATGATTATTATCAAAATCAAGTCAATAAAGCGTTGGCATATGTAGACAGAAATTTTGGCTATTCTAAGCATGCTTCTAGAATCAAACTGTTACAAGGAAAAGAGTAGGGTATTTTAGTTAGATGTAAAGCCTAATTTTTAGAGGGGTAATCATGTATGGAAAATAATAATGAATTTTCAACAGACGTTCTTAAGGAAAAAATAAAAGAGCAAGAAGTCGAAATCGCAGAGTTGAAAGAAAGCTATGAAAAGACAATACAGGATAAGAATCGAATTGAAAAGAAGTACAAAGAAATTCAAAAGAGTAGAATTTGGCGTTACTCAAATATATTTCGCAATCGAAAACCAAATGTAAAGAAAATCGTAAAGTCGGTTCTTGGGAAAAAAGGGACGGAAACAGTAAAGAAAACAATGAATACCGTAAACAAAACTCAAACCAATAAAAAGCGTGCTGAAAAGTTAATTAAACGGTATAGAACAAGACTTTATAATTATGGTTTTACTGATAGAGGACTAGCTGACATAACTACATTATATGAACAAAACGATAATATATATATGAAAAGTCTAGCTGCTTGGGAATTAGCCATATGGCACATAAACCAAGAGGGTCAAGATGGTCCGCGTAAATCGTTAGAATTTTTAAAAGTAGCGACCGAGGGTAGGAACGATGAAACCTTTCAAAAACAAGTCATTGTTATCGAGGTAGAATGTTTAGAAAGATTAGGGGAACTTGCAAAGGCAAGGCAGATTGTTAAGGAAGCCATTGAAAAATACGGTAACGATACAAACTTACTTCTAGCTTCAGCTAATTTAGAAGAGACCGTAGAAAAACGTTTAAATTGGATTAATACAGCCTTTTCAGTAAATGGGTTATCTCAAGTTTCATTACATGAGAACTCATCTAAAACGGCCTATGATCAGTTGTCTGCTCCTCCCGCGTTTTCAAACAAAGTAAATGAAATGACACCGAAAGTTTCAGTTATTATACCTGCATATAATGCGGAAGAATTAATTGGTACTGCCATTGATGCAATGCTCACACAAACGTGGGATAACCTTGAAATCTTTGTCGTCGATGATTGTAGTACAGATAATACTGTTTCGGTAATAGAGGGATATGCAAACAAAGACTCGCGAGTTAAGTTATTACGAGCAGAGAAAAATGGCGGTCCTTATATAGCAAGGAATCTAGCTCTAAGGGAAGCAACTGGTGAATTTGTAACAATAAATGATGCCGATGATTGGTCTCACCCAGAAAAAATCGAGAAGCAAGTGACCCATTTAATTAATAATCCAGCTTTAATTGGAAATACATCGCAACAAGCTAGAGCTACAAGTGACTTGAAATTTTCACGAAGAATGGAGCCTGGATATTATATATTTAAAAATGTGTCTTCTTTTATGTTTCGTCGTGTTCCGGTAATGGATAGTATCGGGTTTTGGGATTGTGTTCGCTTTGCAGCTGATTCCGAATATATTAGACGAATTAAGAAAGTGTTTGGAAAAGAGGCAGTTGTTGATTTAAAGACAGGTCCACTCTCATTCCAGAGAAAATCAGATTCTTCTTTAACGTCGAATAGTTACTTTGGGTTTCCAGGACATAATGTAGGGGCTAGAAAAGAGTATCTTGAGGCATTACAAGCTTATCATAGTCGTGAAACTAATTTGAAGTTTCCATTTCCACAGCAAGGTAGACCTTTCCCAGTTCCAGAGCCGATGTGGCCTGTTCGGGAAAAAACGGAAAACAAGCGAAGACATTTTGATGTGATTTTAGCTTCAGATTTTAGATTACCAGGTGGAACAACAACATCAAATATGGAAGAAATTAAATCACAAAAACGAATGGGAATTCGCACAGGTTTAATTCAAATGTATCGGTATGATAGCAATAGAAAAGAGATTAATCCAAAAATACGAGATTTAGTTGATGGTGAACAAGTACAGCTTTTAGTTTACGGTGAGAAGGTATCTTGTGATTTGCTTATTTTACGCCATCCACCAATATTGCAAAACTGGCAAAAGTATTTACCTGATGTTGATGCCAAAAATATATGTGTCATTATAAATCAAACTCCGATGAGAGAGTATGGTACAGACCCTAAATTTGTCTACGATTTAAAGAATACAAATCAAAATTTAGTAACATATTTCGGAAAACAAGCGACGTGGTATCCAATTGGACCATTAGTTAGGGGAGCACTTCATGACCACCACTCCGATGAATTGAAGTATATTGAATTGGCAGATCACGATTGGTCAAACATTATAGATGTCGAGGAATGGAAACGGTCCACACGACCAAATCGTGGAAGTCGTGTAAGAATAGGAAGACATTCACGGGGTGACCATGCAAAATGGCCTGCTGACAAAAATCAATTGATTTCAATTTACCCTGATAAAGGCGATTACGAAATTCATGTACTGGGTGGTGCAGAAGCCCCTATTGATGTAATGGGTGGCCTTCCTTCGAATTGGAACGTGTTAGAATTTGGAGAAATGGACCCTAAGGAATTTTTAGCAGGTTTAGATGTATTTGTTTACTATACACATCCTGACTTGGTTGAAGCATTTGGTCGAGTAATCATTGAAGCTATGGCGGTGGGTGTACCAGTTATTATTCCTCCACATTATCAAGAGTTATTTGGAGAAGCAGCCATTTATGCTGAACCAAACGAGGTAAGAGGAATCATAGATAACCTAATGAATGATGATAACATCTATGAAGAACAAGTGAATAGAGCTCATAATTATGTAGAAAAACACTTTGGATATACAAAGCATAATTCAAGGGTAAACGAATATATTGAGTAATTAAGTGGTTGTACAAGAAAAAAAAGGGAGGTGACATGTCGCTTTGCTTAAACTTGAAAACGTACTATCTGTAGATATTTTGTTAGGATTTCCATTGGGTAAGTTATGGATACCAGAAGACATAGTGGTAGATGAGAATGAAAGTATTCCGAACACTTTTTTTCTAAAGGGTGAACATCTCTTAGTAATTAAAGAGTTAGTCCGAAGAGAAGAGTCGACCATTTTATGGAGTGTAGAAGGATTACGGGATCAAGCAGAACAATTTTTGGAAATCGAAAATCCTAGTGTTATACAAAAAATAAATAGGATGGAGCAGGTAGGTACAAACGATTATTGTTCGTTTGCTAAATATTGGTGGCCAAATCTAGAAACTCCAACTGGGTTGCCTTATGTAAGAAAAGACGGTGAGGTTAATCCAGAATGCTATTCAAATGATAGTGATTTAAGTCGATTAGAATTATTTAGTGAGGCTGCATTTTTATTAGCTTTTACAGCATTTGTTACAGGAGAGAAAAAATACGCTCAAAAAGCAACTAGTTTAATTCGAACTTGGATTATTGAACCGACCACTGCTCAAACACCTCACTTTCAATTTGGACAAATGATACCTGGAAATGACAAACCAAGATATCAAGGGCTAATCGAATCCCGGAGACTTATTTACATATGTGAAGCCTTACAATTGCTGTCATTTATGAAAGAAATAGAATTAAATGAGTATCAACAATGTGTGGCCTGGTTTCATAAATTATTACATTGGATAGAAACAAGTGAGCAAGGAAAGAAAGCTAGAAAAGCTACCAATAATATTGGTTTTTGGACAGACCTACAACAAATTGTTTATGCTCGTTTTACTGGTGAAAATGAATTAGCTGAGAAGATAGTTCGTGAAGTCGTACTCCCTAGAATTGATAATCAAATAGGTAAGGCTGGAAATCTATATCATGAAATTAAAAGAGCAAAGCCTTATGATTATGTGGCTTTTACGTTAATTGCATTAGCGGGTTTAAGCACTGCTAATAAACATGGTGAAATTAATTTAGCAGATTATTCATCTGAAGAGGGCAGAAGCTTTAATAATGCGTTTGATTGGTTTACTGACACCATCAAAGCAAATGAATTACAGGAAAGAAGCTATGCATTATCACAATTAGCCCTAAGTAAACAAAGTATTACAAGATTAAGAAATGAGAATATCCTCTTAGAAAACAAAGTAAAGTTGTTAGAGGATAATGATAGAGCAACTAGTCTAGAGGCTATAAAATCAATAGAAAATAATGCTCAAAATAGTGACTTGACTGAAAAAGATGTATTAATACAACAATTATCAGAGAAAATAAGGGTAATTGAGAATGAATGTAATCAATTGCGTAGTGACCTTCATGACAATATGAGAAACGTACTTGATACTAAATTTTACTACCAAGGTGTTGATGTCATTACAGAAGAAAAAAATAAAGAATTACTTCGAGTCGAAAATGAATTATTGAGTGTTAAAAAAGATTATCTGAATGAAAAAGACAAATATAAAGAAGCATCAATGCAACTAAAGGATACAGAAAAAGAAGTCGTTAAACTACAACAACTTTATAAAGACTTAAAAGAGAAGTATGCCGAGGTAAAACAAGAGAGAAATCGATATAAAAATAAATTTATCAAGATTGAACAAAGCAGGATATGGAGATATACTTCTGGATTAAGGAAAGTGTTAAGTTTTGTCAAAAGAAAAGTGGTTAAGAAATAAGAGGAACAATAACTAGCCAAATAAGACCATCTTACAGTACTAAGAGTAGCTGGAGGTGGCTTTTTTTTATGGTTGAGACTTAATTATTAATTTTAGGTCTCCTTTTTTAATTAAACTACTTTAGTACTCATACTAAATCATAATTTTTTTCAAAATATCAATTCTATTATTTTACGTTTTTAAGGAGTATAATATTTTGAGATAGAGAAAGGGGGAAACTATGAAAAAAATAGTGATAATATTGTTAGCTCTACAACTTTTTATAGGTCCTAACGTAGTACTTGCGGAAGGTTTAATAGAATCAGAAGCAATAATTGAGTCTTCTACAAGTAATGGTGTTAGTAGTGACGAGGTAGAAGTTGATATAGAACCAGTAGCTGACATAAAAGCAGAAGAGGTTGACCTATTGGAAAGTAAAAATGTTGAGATTTTGGAAGCACCAACAGCGGAAGAGCTTTTGGCATTTGCTGCATCTCAGCATTCATCCTCTGATAGAATACGAGAGTATATAAAAGGTTATCAACTTTTTCCTTCTGATAATCGGTTTGTCATAGGAATTAATGATAGTGTCATATCTTTATTAAGATGGGCCAGACAACAGCACCAAGATGGTCGATTTGATACAGCAATTGGTCGGTATGAATATATTTTAGAGGCCCCACAGTTAGAAGACCATTTGCGATTAGAAACTGAAGTTAGGCTGAAATTTGCTAAGCAATTGAAACAAGTGCCTACAGCTGATCGGATGAATATATTAGCACGTAATGAAGGTACATCTTCAGCTAGATTATCTTTTTATATTGAAGGCCATATTATTTATCCGACTGACAATCGTTTCGTAAATGGGATTAATTCGAATGCACGCTCACTTTTGAATTGGGCAAGTCAACAACATGTGAATGGACGATTTGATGTAGCAATCGGACGTTATGAGTTTATATTAGAAGCTCCTTCAGTTGTGACAAACATAAGAGAAGAAACAATTAATAGATTAAGATATGCAGAAGAAGGCAAATATCCACCTGAACTCTTGTATGAAGCAGCTATGAGCCAGTCTACATCTTCAGCAAGATTGGAATTATTATTTGAAGGTTATCAAATGTTTCCACAAGATAAACGATTTGAACAAGGAATTCATACGAATGTCCGTTCATTATTAAACTGGACGATAAGACAACATGGTGATAGTAAATTTGAAGTAGCTGTAGGTAGATATGAATATATTCTCTCATCACCCGTATTAGAAGAAGGAATAAGAATAGAAGTTGATACAAGATTAAAATATGCACTTGAAAACAAACTTATCCCTACAGCAAACCAATTAAATACAATGGCTAGGAATGAAACAACCTCTTCAGCTAGGTTAGCCATGTATATCGAAGGTCACCTACTGTACTCGAATGATAGTCGGTTTGTTAATGGAATTAACTCAAATGTTCGGTCTTTGTTAAATTGGGCTAGTCAACAACATATTGATGGTCGTTTTGAGGTAGCAATTGGTCGTTATGAGTTTATATTGGCGGCGCCATCAGTATGGAGAAGTCTTAGACAGGAAACAGAGCGGAATTTAAACTATGCAAAAAAAGAAAAGTACCCGCCAGATTTATTATATGATATTGCTATGAGTCAATCTGCTTCATCTGCAAGATTGGAATTATTAATTGAAGGCTACCATATGTACCCAGATGATAAAAGATTCGAACAAGGAATACTTACGAATATTCGGTCGTTGCTTAACTGGACAGTTAGACAACATGCAGATGGTCGTTATGATGTGGCAATCGGGCGTTATGAGTTCATTCTATCATCCCCTGTATTAGAAAAGGAAGTAAAAGAAGAAGTTGAAATCAGATTAAAATATGCTGGTTCAGGCAAAAGGATTCCGACTGCTAATCAATTTAATACTTTAGCTGCAAATGAAGTAACATCTTCGGGTAGATTATTACTATACGTCGAAGCCTATACTTTGTATCCTTCAGATCGTCGTTTTATAGAAGGGATTAACTCAAGTGCAAGCTCTCTATTAAGATGGGCAAGCCAACAGCATAATTTAGAGCGTTATGATACAGCAATTGGTAGGTATCAAGTAATACTACAATCTCCTCGTTTACGTAAAGAAATTGAGAGGGAAACACGAATTAAGCTTAGTTACGCAGAAGAAGGTAAGAAAATTCCAACAGCCTCTCAATTACTACAAAGAGCAAGTAATGAAACAACATCATCAGCTAGATTAGAGTTATATGGAGATGGTTATCTATTATATCCAGGTGATGAGAGCTTTCTCGAAGGGATTGCTGATAGTGCACGCAGTTTGTTAAAATGGACTGAATCTCGCCAGCGATTAGGGGAGTTTGATAGAGCCGTTGATAGGTACCTATTTATTGCTCAAACTCAAGGAGTGCCACGGGGTGTACAGAGTTTAGCTAATCATAGGTTACAGCAAGCTAAAAATGGAATTAGAACAGATAATGCAAAAAAAGTTGTCAATGCAAAAGTTCAAAACTATAGCTATGAACAGATGAGAAAAGATATTCAAAGTTTACAAGCAATGTATCCTTATTTAGTAGAAACCCGGGTAATCGGTAAGTCTCTAGATAATAGAAATATCTATGCTGTAAAATTAGGCCATGGTGAAACTGAAGTGTTCTTTAATGCTTCCAATCATGCTCGGGAGCATATGACAACAAATGTAGTCATGAAAATGATGGATGAATATGCATTTGCTTATAGTACCGCAAATTCATTTAATGGTTATGATGTAAGAAAAGTACTCGACCAGACAAGTATTTGGTTTGTACCGATGTGGAATCCAGATGGGGTAACATTAGTTCAACAAGGACCTCAAGCATTAAGTTCCAAACTAGCTCAAGAAGCAATAAGAATAAATGGAGGAAGCCGTAATTTTTCAGGTTGGAAAGCTAATGCAAGAGGGGTAGATCTTAACCGACAGTTTCCGGCTTTATGGAATACGATTACGGACAACCCAGGGAGACCAAGTCCAAGTCATTATAAAGGACCCAAGCCTCTAAGCGAACCTGAGGTAATTGCTGTATATAATTTTGTATTAAGTAGAGACTTTAAAACAGCAGTATCTTATCATTCTTCTGGTGAGGTTATTTACTCAAGACAACCAGGTCATGTGGCATTATTGGTATCTAGAAAAACAGGGTACCCAATCATAGATCTTACACGTAGTACAAGTGGTGGTGGATTTTCAGATTGGTTTGTATTATTTCACAAAAAACCGGGTATTACACCTGAAATTTCTCCATTTGTAGGACCAAGACCAGTACCTGTATCAAACTGGGACCGTGTTTGGCGACAAAATGATACAGTTGGTTTACTTGTTGCCGTAGAAGCATATCAAAATAGAAATAATAGGTAATCCGAGAAACTATTTCTAGTAGCTTGATAAAGTTATCTAGAAGTGGTTTTTTTGCGTAGAAAACTAAATGAAAACAAGAAAATTGGCGTTTAATGTAGAATTCACCATTTACATAAGCTACTATATCATCTATTATAAATGATGAAAGGTTACTATTTTAAGAGGAGGGATTGATAGTTTAGTCTTATGAAAAAGTTAATAGTTTTGACGATGGCGTTTTCTACTTTGTCATATCCCCATTTGATTTATGCCGTTCCACCCGAGACCTTAGACGTAGATAATTACGAATTAGAAGAGGTATTGGAGCTTGAGCAAGATGAAGTGCCGGTGGAACATGAATCGAGTGCTGAAGTAAGTGTAGAAGAACCTGATGAAGATGTTAATGCAGAAATGTTTGAAGTTGAAAGTTTCGATGTAGAAGAATTAAGTGTTGAACCGCAAACTGCTGGTGAGTGGTTAGAATTTGCCTCTTCTAAGAATACTTCTACAGAACGATTAGAAGCTTATATTCAAGGGTTTCAACTTTATCCTTCTGACAACAGATTTATTTCAGGTATGAATTCAAGTGCAAATTCGTTATTAAGATGGGCGACAAGCCAACATCAAAATGGTCATTTTGATGTTGCTATTGGTCGGTATGAATTTATATTAACGTCTCCTTCTGAATTAGATGAAGCCATTAGAAAAGAAACTGAAGTGAAGCTTAAGTTTGCCGAAGATGAAAGGACAATACCTTCAGCTTCTAGATTGGTTAATGAAGCAAATAGTCAATCATCATCGTCAGCAAGGTTATCATTGTTCATAGATGGTTTTTTCTTATATCCTACTGATAAAAGATTCGAAGAAGGTATTAACTCTAGTGCACATTCTTTATTAAGATGGGCAAGCGACCAGCATGACAATGGGCGTTTTGACATAGCAATTGGTCGGTATGAATTTATATTGTCTTCTCCTACTCTAGCGGGAAATATACGTCTTACGACTGAGCGAAGGCTTGCTGAAGCTAAGTTAGAGATAACTACCGGAGATTCAAAACCAGTGAACGGTGAAAGTCAGAATGCTGACCTGATTCTTCAAGAAGCTGCATCAAAACCAACTTCATCAGAAAGATTGGAAGCATATATTGAAGGATATCACCTATTTCCATCTGATAGAAGGTTTGTTACGGGAATAAATAGCAGTGCTAGGTCATTGTTAAATTGGTCAAGTTCTCAACATCAGAATTCTCGTTTTGAAGTGGCAATTGGTCGCTATGAGTTTATCTTATCTTCTCCCGTTTTGGATAATCATATTAAGTGGGAATCTGAAGTTAAGCTTAAATATGCCCAAGAAGCGAAGTTAATCCCATCAATTAGTCGACTTTTAGACCAAGCGAGTAGAGAGACAACTTCCTCTGGAAGGTTGGGCCTATTCATGGATGGATATAGCTTATATCCAGGAGATAAACGTTTTGAAGATGGTATCAACTCTACTGCAAGGTCTTTATTAAATTGGGCAACATCTCAACAAAACGCAGGTCGCTTTGATGTAGCAATCGGTCGCTACGAATATATTTTATCTTCGCCAATTTTAAACCGAAATATTCGTCAAGAGACTGAAGTTAAGTTAGCTTCTGCAAATCAGGCTAAAAATTCTCCTGATGGATTATTACTAATCGCTAGAAACCAAGCTACTTCTACCGAGAGGTTAACCCTATTTATAGAAGGACATCGCTTGTATCCAAATGATAAACGGTTTGCTAATGGGATAAACGACAGTGCGCGCTCATTACTAAACTGGGCATCTTCACAGCATCAACTTGAGCGATTTGAAGTGGCGATTGGTCGGTATGAATTTATTTTATCTGCACCTGCACTTCATAGCACTCTAAGAAACGAAACAGAGGTAAAGCTACAGTTTGCATTGGAAGGCAATAAAGTTCAAACAGCTAAACAATTAGTTGATTTAGCTAATAGCCAACCAACATCTTCTGAGAGATTAACGATGTTTATTGAAGGATATGGCTTATATCCAAATGATAAACGCTTTGAAGATGGTATTAATAACAGTGCAGACTCTTTATTTAAATGGGCAAGTTCACAACATGACGCTGGTAATTTTGAAACAGCGATCGGAAGATATGAATTCATCTTAAGCGCTCCGGTACTAAATCGTAACCTTAGGAATGATGTACAAAGCAGATTAACTGACGCTAAAATTGGAAAAAGAACTGCCCTTGTTATTCTTAATTTAGCAAACAGTCAATCGACTTCTTCTGCAAGGTTATCATTATTTGCAGAGGGTCATCATTTTTATCCGAGTGACAATCGTTTTATTGAAGGTATGAATGCTAGTGCGCAATCGTTGCTAAAGTGGGCAAGTGACCAACATCAAAGTGGAAATTTTGATGTTGCAATCGGAAGATATGTCTTTATTATTGAAACCAAGGGAGTAAGCAATAATATAAAAGACGAAGCTAGAAGTAAATTATTGTTGGCCGAAGCAGGTAAAACACTAGACCGAACAATAATCACTTATACCCAAGCTAGTACAACATTTAATCGTGCACTAGAAATTCAAATGGGATTAAACCCTCCACCTCAGACGGATAAATACCGCTTAGCACCAGGGTTTGTTCATAGCTCGTTAGTTAATATTACAGAGCGCTCTACAACTACAGGAACTACTACAAATCTGCGGACAGCTCCTGATAGTACAACTAGTTCGACAATTGCTACGTCTGTACCAAGAGGGACAGTTGTTGTTATCCAAAGACAAGTTACAGGGAATAGTGTAAGTGGAAGCACGGTTTGGTTTGAGATTAGATATGATAATCAGACACTATATGTTCATAGTTCTTTAGTATCTACATCTACAGCTGCTGTTATGAGAAGTTCTGGTAATGTTAGAGAATCAGCAAATACAAACAGTCACAACTTTGGAACACTTTCTGCTAATTCAACAGTTTCCGTGAATAGACAAGTTACAGGAGCAACGGTTAGTGGAAGTAATGTATGGTATGAGATTAACTTCCGTACATGGAGAAATGCAAAAGAGTCCGATGTTATTCCTTTCCTTGACCCGAATCGTAATGATAAATTTCAACACCTGAACTTATCTACAAGTGTTGGAGTTCCTGCAAGTGAATTAAATAAGGTTTTAAACAATAAAGGTGTTTTACATGGGAGAGGTCAAGCCTTTATTAATGCTGCAAGAGATCATTCAGTAAATGAAATATATCTTATTGCTCATGCTTTATTAGAAACCGGTCATGGACGAGAACAACTTGCAACTGGAGTTGAGGTTGGTAGAAACTCGAGTGGTAACCTTGAATTGGTTACTTCTTCTAATAGAAGTCGTTTAACAAACATCAGAACTACTCACAATATGTATGGTATTGGTGCAGTTGATGGTGATGCACATCGGGCAGGAGCATTTTATGCTTATAACCAAGGGTGGTTTACACCTGATGCAGCTATTATCGGAGGAGCAAGATTTATTGGTCAAAGTTATATTCATAATAGGTTTAACCAAAATACGTTATACAAAATGCGTTGGAATCCTGCAAGTCCTGGTTGGCCACAATATGCAACTGATATGGAATGGGCAACCAAACAAATTAGCACAATTAAAAACCTTTACAATCAGTTAGATAACCCAGTATTGCATTTTGATATTCCAGTTTATCGCTAATGTAAATTTGTCTGAAAAAGTTAGTGCCTAAGTTCAATATATTGAACTTAGGCTTTTTCTTTGTGAGATTTCACCATAATGACTAAAATATCGGTTTGTTTTGACAATATATTATTGATAAAATGGGGGATAGATATTATTCTCGACAAGTATTATAATCAAGATTGTCAATTGTGTTAGGGTTATTAACTTCTTAACAGAAAGGAAGTAAAAAAATGCAAGTGAAAAAAGCTATTATCCCTGCTGCAGGTTTAGGAACTAGATTTCTTCCAGCAACGAAAGCACAACCTAAAGAAATGTTGCCAATAGTCGATAAACCAACAATTCAATATATTATAGAGGAAGCTATAGCTTCTGGTATAGAGGATATTATCGTTGTAACAGGAAGAGGAAAGAGAGCAATTGAAGACCATTTTGATAAATCTTATGAGTTAGAAGAAACACTGGAAAAGAAAAATAAAACCAAATTACTTGAAGAAGTACAAGCCATTTCAAGTATGACAAACATACACTATATTCGACAAAAAGAAGCAAATGGTTTAGGGCATGCGATTTGGTGTGCTCGAAAGTTTATTGGAAATGAACCTTTTGCTGTATTGCTCGGTGACGATATTGTTCAAGCTGATAAACCATGTTTAAAACAGTTAATAGATGTATATGACCGGTATCATTCATCAGTTATCGGTGTCCAAGAAGTTGCGCCAGAGGATGTATCTAAGTATGGAGTCATTGGGCCAAGAGGCTCAAATATAGAAGAGAATGTTATTCAGGCTGAAACTTTTGTAGAAAAGCCATCTATAGAAGAGGCTCCTTCTAACTATGCTATCATGGGGCGTTACGTTCTAAGACCTGAGATTTTTGATATATTGGAGAATTTACCTCCAGGAGCAGGAAACGAAATTCAATTAACGGATGCCATTAAGGTCCTGAATGAAAGTCAAGCGGTTTTAGGGTATAACTTTGATGGGAAAAGGTATGATGTTGGTGATAAATTAGGTTTTATTAAAGCCACTATGGATTTTGCCCTACAACGTGATGATCTGTCTGATGATGTTGCACAATATATAAAAGAGGCATATGAAAAGCTAGTAAGTATGAATAAGATAGGAGTTTAACGATGAAGAGAATAGCTGTAATGGGAACAGGATATGTTGGATTAGTATCAGGAACATGTTTTGCCGAAATTGGGAATCAGGTCACTTGCTGTGATATTGATGAAGGTAAAATTCAAAGGTTAAATGAAGGTATCATTCCGATATATGAGCCTGGTTTAGAAGAGGTTGTTAAACGCAATATTAAAGAAGAGAGGTTAACGTTTACAACAGATATTCCAAGTGCTATTAGAGATGCAGAAATTGTTTACATTGGTGTAGGAACTCCAATGGCTGAATCAGGAGAAGCTGACTTAACTTTTGTTAAAAACGTCGCAAAAACCATTGGTGAAAATTTAAATGGATATAAGGTCATTGTTAATAAAAGTACGGTTCCAGTTGGGACAGGGAAATTAGTTCAAAGTATTATTAAAGAGCATTCAACTGGAAATGTTGAGTTCGATGTGGTATCTAATCCAGAGTTTTTACGTGAAGGTTCAGCTCTTGAAGATACTATGAACATGGAGAGAGCTGTTATTGGTGCAACTAGTGATAAGGCAGCTAACATTATTAAAGAAATCCACGAACCATTTAATACAACCATCATTTCAACCAATTTGGAAAGTGCAGAAATGATTAAGTATGCAGCAAATGCATTTTTAGCAACAAAGATTTCTTTTATTAATGATATTGCTAATATTTGTGAGCGTGTCGGTGCAGATGTGACTAAGGTTGCTGAAGGCATGGGGTTAGACTCAAGAATTGGAGCGAAATTCCTCCAAGCAGGTATCGGTTATGGCGGTTCGTGTTTCCCGAAAGATACGCGTGCCCTTATTCATATTGCTGAACAAGTTGATTATGATTTTAAAATGATGAAGGCTGTTATAAATACGAACGAGTACCAAAAAATGAAAGTCGTTACAAAGCTCAAAGATATCATTAGTGAATTAAAAGGGAAAACGATTGCTGTATTAGGTCTTGCGTTTAAACCAAACACTGATGATATGAGGGATGCACCTTCGCTAGAAATAATCCCTGCACTATTGAAAGAAGGGGCAAAAATACAAGCCTTTGATCCAATTGCGAAAGAGGCTGCTCGTCTTCATTTCGGTGACGCAATTAGCTACCATACAGACGTTTATGAAACATTAACTAATGCGGATGTTTGTGTTATTTTAACAGAATGGAAAGATGTTCTTGAGTTAGATTTAAACAAAGTTCATTCGCTGCTTTCAAAGCCAGTTATCGTTGATGGAAGAAACTGTTTTGATTTAAAAGAAGCTGAAGCTGCTAATTTAATTTACCATTCCATTGGAAGACCAGAAGTGAATTCGTAAATACAAAGGAGTTTCAAAAGGTTTGTAAAGAACCTTTTGAAACTTCTTTTTAATTATAATAAATTGAGCCGTAAGCATACATGTTCATAAGGTGCTACACAGTTTTCCATAATAAACTTGTTGTTTTCAATATAAAAGATCTATAGTATAGTATTATTGATTGTAATTTTGTCGAACTACGTTAGTGAAGTAACAAAACTAATTTGAAAGTTACTCTACTATTTGAAAGTGAGGTATGAAGCATGCCGAATATAAGTGAATTACGAAACTATAAGTTTATTATTATATTAATTGATATACTTTGTATTTTAGGGTCATATGTAGCTGCATTTATGCTTAGATATAGTGATATTCCTGCGAAAAACTGGGAATCATTTATTTCCTTAATTCCATGGATCTTATTAATTGGATTGTTTTTTATCTCCGTATATGAGTTATATGCCCTAGATAGAAAACATACGTTATGGGATATTTTTGTGAAAATTGTGATTGCTGTTATTTTCATGTCGTTCTTAACGATGGCAGCGTCTTATTTATTCCGTGAATTTGCAATGCCTCGTTCTGTTATTTTAATTGCCATGTTCTTTATGATTGGTTCGATGTTCATCTCGAAAATTTTATATTTAAAGTTGACGAGAAGAAATGTAGTGGGCCGAATTTTAGTAATTGGCGACGATGAAAATACGAATCGAATGATTTCTAAAATAAAGCATCCAATGTTAAAAGGAACGAAGGTCACTCATATTCTGCCGACAACTTCAATGGAGAGAATTTGTCAGCACATTTTGGTAGTCGATTATGTTGTGCTATGCCCTAAAGTTGGGAAGGCAAGGAAGTCTCAAATTATTTACCATGCGATGGATTACAATAAGCAAGTATATATCATTCCTAGTTTATATGAACTATTGTTACAGCGTGCCAATGTAACACCGATGGACGATACACTAATGATGTCAGTGAAACCATTTGGGCTAACGTGGGACCAAGTGGTCTTAAAAAGAGTCTTTGATTTTGTATCGTCAACAGTGATTACGGTATGTATTTCTCCACTATTATTGGTAGTTGCAATTTTAGTAAAGTTTGATGACCCTAAAGGAAACATCATTTATAAACAAGAGCGCTACGGTAAGAACAATAAGCCGTTTACCATTTATAAATTTCGTTCTATGGTTGTAGGGGCAGAAAGTAAGACAGGTCCGGTATTAGCTACAGAGAATGATGCTCGAATCACGAAGGTTGGTAAATTTCTACGTGCTACAAGATTGGATGAGCTTCCACAGCTTTTTAACGTCATCAAAGGTGATATGTCATTAGTCGGTCCTAGACCAGAGCGTGGTTTCTTTATCAAACAATTGTCCAAAGAGTTTTATCATTATGGTCACCGTAATACGGTTCAGCCAGGGATTACAGGATATGCTCAAATCATGGGGAAATACAGCACAGAAGTAGATGACAAGCTTCGTTTTGATTTGTATTACATTCGTAATTACACGTTTTGGATGGACATTGTCATTTTACTAAAAACATTCTTAGTTATCTTTGATAAATCAAAAGCTGAGGGTGCTGAGGTAAAAAGTGATGATAATACAAGCAAGGACAATCAGAATCAAGATGTAACGTTGAAAATCTAAGTCATAGCGTATATTATAAACAGGACAAGCGAAGGCTCAGTCCTTGGAAAGATACAACAAGAATACGACTTGTTGTATCTTTTTTTAAAAGATAAAATAAGGCTCTTTGAAGAAAGGAAAAAGTATGGACACTATTCTTGTAACCGGGGGAGCAGGGTTTATTGGCTCCCATGTCGTTGATCAGCTTGTTGAGTTTGGCAAACAGGTAATAATCGTAGATAATCTAAGCTCTGGTAAAAAAGAGCAAATCAATTCAAGCGAGAACGTAACATTTTATCAACTTGATATTAGAGACTCACAACTTGCCGATGTGTTTGCAAGATATCCAGAAATAGACGGAGTCGTTCATTTAGCTGCTCAAAGTAAGGTATCTCCTTCCGTCGAGGACCCAAATTTTGATGCTAGTATTAACATTAACGGAACAATAAATGTTTTAGATTTAGCTAGGAAACATGGAGTAACTCATTTTGTGTATGCCTCTTCCGCAGCGGTATATGGACAAACACCAGACCTTCCTATTGTTGAAAACAGTCCTGTTTCACCATTGTCGCCGTATGGCGTTTCCAAACTCTCAGGAGAAGAATATGTCAAAGCATACGGTCGCTTGTACCAAATGTCAGTTTATGCGTTACGGTTTGCTAATGTATTCGGTCCACGCCAAAGTGCGGCAACGGAAGCCGGAGTCATTACAATTTTTATTGAACAACTACTAAATCAGCAACAGCCAACGATTCAGGGCGACGGTCAACAAACGAGAGACTTTGTGTATGTGGAAGATGTTGCAAGGGCCGTTGTCGCTTGTTTGCAGGCACCTCCATCGTCTGATGGTAGTGCTGTATACAATGTGAGTACATGTGAGGAGGTCAGCATCGAACAGTTGTTACGAGAGCTCTGTCGAATCTTAGAAATCGATTATGACCCTCATTATGCAGCGGAGAGAATCGGCGATATTAAATACAGTTATCTTTCCAATCAAAAAATCATGGAGCAGTTTAATTTGCATCCACAGACTCCTTTTAGAGAGGGACTTCAAAAAACAGTTGGATATTACCAAAAGAAATAAAATCGTGATAGGGCATTGAAGAAGTTAGAACGTCACTTTTTCAATGTCTTTTTTTTGCTAAAGGACATACGATGCGCTATTTTCGTAAAATGAATCGATTTTGAAATGGTACGGACACAGAGGCCCTTATTTTAATAAATTGACTAGCATTTACATCGTTTTTGGAAAAATAAGAGCACTGGTGTCCGTTACGGCCTAAAAAACGGAATAAATCGTAAAATAAGGTACCTCCTGTCCGTTGGGCATGTAACGTAGGTAGACATCATCGCGTCTTGATAACTTCTTTAACCAAGTTGATCCATTGCGGTTCCCTGGGTTTAATTTGTAACAAAACTGTAAAAGATAATGAACATAAAGGGAGGTGGAGGTTGATGGTACTTGATTTTATAGTTGCATTTTGCATTGCATTCTCAATTTCTCTTTTGCTTACACCGGCTGTTATCAAATTTGCAAAACACTTTAAATTTATGGACAAGCCGAACCAACGAAATGTGCATATCACTCCAATCCCAAGATTAGGCGGGGTTTCAATTATCGTTGGGGCTGCAATCGGTTTTATATATCTTTCTCCTCAGAGTGATTATATATCACATATTATTGCTGGGGCACTCGTTATTATTGTTACTGGGATTGTCGATGATAAATACAGTCTAGACGCAAAAATAAAGCTGGTGTTGCAACTTGTCGCCGCAACCATTGTAGTATCATCTGGCTTAATTATTCAATCGATTCATTTTCCGTATATTGGTGATATTCAGTTAGGAGTATTTAGTTATGCGATTACAATAATATGGATCGTTGCGATAACAAACGCAATAAACTTAATTGATGGTTTAGATGGACTTGCAGGAGGAGTCGCAATTATCGCACTTACGACAATCGTTATAATGGGTATCATTGACCCAGCAAATCATGCTGTTGTCATTGGTATGTCAGTTATCCTTATCGGCAGTACGTTAGCATTTCTTCTGTTTAATTTTCATCCAGCTATGATTTTTATGGGAGACACAGGAGCGTTATTTTTAGGTTATTGCATTGCCATTATTTCAATTTTAGGGTTATTCAAAAGTGTCACGCTCTTTAGTTTTGTCATTCCTGTCATTATATTAGCGGTCCCCATATTCGATACGGTTTTTGCCATCATTCGAAGAATTCTTAATCAACAAAAGATCTCAACACCTGATAAAGGGCATCTCCATCATTGTTTGCTTGAAATGGGCTACAGTCATAGACAAACTGTATTTATTGTTTATGGGTACAGTTGCTTCTTTGGAATATGTGCCATCCTATTTACCAACACGGCGCTATGGACGTCATTAGTATTCATCGTGGTCATGCTTCTTATGATTGAATTGTATGCTGAATTTATTGGTTTAATTGGACAAAGAAAGCCTGTCACGAATGCGATAAAACGGATGTATACGCTTAGGGAAGGCTTGCGCAAATAAAAAAGAGTCCGAAGCAGAGTGCCACGGGCTCATCCTCATGTTAATGTTATTGTGCAGAAATCTCTATGGGTTTTTCTTGTTCAGGTGAAACCACATACTTATTTTCTAACTGTAAATGGTTTCGTAACAGTTGTCTAATGTCATCGACGGATTCGGGGGCTGGTTCAAAATAATAAATACCTTCTAACATCAAGTCATTTCCGCCGATTTGTACCATTTCAATGTCATGTAATGCATTCGCGTACGAATGTAATGAAACTATGTTTCCGAATGATAAATTCATAGTAAGGTTATCTCCAACGGCATTAATGACATCATCAAACCTGGTAATGGATGAAAGTGACGCGCTTTTGTCGATAATGGCTTTTAGCATTTGTTGTTGTCTTTGACCTCTTCCAAGGTCACCGCCGCCTTGAGGGTGTTTTCTCATACGAACGTAAGCTAATGCTGCTTCCCCATTTAATTGGCGAATGCCTTCTTCAAAGGTAAGCCACTGATTACTTGTATCCTTCTCTCTAAACGTAAACGGAACTTCAATTTCTACGCCTCCAAGAGCATCTACGACTTGAATAAAAGATTCAAAGTTTAGCTTAACGAAATAATCTATCGGAATATCTAATAGATTTTCAACTGTATCGATCGTCATATCGACTCCACCAAAGGCATGAGCATGGTTAATTTTGTCGAGCGTTCCTCTGCCTATGATTTCGACTCTCGTATCACGAGGTATACTTGTAAGAATAACTGAATTGTCACTCTTATTGAACGTTGCCACTACGATTGCATCCGTACGAGCACGTGTTTCACCAGGTCGAGCGTCCTCACCTAATAAGAGAATCGAAATATTATCTTTGCTTGGGTTTACAGTTTCGGTTCTAAGCTCTGATTTTATCCCTCTATCCAAGTCCTGTTGAGAACTTGTTGCTACACTTTCTAACTTGAAAACGACATAAGCTGCGGCACCGCCAACTGAAATGAATAGAAAGAGGCTTAGAATGACTAAGATTTTCAGGACTTTTTTTCGTTTTTGAATGTTGTCCTGCTTTCTTTTTTCTTCTCGCTTCATAATTTAATACCTCTTTTCAGATTAAAAGTAAGCCCCTCCATTATTTTAATGGACATAGGTTATACAGTAAAGGGAAATACGTAATCTGTAATATTATTGTAGTCTTTGTATGATTTGCTCGAATTCCATGTCAATGGTTTGCTATACTATACTAATTCTTCTAAGTAATCGGTATGTCCCTTTGTAATGTTTCCTTGAGCGTTTGTTTCGTTAGTCATCCATTCTATAAAACGTTCGGTTTCTTCAAAAACAACGTAAGTTTCTATTTCCACTTGTTCCAAATATTGAATTGACTTTATGGGATATGTTGATTGTCGCAACGCGTTCTCTACTTTTCCGAGCCAGTGATAATCGATTTTTGTTTTCATCACTTGTACTAATTTTCTTTGAACAATGCCAACAGCGTGTAACCCCTCGCTAGTAGCAGATCCGTAAGCTCGAATTAATCCACCAGCTCCTAATTTAATTCCGCCAAAATAGCGAGTAATGACAACGACCGTATCTTTGAGTTTCCTTTTCTTTAAAACCTCTAAAATGGGTACGCCTGCTGTTCCGCTTGGTTCTCCATCATCATTAGCTTTTTGAATTTCATCCTTCTCTCCAATAAGATATGCAGAACAGTTATGATTAGCATTCCAATGTTGTTTTTTTATTTTTTCAATAAAGTCTTGTGCATCTGCTTCATTTTCTGCTCTATTTATATAGGAAATAAATCGTGATTTTTGAATGTTGATCTCGTTCTCACCATATCCTTTTACTGTAAAATAGGTCGTTAGCATGATAAAACACTCCGATATTAAATATTTTTAAAAAAAAGAATAGAAATAAAGTACTAATGTTATAATAGTATGATAAATTTGTAAAAAAAATCCTCGAATCTGTGATAAAATTAGCATATTAAATCGAAAAAGCCAAATTTTTGAGATTGATATATTTATAATAACCAATTATGTTGTAGGTATGATATATTATATTATCCATGTAAGGGCATAAAGGTGGTGAATTGTCTTTGGCAGACAAACAAGTATTAGAACAGATTATAACAAAGACGATTGACACGGTGGGAGCAAGCCGTGAAGAAATTTTTAAAATAGGGGAACAATCTCGACATGAATTTCAAATGCTTGAAAAAGAATTGTGTGAAGTTCGATTAAAAGTGAACGACCTCATTGAAAAATCGGACCAAACGGATAGACAAGCAAGACTAGCTCGAAATCGTCTAGTAGAAGTAAGTAAAAACTTTGATAAATTTTCCAATGACGAAGTGCGAGTTGCATATGAACAAGCAAATGAATTTCAAGTGCAATTAGCGATACTTCGACATGAGGAACAACAACTTAGAGAACGAAGGGATTCGATCGAGCGACGAATAGGCGCACTGCGAGAGACGATTGAGCGGTCTGATACACTATCGGGACAAATGTCGGTTGTCTATAATTTTCTAGCAGGAGATTTACGACAATTTGGAGAAATTGTTGAAGATGCTAAAGAAAAACAGAAATTTGGTTTAAAGATAATAGAGGCGCAGGAAGAAGAAAGAAAGCGTTTATCACGAGAAATTCATGATGGTCCAGCTCAAATGATGGCAAATCTTCTTCTTCGTTCAGAATTAATTGAACGAATTTATAATGAAAGAGGAATTCAAGAGGCACTTAGCGAAATAAAAGATTTACGTAAAATGGTAAAACTGTCTCTTGGTGAAGTACGACGGATCATCTATGATTTACGACCTATGGCACTCGATGATTTAGGACTGGTTCCTACTTTATCTAAGTATATAAAAACATTTGCCGAACATACAAATATGAAGCTTTCTTTCAAAAATGTAGGCAAAGAGAAAAGAATTCCTCCTCAACTAGAAGTTGCTTTATTCCGCCTTGTACAAGAGGCTCTACAAAATGCCTATAAACACGCGAATGCAACTGAGGTTGAAGTCAAAATAGAAATAACAGATAAAAAAGTGATCATTTTAGTAAAAGATGATGGACAAGGTTTTGATATGAAAGAAAAAAAAGAGGGGTCATTTGGCTTAATTGGCATGAAAGAAAGAATAAATATGCTTAAAGGGGAAATGAAAATCACTTCAAAACTAAATGTAGGAACAACCATTTTTATTGTAGTACCATTAATGAACGATTAACAATCAATGAAACTATCAAAATAAAAAACATGTTGAATATGGAGAGGTGAAAGGCAATGAATGATAATCAAGTGATTCGAATTGTAATTATTGATGACCACCAATTATTTCGTGAAGGAGTAAAACGTATTCTTGCAATGGAGCAAGATTTCGAAGTGGTTGCTGAGGGTGATGATGGAGCTGTTGCAGTTGAACTAGTAGAACAGTATCAACCAGACGTAATCTTAATGGATATCAATATGCCAAAAATTAATGGTGTAGAAGCGACTAGAGAGTTAGTTCAAAAATATCCTGAAGTAAAAGTCCTTATTTTATCTATTCATGATGATGAGACCTATGTAACACACGTTCTAAAAACAGGAGCAGCGGGTTACTTATTAAAAGAAATGGATGCGGATGCCTTAATTGAAGCTGTAAAAGTTGTTGGTGCTGGTGGAGCATACATTCATCCAAAAGTAACTCATAACTTAATTAATGAATATCGTCGTTTAGCTAGAGAAGACGATGAAAACGATGCTGAAATTGGATTTAAAGAAGTGGAATACCGCAAACCTTTACACATTTTAACTCGTCGTGAGTGTGAAGTTCTTCAGTTAATGACAGATGGGCATAGTAACCGTATGATTGGTGAGGCATTATATATTAGTGAAAAAACAGTTAAAAACCATGTAAGTAACATCTTGCAAAAAATGAGTGTGAATGACCGTACACAGGCAGTTGTGGAATCCATTAAAAATGGCTGGGTTAAAGTCAATTAATGAAAGCAAAGGTAAACATTTTTTTGTTTACCTTTTTTCTTTTGTCATAAAACATTTAAGACCGTTGTTATTTATTCGAAGAGACAGAATATAAGAAGGTGAGACAAGTTAACAGGATTCTGTATTCAAGATAGAGAATATAGTATAAAAGTCTAAAAAAGTGAGGTTAGAATAATGAGTAAAATTGCAGTTGTTACCGATAGTACAGCTTACCTTTCAGATGAGCAGATTAAAGAAAATGATATTCATGTCGTTCCACTTAATGTCATTTTTGGCGACATATCGTATCAAGAAAGCGTGGATTTAAAGGCGGATGCCTTTTATGAATTAATAAAAACATCAGATAAGCTCCCGACTACTTCTCAACCTGCTGTTGGAGTTTTTGCAGAGTTGTTTGAGAAGCTACAAAGCGAAGGAGTAGAAGATGTAATCTGTATCCACTTATCAAGTAAACTAAGTGGTACATTTCAATCAGCTGTGTCAGCATCAACAATGGTTGAAGGCATTAAAATTCACCCAATCGATTCTGAAATAGCTAGTTCACCTTTAGCTTTCTATGCTCTTGAAGCAGCTCAACTTGCTAAGGCAGGCAAGTCTGTTGAGGAAATTATTTTAAAAGTGGAAGAAATGAAAAGTAAAAACAAAGCGTATTTTGTAGTTGACGATTTAAACCATTTACACCGCGGTGGTCGGATGAACGCAGCGCAACTTTTAGTAGGAAGCTTATTAAAAATTAAACCAATCCTTCACTTAGTTGATGGTAAAATTGTTCCTTTTGAAAAAGTACGAACTCAAAAGAAAGCATTAGCAAAAATCTTCTCCATGCTTGAAGAAGATGTAAAACAAAATGAAGAACTTAAGATTGCTATCGTCCAAGCTAAGCGTGAGGACCAAGCAAAAGAAATTGCTGATGAATTACAAGCAAAATATCCAAAGGCACATATCTCAATCAGCTTCTTCGGTCCAGTCCTAGGCACTCACCTAGGTGAAGGAAGTCTAGCTATCTGTTGGAATTACTCATAAGACTTGAGAGCAGTCTCGGATTTTTAGTTAGTTAACCTCTTGCGGACACAAGAGACGTTATTATACACATTTTTATTATTATCCATTGTATCGGACATACGTACCGCTATTCCCTTAGAATCCAAAAAAACTTTGTAAAAGAGGTCGTAGCGGATTCTGTGTCCGAACAATAATTCATAGTTCGTATGGTAACCAAGTAGGCAGAAATTGCTGTAAGAAAGGAGCTCTGTACGTGAGGTTTATGATTGATTCCTCCACTCACCAACTTTCACCAGTTATATCCGCGCCTTTTCCAGATGAAAGTGTTTCAATTAGCCAGATTCCTTCAATAACCACCCCAGCGTTACAACATTCTTTTCGTTTTAGTAAAGAACTTCAAAGCTTCCTATCAGGGAAATGTCTGTTAATAGACGAAATTCCATTTTCATTTCAAGAACTCTACTTACATTTTCAACACGGATATGTTGCGCTTCAACCGGGTGTGACCACTCAAAAATTCAAACTGGTTTGTACACGTTGTGGTAATGATACCCCGCGTTTATTTGCAACGTTCTTTTGTTCTCGATGTCATAGGAACTGCTCATACTGCCGTAAATGTCTTATGTTAGGAAGGATGTCAGAGTGTTCACCACTATTCTCCTGGGTAGGTCCCCAACTCAATAGGCCGAAGAGAGAAGCTGTACTAACTTGGACGGGAGAGTTATCTGAAAGGCAACAAAAAGCTTCTGACAATGTAAAGCAAGCGATAGCGACGCAACAAGATATCCTAGTGTGGGCTGTGTGTGGCGCTGGGAAAACAGAAGTGCTTTTCTCTGGAATTGCTGAAGCTCTCCGAATAGGGAAACAAGTTGCCCTGGCCGCACCACGAACAGATGTTATCCGTGAACTCACCCCTCGTTTACAACAAGTGTTTCCAGAAACTCAAATCATCTCACTATACGGTGGCAGTCCTGACAGAATGAAGACAGGTCAACTTGTCATTACGACAACTCATCAGCTTCTCCGATTTTATAATGCCTTCGATGTGATTATCATCGATGAGGTCGATGCTTTCCCATACTCTTTTGATAAAAGCCTTGCATTTGCTGTTCAAAAAGCACAGAAAAAGAACTGCTCGACCGTTTATCTTACCGCCACCCCTTCTAAACAACTCCAACAACAGGTTAAGCGCAATGAACTTCAGGCTCTCACAATTGCAAGACGTTATCACGGCCACCCACTTCCCGTTCCGCGATTTCAGTGGTGTGGCAATTGGAAAAAACAAATTGGAAAAGGTCAAATCCCTACCTCGGTACATTCTTGGTGCTTACAGCGAAAAAAACAAAAAAAACAAGCTTTTCTTTTTGTTCCAACCATTGAATCTGGAGAACAGGTTGTCGCTCTGTTTAAAAAGCTAGGATATGACACAGAATCTGTATCGGCAGAGGACAAGGATAGACATCAAAAGGTGGAGCGTTTTAGAAAAGGAAAGATTCAATTGCTTGTTACAACGACGATTCTTGAGCGAGGCGTTACTGTTCCTAATATAGACGTTTGTGTACTCGGGGCGGAAGATGACGTTTTTACAGAATCGGCACTCGTTCAGATAGCAGGTAGAGTGGGGCGAAGCAGTTCTTACCCAACAGGGGATGTTCGCTTTTTTCATTATGGCAAGACTAATGCGATGGTGGCTGCAAAAAAACACATCATAAAAATGAACAAAACGGAGGAAAAAGAGTGAACTACTGTTTATATTGTGACCGGCCGTTTTTACAAAAAGTTAGTTGGGCTTCTGTACTGACATTTCAGCGAGAAGAACTTCTATGTACAACATGTGTTCAAAAACTAAAAGGTATCAATGGTTCTCTGTGCGGTGTTTGCGGAAGACCATTAGAACAGATAAGTGAAAAATTCCAACGGGACGGATATTGTTTGGACTGTGTTGCTTGGGGTGAAAGCGAGAAATGGAGCCATGTTTTAAAAAGTAATCATTCCCTCTTTTTGTATAATTCTTTTTTAAAAGATGTCATTGCAAAGTATAAATTTCGGGGAGATGCAGAACTGGCGAAGCTCTTTATTCCTGGTATCCAAAAACTGTACAACACGTATCATAAAAAAACTATTGTCACTTATATTCCACTTAGTAAAGAGCGGGAGTATGAGAGAGGGTTTAATCAATCACATCTTATTGCTAGTCATCTTCCAAATTGTACAGCACTGTTGATTCGAAATACGAATGAACAAAAACAAAGTAAAAAATCAAAAAAAGAAAGGTTATTGCTAGAAAATGGGCATTTTTCACTAGATAAAACCATTGAAAAACTTGTGAAAGATGCCGATATTACAATTGTAGATGATATTTATACAACAGGATCAACCGTACGACAAGCAGCTAAGATACTTCGTGACCACGGGGCTCGAACGGTTTGTTCAATAACAATAGCACGTGGGTAAACCATATTCAGGAGGAACGAAAAAAATGAATGGAAATTTAGATAATTGCCCAAGTTGTGGAGAAATTTTTGTGAAAGCTCTGCGGTCGGTATGCAATAAATGTCATAAAGAAGTTGAAGAGAAGTATCAAAGTGTGTACACCTTTATTCGTAAAAAAGAAAATAGAATGGCCACCGTTCCTGAAGTTACGTTTGGCACAGGAGTAAAAGAAGAACTCATATATCGATTTATACGTGAAGGACGGATAAAAGTAAATAATTTCCCGAATTTAGCGTATCCATGTGACAGTTGTGGAACAATGATTAGTGAAGGGCGTATTTGTAATAGATGTAAGACGAACATTGCTCGTGACATATCACTAGAGCAAACTGAAAAAGAAATTCAGGAACGAAACAAGCAAGTTGAGAACTTACGCAAGCAAACATATGAAACATTAAATGACCGATTTTAAAAAAAGGTAAACAACCTGCACAATGAAACCGATATATGAAAGGTAGAGAGGTGAAAACGATGAAAATTAACCCATCTAATTCAGTGCAAAACAATCCTTATCGTAAACAAGTAGAAAAGCTAGAAAATGTTCAGTCTACGAGAAGACAGGATAAAATTGAAATTTCAAAAGAAGCGATTCAAATGCAAAAAGGATCAAGAATTGAAACGGAGCGAGAAGAAAAAATCAATTCTTTAAAAGACCAAATTAAAACCGGTCAATATCATGTTGACGCAAAAGCAGTCGCTTCTAAGTTTTATGATTTCTGGAATTAATGAAAGAATGAGGGGGTGTTGGCATGTCTGTTAAAAATATTACTGAAGTGTTAGTCGATTTAATAACTGTCCATAAGACGTTTCGAGAACTAGGTGAAAATAAGACAGACATTATTAAAAAAGGAGACATGTCAGCTCTTGACCTACTCATGAAAACGGAACTTGTCCATGTTCACAAGCTGAAAAAGCTTGAAGAAGACAGACTCTTTGTTGTTGGACAGTTTTTACAAAGAAAGGGACTGGCGACAGAAGGTGTAACGATGGAGCAACTATTACAACATGTTTCCCCAGAGGAAAAAAATGTGTTAGAAAAGTTGCAAAGAGCCTTATTAGCAGAAATAAAGGGATTGAAAGAAGTCAATGAAATGAACCAGCAATTGCTTCAAGATTCGTTGCGGTTTGTGAACCTTTCCCTTGATTTACTCGCTCCACAACAGGACGAAGAAGTGAACTATAAAAAACCAACTCGTTCGGGATATGCAGAAGAGCATGGACGTTCGATGTTTGATTCGAAAGCATAAATAAAAAGATGTTTGGGAGATAAAGAAACGGAGGAACCACCATGTCGACTTTTATGGGGCTTGAAACAGCACGTCGTGCGATGTCAACAGCGCAATTTGCGCTTCATACTACAGGACATAATATAGCAAATGCAAATACACCAGGATATACAAGACAACGTGTTAATTTTGTTCAAACAGAGCCGTTTCCGGCAGCTGCGATGAATCGCCCACAAATTCCTGGACAAGTTGGAACAGGAGTGGCGGCAGGTTCAGTTCAACGTGTTCGTGAACAATTTTTAGATGTTCAGTTTAGAAATGAATTATCCAAATTTGGATATTGGACAGCACGTCATGAAGGATTAGTGAAGATGGAAGACATTATGAATGAGCCATCTGAGCAAGGGTTAGCAAATACGATTGACCGTTTCTGGCAATCACTTCAAGATTTAGCTGCTCAACCTGAAGATGCAGGGGCCAGAGCGGTAGTTCGTCAACGTGGAGAGGCAGTTGCTGATACATTCCGTTATGCACATGACTCTTTGTCAGCATTACGTCGTGACATCGGAGACGAAATTGATACAGTAGAGAAGGAAGTCAACTCTTTACTACAACAAATCAATAGCTTGAATAAACAAATTGGGGAAACAGAACCTCATGGCTATGTAACAAATGATTTATATGATGAAAGAGACCGTATCGTAGACCGCTTAGCTGAGCTAGTGAATATCAAAACAGAGCGTGTTGTAAGTGGCGGAAAACCTAGCCCGATAGCTGAAGGTAGACTGACGATACATTTCGTTGATAGTACTGGAAATACATTTGGTCCTCCACTAGTAGATGGTTCCAACCCAGACAATCTATTAGGAATTAAGGTTTCATTTTCTGAAAACAATTTGGTTCAAAACATTGGTTTTGGTCAAATTGGTGATGATAGCAGAGTAGCTGAGGTAACTGGATTGTTTGGTGATACAACTGAGGCGTTCAATGCCAATGGAAAGCTGAAAGGGTTAATCGAAGTATTTGGCTATACAACAGGCGAAGTAGATGCGTTAGGGAATCCAGCTGGAAAAGGTTTGTACCCTAAAATGTTGAGTGATTTAGATGAAATGGCATTTGTTTTTGCAACACAGTTCAACGAAATCCATGAATCAGGATGGAGTTTAAATGAAATAAACAATGGAAAACCAGAAGGAACGGGAGTATCTTTTTTCCGTGACTTAGGAAATGCAGGTCACAACGCAACTGGTATTCTATCATTCTCAGAAGCTGATAAAATCGGCTTTGCTTCTCGAATTGCTGTATCTAATGATGTAAGGAATTCACTAGATAACCTTGCAGCTTCAGGAGCAGCGGGAGCAAATGGTGTTAGAGGAGAAGCGTTTGCTGGGGACGGAAGCAACGCTTTGAAACTAGCAAACATGAAAGATGTTCGTTTTACGTTTAACGGAAGTAATGGAAGCGTACAAAGCTTTTACCGAAGTGTCATTGGGGATATGGCAGTAGATACATCTGAAGCAGCCAGACGTAAAAACAACTCAGATGTGTTGTTACACAACATTCAACGAAACAAAGATGCTGTAAGTAGTGTCTCTTTAGATGAAGAACTAACGAACATGATTCAATTCCAGCATGCGTATAATGCAGCTGCACGTAATATCACGATGATTGATGAAATGCTTGACCGTATCATTAACGGTATGGGCGTTGTAGGAAGATAACAGGAGAGGTGAAACTAGATGCGAGTTACGCAATCAATGCTAGCGAATAATACGTTGCGACACATTAGCCAAGGCTATGATAGACTTGGTCGTTTGCAAGAGCAATTAGCAACACAGAAAAAAATATCGAGAGCCTCTCAAGACCCTGTTGTCGCGATGAAAGGGATGCGTTTTCGATCGGAAGTAACAGAAGTAGAGCAGTTTAAAAGAAACTTAAGCGAAGTTTATTCATGGATGGATAACTCGGATTCGGCATTAGATAAAACAACACAAGCGATTCATCGAATTCGTGAACTTGTTGTACAAGCTTCCAACGACACGTACGAAAGCTCACAGCGTTCAAATATGGCTAAAGAAATCCAACAGATTGCTGAGCATATTGAATCGTTAGCAAATACAAAAGTAAATGGAAAATTTATTTTTAACGGTACAAACACAACAAATCCACCTGTCAATATTAAAGACATTAATATAAACATGAATGACTTTCAATTCGATAACCAAGAGAATTTTGTCATTCAATTCAATAACAAACAGTTTAAGTTTAATGCAGAAGAAAATGCATTTGTGAATGGAAATGAAAGAATCGTTGTAGCTCCTGGAGAAAATGGACCAGAAGTAACTCACCAAATTGGTGATGGGGAACCAACAGAAGTGGCAACGAAAGATTTGATTCTTTCTGATAAAAAGGCACTATCTACAAACGAAGAAAATGTTAAGATAGAGGTAATGAAGGGTATTTTTATGCCGGTCAATACGAATCCACAAAATGTGTTTTCAGCAGAAATGTTTGCTGATTTAAAGAAAGTAATTGATGTGTTAACTAACCCTAGTTCAACCGGACGTGAAATCGAGAAGTTCCTTGACAGAATCGATGTTCATGCCAACAACGTAGTTAATGAAAGAGCAGAACTTGGAGCACGTATGAACCGTGTCGAAATGATTGAAATACGAATTATGGAACAAGAAATCATTGCAAAAAAATCTATGTCTGAAAACGAAGATGCCGATGCAGAACGTTTAATTATGGATTTAATTGCGCAGGAAAGTGTACACCGAGCGGCATTAGCTTCAGGTGCACGATTGATGCAACCATCGTTATTAGATTTCTTACGATAAAATAAATGAGAGGAGGAACTGAAATGGATATGCCTTATTTAGAAATGTCTTCAACGAAGGCTCAAATCGGCATGCGATCCCATCAGCCTCCTCTTTCTATTTCACAACGCCAAGCTGACATGAGGATTAACAATGACCACGGCGCAAAAATAGAAATTAGCAGCAAAGCTTCACAATTATTTATTGACCAAACCGAAGCTTTTGCCGATGCTGGTTTAATAAGTCCATTGCGCAAAGCGACGAAGTATACAAGAGAATCGGTCCAGCGTGTTAATCAATACATAGCTGAAACAGCACAAGAAGGCGACCAGCTAATGAGGATTGAAAACGGTGGAGGTCAAATTCAACGACTAGCCAAGAATAAAGGTCGCCTACCTGAGTATGATTTTAAGTATGCCCAGGTACCAAGTGGAACAGAGAAGACCAAAATTAAATTCTCAAAACCTGACCTTCAAATACG
Organism: Bacillus alkalicellulosilyticus; assembly: GCF_002019795.1. Taxonomy (GTDB): domain Bacteria; phylum Bacillota; class Bacilli; order Bacillales; family Bacillaceae_F; genus Bacillus_AO; species Bacillus_AO alkalicellulosilyticum. The sequence goes on along the minus strand of NZ_KV917381.1, from coordinate 4,082,331 downwards.
TGCAAGAGAAAGTCGGTTTGATATATCTGTAAAGAAAAATGAACCTATTATCCATGTTCCGAAGTGGCAAACGGATATTTATGTTCGTCAGAAGGAATCGCTACACATCAGGCCTGTTGGGCTTAATGTAAATAAGGGACTATAGAAAAGATCACCGATTAGGAATAGGTGGTCTTTTTTGGTACAATGAGAAAAATGAATTTACTTGGGAGTTAAAAAGTTAAAAAAGCTTTAAAGGTAACACAGGAAGGGCGATGGCTTCGCACACTGCAAGTACTTTACTATGAAGTACACTTAGTAAAGTACTTATCAAAAAGAGGGCAGTGGCTACATCGCAATTAATAAAAGACGGATTCTCCGTTTTTCTTATAAAATAATTATAAAGTGGTGAAGAGAATGAAGATAAACACAAAGTTCTTAGGTGAAGTGGAAATTATTAAAGAAGAGATTATTACGTTTGATAAAGGATTACCAGCGTTTGAAGAGGAAAAGGAGTTTGTGATTATTCGTTTTGGACAAGACACGCCATTCTTAACGCTTCAGTCAATAAACAATGCAGAGGTAGGCTTTATTATCGCAAATCCATTTGACTTCTTTTCAGATTATCAAGTTAAGGTTCCAGACTCGGTGATAGAACAGTTGGAAATAGAAAATGAAATGGATGTTAGCTCATATGTATTACTCACAGTGAAAGACCCCTTCAAACAGACTACAGCTAACTTACAAGGCCCAATTATTATTAATACGAAACAGAATAAGGGAAAGCAAATTGTTTTGGTTGATAGCTCGTATGAGACAAGACACCTTTTATTTACAGAGGAAGCTGCTGTAAAGGAGGGGAAATAGATGCTCGTCTTATCAAGAAAACTAAATGAAGCCATTCGAATAGGTGATGACATTGAGATTACAGTCATAGCTGTTGAAGGTGAGCAAATAAAATTAGGTATTAACGCCCCAAGAAACATTGAAATCCATCGCAAAGAAGTATATTTAGCCATACAACAAGAAAATAATCAAGCTGTAAAAGTAACTTTAGAAGCGTTAAATAAATTATTAGGTGAATAAACAAATGCGTGAAACCTTGGTATTAAAGGCTTCACGCATTTTTTATTCTTTTTTCTTAAAAAAAATAAAAAAATATTATAAAACTACTAAACAATTGAATAAGGTTTCCGATATAAAGTATGTAAGGGAAACAAAGTTGAGAACGGCCGCTTAGCTCTGATTCTCTTACAAACAAAAAATATTATCCAACCACAAGGAAGTGGGCGGAACACACATTCAAGGAGGAAATTATAATGATTATCAACAATAACTTATCTGCAATGAATTCACACCGTCAAATGGGTATGAATGTTAACTCTACTGGCAAAGCAATGGAGAAATTATCATCAGGTCTACGTATCAACCGTGCTGGGGATGACGCTGCTGGTCTTTCAATCTCTGAAAAAATGCGTGGACAAATTCGTGGGTTAGACCAAGCTTCTCGTAACTCACAAGATGGTATTTCATTAATCCAAACTGCTGAAGGTGCATTAAATGAAACACATGCAATTCTTCAACGTATGCGTGAAATTGCTGTACAATCTGGAAATGACACTAATGTAGATGTTGACCGTTCTGCACTTAACGATGAGTTCAAACAATTAACATCAGAATTAGATAGAATTGGTAACAACACTCAGTTTAACCAAAAAGATGTTTTGAAAGCTGACAACAGTGTAGCTCTTCAAATTGGTGCAAATGCTGGCCAAACGATCACACTTCAATTAAAACAACAAACATCTGGTGCATTAGGTGAAAGTGCAGTTAGTGTAAGTGCTCAAACAGTATCTACACGTACAGGTGCAAGTACTGCAATTGCTAAAGTGAATAGTGCAATTATGTCAGTATCAGCTTCACGTTCTAAACTTGGTGCTTACCAAAACCGTTTAGAGCACACAATCAAAAACTTAGATAACTCTTCTGAGAATTTACAAGCTGCTGAGTCTCGTATCCGTGACGTTGACATGGCTAAGGAAATGATGGAGTTTACTCGTTCAAACATCCTTAACCAAGCTTCTCAAGCGATGTTAGCTCAAGCAAACCAACAGCCTCAAGCTGTATTACAATTATTAAGATAATAAACTCATATTTACAAAAAGGTCGGTATATCCGACCTTTTTGTTCTATAAGGAGAAGATAATATGGATTTGCTAACACAAAATTTGAATTATCTCCAAGAAGTAAATCAAAATTTATATGACCAAATAACGAATATGGATATAGAATTGTCTCATTACTCTGTAGAAACGATGTTTAGTAAATTAAATAATCTTGTTATTTCAGAGAACAATGAAAATATTCATATGTATGATGAAAAAATATTGATAGATGAAATAACATGTATGCTAGAAAGTACAAAAGAAAGTAAAAATATAATCTTCTTTGGCCTAGGATTGGGGTATCATATCCAGGAATTAATTAATCAACAGCATGTTCGTAAAATTATAATTGTAGAACCTGACTTAAAGAATTTATTACTCTTTATGAATTTCTACAATTTAGAATTATTTTTGGAAAACAATAAAATAGAACTATTAATTTTTAACGATGTAGACGAAGCATTAAGGGATTTAGTTACTAATTTTGGTTCTATTTTTAATGATAAAATTAAAGTTGAAACCTTTAGTTTTTATAAAAAATACTATAAAAATGAATATATAGAATTTTTAGAAAAAATGGTTAGATATTATTCAAGTAATGTTATAAGTATGAACACACTAATTAAGTTTGGTAAATCATATATTGAAAATGGACTGTTAAACTATATAAATCATCTTGAAGAAAGCATTATAATAGATAATCTGTTTGAACAATATAATGGTGTTCCGGCAGTAATTGTTGGTGCAGGTCCTTCACTAAATAATCAACTGCACTTATTAAAGGAATTAGATGGCAAGGCATTAATTTTTGCCGTTGGTTCTGCGATGAATATTCTAGATAAACATGGAATTAAACATCATTTTAAAGTTGCTTTAGACCCTAGTGAAATGGAAGCTAAGTATTTTTCGAAATTGGAAAATAAAGACACAAATCTTATATATATGCCATCTTTAAATCACAAGTCTATGGAAGATTATACAGGTCAAAAGTATTACTCTAGATTAGCAGTTCAACAGGAATATGTTTTTCTAGAAGAATGTTTAGAAATTAATAGTAGTTCCATTAAAGGTGGTGGGACTGTTTCCATGGCTACAGTTGATATTGCCTATAACTTTGGCTGTGACCCAATTATATTATTAGGCCAGGATTTAAGTTACACTCCTGATAAATTCTATGCTGATGGTGCGGTTAATACAGAGCACATAGCTATAAATGAAATTGTAAAAAAAGATATATATGGGAATGATGTTTTAACAAATGAAGGCTTATATGCCTTGAAATTAGGCTTTGATGAGTTTATTGCGAGTAATTTCAAAGATCGTCCTGTAAAAATATTAAATTGTTCGGAAGCAGGATTAGGTATTGAAGGAGTAGACAATTGTAGTTTTGAAAAAACATTGTCTATATATTGCTCTAGTGATGTTACAGATTTAAAAGATAGTATTTATCCTGAGAAACACCGATTAAAAAACAGTACAGTAAAGGAGAAATTCCTACATTTAAAAGAGGAACTTAAAGAGATAAAAGGTACTCTTACTAAAGCCTTAAAAATAATTAATGAAATGTCCACAGTACTTAAAATTGGACAAAATGACCGTAAGCTACGTTATTATAACGGAAAGTTAAAAGAAGAAATAAAGAGTTTAGAAAAAATAGATGCATTCCAGTTATGGCTCTTACCTATATCCGAAGCTAGATTATTCTTAATAGACGACCTATTCGAAAAAAAGTATGAATTCATTGAGAATGAAAAAGTAACAGAACAACAAAGAGTTTATATTGATTTTATGAAATTACAATATGTTGAAATAGAAAGAATGAACCAGTTTGTAATCGACGTTTTAGAGAAAAGCGAAATTAAATAGTATACAAATTGTTTAGTTAGCTCGGCGTTTGTGTATTATATATATGAAATAAATTAAACTTACTTAGAGGTACCTCTAAGTAAGTATTTAAATTTTATAAAAGGGTGATTTGAGTGAAAAACGTTCTAGTAACAGGAGCAGATGGCTTTATAGGGTCCCATTTAACAGAGGAATTAGTTAGGCAAGGGTATAATGTGAGAGCTTTTGTCTACTATAATTCCTTTAATTCGTGGGGTTGGTTAGAGCATTCTCCAGAGAATATTAAATCTCAAATCGATGTATTTTCAGGAGATATCCGAGATCCTTATGGTGTAAAGGAAGCTATAAAAGATTGTGATACAGTCTTACATCTTGCCGCCCTCATAGCTATTCCGTATTCATACCATTCTCCAGATACATATGTTGATACAAATATTAAAGGGACTTTAAATGTTTTACAAGCTTGTCGCGAATTGAATGTTGAGAAGGTTGTTCATACATCTACAAGTGAAGTATATGGTTCTGCTAAATTTGTTCCAATTACAGAGGAACATCCATTGCAAGGACAATCACCATATTCAGCAACTAAAATAGGTGCTGATCAGTTGGCGATTTCCTTTTATAACTCCTTTAATGCGCCAGTGTCCATTATTCGGCCTTTCAATACTTACGGTCCAAGACAATCAGCTCGAGCTGTTATTCCAACAATTATTACACAGTTAGCAAATGGAAAGAAACAAATTAAGTTAGGATCACTTCACCCTACACGTGATTTTAATTACGTAAAGGATACCGTGAATGGTTTTATTAAAGTTGCAACTTCTCAAAGAGCAATTGGCGAAGTAATTAACATTGGAAGTAACTTTGAAATTTCAATTGCTGAAACAGCCGAATTAATTGCTGAAGCAATGGACGTTGAAATTGAAATTGTTTCTGATGAACAAAGATTTAGACCGGATAAAAGCGAAGTTGACCGATTGTGGGCATCCAATGAGAAGGCTAAAAAATTAATTGGATGGGAGCCTTCATATGGTGGAAGAGAAGGTTTCATACGTGGGATAAAAGAGACAGCATCATGGTTTTCTATACAGGAAAATTTAAAAAACTATAAGGCAGATAGGTATAACATATGATAACGCTAGAACAGAAAATTGAAAATGCGATACGAAGTGTTATTCCCAACCAAGAGTTCACTCCACTAAGTGAACCATCATTTAAAGGAAAAGAATGGAGCTATGTTAAAGATTGTTTGGATTCAACATTTGTATCCTCAGTTGGAAAATATGTCGAGCAGTTTGAAGAAAATCTTGCTGAGTATACAGGGGTTAAGCGAGCTATAGCGGTAGTTAATGGAACGGCAGCTTTACATATAGCACTAAAAATAGCGGGCGTAGTAGAAAATGACGAAGTTCTAATTCCAAGTCTTACATTTGTTGCAACGGCAAATGCTGTATCTTATTGTAACGCTATCGCTCATTTTGTAGATTGTGATGAACAAACTTTAGGCATAGACCCATTTAAGTTAACAGAGTACTTAAATGAAATTGCTCTTCTGAAAAATGGTCACTGTATAAATAAAAACACGGGTAGAAGAATTAAAGCTGTTGTTCCAATGCATACATTTGGACATTCTGTTAATATGGACCCACTCTTAGAAGTTTGTAAACTGTATAAAATAGAGTTGGTAGAAGATGCGGCTGAATCTTTGGGTACTCGCTACAAGGGGCGTCATACTGGAAGCTTTGGTAAGGCAGCTGCTTTAAGTTTTAATGGTAATAAAATCATTACAACAGGTGGTGGTGGTGCCATTCTAACAAATGATGATAAGTTAGCTGATTATGCAAAGCATATAACAACTACTGCCAAGGTACCTCATAGTTGGGAATATACACATGATGAAATAGGTTATAATTATAGATTACCTAATATTAATGCAGCAATAGGCTGTGCTCAGTTAGAACAGTTGCCCATCTTCCTAGAAAAAAGACGTCATATTACCGAAAAATATCTAGCTGCCTTCCGAAAAATTGAGGAAGTTCGTCTTTTTGTAGAACCTAGTTTTTCAAAGAGTAATTATTGGTTGCAGACAATACTGCTTGAATCTTCATTTGAGAATAAAAGAGATGACCTATTATCACATTTGAATAATACAGGTCTTATGGCGAGACCTGTTTGGAAGGCACTACATCAGCTGGAAATGTATAAAGACTGTCCGCGAATGGATTTATCAGTCGTTGAAAAATTAGGAAGTCGAATTATTAATATTCCAAGTAGTTTCTAGGAGGTGCTTAAATGGATCAACGTAAAGTATGTGTTGTTACTGGTACTAGAGCTGACTATGGGTTGTTATACTGTCTATTACAAGAAATTAAATCTAGTGAAGAATTCCAATTGCAAATTGTTGCAACAGGAATGCATTTATCTCCGGAATTTGGCCTAACCTATCGAATAATTGAAGAAGATGGTTTTCATATTGATGAAAAAGTAGAAACACTTCTTTCAAGCGACACTTCTATTGGTATCGCAAAAAGTATTGGATTGGGTGTAATTGGTTTTGCTGAGGCATTTGGAAGATTACAGCCTGATGTTATTGTATTGTTAGGAGACCGCTTTGAAATATTTGCTGCAGCTCAAGCTGCACTTGTTACAAAGATCCCTATTGCTCACATTGCAGGTGGAGATACTACTGAAGGCGCGTATGATGAAGCATTCAGGCATAGTATTACGAAGATGAGTCACCTACACTTTGTTACAAATAAACAATCTGAAGCTAGAGTTAAACAGCTAGGGGAAAATCCTAACTATATATATAATTTTGGTAATCCTGGATTAGATTATATCAAACAAGTAAAGTTGCTTTCTAAAGAAGAGTTGGAAGAAAGTTTGAATTTTAGATTTAAGAAAAAAAACATTTTAGTTACGTATCACCCCGTTACACTAAGTAGTCAATCATCGCAACAACAGGTTACTGAAGTACTTGCAAGCTTAGATCAACTAGGTGATTCTGTAGGTATTATTTTCACTATGCCAAATGCAGATAATGACGGGCGAGAAATTATAAAAATGATAAATAATTTTTGTGAAACAAGACCTCATACTAAGGCATTTACTTCGTTAGGACAGGAAAGATATTTTAGTACAGTTAATATGGTTGATGTAGTTGTTGGAAATTCTTCTAGTGGAATATATGAAGTGCCCTCTTATAAGAAGCCGACAGTAAATATTGGAGATAGACAAAAAGGTAGAACAAGACCTAATTCTGTTATTGACTGTAAAGTGAACCAGGAAGCTATTTCTAAATCCATTGAGAAAGCCTTTAGAATGGATTGTACTAATATAGTTAACCCTTTTGGAGAAGGAGATACTTCTGTCAAGATAGTTAAAAGCCTAGGGGAACTTCAAAATTTCTCGACTTTAATTAAGAAACGCTTTTTCGAGGTGAAGTTATGAGTAGAACATATATAATTGCTGAGGCTGGTGTTAATCACAACGGTTCAATTGAACTTGCAAAAAAGTTGGTAGATGTTGCTGCTGAAGCTGGTGCAGATGCTGTTAAATTTCAAACGTTTAAAGCAGATAAATTAGTTGTAAAATCAGCTACAAAAGCAGATTATCAAAAAACTCTTACTGACAAAGAGGAATCTCAGTATACAATGTTAAAAAAACTAGAACTTTCTGAGAGAATGCATTTTGAAATTGCTGACCAATGTAAAGAAAAGGGGATTGATTTTTTGTCGACTCCTTTTGACACATATAGTTTGGAGTTTCTTGACTCGGTAATGGATGTACCAATATTTAAAATTCCTTCTGGTGAAATTACAAATGGATTGCTTCTACTAAAAATGGCTCAAACTAAAAAGCCATTAATATTATCTACTGGAATGAGTACCCTGGCAGAGGTCGAAGCTGCATTAGCAGTTATAGCATATGGTTACACCGAAAAAGAATCACTTAATATCTCTAGTGATTTATTTAGTCAGGCATATGCTTCACAAGAAGGAAGAAAAGTTATACAAGAAAAGGTTAGTATATTACATTGTACTTCAGAATATCCAGCACCAGTGGATGAGGTTAATTTACGAGTAATGGATACTTTACGTAAATCATTTGGACTTCCAGTTGGTTTGTCAGACCATACTCAAGGGATTGCTGTGCCCATTGCGGCTGTAGCAAGAGGAGCTAAGATTATTGAAAAACATTTCACTATAGATAAAACATTATCAGGACCAGACCACCAGGCCTCTTTAGACCCTCAAGAATTAACCAATATGATAAAGAGTATCCGTGAAGTAGAACTTTCGTTAGGAAATACAATAAAATTCCCTACAGCCTCGGAAGTGAAAAATAAGGAAGTTGTAAGAAAAAGCCTTGTTGCAAATACCAATATAAGCAAAGGTGAAATTCTTACTCCGGATAATATAGCAGTGAAAAGACCTGGTAATGGCATTTCCCCAATGAGGTATTGGGAGATTGTAGGCACAACTTCTGATAGAGATTATCAAGAAGGCGACCTTATACAATGAAAAGACCTGTTATAGTAGTTGGCGGTGGGGGACATGCCAAAGTATTAATAGACATTCTTAAGTTAGAAGGAAGGGATATTATAGGTGTTACTGAAAACGATACAAGTAAAACTAATGTTTTAGATATACCTATTATAGGTGATGATGATTTAATACTTACTTTTCCCAAAGATAAAATAGAGCTCATAAATGGAATAGGTTCAGTTAAAACTGTAAAGGTACGTAGAGATATTTATACTCGATTTACTAAATTAGGATATCGATTTGCAACTCTTATTCATCCATCTGCAATTATCGCTAATGGTGTTAGTCTTGATTTGGGCGTACAAGTAATGGCAGGAGCAATTATTCAACCTGGTTGTAGGGTTGGTGAAAATACTATTATTAATACAAGATCATCAATTGACCATGATTGTATAATTGGTTCGCATGTCCATATAGCTCCAGGAGTAACGTTATCTGGGGGAGTTATAGTTGAAGATAACGTACACGTAGGTACTTCAGCGACTGTAATTCAAGGGATTAGTATAGATGTGGGAAGTTGTATTGGTGCAGGTTCAGTAGTCTTAAAAGATGTTAAGAGGAATTCGAAAGTAATGGGTGTTCCAGCGAAGGAGGTAAAATCATGAACAATTGGGGTAGTATAGTAGTTAAACCTTCTACAAGTATAATGGATACAATTAAACTTATTGATCAAATGGGTATGCAAATAGCTATAGTCGCTAGTGAGGAGTATCAACTTTTAGGTACGGTTACTGACGGAGATATTCGAAGGGCGATACTTAAGAATATACCTTTGGACAAGCCAATTAATTTAGTTATGAATCCTAATCCTCGATTTGCAAAATCATCAGATAAGGAAAGTAAAATACATTCGATAATAAAAAATACAAGTATAAAACATCTACCCATTGTGGATGAGAATAAACGTATAGTGAACATTATTTCTCTAGATGAATTAATAAAAAGTGAGAAAAAGGAAAATGTTGTAGTTTTAATGGCAGGGGGATTAGGGACGCGTCTAAAACCTTTAACTGATAATATCCCAAAACCTCTTTTACGGGTTGGCCCTAAGCCAATATTAGAGACAACATTAGAAAGTTTTGTCGCATATAACTTTAGTAATTTTTATATCTCTGTTAATTATAGGGCCGATTTAATAAAAGGTTATTTTAATGATGGTTCAAAATGGGGAACTAACATTCAATATATTGAGGAGAACAAAAGATTGGGAACTGCTGGTGCTTTGTCGTTATTACCGGAGTCTATAAAAGGTCCTATCATCATTATGAATGGTGATGTTCTTACTAAAGTTAATTTTGATGAATTGTTAAAATTCCATGAAACACAGGGTGCTGCAGCAACGATGTGTGTCCGTGAATATATATATCAAGTCCCTTATGGGGTTGTAAAAACAAGAGGGAATCAAATAGATAAAATTGAAGAAAAACCATCTTATAAGTTTTTCGTCAATGCAGGAATTTATGTCTTAAATCCTGAAGTAATCGACTTAATACCGAAAGATGAATTTTATGATATGCCAACTTTATTTGAAGTACTCAATAAGAATAAATATACTACAAATGTTTTTCCTATCCACGAATATTGGTTAGATATAGGGCAAATACCAGATTATGAAAAAGCAAACCTTGAGTTTACTGAGGTATTCACATGATTGGTGGTAAAAGAATACTTGGAATAATTCCTGCTAGAGGAGGTTCAAAAGGAATCCCTAGAAAAAATATAAAAGACTTAGGAGGTAAACCTTTACTAGCATGGACAATCGAAGAGGCAAAAAAGTCAAAATACATTGATAAACTGATTTTGTCTTCTGAGGATGAAGAGATTATTTCAATAGCAAAAAAATGGGGGTGTGATGTACCATTTAAAAGACCCAATGAATTAGCAGAAGACAATACTCCGGGTAGCGAACCTGTAGTACATGCATTACAACATCTTCCAGGTTATGATTATGTGGTATTACTCCAACCTACGTCCCCGTTAAGAAGTATAGAAGACATCGATGGATGTATAAGAAAATGTTATGAAAGTAATTCATATTCATGTGTAACGGTAACTACAGCTGAAAAAAGCCCTTATTGGATGTATAAAGTAAATGGTGAAGGAAGAATGAGTCAAATAATACGGCAAGACAAATTAGAGAGTAGAAGGCAGGATGTGCCAATGGTTTACTCTTTAAATGGAGCTGTGTATGTTGCTAAGGTAAAAGAATTTTTGAGTGAAAAATCATTTATAACCGAAGATACATTAGCTTATGTAATGTCTAAAATAAATTCTATAGACATAGATGACCAAGATGATTTTTCATACGTTCAATATCTTATTGAAAAAAATAAATGGTATCTTTAATAAAAGGTCTAAGTTGTGGTTTGAATTATTACCCCATTTACTACCAAATGATGTTTGTAGGGGAGCCGCTTTAATTAGGGCTTCTTTTTTTTACATCCGAAGTATAAAGTTGAAGATTTATTGTTAAAGGTTTTTGAGAAAATACCGATATAAATATAAAAGCAACACGGAAGGAGAGCGGACAATGGAAATTGGACGCAGTCAAGGGACACACTTTAGTACGATTCAATCAAAGCAAGAGGTACAAGTTCAAGCGAAAAAAGTCGATAATGTAAAAGAGGTAGCATACTCAGATATTGAAAAAAAGGTAGACAGCGTTAATCAGTTCTTAAAAAATACAAATACAAATATAAAGTTTAATTTGCATGAAGATTTAAATGAATATTATATAACTGTCATTGATGAAGTAACTAAAGAAGTAATTAAAGAGGTACCTCCCAAAAAATTACTAGATATTTATGCAGCAATGGTAAAAACATTAGGAATATTTATTGATAAAAAGATTTAAAAAGGAGGAATCGTTAATGAGAATTGGTGGATTAGCTAGTGGTTTAGATACGGAGAATATGATTCGACAACTTATGAGAGCAGAGCGTCAACCACTAGATAGATTTATGCAGAGGAAGCAAACCATAGAATGGCAACGTGATGCCTACAGAGAAATGAACACAAAGCTAAAGACTTTAGAGGAATCTGCATTTTCATTAAGACTTACATCAGCATTTAATACTAGACAGGTGACTTCGTCAAATCCTTCTGCTTTCACTGTAACGTCAAACTCTAGTGCTCGTACAGGGTCTTATCAATTCCAAGTATTGGAAGTTGCGTCTAGAACAACAAATATTAGTGAAGCTACTATTTCAAATGGTAGTTCGAAAGTTTCGCCAAACACTACAATGAGTTTGCAAACAGATGCTTTTGGTACAGATATTAACAATTACCATGGGGAGAGCTTTACCATTTCAACAGTAAACAGTGAAGGGATAGTTGAGAATGCAACTTTCACAGTAAATACGGGTGAATCATTAAATGATTTATTTAAAAAGATTAATGATTCTAACTTAGGAATTAAAGCATTTTATGATAGTACTTTTGACAAGGTTGTTATCGAACGGAAAACCACAGGTGAGTTTGGAAATGTACCTAATACTACTAATGAAATATTATTTAGTGAATCTCGCTTCTTAACTGATATATTAAAGATAAAACAAGAAAATGAAGTTTCAGGAAAAGATGCTCATGTTAAATATACAGACCCTATCCTAGGTGAAATTGAGACTACATCAAAAACAAATCAGTTAACTATAGGTAGTATGACATTTAACATAATGCAAAGGACAGCTACTGAAACAGTAACAGTAACTTCAAATACGGATCAAGCATTTAATAACATCAAAAACTTTGTAGATAAATACAATGAAACAATATCAATAATACAAGGCAAGCTTAATGAAACAAAGCACAGGGGTTTCCCTCCATTAACTGATGAGCAAAGGCGTGAACTTTCTGACCGTGAAGCAGAGTTATGGGATGAAAAAGCTAGAAGTGGGTTATTGCGTCGAGACCCTATATTAACTTCAACCCTAAATCAAATGAGGACTTTGCTTTATACTCCAGTAAAAAATAGTGGAGAATTTAACCATATATCACAAATAGGAATTACTACTACAAGTAATTTCCGTGATGGTGGAAAATTAGAGATTGATGAGAATAAGCTTCGAGAAGCGCTAGAACAAGATCCCCTTGCAGTTCATCAATTGTTTAACAATGTTGCTGATAAATCATTAACTGATATCCCGAGAGACCAGCGAACAGCTGAACAAAGAGCAGAAATTGAGAGCCAAACGGGGTTAGTAGCGAGAATTCGTACAACAATAAGCAGTGAGATGGATAAAATATTAAACAGAGCTGGTAATACAAACCGAACAAATCAACAGTTTGTACTTGGAAGAGAATTAAACGACGTTGATAGCCAGATAGACCGTTTTCAAAGAAGACTGGCTGATATTGAAAGTCGTTATTGGGCACAGTTTAGTAGAATGGAAAAAGCAGCAAATGAGGCAAATGCTCAAAGTATGTCATTAATGCAAGCATTTATGAATTTCTAAGAGATAGATAATATAAAATACATTGTAAGAGAGGGTTGTTATAAAATATGGCTATGCCTAACGTTCAAGCAAGAGCTTACCAACAAAACACAGTATCTACAGCCTCCCCTGGAGAGCTTACACTCATGTTATATAACGGTTGCTTGAAATTTATTAAGCAAGCAAAAGTGGAAATTGGTACAAAAAATATAGAAGCAAAAAATGTAAATATAACTAAAGCCCAAAACATCATAAGAGAGCTTATGGTTACTTTAAAAACAGAAACAGAAATGGGAAAAGAAATGCTTCGTTTGTATGACTTTATTTTAAACCGTTTAATTGATGCTAATATCAATAACGATGTTAAAGCTTTAAACGAAGCAGAGGAGTTTGTTGTGAATTTCCGCGACACTTGGAAAGAAGTCGTAAAAATCGACCGCCAGAACCGTCTTGGAAATGCGGGAGGAAAAGCATAATGAACTCGGTTCATGAGCTTTACCAAATTAGTAAGGCCTTCTCAGAACATGTCGAACAACCTTTACCTAAAGGCGAGGATGAAAGAGACGAATTTATTGCTGAGATTGACTTATATTTAGAAAAAAGAAAACAACTAATGTCTAGTTATGTGCTAACACCTGAAGATTTAACAGATGAAGAAAAACAGCTAGGTCGCGAAATTGTTGACCTTAATACAAAGATTAGTCAAAAGTTAGTTGCAATTAAAGAGCAAATTGGTAAAGACATTGCTGAACTTAAGCTTAAAAAGAAACAAGGCCAAAAATATGAAAATCCTTATGAAGCGCGTACTGACGAAGGTGTGTTCTTCGATAAACGAGGGGTTTAATAATAGAAAAGCGACGGTTGGGAAGTATTATTCCCAACCGTCGCTTTGTTACTAAGGTATTATTCGAAGTAGAGCAATGGCTTCGCACGCAACACGTCAATCAAGAACACCACTTTTGTTTGACTTTAAAAGACAGTAGCGGCTTCAATCAGTGCTACTAAGAAAATTTCTTTTCTTATTCAAGTTCCAATTCTATGTCTTCTAATTCTCCAAGATCAAAATCACCTAAGCCTTCGAAGTCTAAATCGATGGCATTTTCAAGTACTTCGGCTGGAACAGAAATATCTCCAACTCCGTTAATATTTGTTATTGAACCTTCCATGCTTTGTTTGATGGTAAGTGTTTCTCCTTCGACTGTCATGCTCATCTCAATGTAAGAAACCACTTTTGTTTGAAATGATGTTTCTTTATCAATGTGAATTTCATACTCGAATGTACTGATTTCCATCGTATCGAAGAGTTCATCAAGCTGGCCAGCTCCTGTATCGAACATGGCCATCGCTTGTGATGCAAGTTCCTTAATATCAGCGCCTTCGCCATTTACAGAAATGATATAACTTCCATTGTCTTCTGATAATGATAAGTTAGTACCGAATTGTTTTAATAATTCAAGTTGTTCTGTAGAATCAACTTGCATATCCATCGCTCCGAGCATATCAGCAGAGTACTCCATTGGGATTTTAGTCCAGTTCTCTGTATATTCATCTTTGATGTACATGCCATCTTCCGTAAAATAAGACTCGGTTGTCATTTCACCAATTCCAGCTTCATCCATAACCATAGTCATGTTTTGATACATTGTCATTGGTTCTAGAATGATGTCAGACTGTATTGTCATTTTCACTTCATATGAACCTTCCCCTGGCATGTTCATATCCTGAACCATATCCATTTGCATCGAAAAGTTTTCTACACTATTCATAGTATCAATCGATTGTTGTAGGATGTCTTCAATGTTCTTTTCATCACCGACATCTGCTACTGCCTCAGTAGTTTCTTCCTCTAATTCTATTTCTTCGTTTTCAACATTAGATGCTACTGGCTCTTGGTCTGCTGGCTCACTACATGCTGCTAATAGGAATAGGATTAAGGCGCTTGTAAGTACGATTTTTAGTTTTTTCAAAATCAAAATACCTCCCCAAAATTGTTAAGATATAACTATACAATGAGTTGTTAATTTATAACAGTGTAAAAAGAAGTGTTTTTGTATGAAAAAAGAGCAGTCATCTTAACGCTATTCGATGGGATATAAGTATCTACCACGAAAACGCAAAGAAAACTGCCCAAGCTTTTGTCTTATAACCTATGGAATGCATAATACGGGTGAAGGGACAAAGAAGAGGAACATGCTTATACATCAGAGTCTTAGGAGGGATAAGACCGGTCATAAGCATTTTGCTACAGTTTATTGAGGGGGATAAACTGTATCAAAGTTGAGGTTCTCATATATGAGGGGTATATGAGATTAAAGATAGTATACACTATTAATTTGCTCTTGTGTTGAATTTTGGAAAAATAAACTGAAAATTGCAAAGATTAATCATATTATCCTATATCTTCTTTAAATATCCTAACATAAATTTTTCAAAAGAGGGTATGGTAGTAATGAACATGTTCCACCTGCTTTTATAAAAACGATAAAAGTTAACCCTAAAATGGCCATTGATAAGCTTGTCAATGTTAGATAAAAAGCAAGCGAAAGAGGGTAAAAAGGTGTAGTTTGTGAAAGCGCATAACACACTGGTATATCAGCGCAAACCTTGTCGATTTTAAGGTGATAAAATGATTTGACTATGGCATTAGCAATCTGCTATATTTAATTTGTGGAACAAACTACCACAGGATTTAATGACGAAGGGAATGTGAAAGAATGCAAGGAAAAGTAAAATGGTTTAACGCTGAAAAAGGTTTCGGATTCATCGAGCGCGAAGACGGTGACGATGTATTCGTACATTACTCTGCAATTGAAACTGAAGGTTTCAAAACTTTAGACGAAGGACAAGTTGTAGAGTTCGAAATCGTTGAAGGTGCACGCGGTCCTCAAGCTGCGAATGTAAACAAGCTGTAATTCACATTGCTCTTATGGAATTTGAATCAAGCTTAACACAACGATAAACATACACCCACTTCAAGATTTTATACTTGAAGTGGGTTTTTATAATATAAAAGATAAAGCATGTGGAATAAATTGGTATTATAGTGACGAACCTAACATAAGCTTCATTACTACCATGCAAGAAACCCTTAATAATCGCTGTCGTAAGTTTCCTGAATATTTTAGATAGCAATCATCTTACTTGTGCTACATCTTCCAGAACCGAAGATAATCTAGAGAAAACAGCAAGACACAAAAACTTCAATTATTTTCTACAAATTTTGTAGTGTAGGCAGGATTTTTGAAGGGAATATTGAATATGTATGTATACGGAAAGGAGGAGTTTTACTATGAACTTTAACATTCGTGGTGAAAACCTAGAAGTAACTCCAGCATTACGCAGCTATGTTGAAAAAAAGGTGGGCAAATTAGAAAAATATTTCGAGGAATCGACAATTTCTGATGTCCATGTGAATTTGCAGGTGTTTAATAACCAGCAAACGATTGAAGTTACCATTCCGATGTCACAACTTCTACTACGGGCTGAGGAAACTCATACGGATTTGTATGCAGCCATTGACTTAGTAGTAGAAAAATTAGAAAGACAAATTAGAAAGCATAAAACAAAAGTTAATCGGAAATTCCGAAATGATGGAAGCGTCAAATATATGTTTAGAAATGAAGTGCCAGCTGGCCCTACATTTGAAGATGAGGATGAATTTGATATTGTCCGAACCAAACGCTTTAGCTTAAAGCCGATGGATACAGAAGAAGCTGTTTTACAAATGGATATGTTAGGACATAGCTTTTTTGTCTTTTCAAATTCAGTAAACGGTGAAACGAATGTTGTATATCGCCGTAAAGACGGTCGATATGGTTTAATTGAGCCACAATAAAAAAACTAAAGAGGGTGGGACAAAGGTTGGTTTTTACCTTTTGCCCACCCTTAGTTGTGTCCTTGACACACACTTTTTCCATTGATGGACCTAGTGCATTGTGGTTTTATATGTGAGTATTTCTCATTACCTTGTAACAACAGGTACAAACTGTTAAAATTAAGGGTAACTTATGTAACGAATTTATTGTATTTTTAGACTAGTTAGGATAGAGAGGACGAGGACTTACATGATTGGGTTATTGAAAAAGGTAATTGGGGATCCAAGTCAAAAGCAATTAAAGAAATATCAGAAGACTGTAGATGAAATCGTCGCACTAAGCGATGAGATGAAAAAGCTATCTGATGATGGACTACGTAGTAAAACGGAAGAGTTTAAAAAACGAGTTGAGAATGGCGAGTCCTTAGATAAAATTTTACCTGAAGCTTTTGCGGTTGTTCGTGAAGGTTCAACACGTGTCTTGAAAATGACGCCATATCCTGTACAGATCCTAGGTGCCATTGTTCTTCATCATGGCAATATTGCGGAGATGAAGACAGGGGAAGGGAAAACACTTGTAGCCACAATGCCTGTTTACTTAAATGCATTAGCTGGTAAAGGTGTACACGTTGTTACGGTCAATGAATATTTAGCTCGCCGTGACTCTGAAATCATGGGTGAATTATACCGTTTCTTAGGGTTATCAGTTGGTCTGAATTTAAATGGCTTAACAAAAGAAGAAAAAATTGCAGCCTATGCGTCTGATATAACGTACGGAACAAATAATGAGTTTGGCTTTGATTATTTACGTGACAATATGGTTCTTTATCGTCATCAAATGGTTCAACGCTCCCTTAATTTTGCCGTTGTCGATGAGGTAGACTCGATTTTAATTGATGAAGCAAGAACGCCATTGATTATTTCTGGTTCAGTCGAGCGTACGACACAATTGTATCAACAAGCGAATGCGTTTGTTCGTGTCTTAAAGAAAGAGGAAGACTATACATACGATGAAAAAACGAAGAACGTACAGCTTACTGAAGAAGGTGTGAACAAAGCTGAGCGTGCATTTAGCATTGATAACTTATATGACCAAAAATATGTCTCATTAAATCATCACTTAAACCAAGCCTTGCGTGCGCATGTCGTTATGCTTCGTGATACCGATTATGTGATTGAAGACGGAGAAATTGTTATCGTTGACCAATTCACAGGTCGTTTAATGAAAGGTCGTCGCTATAGTGATGGGTTACATCAAGCGATTGAAGCCAAAGAAGGTTTGCAAATTCAACGTGAAAGTATGACCTTAGCTTCTATTACATTCCAAAACTATTTCCGTATGTACAACAAACTTGCCGGAATGACGGGTACTGCGAAAACAGAGGAAGAAGAGTTTAGAAATATTTACGGAATGGATGTTTCAGCCATTCCGACGAATAAACCAATTGCTCGTGATGACCGTCCAGACTTAATTTTTAAAACGATGAATGCTAAGTTTAATGCGGTTGTAAATGAAATTGAGGAACTATATAAAAAGGGGCAGCCTGTCCTTGTTGGTACAGTGAGTGTTGAAACTTCTGAACTCGTTTCGCAGTTATTGAAAAAGCGAAAAGTTCAGCACCATGTTCTCAACGCGAAAAACCACGAAAGAGAAGCAGAAATTATTGAAGGAGCGGGTCAGCGCGGTGCTGTTACGATCGCAACAAATATGGCTGGTCGTGGTACAGATATCAAGTTAGGTGAAGGAGTTCTTGAGCTTGGTGGGTTACACGTACTTGGTACAGAGCGTCATGAAAGTCGCCGTATCGATAATCAGCTACGTGGACGTGCTGGTCGTCAAGGGGATCCAGGTTCATCGCAATTCTATTTATCGATGGAAGATGAGTTAATGCGACGTTTTGGCTCTGACAACATGAAAGCGATGATGGAGCGACTTGGCATGGATGAGGACCAACCGATTGAAAGTAAGCTTGTTTCTCGTGCTGTGGAAACGGCACAAAAACGTGTCGAAGGAAACAACTTTGATGCTCGTAAGCAAATCCTTCAATACGATGATGTCATGAGAGAACAACGCGAAATCATTTATAAACAGCGTATGGAAGTTCTTGAGTCAGAAAATTTACGTAAAATTGTTGAAAACATGATTAAATCCTCACTGGAGCGTTATGTAAGCTTGCATACGCCAGCTAGTGAAGTTCCAGAGGATTGGGATTTAGCTGCTCTTGTGACTCATTTGAAATCAACATTGATAAGTGAAGAAGAGCTGACTGAAAAAGAAATTAAAGGCCTTGACCCAGAAGAAATTATTGATTTGGTGTATGATAAAATCATTCAAAGCTATGATAAAAAGGAAGAACAATTCCAATCAGAGCATATGCGTGAGTTCGAAAAGGTTATTATGCTTCGAACAGTTGACCGCAAATGGATGAATCACATTGATCAAATGGATCAGCTTCGCCAAGGAATTCACCTTCGTGCGTATGGGCAAAATGATCCGTTACGAGAATATAAATTTGAAGGCTATGAAATGTTTGAAGCGATGATTCAATCGATTGAAGATGAAGTGTCGATGTACATTATGAAAGCACAAGTAGAACAAAACCTTGAGCGTAAAGAAGTAGCCAAAGGAAATGCGGTTCACCAAAGTGCATCTGCGGGTCAACCGCAAAAGAAAAAGCAGCCCATCCGAAAAGGAGCAATCACAGGACGCAATGAAAGTTGCCCGTGTGGAAGTGGCAAAAAATATAAGCAATGTTGTGGAAAAGCGTAAGCTATAACTAGCTACGGGGTGTTACAAAGGGGGTTATCCTTTTGGGACACCCCATGTGTTTGAAAAAAATAAAACAAGAACGGGTAAATTACCTAGAGGTGACAGAATGGAACTAGTAGAAATTAAGCAAGAATTAAACAGTATGGCTAAGCGATTAGCGGACTTTAGGGGGTCTCTTTGACTTAGAATTCAAAGAGGAACGAATTGCAGAGTTAGAAGAGAAGATGAGTGACCCTGAATTTTGGAATGACCAAGATGCCGCTCAAACCGTTATTAATGAAGCAAATGCAATTAAGGAAATGGTCAATACGTACAAAGAGCTGCAAGAAGTGTATGATGATGTGGAAGTTACGTATGAGCTTGTAAAAGAAGAAGACGATGAAAGCTTACTGGATGAGCTGCAATCTGGTGTGAAACAGCTAAGCAAAGATTTAAACGAGTACGAACTTCAGCTTTTACTTAGTGAGCCATACGATAAAAATAATGCCATATTAGAATTGCATCCAGGTGCAGGCGGAACGGAATCCCAAGACTGGGCTTCGATGCTTTTGCGTATGTACACACGCTGGTCTGAGCGCAAAGGCTTTAAAGTAGAAACGATGGACTACTTACCTGGTGATGAAGCAGGCGTAAAAAGTGTAACCTTGTTAATTAAAGGCCACAATGCCTATGGCTATTTAAAAGCAGAAAAAGGCGTGCATCGTCTCGTTCGAATCTCTCCTTTTGATTCATCAGGTCGACGCCACACCTCATTCGTATCGTGTGAAGTCATGCCTGAATTAAACGATGATGTCGATATTACTATCAATACAGAAGACCTTAAAATCGACACGTACCGTGCAAGTGGAGCTGGTGGTCAGCATATTAATACAACGGATTCAGCCGTTCGTATTACACACACACCAACCAACACAGTGGTAACCTGTCAAAGTGAACGATCGCAAATTAAAAACCGCGAGCAAGCGATGAAAATGTTAAAGGCAAAGCTCTATCAATTACGAATTGAAGAGCAGCAACAAGAACTCGATGAAATTCGCGGGGAGCAAAAGGAAATCGGATGGGGCAGTCAAATTCGCTCGTATGTCTTCCATCCATATAGCATGGTAAAAGACCACCGAACAAGCTTTGAAAGCGGAAATACAAATGCCGTCATGGACGGAGAACTAGATGGGTTTATAGATGCCTACTTGCGTTCAATGATGAAGTAAATTTAGAGTTAGTAAGGGGGACGAGTGTAACTCGTTCCCTTTTTTGAGATCTTTTTTGACATCTCCTCGTTTTCTTGCGGACACAGGATCCCTTATTTTTATTAAAAACGATGATTTTTTGTTCTAACGGACACAGAGGCACTTATTTGCTATAAAAGTAGTGAAAAATCGAATATAGTAGGCAAATAGAGGATCGTATGTCCGATACAGATTTAAGAAATAATTTACTCTTTTTGCAACCTAGTTTGGTTGAGAAGGGTCTACTATATAGAGCGGGTTTTGGTTGGGAGCGATGACATGGAACAACTTGTTGAGAGATTAAAGCAAAGAGAGGAAGCAGCCTTAGAAAAGCTGATGGATGAGTTAGGTGATTACTTTTATCGAATGGCTTTTCTATTAATAAAGGATCGTTTTGAAGCTGAAGAAGTGGTTCAGGATTTATTTATTTTATGTTTTGAGCAAATTGATAGCTTACGAGAGCCATCAAAGCTAAAAAGCTGGCTAACGACAATTGTTGTGAATCTGTGCCGAAAGCGATTAAGGAAATGGAGTTTTCGCCATATTTTTTTACGAACGAATGAAGAGGAAATGGATGAAGCTGCTAACGTGAATATTGAAAAGGAAGTTCTCCAAATAGAGTTAACGCAACAGCTTACCGCCCATATACGTTCTTTAGACTATAAATATCGCGAAACACTCACTTTGTATTATTTTGGAGATTATCCGGTATCAGAAATTAGTGCCATCTTAGAAATGAAAGAAAACACAGTGAAAAGCAACTTAGCACGTGGACGGAAACTATTAAAAGAACGGTTGGAGAGTGAGCCGAAATGAATCATGAGAAAAAAGAAATTCGTTATAAGCTTGAGCAAGAGTTAGAGTCGTACACGTTTGAACGAAAGAAAAATGTCTTGAAGAAAACTCATCCGAAAACGTTTATTGAAAGATATGCGGCATGGTTGGATGGGAAAATAACCATTCCTGTTTATCCCGTATGTGCCGCTCTTGGAGTCGCCTTTTTGCTTGTAAGCGTGCCATTATTAACACCTGAACAACAAGATGGTAAAGGTGAACTCGTTGACCTAAAAGGCAGTATTTATTGGAGCGAGATGATAGAAGAAAGGTTGGGTGGGGAATGAAGGTCGAGTTTAAAAGAAAACACATATTATATGGCGTTAGTAGTTTTCTTATTTTATTACTAGTAGCCATTCAGTTTGTCCTACCTGCTGTTCAAGAATATCAAGTCAAACGTATGATAGCAGCAGACCACCCGAATACAGGAAGTGAAATTATAGAATTAATCGAAAATGCCACTGGAACACAAAAGAAGTTACGTTTAATTGAAGAATATATTATATCTTGGAAAGACCGAGGGGAGCGTCATCCTATTTATATGAGTCCTGGGTTTGGAGTCATGCATGGAGGTTCTACTCAATGGAGTGGTTTTACAGATGAAGAAATTGAACCCTACCTTTATTATTATCTAGAGCATGGTCCTAGAGACTGGCGTTATGATGAAATTATTGTTCATTTTACAGATGAAGTTCGAAAGGAAAAGGGTACTGAGACAGCGTTGCAATTTCTAGATGAGAAGGAAAAAGAATTGATTGAACAAGGTGCTCCTTCATATCGAGAAACATTTTTCTTGAAAAAATCTGAGTTATTGCTCGAGGAAGGAAGAATAGAAGAAGCCATTGATATCTTGTTGGTGGTTGAGGCTGAACAAATAGAATCGTACGAAGAAATTGATGAATGGGAGTACCACCCTTCTCAAATGTGGACGACTACGATGGTAGAGGCCCTTCTTGTGAAAGGAGATCTAGAAGAGGCATTAGTTCAAATTGAAAAATGGGAAAAAGGAGAAGAAACTTGGCGTAACCAATTCGAAGATGAGGACGAAGTTCCAGTTGATTCTGACCACCCATTAATGAGCTTGAAACAAACAATAAAGCAAATGCAAGAGAATGGGAGCATACAAGAGAATGGAAGAGTCTTTGGAAAGATTACAAGAGAAGATGGAACTCCGTTAGAAGGAGTTTTCGTATACTTACGTGACGAACATAACCTTAATCGAAGTGTACATCCCGATTCTGAAAGATATGTGGCAAAGACCAACTTTGAAGGGGAGTATGAATTCCCCAATGTGTATTCCGGAGATTACCAAATTGGGTTAGGGCTACAATATTCACATGTCGACGGCTATTCGTGGCCAATGGACTCTTATGAATGGATACATGTAAAAGATGGTCAGTCGGTATCATATGATATTACGTTACAACCTTTGATTGAAGTCATTGAACCTGTAAATGAGGAGATCATAACAGAAGAGAGGATAAAATTTGAATGGGAACCCGTAAAAGAGGCTGCGTACTATAGCTTATCTTTACAATTTCATCATGAACACGCGATATACTCACGTATCGTCAAAGAAAAAATAACCCAGTCTAGAGTTGACATATCACTGGTAGATATTGCTCCTCTATTAGATGGCGGTTATTCGACCGATAACAATGGAAATGTCGTGCTAGAGCCAGAAAAGTTACTTGGATTTTTAAACCCGAATGCAACAATTTCATGGTCTATCCAAGCTTTCTCAGAAGATGGGAAAGAGCTAGCTCAAAGTAACGGCTACCGATTAACAGAAGACACGGTTGGCAACATTCCATTCTTTACATTGAAAAATAGAGAACTTTCAGCCAGTGATAAACTGCTTTTAAAAGAAGACACGGAAGGTGCTTTAAAAGGATATCAAAAAGATTATAGAGAGGACCCACAAGACCTTCATGCTCTTCGAATGATAACGGTATTGCTCCAACCACATTTACGAGACTCTGAAGATGAGCAATTGAGCGAAATGTACCAAAGTCACTTAGAAGTTTTAGCAGAACAAACCAACCATCCTAATTATTATATACGCTTAGCAGAATTGGCGAATGCAGATAAGAACTGGGAGACGTATAACAAATGGTTTACAAAATATGTAAGCATCATAATCAAACAGGGCGAACCATTAATCCCAAATATTGCGCAAGACCAAGCGAAAGCTTTATTTCAGCAAGGAGATTTAGAGGGGACTAGAAAATGGTTAAACGATGGACTCGAACAAGAACGTGGAAATACAATCATTGCTGATGTGCTCGCTTTAGAATTGTACATCGGAACAGATAAGGAAGAGATAGTAGACATCGCAAAGCAACACCCGTATAAGTATAGAAAATTTAAGGATTTATCTGCGCTAGTGAAAGAGGTTGAGGTAAATCAATCGTTTCTAGAGGCTGTCGATACGTATTTTAGGGATGGTCGGGAAAAAGCGAAAGCAAAACTATCCACTCTGGAGCATGCTCCTAATAAAAAGTTTATCGAATTTCTTATTCAGTAAAATGGAGGGGACGTACCTAGCTAAAACATCTGCAATGGCTTCACTTGCCACAAAGCCCGTTGTGAGGAAACCACTCACAACGGGCTATAAAAGAAGGTGGCGTTTCGCTCATTGCTTAGAGGGTAGGACAAAAGGTAAAAACGAGGCCATTGAAAAAGTACAAACCAACTTTTTCAATGCCTTTGATTATGGTTGCAATGGCTCCACTCGTTGCCCGCCTGCTACGAGAAACCCACTCGTAGCAGGCTTGTAAAAAAAGCAACGGTTACGCACATTGCATCGAAGGCACTGTAAAAGTAAAAAACCGAACTTTTTCAGTGCCCTCGGTAAAAACAACCTTTAGTCCCACCCTCTTGTTTTGCTTACGGACACACAGTACCTTATTTTACGAAAAAACGATGATTTATGATTCTAACGGACACAGATGCACTTATTTGACTAAAAAGTGAGTAAAAACATAGAAATTTCATGAGATAGAGGATTAAGTCCGTATAATTGTGTAAAAACAAAAAGAGTCATTTTATACCTTCTTGGCTACAATGTTTAACAACCACGAAAAACATGAGAAGAGGGAATATAAAATGACTCAAATACAGTTTAACCTAGATATTGATGTTTTAAAAGAATCTGTGATGAATTCGAATATTGATGCCGTTGTAAAATCTTCAATTGTATTAGTTCTTAATGAGTTTATGGAGAAAAAACGGGATGAGCATTTACAAGCATCTGCCTATGAGCGTTCTCCAGAACGCCGGGATTACCGTAATGGATATTATGAGCGTGAGCTACTGATTAGTATTGGAAAAATTAAATTACGTGTACCTCGTACAAGAGAAGGAGACTTTTCAACTTCTATATTTGAACGGTTTTCTCGCGTAGACCAAGCACTAACTCTTTCTATGTTAGAAATGGTGGTAAATGGGGTGTCAACACGAAAAGTAAAAAACATTGTAGAACAACTTTGCGGAGAAAGTGTATCCAAATCATTTGTTTCGTCCCTAACGGAGAAGCTTGATCCTGTTGTGAATAAATGGGCTAATCGACCACTTAATGTCCAGTATTTTCCTTACCTCTATGCAGATGCCATGTATATTAAGGTGCGTGAACATAATAAAGTTGTACCCAAAGCAGTCTATCTTATGACGGCAATGGATGAGGAAAAAAAGAGGCAAGTTATTGGATTAAAAATAGACCACGCTGAGAGTTTCGAGGCGTGGCAAGGGTTCTTCAGTGATTTAAAAGCGCGAGGACTCCAATCTCCTAAACTTATTGTCTCTGATGCCCATGCTGGATTAAAAAAGGCTATAGACCGAGAATTTATCGGAACTTCATGGCAAAGGTGTTCCGTTCACTTTAAACGAAACATTATTAATAAACTTCCCAAAAAAGGGTCTAGCCAGGTCATAGCAGATTTGAGAAGAATATACCAAACAATCTCTTGTGAAGAAGCAAGGAAATTTAAAGATGACCTTCTCATGAATCACCAAGATAATCCCAAGTTGAAGAAGGCAATTGAAATCCTTGAAGACGGATTTGAAGAATCCATTCAATATTTAAATGAACCAAAAATGTATCAACGACACCTATCAAGTACCAACTCGTTAGAGCGTCTAAATCAGGAAATAAGAAGACGAGAAAGAGTCATTCGTATTTTTCCAAATACACAATCAGCTTTTCGATTAATTGGGGCGCTATTAATGGAGAATGAAAACCTTCAGTTAAATAGGAGATATACTCTAAAGCCCTAAACCAGCGAGCCGCGCGAAGCGAGATTTTGGTTACTTGGATGGGGTCCCCCCATCCAAGTAACCAAAATCAAAAACTAACTATATATCATTATAGGTTGTAACATTGTAGCTAAGTAATTTACACATTACTCTGGACTTGACTAGATAGAGGACTGGGTGTCCGTTAGTCTCTGAAAAATCTGGTTTTAAGTAAATTAGAGGAACGTATGTCCGTTAGCTCCCAAACAGCTCCAACCCACAGGTGTATTCATACTTTCGACATTTACAGTACACACTAAAAAAGCATTCTGACACCGCGCTAAAGCGTTAATTGGTTCCTGTTTACACTTCATTTAGAGAGTGCTATACTACGTTCGGAAATCAAAGGAAATGAGTGTATAAAAATGATGATGATGGTAAACAAACGGAGAACACCAATTAATCCAAAGCTTCAAGCTGTTAGTGATTATGCCTATATTTTAATCGGTTCAGCCATTGTTGCAATTGCCTTTAATTTATTTTTACTCCCTAACCGAATTGCCTCTGGGGGAGTAAGTGGGATTAGTACGATTACATATGATTTATTTGGGATTGAGCCTGCCTTTGTTCAATGGGGATTTAACATCCCGTTGTTTATTTTAGGGATATTGCTTCTTGGTGGAATGAAGTATGGAGCAAAAACGCTCGTAGGTACAATATTTTTACCGTATGTAGTTCTTCTCACACGACACCTTGAACCGGCAACAAGTGACCCATTGCTTGGGGCTTTGTTTGGTGGAATTGGTGTTGGTCTTGGGCTTGGGATTGTCTTTCGTGCAAATGCTAGTACTGGTGGCACGGATTTGGCTGCACAAATTATTCATAAGTATACAGGTCTGTCTCTTGGCGCATGTGTCTTTATTCTTGATGGACTTATCGTTGCGACATCAGCAGTAGTCTTCTCAATTGAACTAGCTCTTTATGCGTTAATTGCTTTATTTGTCACTGGAAAAACGATTGACTTAGTCCAGATGGGGGTAGGCTATTCAAAGGTTGCTTACATTATTTCTAATGACCAAGATGCAGTTAGACAAACGATATTAACAGACCTTGATCGCGGAGTCACGAAATTATCAGCGTACGGTGGATATACAGAGGAAGAACGCCCCGTGCTCATGTGTGTAGTTCACCAAAATGAAGTCAATAAGTTAAAGCAAATGGTGAAAGCTGTTGACCCGAAAGCATTTGTTGTCGTTACAAATGCAACAGAAGTGTTAGGTGAGGGTTTTAAATTACAATAATTTGGGATAATAGGTGTGAACGGAAACAATGTAGGAGGGAAAATGATGAAAAAATCACTATTGGCCATATTGGCTGTGTTAGCTCTCGTTCTTGGAGCCTGTGGTGGTGGTGGTGGAAATGAACCAGCTCCTGCTGAACCTGAACCAGCAGAGCAACCGGAAGACGCTGCCCCTACCGAAGAAACCGAACCGACAGCCAATGAAACAGAAAACTTAGAGTATGATGCTGTGACAGCTCAAGAAGCCTATCAAGCAAGTGGCTGTATTTCTTGTCATGGTGGAGACTTGCAAGGGGTTGGGTCAACTCCTGGTTTAGTAGGATTGGATTATTCGTGGGAAGAAATTTTGTTTATCATTGACCACGGCCAAGGAACGATGCCTAAAGGTTTAATTTCAGGACCGGAAGCTGAGAACCTAGCAAAATGGATTGCAGACCAGCAATAATCAAAGAGGGTGGGAAAAAGGTTGTTTTACCTTTTCCCACCCTCTTCATTGTTTGAATTATGTAACTAAAAACAAAAAATCTGACAATATTATTGTAATTTAAAACTAAAGAGGAATATTGTGGTATAATTATGAATATGTAAAATGTTGAAAAATGTAGAATAATATTAGAGGATATTACACCTACTAAGCAATACATACGTAAATTTTTGAGGAAAATGAAATAAAATTGTAATAAAATTCAATGCCCATTATAAAAAAAATGGTGTTATAATATTAAATGATTATGTTCGACAACAACTGTGTTCTTTTTTGCCATTTCAACAATTACCCACAACAAAAAATAGAACATGTATATTATAATGTACTTTTATTTACCCCAAATTTATAGCTAGTAAACATACTAACAACAAATGTCTGGGAAACAGGAAGTGATAATATTGATAGACATGAAAGATGTTTGGAAGACTTATCCAAATGGCATGAAGGCGATAAATGGGATCGATATTACGATTGGTAAAGGAGAATTTGTTTACGTTGTTGGACCAAGTGGTGCAGGAAAATCGACATTTATCAAAATGATGTATCGAGAAGAAAAGCCGACTAAAGGCCAAATTTTTATAAATGGTACAAACTTAACAACGCTAAAGGAAAAACATATTCCTTTTTTACGTAGACAAATTGGAGTCGTGTTTCAGGACTTTAAGCTCCTACCAAACCTTACAATCTATGAAAATATTGCGTATGCTCTTGAGGTAATCGAAGAAAATCCAGATTCGATTAAACGAAAAGTGATGCAAGTTCTTGATATCGTCAAGTTAAAAAATAAAGCTCGGTTCAAACCAGATGAGTTATCTGGTGGAGAGCAACAACGTGTAGCGATTGCAAGAGCCATTGTCAATCGACCTGCTGTATTAATCGCTGATGAACCCACTGGTAACCTAGACCCCGATACGGCCTGGGAGATTATGGACACTTTAGAAAGCATTAATAATAGAGGAACAACTATTGTCATGGCCACTCACAATAAAGAAATTGTAAACACAATAAAGAAAAGAGTAATCGCTATTGAAGATGGACGAGTAGTTCGTGATGAGGTAAGGGGGAATTACGGATATGAAATCTAGAACCCTTGTCCGACATGGGAAAGAAGGAGCAAAGAACCTCATTCGCAATGGCTGGATGACGTTTGCTTCAATAAGTTCTGTATCCATTATGTTGTTAATTGTAGGATTATTTCTCCTATTAATTATAAATATGAATCACATGGTTCAAACCGTTGAAGAAGATGTTGAAATCCGTGTTCATATTGAACTTACGGCAAATGAAAAACAGGAACGAGATTTACAGCGTTTGATTGAACAGTTGCCTAATGTAGAAAGTGTTGTATTTGTAGGTCGTGATGAAGGTTTAGACCAGTTTATTGAAAGTATGGAAGATATGGGTACGGCCTTTGAAGGCTTACGTGAAGAAAATCCATTTAATAACATACTCGTTGTTCGTGCAGTGAGTCCACATTTAACGGGTTCTGTCGCGGAACGAATAGAAGACCTTCCTAATGTGTATTCGATTAATTATGCACAAGATGTGGTCGAAAAGTTATTTGAAGCAACAAATCTTGTGCGCAATGTGGGAGTTTTTCTCGTTGGAGCCATGATGTTCACGGCGATGTTTTTAATTGCAAATACGATTAAGCTAACGATTGTTGCGAGAAAACGAGAAATTCAAATCATGAAGCTTGTTGGTGCTACAAACGGATTTATTCGCTGGCCGTTTTTTGTAGAGGGTCTTCTGTTTGGGGTCGTAGGTGCAGCTATCCCTATTATTCTACTTGCACTAGGCTATTCCTATGCTTCAGATAGTTTTAATCAGCGTTATGATATGTTCTTTACATTATTGCCGCTCAATCCAGTCATTTATCAAATAAGTGCGGTACTGCTACTAATCGGTGCTTTCATAGGCGTATGGGGTAGTATGATGAGTGTTCGGAAATTTTTACGAGTTTAAGAGAATTTAGGAATACGATGTTTGTTAAGAGGAGGAATTTGAGTGCGGCGCAGGTTATTTTTGATAGTAGCAGCATTAATTATGACAATAGGAACCGTGATGTCAGGTGTAGGGTTAGACCTTGCATGGGCAAACACGAGTTCATTTGAACAACAAATTCAAGAGGTTCAAAAAGAAAAGAATGAAACCGAAAAAGAAGCAAAAAAGAAAGAACAAGAGTTAGCGAAAGTTGAAGCTGAAATCCAAGAATTAAATAAAGAAATTAAAAGAATTGATGATGAAACAGCTAATACATCACAACAAATCACTAAGAAAAAAGAAGAAATCGAAGTTGTAACAGAGCGAATTGAAGAATTACAAGAAGAGATTCGCATTCTAGAAGAGCGTATTGCTGAGCGTGATGAGATTTTAAAAGAACGTGCTCGTTCGATGTACCAAAATGGGGGATCCATTAGCTATCTAGAAGTTATATTAGGTGCAAAAAGCTTTGGTGATTTTTTAGACCGAGTGAGTGCATTATCGATGATTGCTCAACAGGATCGTAGCATCTTAGACGCCCATATATCTGATCAGGAACAGCTAGAAGAAACAAAAACTCTTGTAGAAGCTGAATTGCAAAAACTTGAAGGCCATTTAGTTCAATTAGAAGGTCTAATGGTTAAACTTGAAGATTCACGTAAAGAAAAAGATAAAATCATGGACAAGCTTGGTGAAGAAGAAGATAAGATTTATGAAGAACTTGGTGAGTTAGAAAATGCAGCTGAAATTCTTGCTGCCCAAGAAGTAGCCATAAAGAAAGAAAAGGCTGCATATGAAGAGCGTCTTCGTAAAGAAGAGGAAGAGCGTAAAAAACAAGAACAGTTAAGTAAACAAAGTGGAGGGAATTCTTCAACTCCAAGCCGTCATGCAGCACCATCTGATAATGGGTCAGCTGTATTTATGCGACCAGCAACAGGGTCAATTACTTCAGGATTTGGTCAACGTTGGGGAAGACTACACGCAGGAATTGATATTGGGAAAAATGGACGTACTGGTGATGTGCCAGTTGTTGCAGCTGGAGCAGGTACTGTTGTTGATTCTTTCTACTCGTCGAGTTACGGAAACACCGTTATTATTTCTCATATGATTGACGGACGCACAGTAACGACTTTATATGCACATTTGGAAAACCGTGCCGTTAGCCGTGGTCAAAGTGTAGAAAGAGGTCAGTTCCTTGGAAATATGGGGAATACAGGACGTTCGACTGGACCACATCTTCATTTTGAAGTTCATGAGGGACCTTGGAATGGACAAGCCAACGCAAGAAATCCAATGAATTACATTCAATAAAAACATAAGGGTGGGAAAAAAGGTTCTTAATACTTTTTATCCCACCCTTATGTTTTGGCGGTATTGTGGTGATAGTTAATCTTTCCGCTTGAATTCATATGTGAATATATAGTAGATTATATTTATAGTGCAGAAGATTAGTCTAATGTGCTTTTTGTATCATATTATGTACAGGCTCCTCATATACTACATTACACATTGTAGGAGGCATTGCATCATTGATGTGTCTCTTTCTGCAAAGAAGAGGGTGGATTCATGAATAGTAAGGCGAAAATGATATTTTTCACGGTAGTTCTTTCATTTCTTGTAGGAGCTAGCGGGATGTATGTTGGGATGGATTATCTCAATGAAAAAGGTGTGGGGCACGGGGCGGAGGAAGCTTCGACCGAGCCAGAAACAACAATTGATGATGAAGTAGCTGTCGATAAATTCATGAAAGCCTTCCAACTGATAAGTGAGCAATATGTGGAAGGTGTGGATGAAAGAGACCTGCTTGAAGGTGCAATTGAAGGGATGCTGAACAGTCTTGAAGATCCATATTCCGTTTATATGGACCAAGAATCAGCGAAAAGCTTTGAAGAAGCACTTGATTCTCACTTTGAAGGAATAGGTGCCGAGGTCAGTATGACCAATGGACAGGTAACCATTATTGCTCCGATACGGGATACACCTGCGGAACGCTCTGGCCTATTGCCTAATGATAGAATTGTAAAAATTGATGGCGAAACGACTGAAGGCTTGTCATTATATGAAGCTGTTAATCGTATTCGCGGAGAAAAGGGTACAATTGTAGAACTGACAATCAATCGTCCCGGAACAAGTGATTTACTAAACTTCGAAGTAGAGCGAGATACAATTCCATTTGAAAGTGTTCGTACAAAAGTTGTAGAACATAAAGGAAATAACATTGGTGTTCTTGAAATTACAAGATTTGCTGAAGAAACAGCAGTAGAGTTTAAAGAGGGTCTACAATCACTTGAAAGCCAAGGAATCGATGGACTTGTGATTGATGTCCGCGGAAACCCAGGCGGATACCTGAATGTGGTTGATGAAATTGGGAAGCTAATCATTCCACATAAAAAACCAATTGTTCAAATTGAAGGTCGAGATGGTGAAAAAGTTCGTTATCTTTCATCGTTAGACGACCCTAAAGAGTACCCGATTGTCGGCCTGATTGACCAAGGAAGCGCATCAGCTTCAGAAATCTTAGCCGCTGCTTTGAAAGAAGCTGGTGACTATGAACTTGTTGGTCAGACTACTTTTGGTAAAGGAACTGTGCAACAGGCAATAACGCTAGGGGATGGAAGCCAAATTAAACTATCGCTGTTTAAGTGGTTAACTTCGGATGGTAACTTTATTAATAAAATTGGTGTTGAGCCAACGGTTGAAGTAAGTCAGCCTGAATATTTCTTCCTGCCACCTTTAAATACAGAAGAGGATTTGAAATTTGACATGATTGGCGAACAAGTTAGAAATGCCCAACTTATGTTAAAAGGTCTTGGCTTTGAGCCTGGTCGTACAGATGGATATTTTGGTGAGCAAACCGTGCAAGCGGTAAAAGCATTCCAGGAAGTGAATAGCATTGAAGCGACAGGAGAAATTGATAGTGAGACTGCAACATTTATTCATGGTGCGATGAACGAAGTCATTCGTAACATTGACAATGACAGACAAATGCAAACAGCTTTTGAAATCATCCTCAAGTCAAACTAGCAGAGCAGGATAAAATTAGAAGGATGTCGAAGTACATGGGATAGTGTATACTAAAACTATCCCATGTATTTTTTTATGGCTATATATAATATCGATTTTTACATAGATGTAATGGGGAGGGAGAAGCAAATGGATATAGCAATAGATGTCGTAAAAGGAATAGCCACGTTTTTTATCCATCCTATAGTATATATTGGAATTCTTTATGCGCTTTGGATGGGAATCCTTCGTGTCAAAAAAGAGCGCCATGATTTCCATAGTCGGATATATGATTTTATTGATGATGTAAAAACGACACTCGCTGGTGGGTTACTTGCTGGACTCCTGTTATCAATAGCTCTTGTCGTTGCTGGAGTAGTCTTAGCTCCAAAGGTTCTTGTTACGATTGGTATTATCTATTTCTTATTTATGCTAACCTTTCAAGTGCGATTGTTGTCTCCAGCCTACACCTTACCCTTTGTCGTCCTAGCAATGTATATATTAGATTGGTGGAAAGCACCTTTTTATTTTTTCACGCAACAAGACTTGTCCGCGATGCTTGATTGGACAGTTAATGTTGCCCTTTTATTCGCAGTTTTGCTCCTTGTCGAAGGGTTTTTAATTCTTTCTTCAGCCCATAAAAAAGTGTCTCCGCGAATTTTTCAAGGAAAACGGGGGAAATATGTAGGGGCTCTTGAAAGCAAAAGGTTATGGTTGCTTCCCTTAGTTCTTGTTGTTCCCTCAGGACAACTTCCTGAATGGTTGTATTGGCCTCTTCTGTCGCCGACAGTCTCAGAAGGATATGGGGTTGTGATGGTCCCATTTTTTATAGGGTTTAGTCAGTTATTGTTTTCTGGAGTGGCGAGCTTGAGAACGAAAGAAATTGGTCGGAAAGTTGGATTGCTCGGAGTTATCGTACTCGCGTTAGTATTAGGGGCTTATTTTTACTGGCCATTGGTGATCGTTTCAGCTGCAGTAGCGATAATTGGTCGAGAGGTCATCTTCCAGTTTTATAAACAAAAAGAGAAGAATAGCCCACGCTTTTTCACACCTAAAGGAGAAGGTGTAGTTGTGTTAGGCATCATTCCTGGATCCTCTGCTGAAAAAATGGGCCTATTGGTCGGAGAAAGTATAGTCAAAGTAAATGGTACTGCAGTCAATAGTCCAACAACGTTTTATGAAGCGCTACAGCGAAATTCAGCATTTTGCAAGTTAGAAGTTATTGATATCAACGGAGAAAAGCGTTTCGCTCAATCCGCCTTATATGCAGGCGAACACTATCAAATTGGTGTTGTGTTTGTAAAAGAAGAATTGCAATTAAAGGATTCAATTGTGTAATTGACCGAGTGGAAGGGGAACTAGCTTTGATGTTAGATTTGATTTTGGCACTCATCCTGCCGTTTATCATAATGGTGGTTGTGACACGAGTGGCTTTTAGTGTCATTGGAGCGGTAATCGTTTCAGTCATGATTATGATTTTTGGGATCGGGGTTCACGAGCAGTCCTTTCTAGTAATCGCTCTAGCACTCGTTTCCACAGTCGCTGGTTGGTTTGCGGCTCAAAAAGTATTAAAAAAGAAGCCAGGGATGTAAAGGAGGGTGTGCGTATAGGAGAGAAATCCTTTGCGTGCACCTTTTTCGATGTGAAAAATGAGGAGATGGATTATAGTGTCAATTCTAGAAACGATGCGTCAGCGGAAATCGAAACGAACGTTTGAGGTAAAAGAAATCACTCAAGGAGACCTTGAGATTCTAAAAGAGTTGGTGGTGAAAGAAAGTGGAAGTCATGGTCGCATCGAGCTGATAGAAGTGACAAACAATGTGACAGATAAAGGGATAAAACTTGGGACTTATGGGATTATTAAAAACCCGCAAGCCTATTTAGTCGGAATCTCTAAAAACGATACACCATCAATAGTAGGACTTGGCTATCATTTTCAAAAGATTGTACTAAAAGCTGTTGAAATGGGGTTAGGAACCTGTTGGATGGGAGGAACATTTAGTAGGAACTCATTTTCTAAAGAAATCTTAATGAAGGACGATGAGTTTATCCCTTGTATCTCTCCCCTTGGGTACCCAAGAGATAAGAAGGGTGTCATCGATAAGACGATGAGTTTCATTGCAAAATCAGCTAATCGAAAAGAATGGGATCAACTCTTTTTTGAGAATACTTTTGAAAGAACACTTACGAAAAGTGCTTCTGGAAAGTTCGAAACTGCACTTGAGATGGTTCGAATTGGTCCGTCTGCATCGAACAAGCAGCCCTGGAGAATCCTTTTATCAGAGGACCAGACTCATCTTCATTTTTATATTGAGCACACACCAAACTATAGCCGTGGGTTTGGCTATGATATGCAATTATTAGACATGGGAATTGCCAAGTGCCAATTTGAATTGGCCTGTAACGAAGTGGGGATGGATGGAGAGTGGATGGAAACTGAGCCCCGTCTTTCCTTACCTTCTAAAAATTACGAGTATATCTGCAGCTGGAAAACTAGATAATGAGTATGGATGGAGATCCCAAGAGGTTACGAACGACCTTTTGGGATTATTTTATTGTTCATCACTAGTGGATGATAAAATGCGCACACGAAACGAAGAGTGGAAGCCAAAAACGAGTACGTAAACCAAAATACACATAGGATACAGTATAGGAAAGAAGTTGCAATTTGCTTAATTTTAGGAATGTACGTTCGTTTTTTTGGGAATTTTGGGGTTGGCTGTGATATAATATCGATACTAATAAGCACGTGATATGAATGTGAGGAGTGAAGACGGATGGAAGGGACGTTTAATCTCGTTTCTGACTATAAACCAGAAGGAGACCAACCAGCTGCTATTAAAAAGCTAGTAGAGGGAATTCAGCAGGGGAGAAAGGAACAAACCCTGTTAGGAGCGACAGGAACAGGGAAGACCTTTACGATTTCAAACCTGATTAAAGAAGTGAATAAACCGACATTAATTATTGCCCATAACAAAACGTTAGCGGGGCAATTATATAGCGAGTTCAAGGAGTTTTTTCCAAACAATGCGGTAGAGTATTTTGTTAGTTATTACGATTACTATCAGCCTGAAGCCTATGTCCCTTCGACCGATACATTTATTGAGAAGGATTCTAGCATCAATGAAGAAATAGACAAGCTCCGTCATTCAGCTACAAGTTCGTTATTTGAACGAAAAGATGTAATCATTGTGGCGAGTGTGTCTTGTATTTACGGTTTAGGTTCTCCTGAAGAGTATAGTGAATTAATGGTCTCTCTTCGTACAGGGATGGAAAAAGAACGGAATCAACTCCTTCGGGATTTAGTTGATATTCAGTATGACCGCAATGATATTAATTTTACTCGCGGAACATTTCGTGTGCGTGGAGATGTCGTTGAAATCTTTCCAGCTTCACGTGACGAGCAATGTATTCGTGTTGAGTTTTTTGGTGATGAAATTGACCGAATTACCGAAGTAGATGCGTTAACCGGCGAGATAAAAGGCGAGAGAAGCCATGTCGCTATTTTTCCGGCGTCTCACTTTGTCACTCGTGAAGAAAAGCTACTTAAGGCGATTACGAGAATTGAACAAGAATTAGAGGTCCGTCTAAAAGAGTTGCATGAAAACGGAAAGCTGCTTGAAGCGCAGCGTCTTGAGCAACGGACGAGATATGATTTGGAAATGATGAGAGAGATGGGCTTCTGTTCAGGAATTGAAAACTATTCAGGTCATTTAACATTTCGTGAAGCGGGAGCAACACCATATACTTTGCTAGACTTCTTTCCGGAAGATTATCTAATTGTGGTCGATGAATCTCATGTTACGCTTCCACAAATCAGGGGTATGTACAATGGAGATAGAGCACGAAAACAAGTTCTTGTCGACCATGGCTTCAGGTTGCCATCAGCATTAGATAACCGACCTCTTCGATTTGAAGAATTTGAAGAGAAACTGCAACAGATTGTTTTTGTTTCTGCGACTCCTGGACCATATGAGCTAGAGAAAACACCAGAAGTGGTAGAGCAGATTATTCGTCCAACAGGATTAGTAGATCCAACGATTGATGTGCGACCGAGTAAGGGACAAATTGATGATTTAATTGCGGAAATTAATGATAGAGTCGCTAAAAATGAACGGGTACTTGTAACAACGTTAACTAAAAAAATGTCAGAGGACTTAACTGATTACTTAAAGGAAATTGGAATCAAAGTCCGTTACATGCATTCGGAAATTAAAACACTCGAGCGACTGGATATTATCCGTCAACTCAGACTTGGTACGTTTGATGTACTCATCGGAATTAACCTTCTCCGGGAAGGGTTAGATATACCAGAAGTGTCGTTAGTGACGATACTGGATGCGGATAAGGAAGGCTTTTTACGTTCAGAGCGATCGTTAATTCAGACAATTGGGCGAGCAGCTAGAAATGTGAATGGGCATGTCATCATGTATGGAGATAAAATTACGAAATCGATGCAAATTGCCATAGATGAAACACAACGACGTCGAGCAAGACAGCAAGAGCATAATGAGAAACTTGGAATTACGCCACAAACGATTAAAAAGAGAATTCCAAGTGTTGTTCAGGCGACGTACGCAGCAGAAACCGAAGAAACGTATGAAGCACCTGTACCGCAGAAGTTGAGTAAGAAAGACCGTCTTGCCATGATTGAACGAGTTGAAAAAGAAATGAAGGATGCAGCACGCGAGTTAAACTTCGAACGAGCTGCAGAGTTACGTGATCTATTATTAGAGCTTAAAGCGGAAGGATGAAGTAAGGATGGCCTTAGAAAAAATAGTCGTCAAGGGAGCACGCTCTCATAATTTAAAAAACATAGATGTCACCATCCCAAGAGATAAACTAGTAGTATTAACTGGTCTTTCTGGTTCAGGAAAGTCGTC
Source organism: Bacillus alkalicellulosilyticus (assembly GCF_002019795.1). Classification (GTDB taxonomy): domain Bacteria; phylum Bacillota; class Bacilli; order Bacillales; family Bacillaceae_F; genus Bacillus_AO; species Bacillus_AO alkalicellulosilyticum. The sequence goes on along the minus strand of NZ_KV917381.1, from coordinate 4,044,829 downwards.
GCTTGCTTTTGATACGATTTATGCTGAAGGACAACGGCGCTATGTTGAGTCACTTTCTGCTTATGCGCGACAGTTTTTAGGACAGATGGATAAGCCAGATGTTGATGCGATCGAAGGATTATCGCCTGCTATTTCAATTGACCAAAAAACAACAAGTCGAAATCCTCGTTCTACGGTTGGAACGGTTACAGAGATTTTTGACTATTTACGCCTGCTCTATGCTCGTATTGGAAAACCGATTTGTCCAAAGCATGGAGTTGAAATTACATCACAAACGGTGCAGCAAATGGTTGACCGTATTTTTGAATATCCTGAGAGAACAAAAATGCAAATACTAGCGCCTGTGATTTCTGGGCGAAAAGGTGAGCATACAAAAGTTTTAGAGGACATGAAAAAGCAAGGATTTGTTCGTGTCCGAGTTAACGGAGAGATACGTGAAATTGCTGAGGACATTAAGTTAGAAAAAAATAAAAAGCATAGCATTGAAGTTGTCGTAGACCGTGTCGTCATTAAAGAAGGCGCACAAACAAGAGTGACCGATTCCTTAGAAACGGCATTGCAACTTGGTGATGGCCGTGTACTTGTTGATGTGATTGATCAAGAAGAGCTATTGTTTAGCCAGCATCACGCATGTCCGCATTGTGGATTTTCAATATCGGAACTTGAACCAAGAATGTTTTCGTTTAACAGTCCGTATGGAGCTTGTCCGTCTTGTGATGGGCTTGGTTCAAAGCTTGAGGTCGATTTAGATTTGGTTATTCCAGACTGGACTAAAACGTTACGAGACCATGCGATAGCACCTTGGGAACCAACAAGTTCCCAATATTACCCGCAGTTGCTAGAGGCTGTGTGTGAGCATTATAGCATCGACATGGATGTGCCAGTTGACCAAATCCCTAAACCGTTGCTTGAAAAAGTGTTAGCGGGGAGTGGGACTGAGAAAATTTATTTCCGTTATGAAAATGAGTTTGGCCAAATTCGGGAAAACCTTGTACAATTCGAAGGTGTTCTTACTAATGTCGCAAGACGCTATCATGAGACAAGCTCAGATTATATTCGTGAACAAATGGAAGCGTACATGCAACAAAAACATTGTCCTACATGTAAAGGCTATCGTCTTAAAAAAGAAAGTCTAGCTGTATTTGTTGGTGGCAAACATATCGGAGAAGTATCGACTCTATCGGTAAAAGATGCACTGACGTTCTTTGAAACGGTTGAATTGACACCGAAAGAAACAGCGATTGCACGGTTAATTTTAAAAGAAATCAATGACCGCCTCGGCTTCCTTATCAATGTTGGACTAGACTACTTAACATTAAGTCGAGCAGCAGGGACGTTATCAGGTGGAGAGGCTCAGCGCATTCGTCTCGCGACTCAAATCGGTTCATCATTGATGGGAGTTTTATATATATTAGATGAACCATCAATTGGACTCCATCAACGTGATAATGACCGTCTCATTCAAACTCTTGAGCATATGAGAAACTTAGGTAATACGTTAATTGTGGTCGAGCATGACGAAGATACAATGCTTGCGGCTGATTATATTATTGACATAGGTCCTGGAGCAGGAGTACATGGCGGAATGATTACAGCTCAAGGGACTCCAGCAGAAATTATGAATGATGAAAACTCGCTCACTGGTCAATATTTATCAGGGAAAAAGTTCATTGCTTTACCTCCTGAACGTAGACCATTATCGTCACGCAGGTTAACGATAAAAGGAGCGACTCAAAATAATCTGAAAAACACAACTGCTTCGATACCACTTGGTGTATTTGTAGCAGTTACAGGAGTTTCAGGCTCTGGAAAAAGTACATTGATTAATGAGATATTATATAAAACATTGGCTCAAAAACTGCAAAGAAGTAAAGACAAGCCTGGGGCACATAAGGAGATTGAAGGGATTGAACATGTCGATAAAGTGATTGATATTGACCAATCACCTATTGGACGAACGCCGCGTTCCAATCCTGCGACATATACAGGTGTATTTGATGACATTCGTGATGTCTTTGCGATGACAAATGAGGCGAAGGTTCGTGGATATAAAAAAGGTCGGTTTAGCTTTAATGTCAAAGGTGGGCGTTGTGAGTCATGTCGTGGAGACGGCATCATTAAGATTGAGATGCACTTTTTACCAGATGTTTATGTTCCTTGTGAAGTCTGCTATGGCAAACGTTATAACCGTGAGACTCTTGACATCACATATAAAGGAAAAACCATTTCAGATGTCCTTGAAATGACAGTGGAAGAAGGACTTGAGTTTTTTGCAAATATCCCGAAAATCAACCGAAAAATCCAAACGCTCGTTGATGTTGGACTTGGATATATTAGGCTTGGCCAGCCAGCGACAACATTATCTGGAGGAGAAGCTCAACGTGTGAAGCTTGCCTCTCAGCTTCATCGCCGCGCAACAGGAAAGACGATATATATTTTAGATGAACCAACGACAGGTCTTCATGTAGACGATATTGCAAGATTACTTGTTGTATTGCAACGTCTAGTCGACAACGGTGATACCGTTCTCGTTATTGAACACAATCTCGATGTCATTAAAAGCGTGGACCACATCATTGATTTAGGACCTGAGGGTGGAGATAAAGGCGGTCAAATAGTAGCGACAGGTACCCCGGAGGAAGTAGCCGAAGTGAGCGGATCTTACACTGGCTATTACTTAAAGCCAATCTTGCAACGAGAACGCGAACGGATGGAAAAGCATATTTCTGAAAAAGAAATGGTGAAAAAATAAGAAAAGTGTAACTTTCTTCTTTCAGTCACGTATGTATTATTGAAGTTAATTATAATTATTTTTTTCCGAAAGGGAGCGTATCTAATGGAAGAAAGAAAAATGATTTTAAAAATGGTTGAGGACGGAAAAATAACAGCGGAGGAAGGCGTAAAATTATTACAGGCATTAGGAAATGAACAGGAGGGTTCAACGACTGTAGATAGTGAGCCAACGCCTCCGAAGACAAAAGAGGTCTCAACTTCGGTAAATTGGGATTATGAAGGAAACGATAACAGTAGCAGTCAATCAGCCTATCATCAATCATCAGGAACGAGTCTCTTTTCTAGTTTTATCGAAAGTGCTATTCAAAAGATTCGAGACTTTGATTTAGATTTTAACTTTGGTTCTTTTGTTGAAGTCAATCATATTTTCCAACACTCAAACGTCTCGTTGTCGGCAGTCGATATCTCTGTTGAAAATGGCTCAATTACAGTGGTTCCTTGGAATGAAGATGATGTCCGCATTGAATGTAATGCAAAAGTGTATAAGGCAAGAGACACTGAGGAAGCTCGACGAATTTTACTACAGGAAGCCGTCTTTGATAGCGAAGGAAGTACACTTCGGTTTTATACAAAAGTAAAATCGATTAAGCTTCAGACAACGTGCTATTTGCCACAGCAGCAGTATGAGAGATTCAAGCTGTATTCGTTTAATGGAACGTTAAAAGGGGAAAACATTAATGCGGAAACGTTTGAGTCAAAGGTTGTCAATGGCCGCATTACATTAGCTGATGGTACATTCTCCCGATTGGTGTCTGAGACCGTTACGGGCCCAATCGAAGTCACTAATGTTAAAGCGAGTCGTGCTGAGGCACAAACGGTCAATGGAGCGATTACGCTTAAGGGGCAGCTGGCTGATGTTGATATTGAAACCGTCAATGGTACGGTTACCTATGAAACATCAGAAACAGAAAACGTCAGCTTTGCTGAACTTCGTGCCACAACCGGAAGCATTAACATTATTCTCCCTAAAGGAATTCGGATTGATGGAAAGCTGAAAACGAATGTCGGAGGCTTTACTTGCGATCTAGAAAACTTTGAAATCATTGAAGAGAAAAAAGATTTTGTTCAAAAATCTTTAGGCTTTGTCGCCAATAAAGACATCCAAAAGGGAATTAAGCTGCACGGTACAACAAATACAGGTTCAATCACAGTCAAGCAATAATAGGAGGTCTTGTTTATGAAACGATTATTTCGTGCTCAGTTTGACCGGAAGTTTGCTGGAGTTTGTGGAGGTCTTGCCGACTATCTAGGGGTTGATAAGGCAATGGTTCGTATTTTGACCGTAGTCGGCGCTATTTTCTTTTTTCCTGTAGTCGTGGCGTATATCGTAGCTATTTTTATTATTCCCAATGAACAGGATTTGATTGAATGAGATTACTGTCCCACTTATTGGTGAACACACTTGTGTTAGTCGTAGTTGCAGCATATTTCAATAGTTTTTACTTATCTGGAATAGGAGCAGCGTTTGTTGCAAGTATCGTTATTTCTATTCTTAATGTTTTTGTAAAACCGATAATCATCTTTTTGACATTGCCAGTTACAATACTTACCCTTGGTTTGTTTTTATTTGTTGTTAATGCGATAACCCTCTGGCTAGCTGCAGCTTTTATGGGCGATGCGTTCGTCATTAATGGCTTTGGGATGGCTATTATAGCAGCTGTGGTGATGTCTATCTTAAGTGCTCTAATTCAAAAGATAATCGTAGAACCTTTAACAAAAAAATAGGTCGGTGGAAAACACATGAGCTGGGTAGAGAGCTCATGTGTTTTTTTGTAGTTGTTAAGGTGATATAGTGATTCATACATATTAAACCAAATTCTGCTATAATAAAGGCATTAGTTGAACAAGCTTATACTAAACACAGTATTTGGATGGAGGTTTTTGAATGCCAAAGGTAACCGCTAATGATTTAATTGAAAAGTTTAATTTAGAGCTTGTTAGTGGGGAAGAGGGAGTGTATCGTCCCATCACAACGAGTGATATATCAAGACCAGGGATAGAGATGGCTGGATTTTTCACGTATTATCCAGCAAAACGTTTGCAGCTTCTTGGAAGAACAGAGTTATCCTTTTTTGAACAGTTAGGTGAAAACGAAAAAGGAGATAGAATGCGCAATCTATGTACATACGATACACCAGGTATTATCATATCTCGTGGACTTGAAGCGCCGCCGGAACTTATAGAGGCTTCAGAGGAAAATGGAGTGCCTTTGTTACGGTCACCATCCTCAACAACACGATTAAGTAGTAAACTTACCAACTTTTTAGAAAGTCAGTTGGCACCTATGACCGCTGTTCATGGTGTACTGGTTGATATTTACGGAATCGGTGTCCTCATCACAGGAGCCAGCGGTGTCGGGAAAAGTGAAACCGCGTTAGACTTAGTTCGAAGGGGTCATCGTTTAGTTGCTGATGATTCAGTTGAAATTCGCCAGGAGCATGAGGATATTTTAGTAGGGCGTTCACCTGATCTCATTCAGCATTTACTAGAGATAAGAGGGTTAGGAATTATAAATGTGATGACGCTATTCGGGGCAGGGTCAGTGCGTCCGTTTAAGCGTGTTGCCTTAGTCATTCATTTAGAGCTTTGGGACCAAAAGAAAGCATACGATCGACTAGGCCTTGAAGAAGATATGTTAAAAATCATTGATGTAGATGTACCAAAGCTAACCGTTCCTGTTCGACCAGGGCGTAACTTAGCTGTTATCATTGAGGTTGCGGCAATGAATTTCCGGTTAAAACGACTTGGTATGAACGCTGCTCAGCAGTTTTCAGATCGTTTAACAGATGTGATTGAAGAGGGAGATAGAGAATTTTAATAGGGAAGGTGAAATCATTGGAAGAAGCAATTCAACCATTAGGTCGCGTTGCACTTGAATTAGGACCACTTACGATTTATTGGTACGGGGTGCTAATCGGGCTTGGGGTTATTCTTGGCTATATTGTAGCGACAAGAGAAACAGTGAAACGTGGCTTACCTAAAGATACTTTTGCGGATTTATTGTTATATGCGTTACCGATTGCGATTTTGTCGGCTCGGCTTTATTATGTCATTTTTCGTTGGGAGGATTATGTAGATAATCCGATAAAGGTGTTTTTTATTTGGGAAGGTGGCTTAGCTATTCACGGGGGAGTCATTGGTGGTGTAGCAACAGCGATCGTCTTCTGTAAAAAAAGAAATCTACCCATTTGGAAGATACTCGATATTACAGCACCGAGTTTATTGATTGGCCAAGCGATTGGACGTTGGGGGAATTTCATGAACCAAGAGGTTTATGGAACAGAGGTCTCTCGTCAGTTTCTTGAAGGTTTAATGCTACCAAGGTTTATTATTGATCAAATGTATATTAACGGTACCTATTATCACCCAACGTTCTTATATGAATCATTATGGAACTTGCTAGGGTTAGCGGTTCTTCTCTATTTACGTCGGGTCAATTTACGACAAGGTGAAATCTTCTTAAGCTACTTAATTTGGTACTCGGTCGGTCGTTTCTTTATTGAAGGGATGCGGTTAGATAATCTCTTAGTTGGTGGGATGCGTACCGCTCAAATTGTTTCAATCGTTTTAATTGTTGGGGCAGTTGTACTTTGGATATACCGTCGTAAAGCGGGATTGGCAGAACGACGTTATCTGGATGATGAGCCAAAGAAAGAGTTACCGAAATCAACAGGAAAAAAGAAAAATAAAAAGAAGAAAAAATAAAAGAGGGTACGTATGTTAAAACGAGGGTTGTTGGTTGGACTTCAGACGACATGGACGCTAGGGAAAATTATTTTTCCAATCACTCTCCTCATTACAATACTTAGTTATACTCCTATTCTTGGTTGGATAGCTTGGGGGTTAACGCCTTTAATGGGAGCAATCGGTTTACCAGGTGAGGCGGCCATTCCGTTAGTGTTAGGAAATTTTCTAAATTTATATGCAGCTATTGGTGCGATTCTCACGATGGACCTGACAGTAAAAGAGGTATTCATATTAGCTGTCATGCTCTCTTTTTCTCATAATTTACTTGTAGAGTCAGCGGTTGCGGCCAAAGTTGGAATTCGGATGTCTGTTGTAATCGGAGTTCGCATTGGATTAGCGCTTTTATCTGGGTGGTTGATTCATCTTGTCTGGCAAGGTGGGAGTGACACCGCTCGTTATGGACTAATTTCTTCAAGTGAAACGGACCCTACTAGCTGGTTAGGAATTGTATTCAAAGGAATAGAAAGTGCGTCTATTGGTATTTTTCAGTTAGCGTTAATTGTGATTCCGCTGATGGTGTTCGTCCAAGTGATGAAAGAGAAAAACTGGCTTGCTCTGTTTGCACGGATGATGTCTCCCTTTACAAAACTTTTAGGGATACGTGAGAATACGTCGACGACATTAGCGGCAGGTCTTCTCTTCGGATTAGCTTATGGCGCTGGCGTGATGATTCAAGCGGCGAAAGAAGACGGTGTAAAAAAGAAAGACCTTTATTTAGTCTTTATCTTTCTCATCGCTTGCCATGCGGTCATTGAGGACACATTAATTTTCATTCCACTTGGAATCCCGATATGGCCTCTGTTGTTATTTCGAATGATTACAGCCATACTCATTACAGTCGGTGTTGCGTTTATTTGGAACCGACTAGAAAAAAAGAATCAGCTCAGTAGAAAGGAAGCCGTATGAAAATAGATACAATTTTATTTGATTTAGATGGGACGCTTATAAATACAAATGAGTTAATTATCGCTTCGTTTTTACATACGTTAGAGCACTATAAACCGGGTGAATATACGAGAGAAAAGGTACTCGATTTTATTGGTCCATCGCTTCATGATAGCTTTTCGAAAGTGAATCCTGACGCAGTAGAAGAGATGATTACCCATTATCGAACATTTAATCATACCAAACACGATGAACTTGTCGAGGAGTATGAAGGTGTTCGCGAAACGATTGCGGCTCTTCATGAGCAAGGTTTTAAACTAGCAATCGTAACAACTAAAATTCGAAAAACGGCAATGATGGGGCTTGAACTCACAGGATTAAAACCGTATTTCGATGTTATCGTTGGACTTGATGATGTCGAGCGTGCTAAACCAGACCCTGAACCGTTGAATAAAGCGATGGTGGCCCTTGGGTCCAAACCTGAAACAACGATAATGGTTGGAGACAATCACCATGATATTCACGGCGGAAAAAATGCCGGAACAAAAACAGTTGGGGTAGCCTGGGCAATAAAAGGAGAAGCGTTCATCCGCTCTCATCATCCTGATTATGTGATTAATAAGATGAGTGATTTGCTGGCGATTGTGGGAGTGGAAGAAAAGTGAGAAACACCACCCGCTATAAGGTCGAGGGCGCAAATTCACTGTGGCAGTTATACAAAACAGTTCCCTTTGTAAAAGTCGCAAAAAACTTTGTCGTCATTCAGTTATCTAGGTACACTCCTTTTATACCAGTGAAAAATTGGCTGTACCGCAGATTTTTAAAAATGAAAGTGGGAGACCAAACCGCAGTCGCTTTAATGGTTATGATGGATATCATGTTTCCTGAAAAAATATCAATTGGGAAAAACACGATCATCGGTTATAACACAACGATTTTAGCTCATGAATATTTGATAGACGAGTACCGATTAGGAGATGTCGTTATCGGTGATGAAGTGATGGTGGGAGCAAACTCAACCATTTTGCCTGGAGTCACAATTGGAGATGGTGCTATCGTATCAGCAGCTACGCTAGTACATCAGGATGTTCCCGCTGGGGCGTTTGTTGGTGGAAATCCGATGAGAGTGATTTACACAAAAGAAGAAATGAAGAACAGGAAGAAAGAAGAGATTTTATAATAGACTTTGCAAGAAGCATTTCTCTAACAAGGAGAAGTGCTTTTTTATATAGAACTATAACGTATGTATGTAAATAATATATGAAGTAGGGATGAATATGATTTATTACGGAAAATATGTTGATTATCCGCCATCCTTAAGAATGTTAATGGAGGTAGAAGAGGAACTAAAAGATAGCCTATATTCGTTAGATACTATCTTGTTACTAGAAGAAAAGCCTTTTGTTTATCCAATCACTCCTTATGATGTAATAACTTTTGCTAGTGCAGGAGTAGACGGGATACACTTTGGCTTTTTAACGGATTTTGGCCAAGTAGACAATCTTGAGGAAGCTTATATTGTTTGTGTTAGTCCAATGAATTTTGATCACCCGATTAAAATCGTAGCTCGGAATATAAAAGAATTTCTAAGGCTGCTCATAACAATGGGGTACGAAAGCAGTTTGATTGAAAATATTAATAATTACTCGAGTGAAAAAGAGTACTTACAATTATTTGCTGAAATCAAAAAGTCTCGTATATCTCCTGAATATGAGGAACAAGTTCAACTGATTTGTGATAAGTTGAGTGACAAGTTTGGTATCTCTAAGTTTGAAAACTTGTACGAATATGTAGAAGTGGTTTTAAAACGAGAAAGAGAAAAAGTAATGTGTATTAAAACATTAGATGGTTTAGGGATTATTAATGCGAATGCAACTGAAAATAATCATAGCTCACTAGGTTAACTAAAGATAATTTTGCAGAAATTGAATTTGAAGAGATTGAAAAATTCTTTGCCGTTGCGACAACAGCAAGTAAATTAGCGTGTATAAGAGATATTCAATTTATAATACCTTATGATTATTATGCAGGACTTAAGGACTTGATAGGGACTGAACTATTAAAAATGGATATACCTGATGTAGCCTATCGTTTTAATTTATCGACAAGAGCTTGAGGTAAATAGGCATGGACAAAAAGTGGACTATCTCTTGTCCATGCCTTTATTTATACTTTGCTTCCCACTCACTATGCCATGTAGGATAATCGATACCTTCTATTTCCATCAGTGAAGGCATATTATCAAGTTGATGGTAGCCACCCCGATACATTTCCTTTGCAATAGGGGATGACACGCCTCCAATGACGTCATGATTCCATACGAAAACTTCAACATAAACACCTTCCACAGGATTTTCGATAGTATCATATATGTCTTCTAGTGGATGGTTTTTTACGGAAAAAGAATGAACAGTAATCGTCTCATTTATATAATCGTCTGGAGAAATCGATTGTGCTGCCCATTTAAACAAGAGTCCTTTGTAATGACAACTGAGCTTTCTTCATGAAATTCAACGACTTTATATCCTTTCTCTTTCAAATAATTGAAGGCATGCTTTCCATCCGCGCTTAACCCATCGCTATTGATAGACTCACTACAGCCGATAGTAAAGATAAATAAGAATATAATTGCAACTAGTAAAACATAGTTTTTCATGAGACATCCCCCTAGTCTTTTCCTAATTATATCGTTCATCTAGGTTTCTTGGATTTCATTTAGTAAACCGAAAAAATAAATGTATTAAAATAAAAATACTATATTATAAGAAAGAGAGAAAAAGATTGGAGAAGGGATTGATTAGATTGACCAACCAATTAAAAATCGAGCAATTATTTTCCGCTGATAGACACTATGAACAACTTTCTGAATTACTAATTCGAGTTGTAGAAGATGGTGCGTCAATTGGATTCTTGCCACCCATCAAACGAGAGGATGCGGATAAGTATTGGACACAAGTCATACAGCCTGACACCTTATTATTTGTGGCTAAGCTTAACCAACAAATAGTTGGAAGTGTTCAATTACAACTATGTACGAAGCAAAATGGAAATCATCGGGCTGAAATCGCTAAACTCATGACCCACCCTACATATCGGCGGATGGGAATTGGTCGCATGCTTATGAATAAAGTGGAAGAACGAGCAGTAGAAGAAGACAGATCCCTAATAGTTCTCGACACAAGAGAGGGAGACCCGTCAAACGTTCTGTATGCTTCACTTGGTTATGTTCAAGCAGGGAAAATTCCCAATTATGCGAAGTCATCTACAGGTGAACTACATCCTACGGTTTTCTATTATAAGTTAATATGAAATGAACTAGGGTGAGCACGGGCCAGTGTCTCCCCCTTCTTTACAGTATCAGTCGCAATCTTTTGATATAATAGGTGGACAAGCTAAAATTGCAATGAGGTTGTTTTGCTTACGGACACTGAGTCCTCTAATTCGCCTAAGATCCTCTTATTTTAAATGGTACGGACACAGGAGACCTTATTTTCCTAAAAACTAGTGAATTTAAGCTGTTTTTAGGAAAATAAGAGCACTGGTGTCCGTTACAGCAAAAAATCCTGAAAAAAGCGTAATATAAGGTACCTCATGTCCGTTAGAGGGGTGGGCAACTAGTTAGATAGCAACTTCACACATCCAATATAAGAAAAAACTGCTCGCCGTTTTTTCTTATATTTATTGACGGGTTTAGGAAACCCGTGTAAACTAAAAACAATACTCTTTATCTTATTAGCACATTAGCGAACTAAAGTGTACGGAGCGTGAGAAAATGACAAAATTATTTATGTTTGAAAAACCATTAGGAATGAGAGATGTGCTTCCTACTCTCTTTGAAACGAAGGAAGCAATAGCGAGTGCCATGAAGCAAGAGATTTCAAGCTGGGGATATCGTGCGATTCAAACACCAACCCTAGAATATTATGAGACGGTTGGGGTAGAGTCTGCGATTTTAGACCAACAGCTCTTTAAGTTATTAGACCAACAGGGACATACCCTTGTGTTGCGTCCAGATATGACAGCTCCGATTGCGAGATTAGCGGCATCGAGCTTGAAAAATGAAGCTTATCCATTACGTCTATCGTATCATTCTACGTTATACCGAGCTCAGCAAAGCGAGGGCGGCAAGCCGGCGGAATTTGAGCAAATTGGAGTCGAGCTTGTTGGAGATGGTACGGCAAGTGCGGACGGGGAAGTGATTTCTTTAATGATCGCTGCATTACAACGAGCAGGATTGGAAAACTTCCAGATTGCGATTGGTCATATCGGCTATGTGAATGCGTTATTACTTGAGATTGTCGGAAACGAAGAGCGTGCAGATGCACTTCGTCGTTATTTATATGAAAAAAATTATGTGGGCTTTAAGCATCATGTGAAAAGTTTATCGTTATCTTCTATTGATAAAGAACGTTTATTAAAGCTATTAACGCTTCGAGGCGGGCATGAAAAACTAGAAGCAGCGAGGGAACTTGTTCACGGTGAAGCAGGTCAAAAGGCGTTAGCTGAGTTAACAAAGCTATGGGACGTGTTAGAGAGCTATGGTGTGAGCGAGTTTGTGAAGCTTGATCTCAACCTAGTGATGCATATGAGCTACTATACTGGCGTTGTATTCGAAGGGTATAGCAACAATCTTGGAACGCCACTTGGAAGTGGAGGCCGCTATGATGAGCTTTTAGGCAAATTTGAGCGTCCTGGCCAAGCAACAGGCTTTGGTATTCGATTAGACCTTCTTGTGGAAGCGATCGGAACAACCGATACCCAACAAAGCGAAACGTGTATTATTTTTAGCAATGAAAGAAGAAAAGAAGCGATTGCTCTTGCAAAAGAAAAACGAGCGAACGGAGAGTCTGTTGTTCTTCAAGATTTAGCGGGAGTGAATGATGTAGATATTTTATCTGAGCAATTTTCTGACGTCGTTTATTTTATTGGAAAGAACGGAGGTGGAGCGAATGAGTGAGCTGTTAACCGTTGCGATGCCAAAAGGTCGTATTTTTGAAGAAGCAGTCGAGCTACTTCGCAAAGCTGGTTATGATTTACCTAGCGAATTTGATGATTCAAGAAAATTAATTGTAGACGTACCTTCTGCGGGGATGCGTTTTATTTTAGCAAAACCAATGGATGTGCCAACGTATGTGGAACATGGTGTGGCCGATGTTGGGGTAGCGGGTAAGGATACGATGATTGAAGAAGAGCGCGATGTGTACGAAGTGCTTGATTTACAAATTAGTGAATGCTATTTAGCGGTAGCTGGTCTACCTGGATATAAAGAAACAGGAATTGCGCCTAAGGTTGCATCGAAATATCCGAACTTAGCGACACAATATTTTAAGGAGCAAGGCGAACAGGTTGAAGTCATTAAGCTTAATGGTTCAATCGAGTTAGCTCCTCTAGTTGGATTAGCAGACCGAATTGTTGATATTGTTTCAACAGGACGCACACTGAAAGAAAACGGATTAGTAGAACTTGAGACGATTGTTCCAATTACATCAAGACTTATCGTAAACCCTGTAAGTTACCGAACGAAAGATACGCTTATTGACGAAATGGTCGAGCGTTTAGCTAAAGTGGTGGAGGGAGAATAATTATGAAAATCATTCCAGTCACAAAAGAAGTCTCGTTAAAGCGAACGATTGATACCGGAACGGAAATGCAACAGGATGCGGTTATGAATATCATTGCCCAAGTGAAAGAACAAGGTGATTCAGCTTTGTTTACACTAACTGAGCAATTTGACAACGTAAAATTAGAAAGCTTTGCGGTGACACAAGCAGAGATTGATGCCGCTTATCAAGAGCTTGATGATGAAATCCTTGAAGCGATTCGAGCAGCGATTGCGAATATCAAGAACTTTCATGAGCGTCAAAAGCGCCAATCGTGGATGACAACAGAAGAAGATGGAACGATTTTAGGACAAAAAATTACGCCGCTTGATTCTGTTGGAGTTTATGTCCCTGGAGGAACGGCAGCCTATCCGTCTTCGATTATGATGAATGTTATTCCTGCTCAAGTAGCGGGGGTAAAAGATATCGTGATGGTTTCTCCACCACAACAAGATGGTACATGGTCGGCAGGTGTTCTCGTTACAGCTAATGAACTTGGTGTGAAGCAAATGTTCAAAGTTGGCGGAGCTCAAGCCGTTGCCGCGTTAGCTTTTGGAACAGAGACAATTCCTCAGGTTGATAAAATCGTCGGACCAGGAAATATATATGTTGCATTAGCGAAGCGTGCCGTGTTTGGCCAAGTTGATATTGATATGTTTGCTGGACCAAGTGAAATCGTTGTTTTAGCAGATGGTGGCGCAAACCCGACTTATATTGCAGCTGATTTATTATCGCAAGCAGAACATGATAAAATGGCTTCTGCTGTGGTCGTTACTCCTTCTCAACAATTGGCTGAAGCTGTCGTTACTGAAGTGGAAAAGCAGCTCGCTGACTTACCAAGACGTGAGATTGCAGAAGCTTCGATTCAGGACTATGGTGCGGTCTATGTTACCTCTTCAATGGAGGAAGCGGTCGACGTTACAAATCAGTTGGCGCCAGAGCATTTAGAAGTGCTTGTAGAAGACCCGTTTTCGTATGTGGCAAAAATCCGTCATGCTGGAGCTATCTTCTTAGGCCCTTATAGTTCAGAGCCTGTTGGTGATTATTTTGCCGGACCGAATCATGTGCTTCCAACAAACGGTACAGCACGCTTTTCTAGTCCATTAAATGTAGACGACTTTACAAAAAAATCGAGTATTATTTCATATAGCAAGCAAGCCTTACAAGCCAATGCCACTAAAATTACAGCACTCGCCCGTTTAGAAGGGCTTGAAGCTCATGCAAGAGCGATTGAAAAGCGAATGGAGGAATCATAATGTCAGAGCGTCGTGCGCAAATTGAACGTAATACGAATGAAACAAAAATTAAATTAGATTTTATGGTTGATGGAGAAGGAACATCAAATTTAAATACGGGAGTTCCGTTTTTAACTCATATGCTTGATTTATTTACAAAGCACGGTCACTTTAACTTAACAGTTGAAGCTGATGGAGACACGGAAGTCGATGATCACCATACAACAGAGGATATCGGCATTTGTCTTGGGCATGTGTTAAAAGAAGCGCTAGGCGATAAAAAAGGAATTAAGCGTTATGGTTCTGCATTTGTACCAATGGATGAGACGCTAGCTCAAGTCGTTGTTGATTTAAGTAATCGACCGCACCTTGAGTTCCGCGCAGAGTTTCCAAGTCAAAAAGTAGGAACATTTGATACAGAGTTAGTTCATGAATTTTTATGGAAGCTTGCGATTGAAGCTCGTATGAATTTGCACGTGATTGTTCATTATGGACATAACACTCACCATATGATTGAGGCGATCTTTAAAGCATTGGCTCGAGCATTAGATGAAGCGACACAAATTGACGAGAGAGTGAAAGGTGTTCCGTCTACGAAAGGAATGTTATAAAAGATGATTGGCATTATCGATTATGGTATGGGTAACCTTCACAGTGTCAGTAAGGCGCTTGAGCGTTTGAATGTTGATTATTTTGTTTCTGAAAAAGTCGATGAGTTGCAAAAGGCTACCGGATTAATTTTGCCTGGGGTTGGCTCTTTTAAAGATGCGATGGAGATTTTAACTCAGGATGGGTTATCTGATTTTACGGTAAAATGGGCTAAATCAGGAAAGCCATTGTTAGGAATTTGTCTTGGCATGCAGCTTTTGTTTGAAGAAAGTGAAGAAAACGGAGAAACAACAGGCTTAAAGCTTTTACCAGGTGCTGTTCGTCGTTTTTCTGGTGTCAATAAAGCAGGACAATCTTATAAAGTTCCTCATATGGGTTGGAATCGTCTGAACTTTAATAAACCTATGCATCCGCTAGTCGATGGAGTAGAAAATGGACATGTGTACTTTGTGCATTCATATGCAGTGCAAACCGAAGACAAGGATGTTATTATCGCAAGCGCCGATTACCATCAAGAAGTTCCGGCTGTCGTTGGAAGCGGAAATGTAATGGGGACGCAATTTCATCCTGAAAAAAGCAGTGCAATTGGCATGAAGATGCTTGAAAACTTTACAGCGGTTGTTGAGGGGAGGAAACAAGCAGGTGAGTACGTTTATAATTTATCCAGCCATTGATATGAGAGGCGGAAAGTGCGTTAGACTTGTTCAAGGAGATTACAATCAAGAAACAGTTTACGGGGATTCTCCATTTCATATGGCAAAAGATTTTGCAGAAGCGGGAGCCGAGTGGATTCATATGGTTGACTTGGACGGTGCAAAAGCAAAACAACGTGTAAATCATGAGTTTGTTGTAAAAGCAGCAAAGGAACTAGAGGCAAAGGTTCAAATCGGTGGAGGAATCCGCACCGAGGATGACGTGAAGTTTTATTTAGAAAATGGTGTAGACCGTGTGATTTTAGGAAGTGTCGCGGTCAATGATCCTGAATTCACGAAAAAAATGTTAGCCACATACGGTGGCGATAAAATTGCTATCGGTCTTGATGCCAGAGATGGATATGTAGCGACAAATGGCTGGCTTGAAACGTCTCAGGTCAAGGCTGTTGATTTAGGTCAAGAGCTTGCTAGATTTGGTGCAGAGGTGTTTATTTTTACAGACATTTCACGAGACGGCATGTTGTCTGGTCCAAATATTAAAGCATGTGCTGAGCTAGCTGAAGCAACAGGAAAAAGTGTAATAGCTTCAGGCGGTGTGAGTAGCTTAGCTGATTTAAAAGAGCTTCGCCAAGATAGTGAAAAAGGGGTAGCTGGTGCGATTGTCGGTAAAGCACTATATACAAATCAATTTACGTTAGAGGAAGCGTTACGAGAGGGGAGATAGACTAATGTTAACAAAACGAATTATCCCCTGTTTAGATGTGAAGGAAGGCCGCGTTGTTAAGGGAGTACAATTTGTTGATTTGCGAGATGCTGGAGACCCAGTTGAATTAGCTGAGTTTTACGATGAGCAAGGAGCAGATGAGCTCGTATTTTTAGATATTTCAGCATCCCATGAAGGACGCGAAACGATGGTTGAAGTGGTCGAGCAGGTTGCTGGGAAATTGGCGATCCCGTTTACAGTTGGTGGGGGAATTAATTCTTTAGCCGATATGAAACGTGTGCTCCGCGCAGGTGCGGATAAAGTATCGATGAATACATCAGCAGTTCTTCGTCCAGAGTTAATCACCGAGGGGGCAGACTATTTTGGTTCCCAATGTATTGTCGTGGCAATTGATGCTAAATACGATGAAGAGTTAGGCTCTTGGCGTATTTATACTCATGGTGGCCGTAAACCAACCGAGTGGGAAGCCATCGCTTGGGCCAAGGAAGCCGTGCGCCGTGGAGCTGGAGAAATTTTATTAACGAGTATGGATGCCGATGGAAGCAAGGAAGGCTTTGACATTAAACTGACGAAAGCGGTCAACGAAGCGGTTTCTGTGCCGGTCATTGCTTCAGGTGGAGCAGGTGGTCGCGAAGACTTTTATGACATTTTTAACGTGTCTGGTTGTGATGCGGCATTAGCTGCTTCAATCTTCCATTATAAAGAAACGTCTGTAGCTGAAGTGAAAGCGGCATTGAAAGAGAAGGGTGTGGAAATACGATGAGTATTGAACAAATTAAATTTGATGAAAAAGGCTTAGTACCTGCGATTGTTCAAGATGCACAAAGCAAAGAAGTGTTAACGCTAGCATACATGAACAAGGAGTCGCTACAAAAGTCGATTGATACAAGAAACACCTGGTTTTATAGCCGTTCTCGCCAAGAGCTTTGGCATAAGGGAGCAACATCAGGTAACACACAGGATATTATTGACATGAGATATGACTGCGATGCTGATGCTATTGTTGTTTTAGTTGATCCAAAAGGACCCGCTTGCCATAAAGGCGACTACAGCTGTTTTTCAGATTCGATATTAGCTGAAACAAAAGTTGGGAAGCCAGATCGATTTGCGATTATCAATGAACTTGAGTCGTTAATTGCTGAGCGTGAAGCTGAAATGCCAGAAGGTTCTTATACTACGTATCTATTTGAAAAAGGCGTAGATAAAATCTTAAAGAAAATCGGGGAAGAAGCGGGCGAAGTAATTATTGCCGCTAAAAACCGTGACCCTGAAGAGCTGAAGTGGGAAGTTGCCGATTTACTATTCCACACACTTGTGTTACTGAGAGAGCAAAAGCTTCCGATAGATGAAGTCCTAGCTGTTCTGGAAGAGCGTCATAAAAAATAAATTAGAGGGCTATTTTAGTTGAAAACCCTTTTAATAAAATCCATCTCAAAAGTAAATCTACCTTTTGAGATGGATTTTCATTTTTAGCATTGAAATTCAGTGGATGTAACAGTATGCTAAATAAGGGAGTTATCTGATATGAATTGATTACTTTAGTTTTTAATATAAAATGTGGAGGACCTATACGTCTATGAAGGTTAGCGATCGAGAACGCACAGATAAAAAAATAGGTACGGTTATCCCTTTTGTTAAGAATGCAGATTACCTATTTGACAAAGGGCTAAATGAATATCGCAAGAAAAATATGAAAAAAGCGGTGTTTTTCCTTGAGAAAGCGATTGAAGCGAAGGAAAAAGACCCAGATTTTTATTGCCAATTGGCGATGGTATTAGCTGAGATTGGTGAGTATGAACGTTCCAATGAGCAACTTCAATTTGTTATTGATGAATTAGACCCTTCCATGGATGAATGTTATTTCTTTATGGCAAATAACTATGCACACCTTGGTTTTTTTGAGCAGGCTGAAAAAATGGCTCATATGTATCTAGAGAAAAATCCAATGGGAGATTTTTATGAAGATACTCTTGAGTTGTTAGAGTTACTGGAGTTTGAGCGAGAAGACAGTGGATTGTACCAAGATGCAGAAGGCGAAGAGTTATTTATTTTAAAATATGATCAAGCTCGAACTCATATTGATAATGGAAAGTTTGAAGAAGCGATTGGCCAGTTAGAGGAGATTATTTCAGACCACCCTACGTTTTGGGCAGCTTATAATCATTTAGCTCAAGCATTGTTTAATCATGGTGAATCAAATCGTGCCCTTCAATTAACAGATGAGGTCCTTGAAAAAGATAAAGGGAATTTGGTAGCTTTATGCAATCTGGCAGAGTTCAATTTTAAACTCGGAAACTCAGAGCAAGTTATGTCCCTTGTTACGATGCTTCGAACAGTGAAACCAATTGATTTACACCATCGATATAAAATGGCTAACGTCTTGTGTAAA
Source organism: Bacillus alkalicellulosilyticus (assembly GCF_002019795.1). Taxonomy (GTDB): domain Bacteria; phylum Bacillota; class Bacilli; order Bacillales; family Bacillaceae_F; genus Bacillus_AO; species Bacillus_AO alkalicellulosilyticum. The sequence goes on along the minus strand of NZ_KV917381.1, from coordinate 4,026,194 downwards.
GTAGGAGAATATAAACTCAGCTATGATTATTTAGTGGAGTTACGAAAGCTACAGTATGACGAGTCAGTGGAATTTTACAAATGCTTTGCTGTGGCTGCTTATCATTGTGGTGCTTTAGATAAGGCCTTGTCGTATTGGAGTAAAGCTGCAGCAATGGGGGATACTTCATCTAAGAATATCGTTTTTCAGTTTAAGCAACAGACCTTAGTTACTGAGGATATATTATATACGTAACACGATGAGCAACTTAATGGACTTTGTTTTCGTGTTTCTATACGATATGAATAAAGTGAATGTAATTGAGATGAGGGGTGTTTTTTTACGATGACTGAAGAAAAAATTTATGATGTGATTATTGCCGGAGCTGGTCCTGCAGGGATGACGGCTGCTGTCTACACATCTCGAGCAAACTTAAGTACGCTAATGGTGGAGCGAGGAATTCCCGGCGGACAAATGGCAAATACCGAAGATGTTGAAAATTATCCAGGGTTTGACCATATCCTTGGTCCAGACCTTTCTAATAAAATGTTTGAGCATGCAAAAAAGTTCGGAGCAGAATATGCTTATGGTGACATTAAAGAAATTATTGACCATGAAGATTACAAGCTAGTAAAAGCAGGGAGTAAGGAATTCAAAGCACGTGCTGTCATTGTATCAACCGGTGCAGAGTATAAAAAGCTAGGTGTACCTGGTGAGAAGGAACTTGGTGGTCGTGGAGTATCCTATTGTGCCGTTTGTGACGGAGCTTTCTTTAAAGGAAGAGAACTTGTCGTTGTTGGAGGCGGGGATTCTGCAGTAGAAGAGGCTGTGTATCTAACTCGTTTTGCTACAAAAGTGACAGTCATCCACCGTCGCGATGAACTACGCGCTCAAAAGATCCTTCAACAACGTGCATTTGATAATGAAAAGATTGATTTCATTTGGAATCATGTCGTGAAAGAGATTAATGGTACGGATGGAAAAGTCAGTAGCGTAACGATTGAGAATACACAAACTGGAGAACAACAGGATTTTAAAACAGACGGAGCGTTCATTTATATCGGAATGTTACCATTAAATGAATCTGTTAAAAACCTTGGAATTCTTAACAGTGAAGGCTATGTTGAAACAAATGAAGAAATGGAGACAAGAGTTCCAGGAATTTTTGCTGCAGGCGACGTTCGTGAGAAGTCATTAAGACAAATTGTTACAGCAACTGGTGATGGAAGTATAGCAGCACAAAGTGCTCAACATTACGTTGAAACATTACTTGAACGACAAAAAGCAAGCAAATAAGCTAAAAAACAACGTAAATTATGCAAAACGTAATTCCATCTTAACTCTTTTGTAACAGTCGTGAAATAAAAAAAGGGTAAGATATAAATAAGTAATTGACCCCCTTTTTTATATATTACTTGAGTAGCACGGACTTCATGTTCGTGCTCTTTTTTTGTATTAAGTGTATGAATATACATATTATTTATAGAAGTCGTATTTCTGGTGCGATGTAAGAGTTAAATCCTGAGTATTTTTACAATAAGCCTGGTTAGAAATTGTTGCAGATTGTTAGGTTGTCGAAATGATAGTATACTTAGAGGTGAATTGACAACGTGGGGTGAGACTATTGCAAAGAGTGACAAACTGTATACTTATTGATGGGGAACACGTGTTAATGTTGCAAAAGCCTCGTCGTGGCTGGTGGGTAGCACCAGGTGGAAAGATGGAATCAGAAGAATCAGTTAAAGAATCGATGAAACGGGAATATTTTGAAGAAACAGGGATTACGATAAAAGACCCGGAAATTGCAGGTGTCTTTACCATTGTGATGATGGATTATGATGAAGTGATTTCTGAATGGATGATGTTTACTTTTAAAGCTACAGTACATGAAGGAAAATCAATAGTTGATTCTCCAGAGGGGAAACTGCAATGGATTCCTAAGGGGAAAATTAGCGGACTTCCGATGGCTGAAGGCGATAAATTTATATTTGAACATGTACTGCAACATGATTTTCCGTTGTATGGGACATTTTATTACTCTCCTGATTTTAAGTTACTATCGTATCGCCTAGACTCAAAGGCTGGATTTATTAATGGGAAAGTAGAAGGTGAATGACATGACAGAAGAAATCATTGATGATATTCAAATTGTTATTATAACTGGAATGTCGGGTGCAGGTAAAACCGTTGCCGTGCAAAGTTTTGAAGATTTAGGTTATTTTTGTGTAGATAATTTACCTCCTGCGCTGATTCCGAAATTTATAGACCTAATTGAAAATTCTGGTGGGAAAATGAATAAGGTAGCCCTAGTCATTGACTTACGGGGACGACAGTTTTTTCAGGAATTGTTTGAAGCCATTGATTCGATTACTCAAACAAGAACAATTAATGTAACACCACAAATTATCTTCCTTGATGCCAAAGATGCGAAATTGGTTCAACGATATAAAGAAACGCGCCGTTCTCATCCATTAGCACCGAACGGTTTGCCACTTGAGGGAATTAAAGCAGAGCGTGAAATATTAGAAGATATTAAAGGAAGAGCTCAACAAATCATTGATACAACTGAATTAAAACCAATTCAGTTACGTGAGAAAATTATTCAACGATTTTCATCGACCGAGAAACATCCTTTTTCAATTAATATCATGTCGTTTGGGTTTAAATATGGAATCCCAATCGATGCGGATTTAGTGTTTGATGTCAGGTTCCTTCCTAACCCTCATTACATTGACCATATGAGACCTAAAACAGGTTTGGATGAGGAAGTCTCCTCATATGTTTTAAAATGGACGGAAACCCAACAGTTTATTGAAAAATTACAAGACCTTTTAGTTTATATGCTTCCTCAGTATAAACGAGAAGGAAAGAGTCAAGTGGTTATTGGCATAGGTTGTACAGGTGGAAAACACCGTTCGGTCACGTTGGCAGAGTACTTTGGAAAACAATTCACAGATGAATATGTTGTTCATACTAGCCATCGCGATATTGAAAAAGCGAAGGATAAAGCTTAGTGGTAAAAAAGAAAATCGTCGTTATTGGAGGAGGCACTGGCTTATCTGTTTTACTACGAGGATTAAAAACATTTCCTGTAGAGATAACGGCTATAGTCACAGTTGCCGATGATGGGGGAAGTTCGGGGAGACTTCGCCAAGAGTTAAATATACCACCACCTGGGGATGTAAGAAATGTGTTAACGGCTTTAGCTGAAGTCGAACCTCTGGTGGAAGAGTTATTTCAGCATCGTTTTGAAAATGGCAATGGTTTATCAGGTCATTCACTAGGCAATTTATTACTTGCAGGGATAACATCGATTACTGGAGATTTTGCTAGAGGCATTACAGAACTTAGTAAGGTATTAAACGTTAGGGGAAAAGTATTACCAGCAGCAAATCAAAGTATCATTCTCCATGCACAAATGTGTGATGGCTCAATAGTTACCGGTGAATCAAAAATACCGCTTGAGGGAAAGAGAATAAAAAGAGTTTTTTTAACGCCTCAAAACATTTCACCGCTTGGAGCGAGTATTGAAGCAATACGAGAGGCAGATTGTATTGTGATTGGTCCTGGAAGCCTATATACAAGTATTTTACCGAATCTACTCGTTCCTGGAATCGCTGAAGAAGTGAAAAGATCAAAGGCAAGTAAGGTCTACATTTGTAATGTCATGACCCAACAAGGTGAAACGGATGAATATTTTGCATCTGATCACGTGCAAGCTCTCATTGATCATTGTGGCCCAGGATTGGTGGACTATATTATAGTCAATCAACAGCTCATTCCAAAAGAAATATGCCAATCGTATTCGGAAGAAGGGGCTATTCCAGTACTTTTTGATAAAGAGCGATTAGAAAAACTGAACTTAAAAGTAATTAATGATTCTTTTATACTATATAGAGATAAATTAATTCGTCATGATGCGATAAAAGTATCAGAAGCGATACTATCATTGACATAGTTAGGGGATAATTTTCATAAAGGGGTGAGAACAATGTCTTTTGCTGCGAAAACAAAAAAAGAACTCACTCAACTAGAAAGCGAAGATTGTTGTGTACAATCGGAACTTGCTGCATTGCTACGGATGAATGGTACACTATCATATAGTAACCAAAAATTGAGTATAGATATTTCAACCCAGAATGCTGCCATTGCTCGAAGAATATATATATTAATAAAAAAAATCTTTCGAACAATTGATATTGAGCTGTTAGTGCAAAAAAAGATGCGTTTGAAAAAAAATAATGTCTATTTAGTGAGAATTTCAAAAGATGCTAAGCTTTTATTGCAAAAATTAGGTATTATAGAAGAAGGCTTTGTTTTTGTGAGGGAGATTTCACCCTCAATCGTAAAAAATCAGTGTTGTCGCCGTTCTTATCTACGAGGAGCTTTTTTAGCGGGAGGTTCGATTAACCACCCAGAAACTTCATCATATCATCTTGAAATCTTCTCTCTTTACGAGGAGCATAATCAATCATTATGTGAATTAATGAACGCATTTGACTTAAATGCAAAAACGTTGGAGAGAAAAAAAGGATATATCACGTATATTAAAGAAAGTGAAAAGATAACAGAATTTCTAAATATAATTGGAGCCCATCAAGCCTTGCTTTATTTTGAGGATGTTCGTATTATGAAAGATATGCGTAACTCCGTGAACCGACTGGTGAATTGTGAAACCGCTAATTTAAACAAAACAGTCGGGGCCGCCTTGCGACAAGCGGAAAATATTCGTCTAATTGATGAGGAAATAGGGTTGGAACGACTTCCAGAAAAGCTTCGTGAAGTTGCGGAACTTCGAGTGACTCACCAAGATGTCACATTAAGTGAATTAGGAGAAATGATACCAAGTGGAAAAGTAAGTAAGTCAGGTGTAAACCATCGATTACGAAAGTTAGATGAGCTCGCTGATAAAATTCGGGCTGGTGCAAACATTGAAATCTAAACCGAAGTGTAACGTACTTACTTAATTTATCATATATAAATAAATTGAATGGAGGAGATTGTTCATGATTCAAAAAGAGATTGAAGTTAATTTGAAAACGGGTTTACAAGCTCGCCCAGCTGCCTTATTTGTACAAGAAGCAAATCGTTTTAGCTCTGATATTTTTATTGAAAGAGAAGGACGAAAGGTTAATGCAAAAAGCATTATGGGAATTATGAGTCTTGCTATCGGAAATGGCGTTGCAATTAACGTAATTGTTGATGGAAGAGACGAGCAGGAAGCAATGGCTGCTCTTGAACAATTCATTACTAAAGGTGAATAATTGAGAAAATTCGAGTATGGGGTTTTAACTAACCTACTCGAGTTTTTTTATTTTGAGAACCGTGCCCGAAACGGTAGGAAAGAGGTCGGAGCGGTCATGGACCGTGTAGAACCGTTACCGAAGAGGGTTAGAAAAAGCATCGAGCGGTCATGGACCGTGTGGAACCGTAACCGAAGAGGGGTTAATAAAGCATTGAGCGGTAACGGAAATAGCAAATCCGCTACCAAAGAGGGCTCAACAACGCCTACTACGGTAACGGATTAGACTCATACTCACAACTAACTCCTAAAAAAATATTATTATCCCTCCACCACAACTTTGACCTTTCGAATTCGTCTATCATCGGCTTCTGTTACAATTAATGTAAGTTTTCCGTATTTCAATTGGTCCTCTGCAACGGGGAATCGCTGGAACTCTTCGACAAGCCAGCCACCTAGCGTTTGATACATGCTAGTTGGGATGGGAATATCTACCACTTCCGCAAATTCATCTAACGGAAAGTCGCCGTTAAACTCATATACATTTTCTTCAATTTGCTTTATGTCGTTATGTTCTTCATCATGTTCATCCCAGATTTCTCCGACTAATTCCTCTAAAATATCTTCTAACGTAATCAATCCAGAGGTTCCGCCAAATTCATCGATGACGATCGCCATGTGAGAGTGGTTTTTTTGGAGCTCAGGTAACAGTCTTGAGATTCGCATTGATTCATAAATGAACATTGGTTTACGAACTAACTCTGTAATATCAAACTCCTCATACCTTACTTTATTTCGTAAAAAGTCCCTTTCGGATAAAATTCCTATGATATTGTCAATCGTATCTTGGTACACGGGGACACGCGAATAGCGTTCTTCTAATAATAATACTTGTATGTCTTGAACGGAACTGGAAGCTTCAATTGCAACAATATTCGTACGTGGAGTGAGAATTTCGCCTACTCGAATATCATTAAAGTCTAATGAATTTTGAACAAGCTCTCGTTCATGGTCTTCGATTACTCCCTCTTCTTCACTGATGTTAATCATTTCTTTGAGCTCTTGTTCGGTTATGGATGGAGTTGATTCCTTCGATGTAACTAATGAACTCAAATATACTTTTAATTGAACTAACACCCATGTTAACGGTTTGAATGTAGACATGAGAAACACAAGGATTCCGGATATTTTTAAGGCAAGAGATTCAGCGTTTTCCTTGGCAAACGATTTTGGTAAAACTTCTCCAAAAATAAGGACAAGTATCGTCATGACAACGGTGCTGATGACAAGTCCGGCACTTTCGCCATAAAGTTGAGAAGCGATGGCAGCAGAAATTGTAGCTGCCGCTATATTTACTAAGTTGTTCCCGATTAAAATAGTAGAAAGGGCATAATCAAAATGTTGAGTGATATAATAGGCTTTTTTTGCACCTGGTTTTCCTTCTTCGGAATAATTTTTCAGACGGATTTTATTGGCGCTTGAAAAGGCAGTTTCCATGGAAGAGAAAAAGGCAGATAACAATAAAAGAATAACAAGAAAAAGTAATAGTCCGATCGGGATATCATTCATAGGAACCCTCCACTGAAAGAAGCAGCTGAAAAAGTACTAACAACTTTTCAGTGCCTTTATTTATATGGCATGGCTTCACTCGTTGCATGCCTTCTACGAAAAACCCACTCGCAGTAGGTAATAAAAAATGCAACGGTTATGCACATTGCTAAGATGGCACTGTAAAAAATTTAAAACAGTACTTGGGTTTTCTGTTAGGGTGTGAAGATTATAGTCGATTTATTACAGATTTAGGGCAAAATAAAACAAGCCGCAAAGACGGTTGTGTCTTTGTGGCTTGTATTGCCATTTATTTTTTATTGTTTTCAATTACAGTATCAATTAAGCCGTATTCCTTTGCTCTTTGGGCACTCATAAAGTTATCACGGTCAGTGTCTTTAGCAACTACTTCAAGTGGTTGCCCTGTGCGTTCTGCTAAGATTTTGTTTAAGTGCTCACGCATTTCAATGATTCGTCTTGCATGGATTTCGATATCAGAAGCTTGCCCTTGTGTTCCTCCAAGTGGTTGATGAATCATCACTTCACTATTCGGAAGAGCTAATCGTTTTCCTTTTTCACCAGCAGCTAAAAGGAAGGCACCCATTGATGCAGCCATACCGATACAAATTGTTGAAACGGCAGGTTTAATAAAGTTCATTGTATCGTAAATTGCCATACCGGCTGTAATCGAACCTCCTGGGCTGTTAATATACAATGAGATATCTTTTTCAGGATCTTCAGCTTGCAAGAAGAGCAACTGAGCCACAATTGAATTGGCAACATTGTCATCAATAGCACTACCTAACATGATAATGCGGTCCTTTAATAATCTAGAATAAATATCATATGCTCTTTCTCCACGATTCGTCTGTTCAATAACTGTAGGGATTAAATTCATAATAGATCCTCCTTAATAAACTGTTATGTAGTTATCATACTTAAATGGTCAAAAAAGGTCAAACAAAAACACTTGCCCATTTCTTTACTATACTATTTCTATTTCTTTACTAGAATCCCTTTTTCATCATAACCGAAAAGAAGTAATTTAAAACCACGATGAGTGCAATAATATCATTATTGACAAGAATCCTAAAAAGCAAGATAGTAATGTAAAGAAAAAGAATATTGGAGGACATGTATGGAGAAGATAGAAGTGACTTTTTTTTCTAAAGAAAATTGTTCTTTGTGTGATAAAGGATATAAGCTTCTTGAAGAATTGGCCAATGAGATACCACTCTCTATTTCAGTGGTAGATATTTACGAAGATGATGAGCTGTTAGAGAAATATCAAATCATGATTCCAGTCGTCAATTTCAAGGGGGACGACATTGATTTCGGAATTTTGTCAAAAAATAAGTTAAGAAAGCGGTTACTTGGAGAAAAAGGATAAATTTAGCTTGTGAAGAGATCGTTTCCTTGTTAAAATAGAAATGTAGGAAAGATTGGTTGATTTTTTTTGGGGTAATCGGGACGCAAAATGTCACATAGGGACGAAAAAAGTCCCGTTTATTGTCTCGACCTTCAGAACGGAGACTATTATGCGAGTATTATTAGATGTTCAACAAAAATTATTACCTGATATGCTCGATGTAATGGCTAAACGGTTTTCCATATTACAATACATTCGTTTAATGGAACCGATCGGTCGTCGAAACCTTTCCTCTAGTTTAAACATTTCAGAGAGGGTTTTACGAAGCGAAGTCTTATTTCTGAAAAATCAAGGATTAATTCAAATATCTCCAGCAGGCATGAGTATGTCTGATGAAGGGAATGCAGTCTTACATTCTCTTGAAGAGGTTATGAAGGAATTGCTAGGTCTCCGCACGTTAGAACAACAGCTTTCTGAAAGGTTGAAAATCTCAGATGTCATCGTTGTTGCTGGGGATAGTGACCAGTTTCCTTGGGTAAAAAAAGAAATGGGCAGAGCATGTGTCGCGCGTATGAAGCAACATTTGTCACCTAATGACGTCATTGCGATTACAGGTGGAACTACAATAGCATCAATAGCAGAAATGATTACACCTGACCCACTTTTGAAAGAAGCGGTATTCGTTCCAGCACGAGGTGGTCTTGGAGAGCAAGTAGAAAACCAAGCAAACACAATAAGTGCTGAAATGGCAAGGAGAGCAGGAGCAAGGTACAGAATGATGCATGTTCCTGATTTGTTAAGTGAAGAAGCCTATCAGTCTCTTGTAAGTGAACCATCTATTAAGGACATCCTAGAAATCATAAAGTCAGCGTGCATTGTTATTCATGGCATTGGAGAAGCTACGACTATGGCCAAACGAAGAGGTTCTTCACATGGTCTAATCGGAAAGTTAGAATCCAATCATGCTGTTGCAGAAGCCTTTGGTTATTATTTTGACCAATCTGGAAACATTATTCATAGAGAACGAACAATTGGCCTGCAACTTGATGATTTAGACAAATCAAAATATGTAATTGCTGTGGCGGGTGGGGCATCAAAAGCAGATGCGATTTCTGCGTATGTCAAGCATCGAACAAGCCATGTATTAATTACAGACGAAGGTGCAGCAAGATCTATGTTACAAAAGTAGTTTGTTTTCGTAAGGGGATTCCCCTTTGAAATATATTTTATTTACAATTTTAAGGAGGAAATTTATTATGGCAACGAAAATTGGTATTAATGGTTTTGGAAGAATTGGACGTAATGTATTCCGTGCAACACTTAATAACCCAGATGTTGAGGTTGTTGCAATCAACGACTTAACTGATGCAAACATGCTTGCACATCTATTAAAATATGACACTGTTCATGGCAAACTAGATGCAGAAGTTTCTGTAAATGGTGATAGCCTTGTAGTAAATGGTAAAGAAATTAAAGTTGTAGCTGAGCGTAACCCAGCTAACTTACCTTGGGGTAACCTTGGTGTAGAAGTAGTTGTTGAATCAACTGGTATCTTCACAGACAAAGCTGATGCTCAAAAGCATATCGAAGCAGGAGCAAAAAAAGTTATTATCTCTGCTCCAGCTAGCAACGAAGACATCACAATCGTTATGGGTGTTAACGAAGAAAAGTATGATGCTGCTAACCACAATGTCATTTCTAACGCATCTTGTACGACAAACTGTTTAGCACCATTCGCAAAAGTTCTTAACGACCAATTTGGAATTCGTCGTGGTATGATGACAACTGTTCACTCATACACGAATGACCAACAAATTTTAGATTTACCACATAAAGACTACCGTCGTGCTCGTGCGGCTGCTGAAAACATCATCCCTACAACTACAGGTGCTGCAAAAGCAGTTGCTCTAGTATTACCTGAGTTAAAAGGAAAATTAAACGGTGGCGCAATGCGTGTACCTACACCTAACGTATCATTAGTTGACCTTGTTGTTGAACTTGACAAAGATGTAACAGCTGAAGATGTTAACAACGCACTTAAAGAAGCTGCTCAAGGACCTTTAAAAGGAATCCTTTCTTACAGCGAAGAGCCATTAGTATCTGGTGACTATAATGGAGACCCTTCTTCTTCTACTATCGATGCACTTTCTACGATGGTTATGGAAGGAAACATGGTTAAAGTTATCTCTTGGTATGACAACGAGTCTGGATACTCAAACCGTGTTGTAGACTTAGTTAAATACATCGCTAAGCAAGGTCTATAAGAACTACCATATAGGAATGATAAGGGGAGAAGGGAATAATGCCCTTACTCCCCTCTTTCCCATTAAAAGACAACTACCACTTAGGAGGAATACCTGATGAACAAAAAGTCAATTCGAGATATTGATGTAAATGGAAAAACGGTCTTTTGTCGTGTCGATTTCAACGTACCAATGAAAAATGGTGAGGTAACTGATGATACAAGGATCCGTGCTGCTTTACCAACAATTCAGCATTTAGTTGACCAAGGAGCAAAAGTTCTATTAGCAAGTCATCTTGGACGACCAAAAGGCGAAGTGGTTGAAGAATTACGTCTTGATGCTGTTGCAAAGCGTTTGAGTGACCTTCTTGGTAAAAATGTAACAAAAACAAATGAAGCTTATGGTTCTGAAGTTGAACAAACAATTGCTGGTTTATCTGCAGGAGATGTTGTGCTTCTTGAAAACGTACGCTTTTATCCAGGAGAAGAGAAAAACGATGAAACATTAGCAAAAGAATTTGCTAAATTAGCAGATGTATTTGTTAATGATGCATTTGGTGCAGCTCACCGTGCTCACGCTTCAACAGAAGGCATTGCTCATCATATTCCTGCTGTTGGTGGATTCCTTATGGAAAAAGAGCTTGAAGTGCTTGGAAAAGCGTTATCAAACCCAGAACGTCCTTTTACAGCTATTATTGGTGGAGCAAAAGTAAGAGATAAAATTGGTGTTATTGATAACCTTCTTGATAAAGTTGATAACTTAATTATTGGTGGCGGACTTGCTTATACATTTGTAAAGGCTCAAGGTCATGAAGTAGGGAAATCGCTTTTAGAAGAGGATAAAATGGATTTAGCATTAGAATTCATTGCTAAAGCGAAAGAAAAAGGTGTTAATTTCTATATGCCTCAAGATGTTATCGTGGCTGACGATTTCTCTAACGATGCAACTACACAGGTCGTAGATATCGAGTCAATCCCTGCAGAGTGGGAAGCGTTAGATATTGGACCAAAAACAATTGATACATACCGTGATGTTATTCTTAATTCTAAACTTGTCATTTGGAACGGACCTATGGGAGTATTTGAATTAGAAACGTTTGCGAATGGAACAAAGTCTGTAGGTAAAGCTCTAGCTGATTCAGATGCATATTCTGTGATCGGTGGAGGAGACTCTGCAGCAGCTGTTGAGAAATTTGGTTTAGCTGACCAAATGAGTCACATTTCAACAGGTGGCGGTGCTTCTCTTGAGTTCATGGAAGGCAAGCAATTACCAGGCGTTGTGGCGTTAAACGATAAATAAGAATAAAGAGGTGAAAGATGTTGCGTAAACCAATTATTGCAGGAAACTGGAAAATGAACAAAACTCTTTCGGAAGCGTTAGATTTTATTGAGCAAGTAAGAAATGCAGTTCCAAATAAAGATTCAGTTGAAGCTGTTGTGTGTTCTCCAGCCTTATTTTTAGATGCATTAGTCAAAGAGACAGATGGTTCTGACGTGCAAATCGGCGCTCAAAACATGCATTTTGAAGACAACGGTGCATTCACTGGTGAAATTAGTCCTGTAGCTCTTGAAGACATCGGAGTTAGCCATGTTATTATTGGACACTCTGAGCGTCGTGAGATGTTTGCTGAGACTGATGAAACAGTAAATAAAAAAGTGAAAGCAGCTTTTGCTCATAACTTAGTTCCAATTATGTGTTGTGGGGAAACAGATGCTGAGCGTGAAGCTGGAAAAACAAATGATATTGTTGGCGACCAAGTGAAAAAAGGGTTAGCTGGCTTATCAGAAGACCAAGTAAAAAATGTCGTGATTGCTTATGAACCAATTTGGGCAATCGGTACAGGAAAATCGTCTTCAGCTGAAGATGCTAACGAAACGTGTGCTTTCATCCGTAACGTAGTAGCAAGAGAGTTTTCTGAAGCTGCTGCGAATGCGGTTCGTATACAATATGGTGGAAGTGTAAAACCTGGCAACATTAAAGAATATCTAGGTCAATCTGACATTGACGGTGCTCTTGTTGGTGGAGCTAGCCTGGAGCACGATTCGTTCTTGCAGTTAGTGGAGGCAGGGAAATGAGTAAAAAGCCAGTAGCTATGATTATTTTGGACGGCTTTGCACTTCGTAATGAGGAAAAAGGAAATGCCGTTGCTCATGCAAAAAAACCTAACTTTGACCGCTACTGGAATCAATACCCTCACGCACAGCTAAAAGCAAGTGGAGAGGCCGTTGGTTTACCTGAAGGACAAATGGGGAACTCCGAGGTAGGACACTTAAATATCGGCGCAGGCCGAGTTGTCTATCAAAGCTTAACTAGAGTGAACTTATCGATTCGCGAAGGAGACTTCTTTGAAAATAAAACGTTTTTAGAGGCGATCAATCACGTGAACGAAAAAGATAGCAGCCTTCATATTTACGGGCTGTTATCAGATGGTGGTGTGCATAGTCACATTGAGCATTTGTTTGCTTTGCTTGAGCTTGCGAAAAAGAAAGACGTGAAAAAAGTATTCATTCACGGTTTCTTAGATGGTCGAGATGTTGGTCCAACTTCTGCTGAAGTATACTTACGCGCACTTCAAGATAAAATTGCTGACGTTGGTGTTGGTCAAATTGCATCTGTTCATGGCCGTTATTATGCAATGGACCGTGACAAGCGCTGGGAGCGAGTTGAAAAATCATACCGTGCCATGGTGTACGGAGATGGCCCAACGTACACAAATGCTCTTGATATCTTAAAAGATTCATATGACAATGGCATTCATGATGAGTTTGTGATTCCATCTGTGATTGTAGATGAGGCAGGAGCTCCAGTTGGAACGATTGAAGATAATGATGCTGTTATTTTCTTTAACTTTCGACCAGACCGTGCGATTCAGATGTCTCAAGTTTTCACAAACGAAGACTTCCGTGGCTTTGACCGTGGAGAAAAGCATCCAACAAAGCTTCACTATGTGTGCTTAACGCATTTTAGTGAAACGGTAAATGGGTTTGTAGCGTTCCACCCAACGAACTTAGACAATACGTTAGGGGAAGTTCTTTCTCAACAGGGCTATAAGCAACTTCGCATAGCGGAAACAGAAAAGTACCCTCACGTTACCTTCTTCTTTAGTGGTGGAAGAGAGGAACCTTTCCCTGGTGAAGAAAGAATCCTGATTGACTCACCAAAGGTGGCTACGTATGATTTGCAACCTGAGATGAGTGCGTATGAAGTAACCGAAGCGTTGTTAGCTGATATTGAAGCTGACAAACATGATGCGATTATTTTAAATTTTGCTAATCCAGATATGGTTGGACATTCAGGAATGCTCGAGCCGACGGTTAAAGCAATTGAAGTCGTTGATGAGTGTTTAGGTAAAATTGTTGATGCTATAGTTGCCAAGGGTGGCCACGCTATTATAACTGCTGACCATGGAAATGCAGATGAAGTAATCACACTTAAAGGAACACCGATGACAGCACATACGACAAATCCTGTTCCTGTTATTGTTACAAAAGAAGGCGTAAGCTTGAGAGAAGACGGCATTCTTGCTGACCTTTCTCCGACCTTACTAGCACTATTAGGTGGAAAACAGCCTGAAGAAATGACAGGGAAATCGTTAATAAAGTAAAGAATTCATAAAGTATTGCTTAATAAAGAAGGAGCTTGCTCTACTTTAGCGAATGAATTTAAAGGTAGTATCGCAAGCTATAGTCGAGTAAACCGTATATTAAAAATTAGGGAGCTGAAAAAGTAATGACAATTATTTCAGATGTTTATGCACGCGAAGTTTTAGATTCACGCGGAAATCCTACAGTAGAAGTTGAAGTTTATTTAGAAGACGGCGCAATGGGACGTGCTCTTGTACCAAGTGGAGCGTCAACTGGTGAGTATGAAGCAGTTGAATTACGTGATGGCGGAGAGCGCTACATGGGTAAAGGTGTTCTTAAAGCTGTTCAACACGTAAACGAAGATATCGCACCAGAGTTAATCGGCTACGATGCTCTTGAGCAAGTTGAAATTGATAACTTACTTATTGAACTTGATGGAACAAGCAACAAAGGTAAATTAGGTGCTAACGCGATTCTTGGTGTGTCTATGGCTGTAGCTCGTGCTGCTGCTGATGCACTTGGTGTGCCTTTATACATGTACTTAGGTGGATTTAATGCAAAAACTCTACCAGTTCCAATGATGAACATCCTTAATGGTGGAGAGCATGCGGATAACAACGTAGACATTCAAGAGTTTATGGTTATGCCTATCGGTGCTGAAAACTTTAAAGAAGCACTTCGTATGGGTGCAGAAATTTTCCATAATTTAAAATCCGTGTTAAAGTCTAAGGGCTTAAATACTGCTGTAGGTGATGAAGGTGGCTTTGCTCCAAACCTTGCTTCTAATGAAGAGGCACTTCAAACAATTATTGAAGCAATTGAAAAAGCTGGTTATAAACCAGGAGAAGAAGTTGTTCTTGCAATGGACGCAGCAGCTTCTGAGTTCTACGAAGATGGTAAATACAATCTAAAAGGTGAAGGTGTAATCCGTACATCTGAAGAAATGGTTGAGTTCTATAGCGAGCTTTGCGCAAAATACCCAATCATCTCAATTGAAGATGGATTAGACGAAAACGACTGGGATGGTTGGAAAAAGCTAACGGAAGCTCTTGGAGACAAAGTTCAGCTTGTTGGTGATGACCTATTCGTTACAAACACTGAAAAACTTTCTGAAGGTATCGAAAAAGGAATTGGTAACTCAATCCTTATCAAAGTGAACCAAATCGGTACACTTACTGAAACTTTCGATGCAATCGAAATGGCAAAACGTGCTGGTTACACAGCTGTTATCTCTCACCGTTCGGGTGAAACAGAAGATAGCACAATTGCAGACATCGCTGTTGCGACAAATGCAGGCCAAATTAAAACGGGTGCTCCTTCTCGTACAGACCGCGTTGCGAAGTACAACCAACTTCTTCGTATCGAAGATGGCTTTGGAACTGTAGCTCAATACGGTGGCAGAAAAGCATTTTATAACTTAAACAAATAAGTTTTCTAAAACAGCACTCGGGCGACCGGGTGCTGTTTTTTTTACTATTGCGAGGGCAATGGCTTTTATGGTACAGTTAGAGAAGCGAAAACTGTCTTCTTGGAGGTGTCATGAATGCAAACATTTTTATTCATTTTATTAATTATTGTATCCCTTGCTTTAATTACAGTTGTGTTATTACAATCAGGACGTAGTGCGGGTCTTTCAGGAGCAATTTCTGGGGGAGCGGAGCAATTAGTAGGAAAGCAAAAGGCACGTGGGATTGATGCGGTACTTATTAAAGCAACGGTTGTACTAGCGGTTCTTTTCTTTGTATTAACGATTGCTGTAGCTTACTTTATCGCATAAAACAATAACAACCTCGAAGCAGCAGGGACAAGCACCCTGTTGCTTTTTTGATCTAGTAAGGTTATTTGTATAAACGGACAAATTGAGTTTGGAACAAAGTACGGGAGTCCGTAAAGACAAGGAAACGGACAGGTTAAGTTCGAAACAAAGCCGTGGAGTCCGAAAAGACAATGAATACGGACAGGTTAAGTTTGAAACAAAGTGATGAAGTCCGATAAGGCAAGGAATATGGACAGGTTGAGCATGAAACAAAGTGCTAGAGTCCGAATACAAAATAATCCAAGTGCAAGTCGTATGTCTAGATGTTTCACAATGGAAATGGTAATAATTAACCCATACATTATTTTTTTATTAGAAAAGTTAAATCAGGCAACACTATGTCATAAAGGATGGGATAGGAAAATGAAATCAGTGCAACCAAAACCGTTTACGTTTGAAGGCGGGCGGAGAGCAGTGTTGTTACTGCATGGTTTTACAGGTACAACGGCTGATGTTCGTATGATAGGTCGCTTTCTACAAAAAAAAGGATACACCTGTCATGCGCCTTTATACAAAGGCCACGGGGTGCCGCCAGAGCAACTTGTACATACTGGTCCTGACGATTGGTGGGAAGACGTGAAGGAAGGTTATGAACACCTAAGAGCTGAAGGGTTTGAGGAGATAGCAGTTTGTGGGTTGTCGCTAGGTGGTGTTTTTTCCTTAAAACTAGGGTATACCTACCCTGTCATGGGAATTGTCCCGATGTGCGCTCCAGTGAAGGCGAAGACAGAGACTGTCATGTATGAGGGAGTGGTCGACTATGCACGGCACTATAAAAAATGGGAAGGAAAGTCAGAAGCTGACATTGAGAAAGAAATAGACGCTTTTAAACAAAGACCTATGAATACGCTTCAAGCATTACAAAATCTAATTGAAGACGTGCGTAAGCATCTTGACCATATATATTCCCCAGTTTTTGTAGTCCAAGCCCGAAATGATGAAATGATTGATACAACAAGTGCAACGATTATCCATGATGACGTTGAATCAGGTGTAAAAAGAATAAAATGGTACGAACAATCAAGTCACGTTATTACTCTGGGTAGAGAAAAGGAACAACTCCATGAAGATGTCTATCATTTTTTAGAATCGCTTGAGTGGAGTTCGTGAAAGAAATTTGAAAGGAGAGAAATAAATGAACGATGAAAGAATTCAAAAAGTGTTAGATTATATGAGAGAAGAAATATCAAAACCGCTTTCTGTAACCGAATTAGAAGAAGCGTTTGGCTTAACGGATACCAGCGAATTTAAGGATTTTGTTAAACTGTTGAATTATATGGAAGAGTCGGGGATGATTGTTAGAACGAGAAGCAATCGTTACGGGTTGCCAGAAAAAATGAACCTTGTCCGCGGAAAAGTTCAAGCGAATGCGAAAGGATTTGCTTTTATTATTCCGCTTGAGGACATTGGCGAAAAAGATGTGTATGTGAATAGTATGGATTTAGGGAGTGCAATGAACGGGGATACCGTCCTAGTTAGACTACATCCGAAATCAACGGGGACAAGACCAGAGGGACAAGTTATCCGCATTCTTGAACGTGGAACGACAGAGGTTGTAGGAACATTTGTTGATAGTCAGCATTACGGCTTTGTGGTTGCTGATGACAAGAGGATACCAAATGATATTTTCATTCCCAAAAATGCAGTAAAAGGTGCAGTTGATGGACATAAGGTTGTTGTAATAATCACTAAATATCCTGAAGGGAAAATGAGTGCGGAAGGTGAAGTTATCACCATTTTAGGGCATAAAAATGACCCTGGTATTGATATTTTATCGATTATCCATAAGCATGGTTTACCCGGTGAGTTCCCTGAGGATGTGATCCATCAGGCTGAAAGTGTCCCAGATAAAATAAGTGAAGATGAAATTGGCAAACGTCGTGATTTACGTGACAAAACAATTGTAACGATTGACGGAGCTGACGCAAAGGATTTAGATGATGCCGTTAACGTAGAAAGACTTGATAACGGAAATTATAAATTAGGGGTTCATATTGCTGACGTTAGTTATTATGTCAGAGAGGGATCACCGATAGATAAAGAAGCGGCAGAGCGAGGTACAAGTGTGTACCTAGTCGACCGCGTTATCCCAATGATTCCGCATCGCCTGTCAAATGGAATATGTAGTTTAAATCCAAAAGTCGACCGACTAACGCTTTCATGTGAGATGGAAATCACGCCTGAAGGTGAAGTCGTTGGTCATGATATTTTTGAAAGTGTTATCCGTACAACCGAACGAATGACGTACACAGATGTTCGTGATATTTTAATGGAATCTGATGAAGAAGTCATGAAAAAATATGAGGAACTCATTCCATTTTTTAAACAAATGGGTGAGTTAGCAGATATTTTACGCAAAAAGAGATTTGAACGTGGTGCGATTGACTTTGATTTTAAAGAGGCAAAAGTGCTAGTAGCCGAAGATGGTAAGCCGACAGATGTCGTCCTGCGAGAGCGTTCAGTAGCTGAAAAGTTAATTGAAGAATTTATGCTAGCGGCCAATGAAACGATAGCTGAGCATTTTCATTGGATGAACATTCCGTTTATCTATCGTATTCATGAAGACCCGAATACAGAGAAGCTTGAGAAGTTTCTTGAGTTTATTACGAACTTTGGATATGTGGTTAGAGGAAATGCCAATACCGTTCACCCAAGGGCGTTACAAATGCTTCTTGATGAAGTAAGAGGGAAGCCAGAAGAAACGGTCATCAGTACGGTTATGCTACGCTCTATGCAACAAGCGAAGTACGACCCGAAAAGTTTAGGTCACTTTGGGTTATCAACCGAGTTCTACACGCATTTTACTTCTCCAATCCGTCGTTATCCTGACTTAATTGTTCACCGTTTAATTAGAACATATTTAGTTGAAGGGAAAACGGATGCAGCAACACAAAATATCTGGAGTGAGAAACTATCTGAAATTGCTCGTCATTCTTCTGAAATGGAACGTCGTGCAGTAGATGCAGAGCGAGAAACGGATGAAGTGAAAAAAGCACAATACATGGAAGATAAAATCGGTGAAACCTTCACAGGTATGGTTAGTAGTGTAACGAACTTCGGTATTTTCGTTGAACTTGAAAATACAATTGAAGGACTCGTTCATGTTAGTTACTTAACTGACGATTACTATCATTATGACGAACGTCAATACGCTATGATCGGTGAACGCACAGGGAATGTGTTTAGAATCGGTGATGAAATTGAAGTTCGCTGTGTGAACGTAAACGTTGATGAAGCGTCCATCGACTTTGAAGTAGTCGGAATGAAAGGGACGAGATCGACCGAAAGAAAAGCGAAACCAAAAGTGATTGTTGGTGGTAATCGTAAAAAGAAAGACGATAAGCCAGGAAGACCAACAAAACCAGGAGCTAAAACAGGGAGTGCTTCCGGTGACCGAAAGCCTCCAAAGAAGAAAAAGAAATTTTATGAAAATGCTCCAAAGAACAAACGAAAAAAAGGTAAAAAGAAAACGAAATAATAGTAAAAAGGTTATTGCTCATGCATAGTAGCAATAACCTTTTTGTCGTAGTATGTCGAAAACAACTTGGGTTTTGTCGAATGAAAAACATAGTTTTACATACTCTTACAGATTATAATAGTCTAGTAAATATTAATTACAAAAAATTAGGAGGTTACCTATGAAAAAGGTATTATGCTTTTTATTAGTATTTCTTTTAGTTATGCCTGGATTTTCAGCAATGGCTGCAACTCCAATCACTGACGATAGTTTAAATGAACTAGCGGCATCGTATGATATAACGGTAGCAGAAATTGATGGAATTTTAGCGCAGTATGGTGAATCTACTGAAGACTTTGAAACTATTGAGGACATTGTGGGTTATCTAGAAATGGATGAAGAGATAGAGGAAGTAGATTTTGATGAATTCTTCGAGTTACTTGTAGCATTTGATATTACTGAAGAAGAGTTTTTAGCGTTACTAGAACATGTTTCCGCTTTAGATCCAGTTGATTTAGAAGAGCGTTTAATTGCACTTTTAGACCGAGTTGAAGCATTACCAGATTTTGAAAGTGCTGTTGACTTAACAGATGCACATGTAGAAGAACTTGCAGCGATTTGGGGAGAGTTTTTAGATATTTTCCAAATGCAAGCAGAGTACTATATGATTAGCGAAGAAGATTATTATGAGATTTCATTAAGAGATCTTTTGTACTTAGAAAGCACAAATGGTTATGACTTATTAATCGAACTTTATAACTATGATGGTGAATTTTTAGCTGATATCCTAATTACAGCTGATATGTTCGGTTCAGATATTATTAAAGAAGTTAGTAAAGAAGTAGTTGAAGCTCCAACTGCAGGTGTTGATAAGACAGTTAAAGGTGGAAAGCTTCCAAAGACGGCTACTAACAGTGGTTTAAATATGTTACTTGCTCTATTTGCAATGGCAGTAGGTTTTGGTGTATACCGTAAAGGACAGGCACTTAGATAATGTTTAATGAAGATCAAAGAAGAATCATGAAAATGGTTCTTCTTTCCTTATCTGCGTTGATTGTTGTCAGTGGCTTATTTTTCTTTGTAACAAACGCTGTTTCTTTCTGGAGAGGGTATTCAGCTGTTTCCCCGATTGAGGAAGTAGAACAAGTATCTAAAGAAGAAACCAAACCGGAGAATGAAATGACGGAGGTCAAGTATCCGAGTCGTCCTAATATTGGTGACCAAATTGGTGTCCTACAGATCCCAAAACTTGAATCTGAAATGCCGATTTTTTATGGTACAAATGAAGATGAACTTGAAAGAGGCGTAGGTCACTATGCAGGAAGTGTACTACCAGGTGAGAAGGATAATTCTGTATTATCTGGACATCGTGATACGGTGTTTCGTCGCTTAGGTGAGGTGGGTGAAGGTGATTTGCTTATTGTCACAACAGCTGCCGGGGAATTTACGTATAAAGTCCGTAAAGTTCGCATCGTAGATAAAGACGACCGCACGGTAATTGTACCTAGACCAAAGGCGACATTAACAGTCAGTACCTGTTACCCATTTAATTATGTTGGAGCAGCACCTGAACGTTATATACTGATCGCAGATTTGATTGCGCCTGAGTCGTTGGTTCAGTAAGTTTGACTGATTTCAAGTTTGTTTGTTATCATTAAATATTGAATCATTCTATAAAGGATGCGTTGATGATGGCAGGAACACAAGAAAAAAGTAAAGTATTGGCTCAAAATAAAAAAGCGAGTCATGATTACCACATTGAAGAAACCTTTGAGTGTGGGATTGTGCTTAAAGGAACTGAAATCAAATCAATTCGTGCCGGGCGAGCTCAGTTAAAAGATTCGTTTGCTCGAGTAGACCCAAATGGAGAATTATTTTGGATTAACGGTCATATTAGCCCCTATGAACAAGGAAATCGATTCAACCATGACCCAGAGCGGTCTCGAAAACTGTTGCTCCATAAAAAAGAAATTAATAAATTAATTGGGGCTTCAAAAGAGCAAGGGTACGCATTGGTCCCTTTGAAGATTTATATTAAAAATGGGTTTGCGAAACTGTTAATCGCTTTGGCAAAAGGAAAGAAAAACTACGACAAGCGAGAAGCATTGAAAAAGAAAGATGCGAAGCGTGAAATTGACCGTGCTTTCCGCGAACGTCAAAAGGGATAACTTGGAAGTTGAACTTTCGGTCTAATATGTTATAATAGTAAATCCAAGGGCATTTTAATTAATGCCTTTGCTAATTTCATAAGGCAATGATGCCTTCTATTCTTGGGGACGTTTTGGATTCGACAGGGATAGGTCGGGCTTAAGTTGCGAGTCGAGGGGGTCGGCCTCGTTAAAACGCCAATGCCTATAACTGGCAAAGAAAACAACAACTTCGCACTAGCAGCTTAATACTGCTTTGCGGTTCCTCCCTCCATCGTCCATGTGGTAGGATCAGGGACTCACTCTAAGTGGACTACGCCGGTTGCCCACCGTCTGAGGGCGAAGGAAGAGAACAATCAGACTAGCAGCTCGGGTGCCTGTCGCTGGGCCAAAGAGACTGCGAAATGCTAGTACAGTGACTACACTCGTAGAAGCTTAAGTTGCGTTATTCTTGGACGTGGGTTCGATTAGTAAATAGTCGCCTTGTGTGGTGACACACAAGTGATAACTTGGCTTTATCGGTGAAGTCT
Source organism: Bacillus alkalicellulosilyticus (assembly GCF_002019795.1). Taxonomy (GTDB): domain Bacteria; phylum Bacillota; class Bacilli; order Bacillales; family Bacillaceae_F; genus Bacillus_AO; species Bacillus_AO alkalicellulosilyticum. The sequence continues at coordinate 4,004,279 of NZ_KV917381.1, read as the reverse complement.
ACGTCACCATCTAGATGGTGATAAGGTAATACCGAGCGGTATGTGGAGTAATCCAACAGCCGTGTATCGACTTATAGGCTGCCTGACTCAGGTAGTACTAGGATGGGGAATGAAGTCAGATTTGACTAATATATATTTCTCATAATACGCCAGGGGACTTAGTTAGTACTAAGTTCAAGATATAGTCAGTGCCATAGCGAAAGCATGGAACAGCATGTCCCACCGTCTCCACCATACATATTTGGTGGAAATTACGCATACATGTGTGTGCGATGTAAAGCATAAGAATTCCATATGGAATTCTTATGCTTTTTTATTATATTTAAGTATATTAAATGGGCTTACATACTAAAAAAATCTTCTTCAAATTATTTCTTCTTAATTAACACTTCTTTACTATATTTTCCGTTTCTGGGTGTAGCTTGTTTGTATTGGTAAATAATAAGTTCGGCTCTTTTAATCTTTGTAGGGATTTTTAAATAAGGGAGTATTTTTTGTAATGTATACAATACAACCTTTTTTTTCTTTATCGATATAACAAAAGAGTCTTTATGTTTTTCAGGTGAATAATTTTTTATGCCCACCGATACTATTTTGAATAAAGAGTAGTATCTCATAATCAGTCGAGGCTATTGTAATAACTGGACGACGGTGTTCGTTTGAATGTTGTCGGGTTAATGTTATAGTACCTTCTACATCTATGATTCCTGCTAAGTAAGCATAATCAGTTTCCTCCATATTGTATCACCCCAACATAAAAGATTATTATTTTTACTATTCTAGAACTAATATTGGTTTCCTCTTTTTCTATATATTTCAATTGAAAGCTATGCTGAACTAGACTAAAATCATTGTAAAAAACCTATATTTACTATATAAATAGATTATACAAATCGAAACAGTGGGAGAGGAAATCTAATGTTTGATTCCGTTATCAAAAAGCCTAAAATTACAGTTTTATTTTTGATCCTTTTTATGGTTATTGGATTTATCACATTTTGGCAGTTGCCACAACGTGAAATACCAGAAATATCATTAGATATTGCAACCGTAACAACCGTATATCCAGGTGCGACACCAGAAATGGTAGAGAGGACGATTACAGTCCCTATTGAAGAAGCGATTGAAAGAATTGCTGGTATTCAGGATTTTTCTTCTGTATCTTCCCTTGGAGCGTCGAATATCGTCATCGAGATTGATGGGAAGGCAGATAAAGATAAGGTATTATCTGATATTAGGCAAACGATCATTGATACAAGCCGTGGTTTCCCAGAGCAAGTCCTTTCTCCGAATGTAAATGAAACTATACAATTAGGAGCGTTGTCTTCGTATCATATTTTATCTGAAGACCGTGAAGGCTTATATCGACTTGGACCAATTCTGTCAAAGTGGCAACAAGAAATTGAATCCATCCCAGGTGTTAAAAATACGGTAGTTAAAGGAGTTCCTGAAGAGGAAATAATTATTTCCTTAGATTCAGAAAGGATGGCGGAATTAGGTATTCTTGTTCCAGATGTATTACAAGCCTATTCTGGTGAATTTGGTCAAGTCCCGATTGGAACAAAACAAATTGGTGACAGGATTCATCAGCTTGCTCTTCCACAAATGAGTGATATCTCACAAGTTGCAGAATTGCCAGTTGGTTTAAATGATGGAGAACCCATTTATATCGATGACATTGGTGATGTCTCACTTCAATATAAAGAGATGAAGGACGTTATCTCTTATGAAGGGATTCCAACGCTTTCATTTACAGTCGTTCCTGAACGAGGCATTGATGTTCCGTCACTTCATAAAGCAGTTGATGAGAAGTTGAATATTCTTAAAGAAGATCTTTCTACAACAGCGACACTAGATTTATATTATACACAAAACAATATTGTCTCAGAGATATTTCGAGACTTATCCTTATCGTTTATCATTTCTGTCATCGTAGTCATTTTTGTTACGTTACTTGGATTAAATTTTTCGTCAGCTCTTATTGTAGCTTTGGCAATTCCTATATCCATATTGCTGGGTTTAGTTCCGTTACCTTATGTCGGAGTTGATTTAAACCAAATATCGATTATCGGATTTATCATCGCGTTAGGGATCTTGGTTGATGATGCAATTGTCGTTAACGATAACATTCAACGTAGGTATAAGTTAGGAGATTCAGCCTTAGAGGGTGCGATAAAAGGAACGAAAGAAGTTAGAGTCTCGATTATTACATCTACCTTGGCCGTTGTTTTTACATTTTTACCGCTTGTATTTATCTCAGGTAGTGGCGGAGATTTCATTCGAGCAATGCCTACAGTTTTAATTACAACGATCATTGCATCCACGATTCTTTCGTTAACGTTAGTCCCGATTTATCGCGTATGGAGAGAAAAGAAACGCAAAGAGAGCAAAAAGGAAAGAAAAGATGGGCTACTCGGAAAATCACTGGATTCATTGGCCAATTGGTATGCGAACAAAGTATTAGCCAATATCGTTAAGAAACCATTACGAGTTGGTTTGATAGGCCTATTATTCTGTACCGTTGTTTATGGGTTAGTTCCGTTTATTCCTGTTGTCTTTTTCCCGAGTGCTGATCGAGAAGAAGTAACGCTAGAAGTCGTCGCACCGATTGGAACGACGATTGAACAAACTGACGAGTTGTTAAGAAAAATTGAAATGGACATTCGTAAACAAGATGAAAATGTATATGAGACGGCGATCTATACGGGTACTGGAGTGCCAGGATTGTTTAATTCATCTATTGAAGGTGCTGGTGAAAACACTGGACAAATCGTATTAAGGGTGAACAAAGAATCTCAATCTGCAGAAGAAACGATTGCTAGATGGAGCGAGACGTTAAGAGAAACCTATCCTAATGTAGAAACAAAGTTAACAACTATTGAAGCTGGTCCCCCTGTAGGTGCACCGATTGCTATTAAAGTAACGGGTCTTGAACTAGATGAACTTACTTCGATTGTCGATAGGTTAAAAAGTGATATCGAACAATTTGAAGGAAGCGGAGCGGTTGTTGATAACGTCGGAAACCCTTGGCCTACGATTTTATATGAACCAGACCGTGACGTTCTTGCCGAATATGGGATTACGATGAAAGAGATAAGCGAGCAAATTGCATTAAAGACAGAAGGAGTCCCTATCGGTTCATTTGATGATGGGACAGAGTTTAGAGATATAAGATTAGTTGTGGATGGACTTAGTGAAGGAGAAGAGTTAGATTTAACTTCTTTAGCCTTACCGAATAAATGGAGTGTAACGGAACCTGGCCCTCCTGATTTACTTACGTTTGATCAATTTGTGGAGCCAATAGAAGTTGAACAAATACAAAGGGTACCTCATTCAAATGGAGAACGAACCATTACCGTTCGTGTCTATCCAAATGAAGAAACAAAATCAGTGCTAGAACAACAAATCACAGGAAAAGTAAATGAGTATTCCTTAGATGAGGGGTACAGCATTTCAATCGGTGGTGAAACCGAAGCGAGAACAGACTTCTTTATTGAAGTTGGGAAGTTATTTATTGTTGTGGTTTTCTTGATTTTCATTGTGATGGCTGTTCAATTTTATTCGTTAAAGACACCTATCTTAGTGATGTCTACGGTGTATTTAGCCATCTCAGGAGCAGTCATTGGATTGTTTGTAACACAGACTGGACTTGGCTTTATGGCAATGATGGGGCTTGTCTCTCTAGCTGGGATCGTAGTAAGGAACTCAATTGTACTAATCGAATTCATTGAGCAACGATTGTCAGAAGGAATGGAATTAGCGACATCCGTTATTGAATCTGGAAGAGCAAGATTACGCCCCATTCTTCTTACGGCATTTACAGCTATTGGTGCACTTGTTCCGATTGCACTGAGTGGAGATGTATTATTTACACCTCTTGCCATTTCAATTATTTCAGGAATCTTTTTCTCAACGTTCTTTACGCTGTTACTCGTACCTGCTTTTTATATGGTGATGAAGAAAAAACGAGAAAGCTAAAGTAAAAGCACGTGCTATTTTACAGATAGCATGTGTTTTTTAATAAAAATGGGCACTACCTTGGCAAAATACAGTTTATATGATGTTTCTGACTCATGCACAACATAACAATAAGCAAATCTATATACTTTTTTTCTGATTGTCTAAACCAAATTGCTGGTTAGTGAATATGGTATTGGTAAGTGGAATGTTCCACAATTCAATTCGAGAAGGAGTGTTGACGAATGACACATTATGCAGGTGCAGGCGCAGGCTTTGCATTAGTGGTAGTCCTATTTATTTTATTAGTAATTATCGGGGCTGCTTACGTAGGATACTAAGTATTACAAGGGTCTCTGGCTACAGAGACCCTTTTTCTCTATATATAAAGACCGGAATAAAGGTTGTTCTACCTTTGTCCCGGTCTATTTTAAAAGTTCAGTTTGTAATAAAACGTAATAGGCCTTCAACCTTTTCTTCCGTTAAATCACCAGAGTTATCAAATACTATAATGTTTTCTTTTGGGATGTCCCAATTAATCGTTGGAACAAAGTCAACGCGTGTTTCATAGGAATTCCAATTTTCTAATTTCCATGTGTCTCGGACTGTAGCACGGTCTTCTATGCGCTCTTTTTGTAATTCAATATCCAGTAGTGTCACGACAACGACCTTAACATCAATTTCATTAGCAGGTCTGCCACTTAACTCAATAACTTCTTTGATGTATTCGTTATTTTTTAACTCTGACGTAAATGGTGAAATCATAAAAACGTTTTGACCAACAGATAAGCTTTCGATACAAATATCTTTAGCCGTATCATACTCTAAATCACGAAGGTTCTCTTTGTAAAACTGAGAATCTCGGTCATTTTTATCTAGGTTATTCATTTCTAGAATTTTCTCGACAAATCTACCACCAATGGTATCGCGGTCAAGAAATGTACAAGGCATTCGTAACGCGATTTCTCGTGCTACCGTTGTTTTTCCAGTTCCAGCTACTCCAACAAAATAGACTAATTTTTGCATGTGTACCACCTTTATCGTTGAGATTTCAATGGTTTCATTATACCATAATTCTATTTTGTGGGAATCTACCCTGAATAATGTCCAGATTGAAGATTTTTAAATATATCTTCCTTCATCTCAAGTAATGTTTTTGGGTGGAGTAATTTAAACGTACCAATCTTACGGTAGTCTTCTTCATTTATCTTTTTTTCTTTTTCAAGTTTATCCAACAGAGGCATTCTGAAATCTTCTACTGGAATATAAGCAATGAACAGTGATTTATTTTTATTTGTTAGAAACACCTTGATTCCGTTTACTTCGGGATAAAAAAGACCACGGATATCTATTTTCAACTCAATATCTTCCTTTTTTGCATCAATCACTTCTGGAAGATGACTTGGTAAATTAATAAAGTAAACCATTTGTTCAAAAGAATGGTGAAGGTCCTTATAGCGAAAGTTTAACTTTCTAGACACTCTTTTCATATGCAAGCGCAAGGAAAGATAATAAAAAGGTTTACTTGTTATCCAAAGGATAAATAAACTACAAAAGAGGATGATGAAACCGAGTTGACCATTCATGACATGACCTCACCTTTCGAGCTGAAAACTTGGTTTTTTCCTTTTCGTTTAGCTTCATATAAAGCGTCATCCGCGAATTGAATTAACTTACTGCCATTACTACCTTGTTGATGCTGTTCGGTTGAACTTACTCCCACACTAACCGTTAGTTTTCCTCCTGGTTGCTTATCACCCGATGGGAAAGAGCTTGTCTCAATGCTTGCTCTAATGGTTTCAGCAATATCAAATGCTTCTTGGAGAGATTTACTTGGCAGGAGTACTGCAAATTCTTCTCCCCCAAAACGATAACAATACTCAAGATCTTTTATGACTGTTACGATTACTTTTGCAAGTTGACTAAGCACTTCATTTCCAAGTAGATGCCCGTTTGTGTCGTTATAATGCTTGAAAAAGTCAATATCCATCATTATAAGAGAAATCGGTTGATTTGAATTATTTGTGAAATAATAATCGATTTTTTGTTGAAACGACCTTTGATTATACAACCCTGTTAACCCATCTTTTAAAGCCATATCTTCTGTCATTTGATATAATCGTGCATGGTCAATAGCAATTGCTGCTTGATTGGCAAAAGGAATAACGGCTTCTATTTCATCCATCGAAATAGGGTACTTATTTACAATGTTATCGATTAGAAGAACCCCTACTTTTTTTCCTTGATTTACTAAAGGCAATACTGCAAATTCATTCATATCAAACAATTCATGTAGTTTTACTTGAACGGCATCTGTGTTGTCGATAGTAACAACATGAATCGGTTTATTTTGTGATAAGGAAGATAAAATGATATTATTTTCATCGTTTTCATCATGGATCACTAGTGATTTTACTAAGTAATTTAGGTCGCTATCCATATCTTTTTCTTCCCTATCCATTTCTATTAAATCCTGTAATTTATATTTTTCTGCAGCGATCATTTCCCAAATGGCATAGCCTTCTGTGGAGTTCATTGGACCAACAGCCATCTTCCCATGAAGTTGATTTTTGTCATCAATTAAAAAAACCATTGCTCGATTAAACCCCATACCATGACCTGCTGTAACGGCTATTAAAATCGTGTGTAATAGTTTATCAAGTTGTAAGGTTTGCTGCATGGATGTGTTGATTTCATGAAAAATGCGGAGCTGATTAGAACGTTTTATTAATTTCTTGGTCCATAACTGGGCTTCTTCTCTTTTTGCTTTAGATTGAGATACGAAGTAAGCGCTTAAAAGCGCGACTACGATATACGTCCCTAGCAGTAAAAAAGTGTGGTTATACGTAAAGTAAAGAACGAGATAACTTAACAGTGCCGTTATAGAACCACCTATATAAGAGAAACTGAAAACAGCTAAAGCAATTGCCCCAAGATATAGCCAAGGAAGAGGTAGAGTTGTCATTATTCCTACATACGTTATGACTAGAAAAATAGTTATACAGAAAAAAAGCTTGTGTACAGTTAATTGAAATTGAAACCGTAAGAAATTTATTAATAAAAGGACTAAAGTAGCGATTAAGGGCAAGATGTACAAACTGTTATCCAAGAACAACACCTACTTTTGTAAAAAGTTACCTTTATTATAACACTTTTATACTAAAAACGAAATGAAAACTGACTGGGAAAACTAGTTATATAGTTTATAATGGACTCACTCGTAACAAACCCGTTGTGAATTAATCGTTCACAACGGGCTTACGGTTATACCTCTCCACTTTATTCAGTAGGTAAGCTTTGTCTTCGAAAGCGAACTGGACCTTTAATGGTCTTAAAGAATACAGGTTCAAATACCTCAATACCTTCCACGTATTTTTCAGCTACGATTTTCATTTCAATCACTTCATTTATCATAGCTTGCGAAAACTGCTCATATTCCTCATCGGTGTATTCATCGGTGCCTTCAAAAAACTCTTCGCCCCCTGATTCTGCTAATAACGTTACATATAAATCAAGGACGAACCTTTCGCTTACGGTAGCCATTTCTGGTAGGCCTTTTTCTTCCTCACTTTTTACAACGAATGAAGCACCGTAATATAAAGCTGCGTATTCTTGAAAGGTAATTTCCTGTTTCTTTTCTATTTTTAGCTGTAGGTCATTCCAAAAGCTATCGGTTCCTTGTACTTTAGGAATCAGAGGAATAATGCTGTTATAAGCTTCATCAAAATCAGTAAAGTGTTTTATTTTCATATGTACATTCCTTTCGGTAAATTGGCTATTTTAAATTATACTCTTTCTCTTTGTCTGATAGTAGTGGTTTGAACAATTGATATGATAAACTTACTACAATATAGCTAAGATGGAGGAATGAATCATGAGTGAACGTCCGAAAAAATATTGCAGAGAAACGAGAGTCATAAAAACGAGTCGTGTGTTTCCATTTGATACGAACAATCATAATACATTATTTGGTGGAAAGTTAATGAGCTATATGGATGATGTTGCTTCAATTTCAGCTTCAAGACATGCCCGTTGTGATGTAGTAACAGCCTCAACCGACTCTGTCGATTTTTTAAAGCCAATTAACTTAGATGATTCGGTTTGTTTGCAGTCGTATGTTACATGGGTGGGGAGGTCCTCGATGGAAGTGTTTGTAAAGGTGGTAGCTGAAAATTTAATGACAGGAGAGCGTTATTTAGCTGCTACTTCGTTCTTAACTTTTGTGGCTTTAGATTCAAACGGGAACCTAACAGAAGTCCCTGATATTATTCCTGAAACCGAAGAAGAAATTCGATTACATAAAAATGCCGTACAACGAACAAAGGAACGAAAGCAACGTCGGAAAGACAGCCAGGCACTTGCGGAGGCATTGAATATTCATGTACCTTGGTAAGAAAAGAGGAGACTAAAAATGAATCAGATTTATTTAGATTATAATGCAAGTACCCCGATTGCACCTGAGGTTAAAGAGGTGATGCTACCGTTTTTGCAAGAACATTACGGAAATCCATCCGCTTTGCATTTTGCTGGAAGTGAAGCGAAGAAAGCCGTTGAACAAGCAAGAACACAAGTGGCTAACTTTATTGGAGCAAAACCCAATGAAATAGTTTTTACAAGTGGAGGAAGTGAAGCAAATAATCATGTACTAAAAAGTGTCTTTCAAACCTTTTCAGGAAAAGGCAATCATATTATTACTTCTAAAATTGAACACCCAGCTATTATTAATCCATGCAAGTATTTAGAACAACAAGGTGCCCGAGTCACATACGTCGATGTCGATGAGTATGGAGTCGTTCAATTAGATGCAATTGAGAACGCAATTATGAGAGAGACAGTCCTTATATCGATTATGCACTCAAATAATGAGGTAGGTTCGATACAACCAATTCAAGAAATTAGTAAACTCGCGAAACGGTATAATGTGTTTTTCCATACGGATGCTTCACAATCACTGGGGAAAGTCCCAATTGACGTGAATGAGCTTGGAGTTGACTTTTTGACGATTGCGGGACATAAGCTCTACGCTCCAAAAGGAATTGGTGCCTTATTTTTGAGACAAGGAATTTTGCTAGAGCCATTCATTCACGGTGCCGGGCATGAACAAGGAAGACGAGCAGGAACGGAAAATGTTCTATTTACTGTTGGCCTTGGGAAAGCTTGCGAGTTAGCGAAACATAGTAGCATTGAACAACATAAATTGACTGAGATTCGTGATTACTTTTGGGAAAGTCTGAAAGAGCATTACAACGAGAAAGTCGTCAGGAATGGCCATCCAGAAAAGCAACTTCCGAATACGTTAAACGTTTCTTTTCCCGGTCAAATCGGTCAAGAACTTCTAGATAAGCTTCCTGAAATTGCAGCTTCAACGGGCTCTGCTTGTCACTCAGGCCAAGTAACATTGTCTCCAGTATTACAAGCGATGGGTATCAGTGAACATATTGGGATGGGAACGATTCGTTTTAGTGTGGGGCGCTATACTACAAAAGAGGAAATTGATGTAGCTGTACAATTAATTAAAGAAAGAGTGTAACAAATATTCCATTGACTTCCTAAATTTTCTATAATATATATGAGTTAAATGAATTGGAAAGGGGTCACTGTTATGGTAGAAGTTGCAGCTATGATTATGGTATTAGGTATTGTCGCCATTAGTGGACTAGTAGCGATTACACTGATTAAAGCATGGCAAACGAAAATGAAAGCATCTAAAGATCAATCCTATCAACGACTAGCAGAAGAAATGCTAGCCGTAAATAAACAAATCATCCAAGAACAACAACAATTGAAACTTGAGATGGCAGAGTTACAAAAGAAAATAAATTAGTTGTATAGATAAGTATAGGTAATCCAACGGGTTTTATTGACCATTGGGTTATTTTTTTTATTTATTTAGCCCAAGCATCGCCTTGGTGAAAACGAAGGGAAAAAACGAGTGAAGTGGTCATCATAAGTGTGGTGAAGACCAAAGCGAAGGGAAAAAACGAGTGAAATGGTCATCATGAGTGTGATGAAGACCAAACAAAAGAAACTATCGACTGAAACGGTCACCATTCCGTGTGACCCAAACAAAAGCACGAACTTGCTAATACGCACCTAGACCGAATCCCTTAAAACCGCTTACTACAAAAAAAGTATAAAAACATTAGAACATTCTAATGGACGTTTGAATAAAATAGTAGTATACTACAATCAAATATATATTTGAATGAGTGGGAGGGGTGAACTACTGTGTCAGATAGTTGTGAGGTGTACTGTTTTGATGAGGAAAAGGTCTCGAAATTAACATCAGTACTGAATGATAATCAGCATGAGATAAAGAAGACTGTTGCTATTTTTAAAGCTTTAGCAGATGAGACGAGAATGAAAATTGCCTATTCACTCTCACAAGAAGAGGAGTTATGTGTGTGTGATGTTGCCAATATTATTGGAGCTTCAACGGCAACAACGTCACATCATTTGCGCCATCTTCGAACGATTGGATTAGCTAAAAGTAGAAAAGAGGGGAAACTCGTCTTTTATTCGTTAGATGATGAACACGTACGAACGCTTATCACGATTGGGATGGTTCACAGTAAGGAGACGATGTCTCGTGAACAATAGTGAAAAGCAAGTCTTTCAAATTCAAGGTTTAACTTGTGCCAATTGTGCTGCGCAGTTTGAAAAGAATGTTAAAAAAATCGACGAAGTAAAAGAGGTGGAAGTGAATTTTCAAGCCTCGAAGATTACAGTTTCAGGAACCATAACAAAAGAACAGCTAGAAAAAGCAGGTGCATTTGAAAATCTTCGTTTTTTTCAGGAGGGTGAGAAGGTCACCAAACAACCTCTATGGAAATCAAAACCGCTCATGCGCACAGTAATTTCAGGTCTATTCCTTATCATCGCCTTTTACTTTCACCTTCAAATGGGCGGGGAGTTTCTTCCGATCACGCTTTTTTATCTAGCCTCTATGGTCATTGGAGGATATAAATTATTTTGGCAAGGGCTAAAAAACCTGAAGTCATTAACATTTGATATGAAGACGCTGATGACGATTGCTGTACTGGGAGCACTTGCGATAGGGGAGTTAGCAGAAGGTGCTGTAGTTGTGTTTTTATTTGCAATTAGCGAAGCATTAGAAACATTTGCAATGGAAAAAGCAAGGCGTTCGATTCAGTCTCTTGTAGAACTATCACCAGATACGGCAAGCGTTCGTGAAGGAACTACAGTAAAAGTAGTCGCCGTTGAATCAATAAAAATCGGAGACGTAATTGTCGTTCGACCGGGTGAAAAAATTGCCATGGATGGTGTCGTTCAAAAAGGAATCTCCTCTGTTAATCAGGCGCCGATTACAGGTGAATCTCTTCCTGTCACTAAGGAGATAGGTGATACTGTATTTGCTGGAACATTAAATGAGGAAGGTCTCCTTGAAATTGAAGTTACAAAAGGATACGAAGACACGACTCTTTCAAAAATGATTCACCTTGTGGAGGAAGCGCAATCTGAACGAGCTCCATCACAAGCATTTATTGATCGTTTTGCTGCGGTATATACTCCGCTTATAATCCTTATTGCAGCATGTGTGGCGGTTGTTCCCCCATTATTCGTTAATGGCGTTTGGGAAACGTGGATTTACCAGGGATTAGCTGTACTAGTTGTTGGGTGCCCGTGTGCGTTGGTCATTTCTACTCCTGTCGCTATCGTAACAGCGATTGGTAGTGCAGCAAAGCGAGGAGTGCTAATAAAAGGTGGAGTTCACCTTGAGGAAGCCGGTCACATTGATACGATTGCATTTGATAAAACAGGAACTCTGACAATGGGGAAGCCGGAAGTCACTGATTTCATAGCCCTTAGTGGAGATAAAAAAGAAACGGTAGCAATTGCTGCTGCTCTTGAACAAGGCTCTAAGCATCCACTTGCTCGTGCCATTGTTCGATATGCAAATGGAGAACATGGAGCGGAAGTAGAACATTTTCATTCTGAAACGGGGAAAGGTGTTCAGGGGACTATTGCTGGAGTCGTGTATTGGGTTGGAAGCCCGTCCTACATTGAGGAAAAAGTAAAAGTGAACGAGGATATATTGCAAAAAATAGAAACCATTCGAAACGAGGGAAAAACAGTTGTACTCGTTTCGAATGAGAAAACACCGTTGGCCATTTTTGCGATTGCAGACCAAATAAGAGAAGAAAGTGCTCTTCTCTTAGCCAGTTTGTATGATGTTGGCATTAAGGAAACAGTATTGCTTACCGGGGATCATGAAAAAACAGCTGAATCGATTGGAAAGCAATTAGGAATGTCTGAAATAAAGGCCAGCTTACTTCCATCGGATAAAGTAAATGCGATTAAAGAAATTGTTGGACGTGGAAAAAAGGTTGCGATGGTTGGTGACGGGGTTAATGATGCGCCAGCTTTAGCAACAGCTAATGTCGGCATTGCCATGGGAGGTGCGGGTTCTGACGTCGCCTTAGAAACGGCAGATATCGTGTTAATGAAAGATGACCTATCAAGGTTGCCTTTGACAATTAAACTAAGTCGCAAAACATTAGCGATTATTAAACAAAACATTGTTCTTTCGTTAGTATTAAAAATAGGAGCACTGCTTCTTGTCATTCCAGGCTGGCTGACATTATGGATTGCGATAGTTGCGGATATGGGAGCTACTTTGCTTGTAACACTGAACGCCTTACGTTTATTGAGAATAAAAAAATAAGAATGTGAGTGTCGAGGTCGGAACCTGTGAATGCTATAATGGGTACATGAAAAAGGAAAAAAGGAGTTAGGATTGTGAATCAAAAACTGAACGAACAGTTAGAAGGGTTACTAACAAAGTATACAGAGCTTTTATTAGGAGAGGAAAATGAGGAACTACGAGAGAAAGTAAAAGCTTGGGCATTGTTTACTCATATCTCCAAAAGCATGCCTCCGTTAGCAAAGCATTGGAATGAACAGTATCCAGATGGAAAAGAAGGCATAAAGGAACTGATAACGGAAATTCAACAGCTTAATCAGAAGGCTCGAGGGAATAATTAAAAAAAAGGTCGTGCAAAATCTGCACGACCTTTTTGGTTATTCGAGGAAGAGCACTGGCTTCACTCGCTATGCGTCAAACAAAAGAAACCCACTTTTGTTTGACTTTAAAAGATGGTAGCGGCTTCGCTCAGTGCTTCTAAGAAAATTCCACTTCCGCGGCTTTTCTTAGTGCGTTCCGCCGTATGGGAATTGGGTAGAATAGCCTTGGAATTGTTGGTACGTTTGATCCAACTTTTGTTGTGGAGTGGCTTCAAACGAGTACCACCCTTTTTTGAACATTAAATTAAATAATTCACGTTGGCAATTTTGCGTTTCATTGAAGATGGTGCTGACTGTGTGATATAAACTTTCATGACTTGCTTCATTTAACGCATAACTATAATTGTTCGTCATATACTTTTCAGTAGCAAGGATATCATTAATGTAATCACGGTCGTTCATTTGTGGCGATTCAGGAACTTGAGTTTTAGGGTTTTGAATTTTATTATTTTGCTGACTCATATGAGCGCCTCCCTTATTGCATTTGTTGTGGTTGGTTTTGAGATTGTAAATGCTGAATTAACGACTGATAGTGACGTTGGTGCATTTGTCCAGCCGTTTGAATGGCAGCTTTAATTTCTTGGTCTGTACATTGCTGAGCAAAGAGGTTACATTTCTTCATCGCAAGTAAGTTCCAAGAAAGCATGTCAGAAATGTAAAGTTGGTCCTTACTCGTAATGACATTTGGTGGTTCGCTCATAATACCTTGTTGGTTTTGTTGCTGTTGATTCATCATCTGTTGATTTTGTTGTTGACTCATTTGTTGTTGGTTCATCATTTGTTGTTGCATCATTTTTCTTCCTCCCTCTGTAGTATCACTTTTTTATGATACAAGGTTAGAGTGTGAGGAAATGTCGTTTCTTATGTGTTTAAGCTCTTGCTACTATAAGAAGAAGTTAACAAACAATGTATTTTTGAAATTTTAGAAATAATTATTGCTATGTATGGGGAAATCTTTTATAGTTTAAGTAAGAACAGTTTATTGCAGATATTTTTTTAAAATAAAAATGAATGAGTATTCATTCAAGGGCTCATTCTTGGTAGAGGAGAAGGAGGACAAGTATGATTGGTCAAATACGAAAAGCCGCCGTTTTAGGCTCTGGTGTCATGGGTTCGGGAATTGCCGCTCATTTAGCGAATGTGGGGATCCCAACATTGTTATTAGATATTGTCCCTCGTGAGCTTTCACAAGAGGAACAAACAAAAGGTCTGACTTTAGATGATGCTCAAGTTCGAAATCGGATAAGTACGAGTTCACGTCAAAAATTGTTAAAGCAAAAGCCAGCTCCACTTACTGAGAAAGGGAACATTTCTTTAATTGAAGCAGGTAACTTTGAAGACGATATGAAACGACTTAGTGAAGTCGATTGGATTATTGAAGTTGTTGTTGAAAATTTGGATATAAAGAAAAAAGTATTTGAACAGGTAGACCAATACCGCAAAAAAGGTTCAATTGTAAGTTCAAATACATCAGGGATCTCAGTGGAAGCGATGGCGGAAGGTCGTTCTGAAGATTTTCAGAGTCACTTTTTAGGAACTCATTTCTTCAATCCACCACGTTATTTAAAATTACTTGAAATCATACCTACTCAACATACAAGCGATGAAGTCATTTCATTTATGACAGCGTTTGCAGAGGATACGCTTGGTAAAGGTGTGGTATCTGCAAAGGATACACCTAACTTTATTGCGAATCGAATTGGAACATATGGCTTACTCATTACAGTTGACCAAATGGTTAAAGGTGGTTTCTCCGTTGGTGAGATTGATTCCGTGACAGGACCAGCGATAGGGCGACCAAAAAGTGCGACTTTCAGAACGCTAGATGTAGTTGGCCTTGATACATTTTTACACGTTGCCAAGAACGTTTATGACAAAGTAGACGGAAAAGAAAAAGATGTTTTTGACCCACCGAGCTTTATGAAGGAAATGGGTGAAAAAGGCTGGATAGGTAGTAAGTCGGGGCAAGGCTTTTATTTGAAGACTAAAGGGGCAAATGGCAGTGAAATTCTTGAACTAGACCCAACTACACTTGAATATGGTCCGCGAAAAAAGCTCAGTACGAAATCAACAGAAGCAGCACGTCAAGCAAAGAGTTTAAAAAATAAAGTCCGAACGTTAGCTTATGCCGATGACCGAGCAGGTGAATTGTTATGGGGAATTTTCAAGCCAGTCCTTATTTATACTGCTGAAAAATGCTATGAAATTGCAAATGACATTCATGCCATTGACCAAGCGATGAAGTGGGGCTTTGGTTGGGAACAAGGACCATTTGAACTGTGGGATGCATTAGGTGTGGAAAAATCTATAGCACGGATGGAAGCAGAGGGAGAAGTGGTTCCGGTTTGGGTTAAAGAAATGATAGCTGCCGGTCATGATTCCTTTTATAAAGAAAACGCGTATTATCACAAAGGTGACTATGTAGCGATACAAGAAAATAAAAAAGTCATACATCTTAGAACAGTAAAAAAAGAAGAAAGTAACGTCATCTTTAAGAACAGTGGAGCCTCGCTTATTGATTTAGGTGACGGAGTAGCTTGCTTGGAATTCCATTCACCAAACAACTCAATTGGGTTAGATGTCATGCAAATGATTAACAAATCAATTGAAGAAGTTGAAAAGAATTATAAAGGTCTTGTGATTGGAAACCAAGGAAAGAACTTCTGTGTTGGTGCTAATCTGATGATGATTTTAATGGAAGCGCAAGATTATAATTTCTTTGAAATTGATATCGTTGTTCGTCAGTTCCAAAAATCAATGGCAAACATACGCTATTCAGCTAAACCAGTTGTCGTTGCGCCACATGCGATGACGCTTGGCGGAGGTACTGAAATTTGCTTGCCATCGGCTAGTATTCAAGCAGCTTCTGAGACTTACATGGGTCTAGTAGAGGTAGGAGTTGGACTGATTCCAGGTGGAGGTGGAAACAAAGAGTTGTACCTTCGAAACCTTGAACGCCTTCCTCAAGGAACAACGATTGATTTACAAGCTGTCGCTAATAAAACATTTGAAACGATTGCAATGGCAAAAGTGGCGACCTCTGCGGCTGAAGCGAGAGTTAATGGATTTTTAAGTGAACGTGATGGCATTACGATGAACGGTGACCATGCATTGCATGCAGCGAAGCAACAAGTTATCCATCTCCATGACCAAGGCTATGTAGCACCAACTCGTAAGAAGATAAAAGTTGTTGGAGAACCAGGTTATGCGACAATGCTTCTTGGAGCGAAAACGATGCAATTTGGTGGCATGATTTCTGAGCATGATATGAAAATTGCTGAGAAACTAGCGTTTGTTATTGCGGGAGGTCGTGTCCCAAGAGGTACAGAAGTCGATGAGCAATATTTGTTAGATATTGAAAGAGAAGCGTTTTTAAGCTTAGTTGGGGAACCGAAAACGCAACAAAGAATGCAACACATGTTAGCTAAAGGTAAGCCGTTACGTAATTAAAGAAGTGTGAAAAGGGAGGGAAGAGCATTGAGAGAAGCGGTAATTGTAGCTGGTGCAAGAACACCAGTTGGAAAAGCAAAAAAAGGGACACTGGCTCATGTAAGACCAGATGACCTTGGAGCGATAGCAGTGAAAGAAACGTTAAAGCGAGCGGGAGATTTTGACCCGACGAAAATAGATGATGTCATTATCGGTTGTGCAATGCCGGAAGCTGAGCAAGGGATGAATGTAGCTCGAAATATCGGTGCATTAGCAGGGTTGCCTGATACGGTTCCTGCCATCACTATAAACCGTTATTGTTCATCTGGGCTACAAAGTATTGCCTATGCCGCAGAGCGGATTATGTTAGGACATTCTACTTCGATAATTGCGGGCGGAGCCGAATCCATGAGCTTAATTCCTATGGGTGGTCATGTCATTGCGCCCAATCCAACTTTAGTTGAAAATGCTCCGGAATATTATATGGGAATGGGCTATACGGCAGAGGAAGTAGCAAAACGTTTTGAGATTAGTCGTGTTGACCAAGATGCGTTTGCGGTTGAAAGTCATCGCCGCGCCGCACTAGCAATTAAAGAAGGCAAGTTTAATGATGAAATTGTGCCAGTGGACGTTACACTACGTTCTGTTGGAGAGGATCATAAATTACAAGAGAAAAAAGTGACACTAAGCACCGATGAAGGAGTACGACCGGACACATCAGTGAATGGATTAGCGAAACTACGACCAGCGTTTCACCCTAAAGGCTCAGTCACTGCAGGTAATGCTTCACAAATGAGTGACGGGGCTGCGAGTGTACTTGTAATGGATAGAGAAGCAGCAGAATCAAATGGTTTAACTCCAATTGTAAAATTCCGTTCGTTTGCTGTTGCAGGTGTTCCTCCAGAAATTATGGGGATTGGTCCAGTTGAAGCGATTCCAAAAGCAATTGCTCTAGCAGGCTTAGAGCTCTCTGATATTGGATTATTTGAATTAAATGAAGCCTTTGCTTCTCAATCACTTCAAGTGATTCGTCATTTGCAGTTAGACCCTGAGAGAGTAAATGTCAATGGGGGAGCGATTGCACTAGGTCATCCACTTGGATGTACAGGAACAAAATTAACTCTATCGCTCATGCATGAGATGAAGCGTAGAGGAGAGCAATTTGGTGTTGTGACAATGTGTATCGGTGGAGGCATGGGAGCTGCCGGGGTATTTGAATTACTTTAATTATAGTGAATTATGAAACGGGGGAAATCAGAATGAGTGATGTAAAACAAGAGATTGTAAAAGGTGCCAGTTTCCTAATAGAAGATGTAGCTGCTGAGAGTGTGTTCACACCAGAGGATTTTACGGAAGAACATGTCATGATCGGTAAGACTGCAGAAGATTTTGTTGTGAATGAAGTTGTTCCAGAAATCGAGAAAATCGAAGAGCATCAATTTGATATTTCAAGAAGGTTACTTTCTGAAGCGGGAGAACTTGGTTTGTTAGGGGCAGACGTTCCTGAGGAATATGGTGGCCTCGGTCTCGATAAAATAAGTTCATCAATCATTACTGAAAAATTTGCACGTGCAGGCTCTTTCTCGTTAAGTTATGGTGCTCATGTTGGAATTGGTTCTCTTCCAATTGTATTTTTCGGAAACCATGAGCAAAAGGAAAAGTATTTACCTGCATTAGCTACAGGGGAAAAAATTGCAGCATATGCTCTCACAGAACCTGGTTCAGGCTCAGATGCACTTGGAGCGAAAACGACAGCGGTATTAAACGAAGCAGGTACTCACTATGTATTAAATGGGGAAAAACAGTGGATTACAAACTCAGCTTTTGCCGATGTGTTTGTCGTTTACGCAAAAATTGATGGAGAGCATTTCTCAGCATTTATCGTTGAAAAGGAATATGAAGGTGTGTCTACAGGTCCTGAAGAAAAGAAAATGGGGATTAAAGGTTCATCGACACGTACATTAATTCTTGAGGATGCGCTTGTTCCGAAAGATAACTTGCTTGGTGAAGCAGGCAAAGGTCATATTATTGCCTTTAACATATTAAACGTTGGACGCTATAAGCTTGGTATTGGAACAGTTGGTGGCTCAAAGCGTTGTTTAGAGCTTGCAGCGAACTATGCGAATGAGAGAAAGCAATTTAAACAGCCAATTGCCAAGTTCACATTAATTCAAGAAAAACTAGCGAATATGGCAACGATGATTTATGCGGCGGAAAGCTCAATTTACAGAACAGGCGGTTTATTCGAAGAACGACTTGGTGGTTTAACTGATGAAGAACAAAAGGATGGAAGAGAAGTAGCTAAGGCAATTGCGGAGTATGCCGTTGAATGTTCATTAAATAAAATTGTCGGCTCAGAAACTCTAGATTATGTAGCCGATGAAGCCGTTCAAATTCATGGTGGCTACGGCTTTATGGCGGAGTATGAAGTGGAAAGAGCTTATCGTGATTCGCGAATTAATCGAATTTTTGAAGGAACCAATGAAATCAATCGCCTTTTAGTTCCAGGTACAATCCTTCGAAAAGCGATGAAAGGTGAACTTCCACTTTTAGAAAAAGCAATGAATCTTCAACAAGAGTTATTAATGATGATGCCAGAGGAAGTTGGCGATGAAACATTAGAGCAAGAGAAATATTTGTTGAAAATGGCAAAGAAGATTTTCTTAATGATTGCGGGTGCAGGCGCTCAAAAGTATCAAGAAAAGCTTCAGCATGAACAAGAGTTACTTTCAAACGTGGCTGACATTGTAAGTGAAATTTTCTCAATGGAATCTGCCATCCTTCGTACTGAAAAAGCGATTGGAGTAACAGGTTTAGAGAAAAACGAACAAAAGCTATTAATGACTCAAGTATATTGCCAAGAAGCATTTAACCGCATTGAAGCGCATGCCAAAGAATCGCTTGTTGCTATGGAAGAGGGCGACTCATTACGTACAATGATTTCAATTTTACGTAAGCTTACTCGCCATACACCAATTAATGTCATTACGAAAAAACGCGACATTGCCGCGAAAGTTCTTGAAAGCGAAAAGTATGTAGTCTAACGATATTATCAATTTTGAAGCTTTGTTTCTACAGACATTGCTTCAAAAAAAATATAATGATGCCTCCTTTCTGCAAAGGAAGTAGCATTCTCCTCTCAGCTTTATGCCAGGAAGCTCCTATAATCGTGGGAGCTTCTTTGCATGAAAAAGAATTAAAAGTTAAAATGATTATGTTATTTAGAAAAAATGGAAAGCATGGAAGAGAGAGGAGTTGGCCACAATGGCTTTAACATTTTATTGGTATCCGAATTGTGGAACATGTAAAAAGGCAAAAGCATGGTTAGAAAGTAATGGAATTGCTTTTGAACCAATACATATTGTAGAACATCCACCAAGTAAAGAAGAATTAAAAGAGTTGTATGAAAAAAGCAATCTAGAGTTAAAAAAGTTCTTTAATACAAGCGGAAAAAAATATCGCGAGCTAGGAATCAAGGATAAAATTCCAACAGCTACAGAAGATGAGTTATTACAGCTATTAGCTTCCGATGGGATGTTAATTAAACGACCGATCGTCACAGACGGAAGCAAAGTTACAGTTGGCTTTAAGGAAGAGCAGTTTGAACAAACTTGGAAATCGTAACAATAGTTGTGAAACACTAACAATTGTATTATATTTAGCTTGAGTATATATTTGGAGGGATTTAAGTGAATTTACCTAAAGAGTTAAAGTATTCTGAAGAGCATGAGTGGGTAAAAATAGAAGATGGTAAAGTTCGTATTGGAATTACTGATTTTGCGCAATCTGAGTTAGGAGATATTGTATTTGTTGAACTTCCAGAAGTAGGAGACGATATTACAGCAGATGAGCCTTTTGGCAGTGTGGAATCTGTAAAAACAGTTTCTGAACTTTATGCACCAATCAGCGGAAAAGTAGTTGAGGTAAATGAAGACCTTGATGATTCTCCAGAATTCGTTAACGAATCACCGTATGAAAAAGCATGGATGATTGTCATTGAACCATCTGACCTTTCAGAAGCGGACAAGCTTATGTCAGTTGATGAATATAAAAAGATGATAACTGAAGAATAATTGATAAAAGAGTGTCCATTTGGTTGATAAAACCTAAGGATGCTCTTTTTTTACAATGAAGTAGAAGTTTAAGACGAGCCTATTCGGGTATCTTAAGAATAAGTGGTAAGGAGGTTATCACATGAATGAACCAAGCATGAAAAAAGTAGACGTTACCGGAAAAATCGAAGGTAAATTAGAAAACGGTGCCATGAACTTATATATGGATGAAGCCGTTGTCGGAAAAATCATCATGAGTGATGAAGGGAAAAACACTTACGAGATGAGCCAAGGGTATGAATTTGAGGACAATAAGGTATTTCGGTATGAAGCGGAACACCCTGAGGACCAAGATAAGTATGTAGAAGGTTGCGACATGGGTTGGTGTTAAAATAGTAAGAATAATTACAATGGCAAATACTCCCATTGCATCAGACCTGGAAAAAAGGTAAAAAAACCTTTTTTTCAGGTCTCCTTTTTTCTGGATTTTTTTTCATTTTATATAATATAATACTTATAGGAGAAGGAGGGATATGAAATGAAGGAAATTCCTATTTACCTAGTTAAATCCAATCAATTAATGATGGTTACTTTAACGGTTTCTGCACTTTTACTACAAAGCTGGCCAATTGTTGCCCTTACTTTAGTACTTGTTCTCATCTCATTGATATTCGGTGGAAAAGCAAATATTGCTTTTATGATTGCTAAGAAACTAAATAAGAAAGACCGTTCTACGGAAGAAACAGAATCGGTTGAGCTTACACGTTTTAATCAAACGATTGCTGCAATTTTATTAGCAATCGGTTTAGGTATTTTACTTGCTGGTCATTGGAGCGGTTGGATTTTAGTAGCGATGGTTACGGTAGCAGCAACGATAGCCTTATTAGGTTTTTGTGTTGGATGCTTTATGTACTTCCAACTGAAAAAAATGCGTTATCAGCTAAAAAAATAAATTCATTTCTTGCAGGCGCTTGGATAACGTATCTAAGCGTCTTTTTTCGGGAATAATCTTGACCGCTCATCCTATTTCCTGTTAATGTAAGTTGTTTAATTCTTTTAACAAGAGTTTTAGGAGTGTTTTTATGAAAGCCCACTTATTTGATTTACTACGGCAAAAAAGTGCCCTTGTTTATATTATAATTGTTCTTTTTTGTATTTCTTCCTTAATCTTTGTGAATCACAACTATTCATTTTATAATCAGCCTATAGCCAAAGTAATTGAAACGAACCTACTAGATACGACCGAAGTGGTTGATATGTTTGAAAATGAAGACCGTTTATTTACTCAGCATATCGTAGCTAAGGTGATGAACGGAGATGAAAAAGGCCAGCTTATCCACTTAACAAATGAATATTCGTTATCTGGTGCATATGACCATGAATTTAAAGTAGGTCATGAACTTTTTGTATGGATTGAAGAAGGAGATACAAATTTAACTGGCGCCATACAAGATGTAAAACGTGATAAATATGTGGTGTTTGTCGCTTGGATTTTTATCTTTACATTACTGATTGTTGGGAAAAAACAAGGTTTGTTTTCTATTATTAGTTTACTAGTGAATGCTGTGTTGTTATCTTTTGCGCTAGATGTTTACTTGAAAACGTCAAACATAAGCCTTGTCTTTATATGTGGTATAGCTGTTATTTTATTTACTGCGATTTCATTACTGCTCGTTAATGGCTTTCATGAAAAAACCTATGCTGCGGTCATCGCAACCATCGTCGGAACGTTTACATTGTTATTCATAACTTATCTTGTCATGTGGCTCACTTCTGATAGTGGACTACGATACGAAGAAATGCAATTTTTGACGAGACCACATCAAATGGTCTTTATGGCAGGTGTGTTAGTAGGTACATTAGGAGCAGTAATGGATGTTGCGATTACGATGTCATCTTCTATATTTGGTCTGTATGAAAAGAACCATAATATCAGTGTAAAAGCGTTAAAACAATCAGGGATGGAAATTGGCAAAGATATTATGGGAACGATGACTAACATTCTATTTTTTGTATATATAAGCGGGTCGATTCCAATGCTTATCCTTTACTTTAATAATGCTTCTCCCCTTGGCTTTACTTTATCTATGAATCTTTCTTTGGAGATGGCTAGAGCTCTTGCAGGAGGAATTGGGATCGTATTAACGATTCCGATTGGACTTTACATTTCGATTTACTTTGTGAAACAAAAGAGGGCCAGAATATGAATGTGATATTAGCGCTTATTTTATTTATTTTGATGGTCATGGTTGGAGGCGAAAAAGGAGCAAGGTCTTTTATTGCTATCTTTTTTAACTTTGGTGTTCTTTTTCTTACGATTCTTTTTATGACCCATCCGAATGCAAACCCAATTCTATTAACAATTATAGCTTGCGCAGCAATAAGTTTTATTAGTTTATTTTTTATAAATGGAATTAATGTAAAAACAATTACAGCATTCATGTCAACGGTAATAACGATTGTTCTTTTACTTCTGTTCATCTTCCTAATTAATAAAAACGTACTGATTCAGGGATTCGGTGAAGAAGAGATAGAAGATCTAACTGTGTTTTCGCTTTACATCGGAGTGGATTTTGTGAAAATTGGTGCTTCAATGATTATTATGAGTACAATAGGCGCTATTATTGATATTGCGATTTCGATTGCCTCTCCTATGCGCGAAATTTATGCTCATAATACCTCAATAACGAGAAGAGAGTTATTCT
This sequence comes from Bacillus alkalicellulosilyticus, assembly GCF_002019795.1. Lineage (GTDB taxonomy): Bacteria > Bacillota > Bacilli > Bacillales > Bacillaceae_F > Bacillus_AO > Bacillus_AO alkalicellulosilyticum. Next base: position 3,981,091 of record NZ_KV917381.1, on the reverse strand, counting down.
CTGCTGGCATTAGTATAGGAAGAGATATATTAGGAACGAGTGCGAATACGATATTTTTTGCGTTCTTCGGAAGTTATATGGCGTTGCTGATATGGTATAAAGATTTATCCTATTCTTTTGGGCAAATCATTAATTCTAAAATATTTAGTGCAGAAATGATTACTATATTTTGTGCGGGTATTGGTATAGCATTGACGATACCAATTACAGCTGCGATTACCGCCTATTTTTTAGTCAGTAGAGTGGGACATAACTAGATGAAATAGCAACAATTTCGCTCATTCATTTGAGTCCGAAACGAAGGTGAAATATAACCTTGTGTTTCGGATTTTCTTTGTTATTTTAAGATATCAAATTACTGTGTGAATAATTTGATAAATTAAATAATTACCAATAATAAAAGTATTTCAATAAAGTGAAAATCATTGACAGTAAAAAAATAACCATGCTATTATTCTCACATAATTATCAGATGAAAACTCATTGATTTTTTGCGGTTATAAATATAAGTAGATTAATAGGAATACTAAGGTTTGTGTAGATTGGGGGGATAGACTTGATTTCAATACAAGGAATTCGGAAGTTGTTTGAAACGAAAGACGGTATCGTAACAGCGATTGACCATGTTGATTTAACGATTCAAGAAGGAGAAATCTATGGAATCATTGGTTATAGTGGTGCTGGTAAAAGTACATTAATACGAATGCTTAACTGTTTAGAACGTCCAACAAGCGGGACGATAACGATTGGTGATAAAGAGCTATCGAGCTTAAAAGGGTCTAAGTTACGAAAAGCCCGACAAGAAATAAGTATGATTTTCCAGCATTTTAATTTGTTATGGTCGGGAACGGTCAGAGAAAATATTTCGTTTCCGCTTGAAATTGCAGGTATCCCAAAGGAAGAGCGGAATGCAAGAGTGGACGAGTTAATTACGTTAGTTGGTCTTGAAGGGCGTGGCGAATCTTATCCTTCCCAATTAAGTGGTGGCCAAAAACAACGCGTAGGGATTGCAAGGGCACTTGCAAACCGTCCTAAGGTATTGCTTTGTGATGAAGCTACGTCTGCACTTGACCCGAAGACCACCGATTCAATCTTAGAGCTACTTGTTGATATTAATCAAAAGCTTGGATTAACGATTGTGTTAATTACTCACGAAATGCATGTGATCCAAAAGATATGTAACCGTGTTGCTGTCATGGAGGCTGGTAATGTAGTAGAAGAAGGTCAGGTTCTTGATGTGTTTCGCAATCCTCAAAAGAATATAACAAAAGATTTTGTGAAACAAGTTACAGAATCCGGCGATATGGAAGATGTCATTAACACTCTTGTAAAAAACAATCCTTCCGGAGTAATTGCCAAAATAAGTTTTGTTGGTGAAAAAGCAGAACAACCGTTTATGACGATGTTAATTCGCCATTTTGATGTTGATGTCAATATCCTTCAAGGGAAAATTACACAAACGGTGGATGGTTCTTACGGTACTTTGTTTGTTAGGCTTGACGGAGAAATTGATGAAGTAAATAGAGCGATTGCTTACATCGGTGAACAGAACATCGATGTGGAGGTGATAACAAGTGGGAACTAAACTATTACCTAATGTCAGATGGGAAAATATCTGGGAAGCAACGATTGAAACGCTAAGTATGACTTTTGTTTCGGTTCTATTAACTGCATTTTTCGGAATTATTCTTGGGTTGTTATTGTTTTTAACCGCTAAGGGAAACCTTTGGGAAAATCGTCCAGTCTATACTGTTACTGCGATGTACGTCAATGTCTTTCGTTCCATCCCATTTATTATACTTATCATTTTACTGATACCACTTACGAAGTTCTTTGTAGGAACGATATTTGGATGGAAGGCGGCAATTCCGGCGCTCGTCTTTGGAGCAGCGCCTTTTTATGCAAGGATGGTTGAAATCGCATTACGCGAAATTGATAAAGGTGTTATTGAAGCAGCGCAATCGATGGGTGCTTCACATTTCCAAATTATTTATAAGGTACTTCTTCCTGAATCAAAGCCAGCATTAATATCAGGGATTACAGTTACATCTATTGCGCTTGTTAGTTATACGGCAATGGCGGGCTTTATTGGAGCCGGAGGTCTTGGCTATATTGCGTTTATGGATGGGTACCAACGAAATAATTGGGATATAGTATGGGTGGCAACAATCACAATCTTAGTCATCATTTTCATCATCCAATGGATTGGTGATTTTTACACAAATAAAACAGATAAAAGATAGGAAAAAGGAGAGAAACATCATGAAAAAGTTAGTAGGTCTAGTAAGTGCAGCTTTATTATCTCTTACACTTGTTGCTTGTGGACAAGGAGAAGAAATTGTTGAAGAACAACAAACAGGTACACCCGAAGTAGAAGAAACGGAAGAGGCTCCGGTTGCTGAAGAGGTAACTCTTATTGTTGGTGCAACGAATGTTCCTCACGCTGTTATTTTAGAGCAAGCTCAACCCCTTTTAGCAGAGCAAGGAATTACATTACAAATTGAAAGATTCCAAGACTATGTTATGCCAAACCGTGCGTTAGATGAAGAAGCACTTGATGCAAACTACTTCCAGCACATCCCGTATTTAGAGGCTCAAATCGCTGACCATGGCTATGAGTTTGTTAATGCTGGTGGAATTCACATTGAGCCAATCGGTGTTTATTCTCAAGAGTACACAAGCCTTGATGAGTTACCTGAAGGAGCTCAAATTATTATGAGTGATTCATTTACGGACCATGGACGTATTTTATTAATGCTTGAAGAAAAAGGGTTAATTACGTTAGCTGAAGGTGTTGGCCTTGGCGCACAATTAGATGACATTATTGAAAATCCTAAAAACTTAGATTTCAAAGCGAACATTGACGCAAGTATGCTTTCTCAAGCTTATTTACAAGGCGAAGGCGACGCAGTATTAATTAACTCTAACTATGCCATTGATGCTGGTTTAAACCCGCTTGAAGATGCAATTGCAATTGAAAGTGGAGAGAACAATCCTTATGTGAACATCATTACAGTTCGTACGGGTGATGAAACTCGTCCAGAAATTCTTACGTTAATTGAAGTGTTACGCTCTCAAGAAATCCAAGATTTCATTATTGAAGAGTGGGGCGGTTCAGTCGTTCCTGTAACAGAATAATTGCTTAATCCAACAGTCCTTAGGGCTGTTGGATTTTTTTATCGATATGATCGGGACGTGTTTGATACCATATAATCATGTTAATTAATACATGTTTTTACTAGGTGACTGCCATACTACTAGTGTAATACATAAATTATGATGAGGTGAGCGTATGGACCAGCAACAACAAGACATGAACATGATTGAAATGGCATTGCAAGATTATAAAGAAGGCTTAGGCACGTTTACGCAAAAGATGCCTAAGATTGCACAAAAGTATAATGCGTTTACAGAAGAGTGTTTTAAGGAAGGAAAGCTTTCTCAAAAAATGAAGCAGTTAATCGCCCTTGGCATTAGCATTAATGCACAAGATGAATATTGCATTATTTATCATACAAAAGGCTGCTTGGACCAAGGTTGTTCTGAGGATGAAATCCTTGAAGCAATTGGTGTAACCGCAGCATTTGGTGGGGGCGCGGCGATGAGCCAGGCTGTTACATTAGTTCAGGATGCAATTTCTGAGTTGCAATCCTCGAATATGAAACAATAGTAAGGTATACGAAGATTATCAAAGTAAACATATAATATACGCCTGTGAGTTTTTCTGACGCTCCGTTCTTTGTTCTTTGTGAGGAAATATAACGATATTTGACGGTTGGGTCAATAATCAGACCGTGGTATCATTTTCTTGTGAGAAAAAAGAAGGGATTGATTTATTATTAGCGTCAAGATTAACACAACTCATACGAGCGAAATGGAAAAAGCAATGCAGCAATCACACGGAATAGGATATGCCGATTATAACCGCAGTCTAGAAAAACGACTAGAGGTTGAAAAAGCTCGTGAGAAAGACCATCAACAAAGTAAAAAAATCATTGCCGTTTAAAACTGTTACTTAGGCTTATGACAAGTAACATTCGGATAGCATGATAAGGAATGTCCTTCATTTATTGAAATGAAGGGCATTTCTTATGAATGTTTCGTTTTATAGCGTGGGGAGATGGGAACTAAGGGAGAGCGAATAGCGCGGAGCCTTTGTGAACGCCTAAGGAAGCTGAAGCAAGGTGGTAAGGTCGTTCATCGGTTGAATGAACGACCCAAGGAAGCTGAAACGAGTATTAAAAGTCGTTCATAGCGCGAATGAATGCCCTAAGGAAGCTGAAACGAGTGTCAAAGGTCGTTCATAGTGCGAATGAACGCCCTGAGAAAGCTGAAGCAAGGTGGTAAGGTCGTTCATCGGTTGAATGAACGCCCAAAGGAAGCTGAAACGAGTATTAAAAGTCGTTCATAGCGCGAATGAACGCCCAAAGGAAGCTGAAACGAGTGTCAAAGGTCGTTCATAACCTGGATGAACGCCCTGAGGAAGCTAAAGGGATTGCCAAATGTCGTTCATAACCTGGATGAACGCCCTGAGGAAGCTAAAGCGATTGCCAAATGTCGTTCATAGCACTTATGAACGACCGAAAGAAGCATGAACCCGAGTACGTAGTCATTCATAAGCTGACGAAAGCGAAAGAAAATCAAAAATGGTATATGCAAAAGAGTACGAAAGTTAGTTTTATAAGAAGCAAAATCATCCATTGCATAAGGCTAGTAAAGATAGAAGAAACTACATATGTTATGCGTCAACTCGTTTATAAATAGTGACTTTTTATACATATTCCTTTCGTAAGTGTGTTAATCGAGTCACAAACCTTGAACTAAGATTGGAAATAGTTTAAGATTGTAATGAGAATAGATTGAGAATAACTAAAATATGTAAAGTGCGAAATAGATACTGCACGAATTTGATAAAAAAATGGAGGGTGTCACAATGTCAGTACCATATTTAAAGATTGAAAACCTTAGTGTAGCAATTGAGGGGAAAGAAATTCTAAAAGATTTTAGCCTTGAAGTAAAAGGTGGAGAAATTCACGCAATCATGGGGCCAAACGGAACAGGTAAATCAACGTTAGCTTCTGCGTTAATGGGTCATCCAAAATATGAAGTAACAGCTGGAACTGTTGAATTCAACGGTGAAAATTTACTTGAAATGGAAGTAGACGAGCGTGCACAAGCAGGTTTATTCCTTGCTATGCAATATCCAAGTGAAATTAGTGGAATTACAAACGCAGATTTCCTACGTTCAGCGATTAATGCAAAAAAAGAAGAAGGCGATGAAATCTCGTTAATGAAATTCATTCGTGAGCTAGATAAAAAGATGGATACGCTTGAAATGAACCAAGAGTTCGCACAACGTTATTTAAACGAAGGCTTCTCTGGTGGAGAGAAAAAGCGTAACGAAATTCTTCAGCTAATGATGCTTGAGCCAAAAATTGCAATCCTTGATGAAATTGATTCAGGTTTAGATATTGATGCTCTTAAAGTCGTTTCAAAAGGTGTAAATGCAATGCGCGGAGAAGAGTTCGGCTGTTTAATCATTACTCACTATCAGCGTTTACTAGATTACATTACTCCTGATAAAGTTCATGTAATGATGCAAGGACGTATCGTAAAATCAGGTGGAGCAGAACTAGCAGAGAAACTAGAAGCTCAAGGGTATGACTGGATTAAAGAAGAGCTAGGAATCGAAGACGAAAAAGTTCAAGCATAACGCGGCAAGGAGGGGTATGAATGTCAGTGCAAACCAAATTAACATTCGATCAAGATTACATTAAAGAGTTCTCTAAAGGCCGCGGTGAACCTGAATGGTTATTGAACCTGCGACTTTCGGCTTTAGAGGCGATTGAAAATACAGAGTTACCAAAACCGGACAAAACAAAAATTGATAAATGGAATTTCACAACATTCGAACACCAACAAGGTGGAAAAGAACTCGTTGGTTCTGTTTCTGAACTACACGAAGAAGTTCAAGCCTTAATTGGTGAAGAAAGCGATGAGCAAAATCTATTTATTTTAAAAGACGCAACGGTTGTTTTTGAAAAAGTAAGTAAGGAACTTCAAGAAAAGGGAGTTATCTTTACTGATATTGCGACTGCTGTGCGTGACCATAGTGATTTAGTTGAAAAGTATTTCATGAAGGATGCTGTTCAACCAAGTGAAAACAAGTTAACGGCACTTCATGGTGCATTAGTGAACGGTGGAGTATTTATCTACGTTCCTAAAAACACTGAGGTGACTGTTCCGCTACAAGCGATTTATTGGTTAGGCCAAGCAAATAGTGGAATGTTTAATCATGTGATTATCGTGGCTGAAGATAATAGTACAGTCACTTATTTAGAAAACTACGTATCCTTTACTAAAGATACTGCTGGAGTTGCCAACCTAGTTGCTGAAGTATATGCAGGAGCTGGTGCAAAAGTATCCTTTGGTGGCGTAGATAACTTAGCTAACGGAGTGACAACATATGTTGTTCGCCGTGCTCATGTTGGTCGAGATGCTAGAGTAGAATGGGCACTTGGTCAAATGAATGATGGAAACACGGTTTCAGATAACACCACTCACCTCATTGGTGATGGTTCATGGGCGGATACCAAAACCGTTACCATTGGAACTGGAACACAAAAACAAAACTTCACGACTCAAATATTCCATCACGGTAAAAACTCTGAAGGGTATATTTTAAAGCATGGTGTTATGCGTGATGAAGCCAGCACAATTTTTAATGGTATTACAAAAATTGAGCATGGTGCGACGAAGTCTAATGGTGAGCAAACAGAGCGTGTCTTAATGTTAAGTGAAAAAGCACGTGGTGATGCAAATCCGATCCTTCTCATCGATGAAGATGATGTAACAGCAGGTCATGCAGCTTCAGTAGGGAGAATTGATCCTCTACAAATGTACTACTTAATGAGTCGAGGTATTCCAAAAATTGAAGCGGAGCGCTTAATCATTCATGGGTTCTTGGCCCCAGTTGTAAATCAACTTCCAATTGAGTCTGTTAAAGACCGTTTACGTGAAGTGATTGAAAGGAAAGTTAAGTAATGAATGTAAAAGAGGTTCGTAAACATTTTCCGATACTTGACCAAGAAGTAAATGGTCGACCTCTTGTTTATTTAGATAGTGCCGCAACATCACAAAAACCTTTGAAAGTGATTGAGGCACTTGATGATTACTATCGTCGTTATAATTCAAATGTACACCGTGGGGTGCATACACTTGGAACGCTAGCGACAGACGGGTATGAAGGAGCGCGTGAAAAAGTTCGTGCTTTTATCAATGCCAAGTCTACTGAAGAAATCGTGTTTACTCGAGGAACGACAACCGCACTTAACCTAGTTGCATCGAGTTATGGACGTGCTACTGTTAAAGAGGGCGATGAGATTATTATTACTCCGATGGAACATCACAGTAATATTATCCCATGGCAACAAGTAGCTAAAGCAACAGGAGCTACACTGAAGTATATTCCTCTTCAGGAAGATGGTTCCATTGCTTTATCTGATGTAGAAGCTACAATTACAAATAACACAAAGATTGTCTCTGTGATGCAAGTGTCAAATGTACTTGGGGCGATTAATCCAATTAAAGAAATTGCTGCGGTTGCTCATAAACATGGTGCTGTTATGGTTGTTGATGGAGCTCAAAGTACACCGCACATGAAGGTTGATGTGCAAGACTTAGATTGCGATTTCTTTGCTTTCTCTGGTCATAAAATGGGTGGACCAACTGGAATTGGTGCTCTTTATGGCAAAAAAGAATTACTTCAGAACATGGAGCCGATTGAGTTTGGTGGAGAAATGATTGATTTTGTAGGACTACAAGAATCAACATGGAAAGAGCTGCCTTGGAAGTTTGAAGGTGGTACACCAATTATTGCAGGCGCGATTGGGCTAGGGGCAGCTATAGACTTTTTAACTGAAATTGGCTTAGATGAAGTATTAGCTCATGAACATGAACTTGCTGAATATGCTATGGAGAGAATGTCTGAAATCGAAGGCTTAACGATTTTTGGGCCGAAAAAACGCGCAGGACTTGTTACGTTTAATATTGATGATGTTCATCCACATGATGTAGCAACGGTGTTAGATGCTGAAGGAATAGCGGTTCGAGCTGGGCATCATTGTGCGCAACCATTAATGAAGTGGTTAAATGTCACAGCGACTGCTCGCGCTAGCTTTTATTTATATAACACAAAAGAGGAAATCGACACCCTCGTTACTGGTTTATTAAAAACAAAGGAGTATTTTGGCGATGTCTTTAGGTAATAATCTCGACACACTGTACCGACAAGTCATAATGGATCATTATAAAAACCCAAGAAATAAGGGAGAGTTTGAGGGTGATTCATTAACAGTAAACATGAATAATCCGACATGCGGTGACCGTATCCAGTTACAAATGAAGGTTGAGGACGGAAAAATCTCAGGTGCTAAATTTGTTGGAGAAGGTTGTTCGATTAGTATGGCTTCCGCTTCCATGATGACTCAAGCTGTAAAAGGACTTGAAGTGAAAGAAGCTTTAACGATGGCCGACATCTTTTCTGATATGATGCTTGGGAAAGATTATGATGATTCGACATTTGACTTAGGTGATATCGAGGCGTTACAAGGTGTTGCAAAATTTCCAGCACGGATAAAATGCGCGACATTGGCGTGGAAAGCCATGCAAAAAGGCCTCGAAAGCCAAGACGAGTAGTACAATTTAAAGGAGGGTTTCAACATGGCAAAGAAAATGCCTGATATCGGGGAATATAAATACGGATTTAAAGACAAAGACGTTTCGATTTTCCGTTCGAAAAAAGGGTTAACGAAAGAGATCGTAGAAGAAATTTCAAAAATGAAAAGTGAACCTGAGTGGATGCTTGATTTTCGTTTGAAATCTCTTGAACAATTTTATAAAATGCCAATGCCTCAATGGGGCGGTAACTTAGCAGATTTAAACTTTGATGACATTACGTATTATGTAAAGCCATCAGAGAGATCAGAGAAATCTTGGGATGAAGTTCCTGAGGAAATTAAAAATACGTTTGATAAGCTTGGAATTCCAGAAGCAGAACAAAAGTATCTTGCTGGGGTATCTGCGCAATATGAGTCTGAAGTTGTCTATCACAACATGCGTGATGACCTTAAAGATTTAGGGATTATTTTTGAAGATACAGACACGGCTCTCCGTGATCATGAGGAAATCTTTAAAGAGTACTTCGGTACAGTAATTCCTCCATCTGATAACAAGTTTGCAGCATTAAACTCAGCAGTATGGTCTGGTGGTTCATTTATTTACGTACCAAAAGGCGTTAAATCTGAAACTCCTTTACAAGCTTATTTCCGTATTAACTCTGAAAACATGGGTCAATTCGAGCGTACGCTAATTATTGCTGATGACGATAGCCATGTACACTATGTAGAAGGTTGTACGGCTCCAGTTTATTCAACAAACTCACTTCATAGTGCAGTTGTTGAAATCGTTGTTAAGAAAAACGCGTATTGCCGTTATACAACAATTCAAAACTGGGCACCAAACATCTTTAACCTTGTAACAAAACGTGCGGTTGCGTACGACCATGGGACAATGGAATGGGTTGATGGTAACATCGGTTCGAAGCTTACGATGAAATACCCTGCTGTTATCTTGAAAGGTGAAGGCGCAAAAGGAACGGTTCTTTCGATTGCGATTGCTGGTAAAGGCCAACATCAAGATGCAGGTGCGAAAATTCATCACCTTGCACCAAACTGTTCTTCCACTATCATCTCGAAGTCAATTTCAAAGCAAGGCGGTAAAGTAACATACCGTGGTATTTCTCACTTTGGCCGTAAATCACAAGGATCAAAAGCTAAAATTGAGTGTGATACGTTAATTATGGATAATGAATCGACGTCTGATACAATTCCATACAATGAAATTTTAAATAACAACATCACGCTTGAGCATGAAGCGACAGTTTCTAAAGTTTCTGAAGACCAATTGTTCTATCTTATGAGCCGTGGACTTTCAGAAGAAGAAGCAACTGAAATGATCGTAATGGGATTCATTGAGCCATTTACAAAAGAACTTCCAATGGAATATGCGGTTGAGATGAACCGTTTAATCAAGTTCGAGATGGAAGGTTCTATCGGTTAATAAGAAAAACCCTTTAAATACTATGAGTTTGACAATTTATAAAAAGTGAAAAAATATAAGGCATGCGGATATCGTGCCACATTTATTTTTATCTTTAAGAGTAGGAGGCGAACTATTGCAGTTCGTCTTCTTTTTTGATCCACCAAACGCAAAAAAAGATCTTCAAAAAGCAAATACCTTATTTGATGGTTAAAGATTTATCTAACAGAGTTTACTAATGTGAAGCATCACAGGTCATGTACTAAAAGTAGTACTGTATCTCAATAAGCAAGGTGGTCTTCTCAATAATAATATTTACTATATTTATTGAGTTTTTTGTCGTAATTTTTATTTTAATCGAGTATAGTAACAGTTAATATTATAAAGTAAATATATATTACCTAGGAGGTTAAGTGTGGAAAATTACTTAGAAGCTTTATTGTTAAACATGCTTTTTTTAGTTGTTTTTTTACTATTTATTCCTCACTTAATAGAAACTAATTTTAATAATTTATCTACTAGTCAAAAAAAGGGTATCAAATTTATTTCTGTCCTAATAGCAGTAATAAGTTGTATGTTATTCCCATTTACAATACGAGATGAAATATTAATGGATTTACGAACTGTTGCAATAGTATTTGGTGGATTATATCTAGGTAAAATGGCAAGTGTTTTACTAGTTTCTATTTTTATATTCCTTCGATTCTATTTAAGTAGCGGATTAGGAAGTGGATTTTATGCATCAGTAATTGCAATTCTAGGAATATTATTTTTGTTATTACTTATTTCAAATTCATTCGAAAAGGCTTCAAAAGAAAAAAGAATAGTAATTGCCTGTAGTATTTCTTTGTGTATTAGTACATCAGTCTTATTGATAAGAGGTTTGCTATTCAATCATTTAATCATTACTGATGATTTTAAACTAGTACTTACTTTTTATTCCATTCATTTTATCAGTACTTTTTTTATTTTTTATTTTTATGAAATGATAAGAGAAACAGCATATGTTAATAATCGTATAATTAATGCTGAAAAGTTAGAGATTGTCAGTCATCTGGCTTCAAGTATATCTCACGAAGTACGAAATCCTCTAACTGTTGTGAAAGGTTTTCTGCAAATGATAAATCAAAATGGTTTGAAAGAAGATAAAACAAGGTTTTATATTGATTTATCTCTGCAAGAGATAGATAGGGCAAATGATATCATAGAAAATTATTTAACTTTTGCAAAGCCAGCACATCAAGAACATCAAAATATAAACATAAAGGAGGTAGTAGAGCATTCTCTAAATGTTATAACTCCTCTTGCAAATATGAATTGTGTGAATTTACAATCTAAAGTCGATTTATGTTACATAAAAGGAGACTTGCTGCTTTTACAACAATGCTTATTAAATATTACAAAGAATTGCATTGAGGCAATGCCTAACGGTGGGGAGCTTGATATACGAGTTGGAAAAATTAATGGTGATACTGTTATTGAAATTGCTGATAATGGCAAAGGAATGACGGATGAACAACTTCAGAGAATTGGAGAACCTTTTTATACTACTAAAGGTAGAGAAGGGACAGGTCTTGGAATGATGGCAGTAATAAAAATTATTGACATTATGAACGGTAAACTGAAGGTTACTAGTAAGATAGACGAAGGAACCAAATTTGAAATTAAATTTCCTAGTGTACGTTAACTTCTATTTTGCAAGTTTGTAGTTAATATAAGGAAAGGTAACAAATTTGGAACTTATGAATAGAGAGAAGTTTGAAGGGGTGAATCCTAATACATTTCTTAGAATTATACTTTAAAAGAATGTATATAAAAATATCAAGAATGATGATAGCTTCCAACGAGTTATTGTTTATGATGGTGTAATAAATATGCCCATATTTACTAAATTTATTTTCCTAAACATAGTCATCTGCATAGGATATATAGGAACATAAATAGACTTTGGAGGAGAAAAGAAATGTACCATCAACAGGGCTACCAGTATCAGGGGTATCAACCTTTGAATGCTCAAAGCGCAAACTGGACTAACCAGCAGGCATCTTATAACAACTGGAATAATCAGAATCCCTATTATTATCGAAACAGTCAGTCGAGCGATTATGGCTCACGGCCATTTGTTATTGATATGAAGAAGGTAACAAAGGCAAATAATACGTTCCGGACGGCGCTATGGACAGGAACTCATTTACAACTGACTTTAATGAGTATTGGTGTTGGGGAGGATATTGGGTTAGAAGTACATCCGCACCTTGACCAATTTCTTCGTATAGAAGAAGGGCAAGGATTAGTTCAGATGGGGGACAGTAAAGAGAGGTTAGATTTTCAGCAGAACGCCTTTGAAAATACGGCTATTTTTGTGCCTGCTGGAAAGTGGCATAACTTAACGAATACGGGGAATATACCATTAAAGCTCTACTCTATCTACGCGCCACCTGAACATCCGTATGGCACTGTTCATCAAACAAAACAGATCGCTATGGCCGCGGAAGAAAGGAACTACTAAAAAATGTGAAAGAGGGTGGGACAAAAGGTTATACTGAACCTTTTTCCCCATCCTCTTAATGGTTTTCAATTTTTGATTTTAATAACGCAATGATTTCTTTGTTTTGTTGGTTGTTTTTTCTTAGATTTCCATCAATAGAAAGACAAGTAATGGCTATTACAACAACTCCGATTACTACGACAAATTCCAAATGAGTAGCCCCTTTTCTCCATTAACATAATTGAATTCTTGATATCCTCACTATAACTTCTTTTTATTAAAGGACGATAGTACCCATTCACGAACTACATCTATTGAATTATGTGAGGTGTTTGAGCCATTGATGATAACATCGGCATACCATTTTAAAGGCTCTACAAACTCGTTATGACGATGCCTTACAAGATCAAGGTATTCTGAGGATATTTCTTCAAAGGTTTCCTCGTGTATATCTCTTTTTACTCTCCTCACTAATCTCTCATCTGATGGGCAATCCACAAATATCTTCAAATCAAGTTTCTCTCTGACTTCCTTAAAATACAAAACCATTAACCCTTCAATAATCACGACATCAAACAGCTTAGATAAAACTACCTGAGTGATATCTCGGTGTAATATTTCAATATCAATGGAAGTTGGATGGTCATAATCAGCGTATTGCCTTCCGTTATATGGGGCCGTTACTATCGGCTTTACTTCTTTAAAGTAATCGTCCGAGGATAGAGTTTTAACGTTAAATGAATGTAGACTTTTTGCTAAATGATTTGAAAAAGTGGTTTTCCCACTTCCAGAACCACCTGAAATTCCAATGACAATGCAGTGGTCTTTTTTCATAGGGTATCTCCTCGTCAAGAAATAGCTATGTAAATCTCAATTTTTCCAGTGGGATAATACTTCTCAAAATCAAAAGAGTAAGCTCTTTTCAATGTACCCGATTGTTCAAGGTTCCATATTTCTTTCCATGTGTTTATAATCCCCTGTTCATCTTTTGTGTCCACGTTAAATATTTTATATTTTGCGGAGTCCGGAATTTCTATTGAAGGTTCGTCCTTGCTATCTTCTATCGCTATACTTAACGTGTAATCACCTTGATAATTGCTCTCATAATTATGATAGACTCCATAAATAATTGAATCAGGAGTAGTTATTCGCTTATAAGCATCCTCCCATAATCCAGTAATTTTTTGCATCACTAGATTATCGTTAAAATTATTTGTGCGCACGCTATTGATAATTGTTAGTTTCATCCGTGTTATCACTCCAAGCTAAATGTATTTAAGTTATAATTCTTTCAACTATCTTATTTTCCTTCTTTTTCCTTTTGATTTTTGTTGAAATAGTACAGAGGCTACTTGAATCTTTTTGCAAGTAGGAGACGTCTCATATGATAAAGGAGGTAATGACATATGAAAAAAAGTATACATGGTGTAATCTTATCACTGCTTTTATTGACTCTCATAGGTTGTAACACGCAAGGTGCTGAAGTGGATGAGGCAAGTCCATTTTATACAGGAGAAATTACGATTGTATCAGGGAGTTCTATTCATGTTGAAGGAAAATCGGAAGTATATGACTCCCCAGAGTTTGTTTTTCATACAGATGACAATACAGCAATTACAAACGAGACCAATGATACTTTTTCGATCGTGGATTTAAGCAAAGGTCAAAAGGTGCTAGTATGGGTTGAGAAAGAGGCGCCGGTGATGGAAAGCTATCCTCCACAAGTGACTGCGCTAAAAATAAAAGTTACAAATTGAACGTAGACTGGTTGTGCTGATATAATATAGCTAACAAATGGTAAAGGAGAATTCAAATGATAAGGATAGGCTTAACAGGCTGGGGCGACCATGATGATTTATACCCGCATGGGTTAGCAGCTTCAGATAAATTGAACGAATACAGTAAGCACTTTTCTATCGTTGAAGTTGATTCTTCCTTTTATGCTGTACAACCGACTCGAAATTATCAAAAGTGGATTCGGGATACTCCCGAGTCCTTTCAATTTATTGTGAAAGCTTATCAAGGAATGACAGGTCATTTAAGAGGAAAGTCTCCTTTTATTGACCAAAGAGAGATGTTTTCGGCATTTAAAGAGTCGATACATCCGTTAGTAGAGGCAGGAAGATTAGCGATGGTGTTATGTCAGTTTCCACCATGGTTTGATTGTAAAAAAGAAAATGTCGCAAAGCTTCGTGACTGTAAAACTAGGCTAGAAGGGTTGCCAGTCGCCCTCGAGTTTCGTCATCAGTCATGGTTTACTCCTTCGTTTAAAGAACAAACCTTGGATTTTATGAAAGAGGAGCAATGGATCCATAGTATATGTGACGAACCGCAAGCAGGACTTGGATCCGTACCAACTGTTTTGGAACCCACTGATTCCGACAAAACCTTAATTCGGTTTCATGGTAGAAATGATAAAGGATGGGTTGCCCCTGGTGATGGGAGCTGGAGAGATGTCCGCTATTTGTATCGCTACTCAAAAGACGAATTGAGCGAATGGGTTAGTCACTTAGAAAAACTAAACGAAAAGACGAAGGAGATTTACGTGTTGTTTAACAATAACTCAGGTGGAGATGCCGCTCAGAATGCAAAAGAGTTGGAGCGTTTATTAGGTCACGAACCACTTCCATTAGCACCACGTCAAATCTCTTTGTTTGATGATTTGAACTAACGCTATGGAATGGATTCTATTATTACTCGTTGGCTTACTGGCAGGAACAATAGGAAGTATCATGGGTCTTGGTGGGGGAATTATTGTTGTCCCAGCACTACTACTTCTTCAAAGTAAACTTCTCATTTTATCTGGGATCACCCCTCAGATTGCTGTCGGAACATCATTGTTCATTATGATTTTTACAGGGTTATCGGCAACTATCTCATATATTAAGCAAAAGCAAGTTGATTTTAAAAACAGTGTATTCTTTTTATGCGGAATGATACCCGGGGTCTTGTATGGTGTTACGTTAAACAAAACGATAGATGTTGATTCCTTTTTAACCTATTTTGGTTTATTTATCATTGGAATTTCGTTTCTCTTTTTACTACCTAGGAAAAATAGTGAGAATGCACAAACGAGCGCGCCCCGTGTCAACTGGATAGTGGCTGTATTGATTTCTTTTGTTGTTGGAACATTTTCGGGGTTATTTGGAATTGGTGGAGGAACGATAATGGTGCCGGCCATGATATTATTGTTTCACTTTTCACCCCATGCAGCTGTGGCTACCTCGATGTTTATGATTATTTTTACATCATTAGTTGGTTCAATCTCTCACTTGATGCTAGGAAATGTTCATTGGCTGTATGCGTGTGTTCTCATTCCAGGAGCATGGGCTGGGGGGAAACTAGGGGCTTTCATTAATAAAAAATTAAAGAATAAAACGCTTGTCATCATGCTACGTATTTTTTTGTGTGTAATTGGTTTGCGTTTAATCATATAGATGGAGAGCGAGAACATGTCCTATAAAAAAAGTTACATTTACCACACGAATGACCTACATAGTGAATTTACGTACTGGCCTAATGTCACTGCGTATATTGAAAAGCAACGAGAAAAACATCAGTTGGATAACGAAGATTATCTATACTTTGATATAGGCGACCATTCGGACCGTTGTCACCCGATTACTGAAGCGACAGAAGGAAAAGCGAATGTTCGACTTCTTAATCAAAGTAAAGTAGATGCTGTAACAATAGGAAATAATGAAGGAATTACATTCTCAAGAGAGCAGCTTGACTGTCTTTATGAAGACCGGCAGTTCGATGTGTTATTAGCGAATTTAAAAACAATGAACGGAGAAAGACCCGAGTGGGTAAAGTCTTATCGAATCGATGAAATGGCTGGTGTAAAAGTAGCATTTATCGGAGTTACCATTCCATACTATCCACTTTATGAAACGCTAGACTGGAAAATTGAAGACCCTTTTGAATTGCTACCTTCGATATTGAAAGACGTAAAGCAGGAAGCCGATGTTGTTGTTCTTCTATCTCATCTTGGACTAGATAAGGACCAAGAGTTAGTAGAGAAGATAGATGGCATTGATTTGATCTTAGGTGCTCATACACATAACCTTTTGCCTACCGGGATGAAAGTGAAAAATACGTTAATTTGCCAAGCGGGTAAGCTCTGTCATCATGTCGGAAAGGTTGCTCTTACCATCGACGAAGAAAATAAGAAGATCAAAGGAATAGAGGCCAGCGTAGTAGACATTCGCAATCATGACCGTTCTGAGGATACAGAACAATTATTAGCCACTCTTGAACGAGAAACTAAAAAGTGGCTTGAAACTCCTATAGCCACGTTACATACATCGTTAACGACAAAGTGGTACGAAGAATCTGCTGGACCGCTTTTTCTTGCAGAATTGCTTAAGGAGTGGTGTAAAACGGATATTAGTATGGTTAATGCAGGAGTATTGTTAGGGGATGTGCCTGAAGGGGAAGTCACAAGAAAAATGATTCATAGTCTTTGTCCACATCCGATTAACCCGTGTACTGTTGAGATTGAAGGTCGATTTTTACAAGAAGCGATTGAAAAAGCAAGTACGACTGAAATTGAACAACTACACCTAAAAGGGTTAGGGTTCCGTGGAAAAGTGATTGGGAAAATGGTGTATTCAGGGATAGAAGTGAAAATCAACCCAAGCCCAATTGGAGAAAAACAGATTGAAGCAATTACGATTTTAGGTGAGCCTATACAAAAGAACCAAATCTACAAAATTGCTACTTTAGACATGTTCACGTTTGGAAGACTTTATCCGTCGATCACAAAGGCCAAACAGGTGACTTATTTTATGCCCGAGTTATTGAGGGACCTTATAACTTGGAAACTCGCTCAAGAATAGGTGATAGACCAACCTATGCACTCTTTTTAGCTCTCTTTCATAATGTAGTAAAGAAGGAGGATATCAGTCTAAAAAGGAGTGAAGTATTGATGCTAGAAATGACACCGATTACGATTGAAGGTAAATCGTTTATTGCAGTTACGTTAAAACTTCCCAAAACGAATTTTATGGCCGTCACAAGTGAAAAAGGGTACATTATGTGCGGCGCACTTGATGTAGCACTTTTCAATGAAAATAAAGCGTTAGTCGAACGTAAAATTGTAGCAGGTAGAGCTCTTGGTGTCCGTACAATAGACCAGTTGCTTGAAGCTCCGTTAGAATCAATTACAAAAGAAGCAGAAGCTCTTGGGGTAACAGTCGGTATGAAGGGTAAAGATGCATTGTTAAAAATGCTTTAGTTTATATGTGAAAGAAACCACCATCATTCACAAATTATGGTGGTTTCTTTGTGTGGAATAAAGTATAATTTTACTAACAATTGTTGCTATAAAAAGGAGAAAGCATTATCATCATACGAGGGATAGGATGAAACTGCATGAGATTAATCGAGACGAGGTTAGTTAAAGAAGGCTCACTTTTAGCGAAAACAATCTATAACAACAATGATGATATCTTACTCCACGAAGGTGTTTTGTTAACAAGTAGAATGATAGAACGACTTTGTGAACTTGGTGTAGCATACATAAACATACATGATAGCCTAACGGCAGACATAACATCTAGTCACGAGGGAATACATAAGCATACAAGGAAAACAGCATTAGAAGCCATTAAAAAAGAGTTTCATCAGGTGACTGACTCTAAAAGTTTATCGGGTCGCTTGAACAATGAATATCTCGATAAAAATTTTTCCGTAATTATTAAAATGATTTTAGAGGATATATCGAAAAATAAAAATGCGTTGTCAATGATAACCAATGTTGTTCTTCACGATTCTTACATTTTTACACACTCATTAAATGTAACGATTTATACGCTTGGATTAGCGATTCAATTAGGTTTTACAGAAAGACAATTGTATGAAATTGGCTTGGGAGCTATTTTACATGATATAGGTAAAGTACAAATCCCGCTTTCTGTGTTAAATAAAGAAAGTGGCCTGACAGACTTAGAGTATAAAGAAATTAAAGATCACACCGTATTCGGTTATGAAATGATAAAAGATATACCAGGGATGTCATTAATGACTGCTCATTGTGCCTTGCAACATCATGAGAGGTTAGATGGGTCGGGTTATCCATTTGGTCGAACGGAGATTCATCCTTACGCAAAAATCATTGCCGTTTGTGATGTGTTTGACGCCGTAACAACAAACCGTTCTTATCGAAAAGGAATGTTACCTCAAGAGGGACTTGAGTTGTTATATAGCGGGATTGGTACACATTTTGATATAGAAATTGTAGAGGCGTTTAGAGATGTGATTGCTATTTATCCTATTGGATTATCTGTTACATTAAGCGATGGGAGAAAAGCAGTTGTTATTAAACAAAACAAAGAAGTAACGGCAAGGCCTGTTGTGAGAGTCTATGCCGAAAATGGAAAAAAGGTAACGCCATATGATATTAATTTAGTCGAACAAATGAATGTAACCATTGTTCAATGCGGTAAAAATCTTACGGCAAAGCCAATTTTAATCTAAGCAATGAGCGAAACCGCTACTATCTTTTAAAGCCCGTTGTGAGTGGGTTTCTCACAACGGGCTTTGTGGCGAGTGAAGCCAGTGCAGATGTTTTAGCTAGTTTTGTCCCAGCCTCTTATTTTTTATGGATATGTAAATATTTTGGTGGGGATTACCTTAAACCCCAAAGGAGAAGAAAGTATGAGGAGAAAATTATTTGCATTAATTATTGTTACTTTTCTGTTAACGGGTTGTTCTCCTAAGAGTGAACATGAAATAGATTTGAGTTATTTTTATTGGAATGGGAAGACATATGGTCTCGATAAAGAAGACCCAGTAGAAGTAGAAGTGCCAAAAGAAAATATAGGAGAAAAGGTAGGAGAAATACATTTTCAAGTAGTTGAAAGTGATGATAATGACAATAAACAGTTTATCCAAATCCATAATGGTGAAATTACATTAGAAGTCTACTCTATAAAAGGCGAAGACATCGATGAAAAGATTTCTGTTAATCATGTCGTTTATAAAGGTGAAGTAGAGAGAGTTCATGTGGATTGGGTAGATGCTATTTCTTGGGACAAAAAAACATATTATTACGATAGGGAACAAACAGCTTTGATTACTGAACAACATATACATAATGAACTGGGTGAAATCAGTTTTACAGTTACAAATAGTGAGCAAGAAGACAATCCACAGTATCAGTTAAAAGATGGAGAAGCTACCTTTGTACCCGAAGGAACAACTGTTTATTCCATAGTAGATGAAGAAGTAAACAAATATATTTTTGCACAAGGTAAAGTGTATAAGTTGGAAGAATGATCGCAAATAAGGGAAGAAAAGGGTTGCCTATTTAATAATTATACAAGGAATGATAAAATACAATAATGAATCTCTCGTGACGTAGGAGGAGAAAAAGTGAAGCATGGTGAACAAGCCTATTTAGATTTATGTAAGCATGTGATGAATAATGGAACAAAAAAAGAAGATAGAACGGGTACTGGTACCATCTCAACATTTGGGTATCAAATGCGTTTTGACTTAAATGAAGGGTTTCCGTTGCTAACAACGAAACGAATTCCCTTTAAGTTAGTAGCTAGTGAACTTCTTTGGTTTATCAAAGGGGATACCAATATAAAATACCTGTTGCAGCATAATAATAACATTTGGAATGAGTGGGCTTTTAAGAAGTGGGTAGAGAGCAATGATTACAAGGGACCTGACATGACTAATTTTGGTCTGCGCGCTACCCAAGATGAAGAGTTCCGTCTCGAATATGAAAAGCAAATGGACCAGTTTAAAAAGAATATTTTAGAGGACGAGCTTTTTGCTGCCACGTATGGTGAATTAGGAAATGTATATGGGAAGCAGTGGAGAGCGTGGAAGACAACGGCCGGAGAAACGCTTGATCAACTTCAGGATGTAATTGATACGATTAAAGCAAATCCTGATTCTAGAAGACTCATTGTCTCTGCCTGGAACCCGGAGGATGTGCCGACGATGGCATTGCCACCTTGTCATACGCTTTTCCAGTTTTATGTGATTGACGGTAAATTGTCGTGTCAGTTATATCAAAGAAGTGCTGACATTTTCCTAGGAATTCCTTTTAATATTGCGAGTTATGCATTGCTTACGCATTTAATTGCTCATGAGTGTGGTTTAGGTGTGGGAGATTTCGTTCACACGCTTGGAGATGCCCATATTTATACAAATCATATCGAGCAAATTGAAACACAGCTGGCAAGAGAGCCAAAGCCATTCCCGACGATTACTTTAAATATGGAAAAAACGTCAGTGTTCGATTTTGAGCTTGAAGATATTAAGATAGAGGGGTATGAACCTCATCCTGCAATAAAAGCACCGGTTGCAGTGTAGCTAAAGGAGGATTTTGATTTGATTTCATTTATCGTAGCAATGGATAAAAACAATGTAATAGGAAAAGACAATGACTTGCCTTGGAGACTTCCTGCCGACTTAGCTTATTTTAAAAAGGTGACAACAGGCCACGCTATCGTAATGGGAAGAAAAACGTTTGACTCGATTGGAAAGCCCTTGCCAAATCGAGAAAATATAGTAATTACGAGAAATTCAGAGTTTACAATGGAAGGATGTACCGTTCTCCATTCAATTGAGGAGTTTCTCTCCTTGGCTAAGCAACGTGAACAAGAAGAGTTGTTTGTTATCGGTGGCGCAGCCATTTTTAAAGAATTAATGGACAATGTCGATAAATTGTACATTACCTTTATTGATGAGGAAGTAGAAGGAGACACATATTTCCCTGAAATTGACCAAGAGAAGTGGGAATTAGTCTCTGAAGAAAAAGGCATTAAAGATGAAAAAAATGTATATGACTATTATTTCCGGGTGTATGATAGAAAATAATTTAAAATAGCAGGTCAATCTCGTCCCCTCTTTGCATAACTTTAAGGTAAAGGGGGGTTTTTCTGTGCTAAAAATTAAAAAACCACGACCAACATCAAAAAAAGGGCCTCTCCCGTTTCGGTATATGTTTTTAATTTCTTTTGTTATTTTTATTATATTAACCGTACAAGGGTTATGGATAGTTGAAAAAGGGATACGGCCAACCTTAATTACAATTGCAAAAAATGAAACGCAAAAAATAGGTACATATGCAATTAATGATGCCTTAAATAAGCATATTGTAGAAGGAATCGATGTAAATGAATTAGTTCATATTGATACGGATGCAGAAGGGTATATTACAGGAGTTGTTTATAACCCTACTATTTATACAAGGGTATTAGCCCAAGCAACTAACAGGGTACAGCGGTTTTTGAAAATGGTAGAAGAAGGCCGATTAGAGGAGCTTACGGGAATTCCGGATAATGTAGAAATAGATTTTAATGAGAATATGGCACATCAAGATGGGATTGTTTATTCAATTCCGTTAGGTCAGGCAACAGACAATGCCTTATTAGCTCATCTAGGACCTTTAGTTCCTGTAAAGTTTACGATGATTGGCGATGTCATGCCTGATATTTCACTTGATGTACAACCAACAGGAATTAACAATACAACGATTACACTTTATTTGGATATCGCAGTCGATGTTCAAGTAGTCATTCCGTTTGCGACAGATGCAGAAGTTGTTTCTACATCCGTTCCAATTGGAATTGTTTTTGTCAGTGGAAGAGTACCTGAGTATTACAATGTTGGAGGCGAAGGATTTACACCAGCAATTATAAATCAATCCGACCTTATAGAAGCAGTTGAGCAAGACAGAGGACAAGAGCAAGAAGAGTGATAAAATGAATAGAGGATGGGACAAAAGGTAAAAACAACCTTTTGTCTCACCCTCTTGCAAATTATTACCTTCTACGCTTCGCCGCTCTTTCTTTTTTCTCCCATGAACGAAGGGATGGATATGGGTCAAATGACCATTCGGTAAGACCGTTATCGCGGTACATTCCGTAGTGTAAATGTGGTGGGAATTTCCCTTGAGTTCCTGGTTTTCCGTAACCGGAGCTTCCGACATAGCCGATAACTTGTCCAGGTTCAACGACTTCACCGACTTCTACCCCTTTTTCAAACCCAGAAAGGTGAGCGTAATAATGGTAGACGTTATCCATGTCACGGATACCAACTCTCCAACCCCCATACTTATTCCAACCTTTGATTTCAATAACACCGTATGAAGTAGCTCTTACAGGAGTATGATACCCAGCAAAGATATCTGTTCCTTCATGAATTCTTCGTCCACCCCAGCCACGACGGTCTCCCCATGTACTTCGGTAGCTATAGTTATAATTTAATGGTACAGGGAATACGTTATTATCGACGTTAAGGGTTTCAAATTTCTCATATACCTTTGCATGCCCCATGATAATATTAACCGTTTGTTCTCTGTGATAATGCTCCCATAACCCAATTCTGATGTTTTCTTTATCGAATCCGTAGCTTTCTAAATACCTAGCCATAGTATAAAGAACATCTTCATCATCCTCGAGACTGGCTATGCCGTCACCATTGCCATCAAGTCCAATGCCCCCAAATAACCCAATCGTAATCGGATCCGTATCTTCTTGGTTAGGGTTTATGGCGCCACACCAAGTGTCTTTGGAGTAATAAATTCCGATTAGACCTGGTTCTTTTGGTCTGTCTCTTAATGCTTTTCGTAAACCTCTTTCATACGTATCAACCGCAGCTAGATAATACCATGGAATATTCGTAACAACTTCCATGCTTTTATATAAATCCATTCTCTTTTCGATTCTTTCCTCATAGCTCAATTCCTCTGCAGCCAACGTAACCGAGCCTGTAGACGTAATGAAAAGGACAAAGACTAAAAGGAATATTGCACTCTTTTTCATAACGATGCGATGCTCCTTTCTGACATTATCAATAGTTGTAGTTTTGTTTAATTCGTCCAAAATAATCATAGTAAATTGATGGCAATTTAAGATAGTTATTTGGAATTTACTTTAAAAAAATGTTACATTAATAGTATTGATGGAAATTGGAGTGAACAAAATGGCTAAGAAAGAAGATTATGTACGTAAACCGGATTGGTTAAAAATAAAGTTAAATACAAATGATTCATATACTGGCTTAAAGAAAATGATGAGAGAACAAAAGTTAAATACCGTTTGTGAAGAAGCGAAATGTCCTAATATTCACGAGTGCTGGGCTGTTCGTAAAACGGCTACTTTTATGATTTTAGGTTCTGTCTGCACAAGAGCCTGCAGATTCTGTGCTGTAAAAACAGGCTTACCGACTGAACTGGACTTACAAGAGCCAGAAAGAGTGGCTGACTCTGTTGAAGCGATGGGCTTAAAGCATGTCGTAATTACCGCAGTTGCCCGTGATGATTTAAAAGATGGCGGCGCGCATGTATTCGCGGAGACGGTCAAAGCGGTTCGTAGGAAAAATCCGTTTACAACGATTGAAGTTCTTCCTTCTGATATGATGGGAAACATCGATAATT
Source organism: Bacillus alkalicellulosilyticus (assembly GCF_002019795.1). Lineage (GTDB taxonomy): Bacteria > Bacillota > Bacilli > Bacillales > Bacillaceae_F > Bacillus_AO > Bacillus_AO alkalicellulosilyticum. Next base: position 3,957,101 of record NZ_KV917381.1, on the reverse strand, counting down.
TAAAAACGTTGATGGCAGCACGACCTAACATTTTAAACCATAATATTGAGACGGTCAGACGACTTACGCCTTCTGTACGAGCCCGTGCTACGTACGAGCGTTCGTTAGAGTTTTTAAGAAGAGCAAAAGAGCTTCATCCAGACATTCCAACGAAATCGAGTTTAATGATTGGACTTGGAGAGACAAAAGAGGAAATCATTGAAACAATGGATGATCTTCGCGCCAATGGCGTTGATATTATGACGATTGGACAGTACCTACAGCCAACGAAAAAACACTTAAAGGTTATTTCATATTATCGGCCAGAGGAATTTAATGAGTTTAAAGAAATGGCTCTTGAAAAAGGATTTAGTCACTGTGAATCAGGTCCATTGGTTCGTTCATCTTATCATGCAGATGAACAAGTAAATGAAGCTCAAGTTCGAGAAGCAGCTAGAGAAGCGCAGTAAAGAAAACAGGGTGGAATAAAGGTTGTATAGCTAAAACCATGAGCGAAACCGAACCGTCACTTTCTTAAAAAGCCAGTTGTGAGTGTATTCTCACAACTGGCTTTATGGCGAGTGAAGTCATTGCAGTGATTTAGTTAGTCCCAGCCTCACTTTACTTTTACATCATTGGTTGTGGTGAGTTTTCTGGAAGTGGCTCGTTCATTTCTCCTCCATCACCATTTATCATCCCATTAATTGTTGCTTCGAGTACTTTATCGACATTAGGTGAATGAGAACCTAACGCACCAAAACGTTCAATGTTTTCGAACATTTCTGGGTTGTCGGAAATGTACACATCATAATGTCGTGGTAGTACGGAAGCGGCTGTTAAATATACTTGTTCTGTTTGATTATAGTTTTCGACATTTTGATTTCCGTCATATACGATAAGGGCGTATTTATCGGTTACCAATGTGGCACAATCCTCTACACCAGGGATATATACAGCCATTTTACTTATCGCATCAGCTAAAAGAGTACGGTCGAAATAAGCGGCTTCTGGCTCACGACCTTGTTGTTGTGTCATAGCTTTTTGATGACGTACATAACCAAACTTAGTTCGTTCTTCAGATGTCTGGTTTGCTTGGTCTACTTGGATGATGCTGTTTGTTCCACCAGTAGGATTGTAAGTCGTATTTCGACCTTCTGTTAGTGGGGAACTGTTTTGACCAATGGCTTGACACCCGGTTGCAAGTAAACATGAAACACATAAACCAGTTAATAACGCTTTTTTCATGTAGAATCCTCCCCTCTTATGCATAGATTGACCTGAAATCATTGATTTTACTGATTGAAAAAAATGGAGAGACCTTCGTTTATGTAAGGAAATATGGTATTATAGAGAGTAGAGTTTAGAATAGGTGAGGTGTCACTCAAGTATGATTCGAATTCAAGGAGTCAATTTTGAACTAATTGAAGATTATAGAGATGGCTGGAACGAAGAGGAATTTAAAGCAAAATATAGTGAAGTGTTCAATAAATATGATTATATTGTGGGAGACTGGGGCTATAGTCAGCTTCGCATGCGCGGTTTTTTCGAAGACACTAATCGCAAATCGACGTTTGATACAAAAATCAGTACGTTGCCAGAATACTTATATGAGTATTGTAATTTTGGATGTGCTTATTTTGTGTTAAAGAAAGTAAAGGAACCAAAAAATAAAAAAACTGCAGTGTAGTAATAAATCTCAGAGGATATTTCCTGCTGGGATTTTTTTTAGAATACCTTGTCGGTTTTAGGTTAGGAGGAAGAATTGAAAGGACCGGGCGTTTTTGCCCGGTTTTTCTTCATTATCCAGAAGTATAAGGTGGTTCTTCGTTTTTATCAGGGTCGTCATGAGTTGGGTGTGCCCCCGGGAACTTACGTGGTAAGTTTTGGTGTAAGTTTTTATTTTCATAGGTAAATGCGCTATACGAACGTTGACCTGGCTTCCAAGGAGTACTTTTTCCTAATGGACGATTAATCGGAGACCCATATGGTCCTTCTGGGAATGGTTCAGGAAGGACATAGTTTTTCATCGTTTCAACATTGGAGAAATCGGTGTAACTTTCTGTTTCTTTATCTTTATGGTCCAAAAAAACCACCTCCTACCGTTAAGGTTTCCGTAGGAAGTGGTTTTTACACTTAAATGATTTCGTATAAAAAAGAACGTAATTCTTCAGTATCTTCATCACTTAGTTTATAAGCGTGTTCTAAATACCCTGGTTCCTCTAAATCATCTTGCCCGAGTATGGCAAATCGGTTTGATTGCATATCAAGTACTAAATGTTTGCCATAGTGTCTTGAAGTAGATGTTATCGCTAAATCAAACCTTTGATTTTCTCCCATAAAGCTAACAAACCGAGTTTTTGTTTGTTCTGTATCATCATATAAATAAAAGCGTTCTGACATAGTTGAAGTGCCCCCTTACGTTTGATTTCCATGTCTATTCTTCATTTTACCAAAATGAAGGGGTTACACAAAGTTTTTGCATGAAAGGGTGATTATCTTTCTTTATAATCCCAAAGAATTGACCACCGACTTTCTTCTTTATGGACGAACACATCTTTGTTGATTTCGAAATAACCGTATTTACTGTTGTATTTTTTTGTAACTTCAATTTTATAAACTAAGTCATATATTTCCCCATCATCATCCATTTTCCACTCTTTATATTTTTTAGGGTTACTTAAAGAAAACGAAAATGTATCGACACCAAAGTGGTTCATAAAAACATGTGACCGGTCTTGGATATACGAACTCCGTGGAAATTTAGCTTGAACGGAGGAATGTAAGAGCTCCCATGATTTCGAGAAATCCCAATTTTGTTCATACTTATAAAAGTCTTTTGCCGTTTTTTTGGCTTGATTTGCTTCGCTTGGCATAACGAAAATAATTAGAAATATCAGGGGGACAATGATAAGTGGAAGTAGAATCATAAGCGGATTTTTCTTTTGTCTCATAGTGTCCTCCTCAGAAGAAGTCATTTTCTTATCTCTTCTCATCCTATTCAAAAATGGACAATGTTATTATTAAATCTTCCTAGTAAAAACCGCACGAAAGATTATGCTATACTATGAAGAGAATGTAGATAAGGGTGATTACGATGTATTTTGTAGATCGAGAAAAAATTGAAGAAACGCTCACATACATGGAGTCATGCTGGACGTGGTTTAGTTCACAAGAGGAATGGAACAAACCAATTGATAAATTAGGCTTAGAAAGAATAGCTCAGCTCTTAATTGAAGGAATTATAGATGTAGGCAATCAAATGATTGACGGTTTTATCATGCGAGATCCAGGTAGTTACGAGGACATTGTTGATATTTTGGAGGACGAAAAGGTCGTTTCAACAAAGGAAGCAGAATCGCTTAAAGAGGTCATTCGCTTTCGTAAGGTGTTAGTGTATTCATATACTGATATAAACCATCCCAAATTGCAAAGTTTGTTAACCAATCATGAAAAAGCCATAACGACGTTTTCCAAAAATGTTCGTAGCTATATAGAAAAAGAGCTAGGTCCAGTTTCAGCCTTTTTACCAGAAAAATAAGGCTATTGAAAGGGGTTATTACGATGGGGAAGCAGTATCCAACAACAAAAGAACAGATATTGGAGCTGTTAAATCGACATGGTCAACTGTCAGTAACCTCCTTAGCAAAAGAACTAGACATTACCGAAATGGCAGTACGACGGCATGTACATTCCTTAGAAAATGAAAACTTGATAACCTCTGAGCTTATTCGTCTACCGATGGGGCGACCAAGTGCCTTATTTTCGTTAACCCTAACAGGGCAAGAAACATTTCCACGTAATTATGCTAATGTTACACTAGATTTGCTACGTGATATAGAAGAAATGAACGGCAAAGAAATGGTTGACCATCTGTTTGCAAAAAGAAAAGCAAGGATGAAAGAAGAGTACTTCCCTCGTGTACAAGGCAAAAGTTTTGAAAAACGAGTATACGAACTTGCAGCGATTCAAAATGCCAGCGGGTATATGGTGGAAGTCGAAAAAGAAACAGATGATTCCTATATATTTAAGGAATTTAATTGCCCAATTTCTCAGATAGCAAAGCAATACCCAATTGCTTGTTTGTGTGAACAACAATTATTTAGTGAACTACTTGGTTCTGTAAAAGTAGAATGTAAAGCATGCATGGCCATTGATAATACGTCACATTGCAATTATAAAATTACAAATACAGAAAAAGAGTAGGAGTGGGTGAAGGTGTCGCAATATAAAGGGTTTTTAATTGATTTAGACGGTACCGTTTATAAAGGGAAAGAAAAGATTGATGCAGCAGTAACGTTTGTGAATGGTTTATATGAAAGAGGACTACCTTATTTATTCGTCACAAACAATTCATCAAAGACACCAGAACAAGTTTCTGATTTACTTACGAGTATGGGAATTCATTCGACTCCTGCCCATGTCTTTACAACAAGTCAAGCGACAGCAAGGTTCATACATGAATCGTATAGTGTACAAAGGGTGTATATGATTGGCGAAGTAGGTTTACAAAAAGCGTTGCTTGAAAAGGGATTTGAGCTTGTTGAAGATGATGCTGAGGCCGTCGTTATTGGAATTGACCGAGAGATTACATATGAGAAGCTAGCAAAAGCGTGTTTACTCATTCGAGCCGGTGCATCTTTCTTTTCAACGAATAGTGATATTGCCCTTCCAACAGAGCGGGGATTTGTTCCGGGAAATGGTGCTTTGACATCTGTCATTTCTGTTTCAACTGGCCAGAAGCCGATTTTTATTGGCAAGCCTGAAGCGATTATTATTGACCAAGCTTCTTCAATCCTTGGGGTACCAAAGGAAAACACACTGCTAATTGGTGATAATTATGATACAGACATAACTGCAGGAATTCGTGCAGGGATTGACACTTTGCTCGTCCATACTGGAGTCACAACAAAGGAACACCTTGAAAGCATTAAGCAAAAACCTACCTATTCAATCGATTCTTTAGTGGAATGGAATTTGTGATTAATAGTTATTTTTAGTAATAAATACGCATGGGTTCCGCTTAGGGATCCAAGCGTATTTTTAGTGAAACCTGAATTTATACTGTGAAATGTCTCAATTTGTTTATCGTTAGTGTTTAGGATTTATGATTTGAGGAGGTTCTTCTAACCAGCTATTATCGATCATGATATTAATTCTATCATTAGCGTAGCTTGTGACTTCTGCTGTGGCGCTAGCGTACGTTGCGGCTATATCAGTTCTTAAACTAGCAGCAGCAGCTGTCGCATAGTTCGATGTACTCGATTGTATTAACAATGATGTATGAAACATGATTAGCTTATCTGAAAATGGTGAAACCGTGGAATTAGAAACAACAAGGTCTGATGGCATTGGGACAGGGATGGCATCATCAGTTAATATTTTCGAAAAAAGCGAAACGTGTTTGGTTGCTATTTCTAGTCCTCTATTGCAATATTTTCGGACCTCTTTAAATTTTGCTACTTGATCGAGTCCAGTTAAAAGAACCTGTCCAATTAGGTTTGTTTCAACATTGGCATAAACATGAGTAATTTCAACAACATTTATTCTTCTAGGATTAAGACTTAATAGACCGCCTTTATAGTTCTTTTTTTCAATAAAATCAACTTCATCTGGCGTTGACACATAAGGAGGCCTTACAAATACGCCTTTTGATAACAACACATTAGCTGTTCTATTATACAATTCCGTTGAGGATTGTATCGCCTGACTTAGAAAATCACGAACACTTTATTTTGCAGAAGTCGCCAAAGCCACGCCGTATACGGATAATCCGATCTTTGCCATATTCTTTAGATAATAGAGGTAAAACGTATCGGAATATAGACGGGGGGCATTTCGGTTTAAATCCTGCTCTGAAAACCCAACTGGGATAGGCTGGTTGTCCTCTTTTAGGATATTTTTTGATTGGATAAGGTTTTCTTCTGTTATATGTAATGCAAATTGTAAAACTGATTTCATCTCATCATCATTTACATTTTGCAAAAAGTGCTTAAAAACACAGACTGACATACTATTGTTTTGGCAACTACTCCAAAGAGCTGCAATTTCCGAAGAGGTTAGTCTAGTTTGGTGGTTGACCCTCATGTTTTTCTCTCCTTAATTAGAACTATATGTTATCCTTTGCTATTTCTTTGTATTTATACCTTGCTTAGGATAGCATCAAAATCAAAGCCACTGAAAAAGTTGATTTGTACTTTTACAGTGGCTTCCGACTCTGTCGTTTTTTTTAAAAGGACCGCTAGAGGTTTTTTTAACTGATAGGAAAGTATAAAAATTTAGTTGCTCGCTCATAGATGTCTTATAAGCTAGTTCAGGAAGGGCGATGGCTTCGCTCACTGCGCGTACTTAATAAGAAATACACTTATTAAAGCACTTTTTCAAAAGAGGGCAGTGGCTCCGCACATCGCAATTAATCAAATACCGCTTTGCGGTTTTTCTTATTCCGTTCCTGCTAAGCTGTGGGCGAGACGGCTTGAAGCGGCTGCTGCTATTGCGCCTACAATATCATCTAAAAATGTGTGGCATTGTTCGCCTTCTTTATCGTTTAGCTTTTCTAAGATGCCGGGTTTAATTTTATCGATGTAGCCATAGTTGGTAAAACCAATTGAACCGTAAACATTTACGATCGATAAAGCTACAATTTCATCAATGCCATATAAGCCTTCATCGGTTTCGATAATGTTTTGTAAAGGCTCTTCAAGTTTTCCTTGTTCAGCTAAAATATCAAGTTGAATTCCAGTTAATATTGCATTTTGAACTTCGCGTTTTCGTAATACTTTTTCAACGTGTTCTGTGCATTGTTCAATTTTTAAATCAGGGACAAATTTAATTTGAAGAAAATAAACTAGGTCCGCAATATCTTCAATAGTAACGCCTCTGTCATGTAACCATTTACGTGCGATTTTTTCGATTTCCCCTGATTGATTATAATTACTCAGATTGACCACCTCATTTATGATTTTCTGTTCTTTACCCGTTTTTACGAAAAAAAATGTCCATATATGAACAGTTTATGGAATTATAGCTTTAATCATACTTTGTTTTGCATAAACATCAGTAAGGACATTTTTGTCATAAGGGGTGGGTTGATTTGTTTGAAAGGAACATATATGACCATTATCAATTATATTGTGAGGACCGTTTCATTGTTGGGAATTATGAAGCGTTTCGTTCGAATGGAAATACGTATGTCTTTATACCTCATCTTGAAACGAGTGGATACCCAGTAGATGAACAAATGAAAATGGCTCAACATTTAACTCAAAATGGAGAGAACTTAGTTGGCCAGTTCATATATACAGTTCAAAAGAAAGTTTCTGCTCAGATTGATGGGGATGAAGGATATCTTATTTATCTTCCAACAGTAGCGGACCAAAAAAAAGATTTTTCAACAATGGAGTTAGGTGCAAGGCTAGCCTACTTTCACGACTGTGGAATTAACTTTCAAGTGAATCGAAAAAGTCAACAATACTATGGGCAATGGAAGCAACTTTGGGAACAGAGGCTCCAACAACTAGAGAACTGGTATAATCAAGTATTTAAACAACCTCGGAATGAGATAGATGAGGCGTTTGTGTTAACCTTTCCTTATTACATGGGATTATGTGAAAACGCAATGCAGTATGTCGTCGATAGTGATATAGATGAACAATACAGGTCGAGAGATGAGGCTGTCATTTGCCACCAACGCTTTACCGATTCTTCATGGCTTTGTCCAGAAGAAGGAGCAGAAACATATGTAAAATTACCTTCAGAGTTTATTTATGACCATCCAAGTCGAGATGTAGCTGAATGGATTCGTTTTAAAATCATTGAAGAGAAAGCTTCCTTTTCTGAGGTTGTTTCATTCCTTGATGGCTATGAACAAAGACGGCCTTTATCAAAGTATAGTTGGAGAATGGTTTATGCCCGTTTGTTGTTTCCGCTCCATTACTTTGAGGTAGTAGAGGGGTATTATCGCTATCATTTGTCAACATCTCAAGAGTATTATGCAAAGCAATTTATAACGGTACTTGATGAGGAAATTAAGAATGAACAATTTTTGAGGTCGTTTTTTACCGAACTTCAATTGCCTACGTATCAGGGGAATTTACCGATGGTTGACTGGTTGCAAGAAAGGCAACCATACTTAAGATAAATACTGTGTTGGTTGCCAAAGGGATAATTCTTTTGGCAACCATTGTTTTTGTGTTGATGGATAGATTTGAACATGTAAAATATCGGTTGTTTGGACAAGCTTATGGTATAATAATTTAGACATTAGCGGATTTTTCATTATTTTTCAAAACAGTATTGTAAACATACGCAATAAAGCATATAATGTCCATTATAAAAACACAATTGTATTTCTAAGGAATACATTTTATAGATTAATAGTATGTGGCAGGAGTGGATACGGATGGAAAAGAGCATTTCAGTTGGAATATTAGGGTTAGGAACAGTTGGTAGTGGGGTCATTCAAATTATCGAAGGCCACCAAAAGGAACTTATCCATCAAGTGGGCTGCCCAATTACGGTTGAAAAGGTACTTGTGCGAGATATAAATAAACCACGTTCGGTTGAAATAGACGAAGAGAAGCTCACGGAAAAAGCAGAAGATGTATATGCCAATCCTGAAGTTGATGTAGTCATTGAAGTAATGGGTGGCATTAAGGAAGCTAAAGAGTATATCATTCAAGCACTACAACATAAAAAGAATGTAGTAACTGCAAATAAAGATTTAATGGCATTACATGGTGCGGAACTTTTAAGATTAGCTTCTGAAAATAACTGTGATTTATATTATGAAGCAAGCGTTGCGGGCGGGATTCCAATTATCCGTACTCTTGTTGAAGGATTATCATCAGATCGCATTACAAAAATGATGGGTATCGTCAATGGAACGACAAACTTCATTTTAACAAAAATGAGTAAGTTCGGAAGTTCGTATGATGAAGTTCTAAAAGAAGCGCAAGAGTTAGGATTTGCTGAAAGCGATCCAACATCAGATGTGGAAGGTCTTGACGCTGCCCGCAAAATGGCGATTTTAGCGACATTAGGATTTTCAATGGATATTGATCTAGAAGATGTCGTGGTCCGCGGGATTACAACAGTTACAACGGATGATTTACATTATTGTGAGCAATTAGGCTATACGCTTAAGCTAATTGGAATTGCAGAACGTAATGAAGGAAGAGTTGAAGTAAGTGTTCAACCAACACTTCTTCCTAATGAGCACCCACTTTCTGCGGTTAATGATGAGTTCAATGCCGTTTATGTGTACGGTGAAGCGGTAGGCGAGACAATGTTTTACGGGCCTGGTGCAGGGTCATTACCGACAGCAACATCGATTGTTTCAGATTTAGTGACAGTTATGAAAAATATGCGTCTTGGTGTAACCGGAAGAAGCATTACTGCGCCATTGCATGAAAAACAATTAAAGACTGACGAGGAAATTGAATCAAAGTATTTCTTACGTCTCCATGTCGCTGATAAAGCAGGAACTTTTTCTTCGATTACTTCTTTATTTGCTGAGCATGATATTAGTTTTGAAAAATTACTACAGCTCCCTATTGAAGAAACGGAGTTAGCTGAAATCATTATTATTACTCATCAAACAACTAAGAAAACATATGAAAACATTTATAAACGATTAAACGAATTAGACGTAGTGCAGTCCGTTGAGAGCAGTTACCGCGTTGAAGGAGGCAAATAAACATGAGTCACTGGAAAGGTTTATTAGAAGAATATAAGGATTTTTTACCAATAAATGAAAATACACCAATGTTATCATTAAGAGAAGGAAACACGCCATTAATTCCTCTTGTTAATTTATCTGAGGAATGGGGCGTTGAAGTTTATGTAAAAGTAGAGGGAGCTAACCCTACTGGTTCATTTAAGGACCGTGGAATGGTTATGGCCGTTGCTAAAGCAAAAGAAGAAGGAAGTAAAACAATCATCTGTGCGTCTACTGGAAATACGTCAGCAGCAGCTGCAGCGTACGGTGCAAGAGCGGGACTTCGTTGTATCGTTGTTATTCCAGAAGGGAAAATTGCATTAGGGAAATTAGCTCAAGCGGTGATGTACGGTGCGGAAGTTTTAGAAATCCAAGGGAACTTTGATAATGCATTAAACATTGTTCGTACAATTAGTGAACAAGAGCCAATCACACTTGTAAATTCTGTAAACCCTTATCGAATTGAAGGGCAAAAAACATCAGCATTTGAAATTTGCGATGTACTAGGGCAAGCACCTGATATTTTAGCGATTCCAGTTGGAAACGCTGGGAACATTACAGCGTATTGGAAAGGTTTCAAGGAATACAATGAAAAGAAACAAACAGGTCTTCCTGTAATGAGAGGATTCCAAGCAGAAGGTTCAGCGGCCATCGTTCGAAATGAAATCATTGAAAACCCAGAAACAATTGCAACTGCAATCCGTATTGGAAACCCTGCAAGCTGGAAGCAAGCTGTCGCAGCTGCGACAGAATCTAACGGTAAAATTGACTCTGTAACAGATGAAGAAATTCTTTCTGCATACCAACTACTAGCAAGTAGAGAAGGTATTTTTGCAGAGCCAGCTTCTTGTGCTTCAATTGCTGGTCTTCGTAAGCAACTAGCTTCAGGAGAGATTAAAAAAGGCTCAAAAATTGTATGTGTTCTTACTGGAAATGGATTAAAAGACCCGAACACAGCCATTGATGCAGTTACAGTGAAACCGACAGTATTACCTAACAGTGAGGAAGCGTTTTTAGCGCATATTAAAGGTGGTGTCCACCAGTGAGTGAAGGCAGTATGGTCATAACAGTACCTGCAAGCTCGGCAAACTTAGGACCAGGCTTTGACTCGATTGGGATTGCGGTAAATCGCTATTTGACACTAACTGTTACAAAAAATGATAGCTGGCGCTTTATAGCTACAACCGATACAGTAAAAGGTGTGCCAGAAGGTAAGGATAATTTAATTTATGAAGTAGCTGAGCATGTGGCGGTGAAATATGACCAGACGATGGAGTCCGTTCCGTGTGAGGTTAAAATGGCTAGCACAATTCCGTTAGCGCGTGGCCTCGGTAGTAGCGCATCAGCGATTATTGCTGGAATTGAATTAGCGAACCAATTATTAGAACTCAATTTGACGAATGAAGATAAAGTTCGTATTTCAAGTCTTTGGGAAGGTCACCCGGATAATGTGTCTCCATCTGTTTATGGTGGATTATTAATTGGTTCTCATACGGATGAAGATACACATGTTGTCTATTGTGGAGTACCTGAGATTGATATTGTTATGCTTGTTCCAGAAGAAGAATTAATGACGAAAAAAGCAAGAGGAGTTCTGCCTACAGAAATTCCGTACCGCCAAGCTATTCTAGGAAGTAGTGTATCCAATGTGTTGGTTGCGGCAATTCTTCAAGGAAATTGGGAGCTTGCAGGTAAAATGATGGTTCGTGATGTATTCCATCATCCGTATCGCAAGGATCTTGTCCCAGGACTAGAAGACGTTCTTGGGTGCATTCATGAACTAGGAGCTTATGGAGCCGCTTTAAGTGGAGCTGGTCCAGCAATTATTTGCTTTACGAAGCTAGGTGAAGGGATTGAGCTCGAAGCAAAGCTAAATGAAAGATTTCCACAGTTTGCTACAGAGCTAGTAAAACCCGATGCTAATGGAGTTGTCGTAGAAAAAATTCCGATGTCAGTAAAATAAAGAAAAAGAAGGAGATAATCGATTCGGATTAACTCCTTCTTTTTCTGTTAGCGGACCTTGAGTCCGCTATTTGTCAATAAAACGAGAAATTCTGAAGCTAACGGACTGTGAGTCCTCTATTTTACGAAAAACATATGTTTTGAAGCTATTTTTATGAAAATAAGGTCTCCTGTGTCCGTTAGCTATAACAAACATAAAAAAGCAATGGCTCCCACGTTGTCATCCATGTATGAGAAAAGCGCTCATACATGGATATAAAAACAACGGGTCGCGCATTGCTGAATTCAATAAAAGGAAAACACTTTTATTGAATTAAAATACTTGTTCGATTTCTTTGACACCTGGTACTTCTTCCAATAACGCTCGCTCAATACCTGCTTTAAGAGTGATTGTTGAACTTGGGCAAGATCCGCAAGCGCCTAGAAGACGAACTTTTACAACGCCATCTTCAATATCTACAAATTCTACATCGCCACCATCGCGAAGAAGGAATGGACGAAGCTTATCTAAAACTTCTTGTACTTGTTCTTTCATTTCTTCCATGTGTAACACTCCTTTCTCTCCTTCCATTATATTATCCCTCACAGAAAAAATCTATAATCAAGCCTCAAGAAAGTTCTTCTGCCTTTCTAAGGTAATGTAGAAAGGGTTTGGCATTTTAAAGTGAAGATAGTATGATGGCAATAGTTAGAAAAGAAGGAGAGTCATGTGATGTCATTAGAAATTACGGTATATGGGGCTGAAGAAAAATGTGCAAGTTGTGTACATTTACCATCTGCGAAAGATACGATGGAGTGGTTGGATGCTGCTCTACAACGAAAATATCCTGATAAAAACATACTCGTTCGCTATGTAGATATTTATGAACCTCAAACTGATATGGATGAACGCTTTGCATCAGCCATCCAATCGGATGTATATTTTTATCCTTTGGTTGTTATTGAAGATGAGGTTGTTGCAGAAGGAAGTCCGAAACTTAAAATGATTTTAGAAAAGATAGAAGAAAAACAAAAGTAAAACGTAAAAACAGTGGCAACGTCAAAATGACGTAGTCACTGTTTTTGTTAGTGTAGAAGGATAAAAAAATCATATGATTCATAGATGTCTTGCAAGATAATTCAGGATATGCAAGGGCTTCGCACACTGCGAGTGTTTTACAAGAAAGACACTTGTAAAACACTTAAAAAAAGGCAGTGGCTACGCTCCTTGCTTCTAAAAAAAGCGACTAGGTCGCTTTTTTATCATCCACTATGATATTTATACATCCACAACACGCCGCTTTTTAATACACGTGGTACGCGTCCAATTAACGTACGTTCTCCCATCATTCCAAAACCATGCTTTTTCCCGAGGGAACCTAACACGCCTTTTAGTTTAATCTTCGGAAGCACTTCAGGAAGAGGTGTATTAGTCCATCTTGCTTTTAGTACACTTACGATTTGTTCCCCTTGGCCTTCCGCTAGCTGTGCACTCGGAGCATGAGGAAGGCTTGCACAGTCACCAACAACAAATACGTTCTCATCCGTTGGTAAATGGTGATGTGGAGTGATGATTACACGACCTTGGCTATCTTTGGCCACGTCTAAATCGCGTACGACTTTATTAGGCTGAATTCCAGCTGTCCAGATGATTGCATCTGATTCAATTGCCTTATCGTGATTATAAAGGATGTTTTCCTCAACCAACGTAATGTTAGAACGATTAATTACATCAACGCCATGGTCAAGAAACCAATTTTGCACATAATTACTTAGCCTTCTTGGAAACATGCTAAGAATGATTTCACCGCGGTCAAAAAGCTTAATCGTTAAATCAGAGCGACTTTCCCGCAGCTCGCTTGCTAATTCAACGCCACTCAAACCTGCACCGACAATTGATACGACGCCATTTGGTTTAACGTTGCTCAGCACTTCAAAGGTCTTTCTAGTAGCACTCATGCTTTGGATACTTAACGTATGTTCTGGAGCGCCTGGTACACCGTGGTACTTATCTTCACAACCAAGTCCTATAATAAGAGTATCGTACGTAACTGGAGTATTATCTTCTAAATAGACCAACTTGGTGTGAATATCTACGGATTCAACAGTGCCGTATATAACCGTTAAACGTGGGTCCTTTGGAAAGTTTACTCGCAAGTGAAGGTCCGATTCCGTCCCTGCA